>CAZATP010000028.1:0-42991 GCA_964488095.1 uncultured Chryseobacterium sp.
GACATGATGCTTATCCGTTAATGAGGTGATAGACTGCGATGAAGACGAAGCCGGCAGGCACCGCTATGGCGTAGATGTTGCCCAATTTCTGAATCGCAGGCGTGTATTTCCTGTGGCGGAAGCCCACGCTCTGAAACGCTGACTGGAAGCCGTGAAGCAGGTGCAGGCTCAGGAATACGAAAGAGAGCACGTAAATGCCCACACGGACCGGGCTCTGAAACTTCGCCACCAGTTCGGGATAGTAGCGGTAGCCGCTGTTCGGGTCGCTCGGCATAACGAGTCCGCTCAGGTCGCCCCCAGCGTACTTCACCTGCATCTCATGCACCCAGAAGTCGTACATGTGCAGACCGAGGAACAGCATGATCATGATGCCGGTGATGATCATGTTGCGGCTCATCCACGTGCTGTTTGCGGCCGGTTTGTTGAAGGCGTACTTCACCGGGCGGGCCGCACGGTTCTGCTGCTCGAGGTAGATGCCCATGCCGAGGTGGAACAGCACACCGAAGATGAGGACCGGCTGCAACAGGAACTGCACCAACGGGTTCGTGCCCATGAACTGCGAGGTCTCATTGAACATGGCCGGGCTGATGACCGACAGCATATTGATGGCCAAATGCTGCAAGAGGAAGAAAAGAAGGAAGAACCCGGAGAGGGCCATCAATACCTTTCTGACGATGGAAACCGACATCGGAATGGAGTTTTTGTTAGGAACGATAAGGATTCAGCGTTCGGGGCGCAAATGTAACATGAGGTAAAAAACACGATCGGAAAGCCAAGCCCGCCCCGCTTATTTAGAATGGTTCTGAATTGAGACGGTGCGAAGGGCCTCCAAATGAATAACCGTGCAGGGCCCCGGGGGTTCTGGACCCCGCCATGGAAATGCAGTATTGTCGGCTGCCCGAGAACAGTCCGCAAGGCCAAAATCTGTTAACGGAGGGACGTCCGCAGCCTGTCCGTCTATTTTTGCCCTGCGTGGGAGAACGAACACTCAAACCGATCATTGCCATCATGTCCGTGGCCCTCATCGGGCTGGTGGGCGTGCAGTTCTATTACATCAACGGGGCGGTGAAGCTCAAGGAGCAGCGTTTCCACACGATGGTCAACGAGGCCCTCAACGGAGTGGTCTATCAGTACGACAAACTGATGACGGCCGATCACCTGTCCGCGCAGGTCGATTTCGAGAAGCGCAGGCGCAGGATCCTGATGCAGATGGATTCTATCAACCGGGCCGTAAGCGCCACCCAGTCAGCGCCTACCGCCAAGGAGCGCGAGAAGCTGGTGGGCAACAACGGCTGGGGACCGACCGACCCTGACCTGCAGATCGATGTGTACGAGGAGTTCCTGGTCGATTCCGGGGGCCAACTTGTAAAGCGCAGCCGTCAGCGGCAGTTCAGGGCCCCAGTGTTCGCACCGCTGCTGCCCCCACGCAACATGGAGCAGGAGGACCGCCTGCAATGGGTCACCGATAGCATGAACCATGCGCAGATGGTCAACGTGCAATGGCTGGAGAGGCGGGCCGAGATGGTCAACGAGATTTTCGAGGAGCTCGTCAGCGTGGACCTTTACGACCAGCCAAATGAGCTCGACCCCAAGGTGCTCGACTCGTTGCTGCGACAACAGTTCGTGGACCGTGGCATCGGGGCCGACTACGTGTTCGGCATCTTCGACCCCTTCATGAACCCCTTCCATTCCGATGCGAAGGAGCAGGACTGGGATGGGCTTGTCGCCTCTGAGCACCGTGTCAACCTCACCCCGGGCAACGTGTTCACACCGCCCATGTACCTCTCCGTCTACTTTCCGGATGAGGGCAGCTACCTGCTGCGCACCATGTGGCTGCTGCTCACAGGCTCGGCCCTGCTCATCCTGGTCATCATCTTCTCGTTCGCCTTCACCGTGAATACCATCTACCGTCAGAAGCAGGTATCCGAGATTAAGAACGACTTCATCAACAACATGACCCACGAGCTCAAGACGCCCATCAGCACCATATCGCTGGCGTGCCAGGCGCTCTCTGACCCCGACATCCGCACCCGTGAGGGCATAGTGGACAACTACATCCGCGTGATCGGAGACGAGAACAAACGTCTGGCCATGGTGGTGGAGAACGTGCTGCGCACCGCAGTGATGGACAAGGGCGAGCTGAAACTGAAGATCCAGCAGTTGGACTTGCACGCCATCATTACGCAGGTGAGCGAGACCATGCGCCTGCAGGTGGAACAGAAGGGTGGCCAGATCATCCTCGAGCTCCAAGCCACCGCCCCCTTGGTGGAGGCCGACCAGGTGCACCTCACCAACGTGGTGTTCAACCTCATAGACAACGCCCTGAAATACACGGAGAACATCCCCGAGATCAAGGTGGGCACGCGCAATGTGGACAACGGCATGGTGCTGTTCGTGCAGGACAATGGCATCGGCATCAGCAAGGAGAACCAGAAACGTATCTTCGAGAAACTGTTCCGGGTGCCTACGGGAAATGTGCACAATGTGAAAGGCTTCGGTCTGGGTCTGAGTTACGTCCAGGCCATCGTGGAGAAGCACCACGGCTGGGTCAAGGTGCAGAGCGAGGTGGGCAAGGGCAGCAGATTTGAGGTGTTCGTTCCACATCTTTACAAGAGGGACGAGTAATGAATTGACCACAGACAATAGACCATAGCCGGATGTCTCCGATGCCGTGGTCTATGGACCTAAGACCATCGACTAATAAATTGAACATGAGCGACAAGAAAATCAACGTACTGCTGGCCGAGGACGACCCGAACCTCGGCATGCTGCTCCGCGAATACCTGGAGGCCAAGGGCTATTCCACTGCGCTGGCCGTGAACGGCAAGCAGGGCTACGACCGTTTCAAGCAGGGCGGCTTCGACATCTGCATTCTCGATGTGATGATGCCCGTCAAGGACGGCTTCACCATGGCCGAGGAGATCCGTCAGACCGACAAGGACATTCCCATCATCTTCCTCACGGCCAAGAGCATGAAGGAGGACAAGCTGCGCGGTTTCGAGACCGGGGCCGATGACTACATCACCAAGCCGTTCAGCATGGACGAACTGCTCATGCGCATGCAGGCCATCCTGCGCAGAACGATGCCGGACACCGACCGTCCGCACAAGAAGGAGCCGGTGACAGTGGGCGAGTTCCTCTTCGATTACGACCGTCAGGTACTTGCCCTCAAGGGCGTGGAGCGCAAGCTCACCACCAAGGAGAGCGAACTGCTGCACCTGCTCTGCGCCAACCGCTATGATGTGCTCGACCGCAACTATGCCCTCAACAAGATATGGGGCGATGACAACTACTTCAACTCACGCAGCATGGACGTGTACATCGCCAAGCTCCGCAAATACCTGAGTGAGGACCCCGAGGTGGAGCTGGTCAACGTGCACGGCAAGGGCTTCAAACTGTTGGCGAAGGGTTAGATCCGCGCCAAAGTGGCCCCGAGCATAGATTCGAACAGAACGCGGCCGTCCGTGTTGCCCAGTTCAGGGTCGGAGGCCCGCTCGGGGTGGGGCATCATGCCGAACACGTTGCGTGTGACGTTGCAAACCCCCGCGATGTTGTCCGTGGCACCGTTCGGATTGGCCGCATCGGTCAATTGACTATCTGCATCGCAATAGCGGAACAGCACCTGATCTTTGGCCTCCATGTCGGCAAGCGTGGCAGCATCCGCATAGAAACGGCCCTCACCGTGGGCGATCGGAATGGTGAGCACCTGCCCCTTGCTGATGGCCGAGGTGACCAGTGAGTCGGACGTCTCACAGCGGATGTTCACGTTGCGGCAGATGAACTTCTGCGTGTGATTGTGCAGCAGGGCGCCCGGAACCAGACCGGCCTCGCACAGCACCTGGAAACCGTTGCACACCCCGAAGACATAGCCTCCGCGGCCCGCATGGGCAATTACCTCGGTCATGATGGGCGAGAAGCGCGCAATGGCCCCCGAACGCAGATAGTCCCCGAACGAGAAGCCACCCGGAAGCACCACCATGTCGCAGCCCTGAAGGTCGTGGTCCTTGTGCCACAGTTCCACCACTTCCTGCCCCATGATGTTGCGCAGCACATGGATCATGTCCTGATCGCAGTTGGAACCTGGGAAAATCACTACACCGAATTTCATGGCCGTTTTTCTTTACCGCAAAAATAGGCCTTGCGAAAACCGGAGGCTTTGAAGGGGCAAGGGTATTTTTGACGGATTCTCAACAAGCTCAGATGAACAGACGCGACCTGATCAGAAAAATAGGACTGGCCTCGGCCGGACTGGCACTGGCCCCCTACGCCAAAGGCATGAACCCTTTCGCAGGGCCTGTGCTCGATTTCACCCGTGCCGATTTCGGCAAGGATTTCCTCTGGGGCGTGGCCACGGCCGCCTATCAGATAGAGGGCGCCTGGAACGTGGACGGGCGCGGCCCTTCCGTGTGGGACACCTTCTCGCACAAGCGTGGCAACGTGGACCGCAACGAGAATGGCGATGTGAGCTGCGACTTCTATCATCGCTATGCCACCGATATCCCGTTGGTGAAGCACATGAACATGGACGTGTTCCGCTTCTCCACCTCTTGGTCTCGGCTCATACCTCAGGGCACCGGACAGGTCAATCAGAAAGGCATCGACTTCTACCATCGCGTCATCGACTCCTGTCTGGAGAACGGGGTGCAGCCGTGGATAACACTCTATCACTGGGACCTGCCGCAGGCACTGGAAGACAAGGGCGGCTGGCAGAACCGCGATGTGGTGGGATGGTTCTCAGAGTATGCCGAGCTGGTGACCAGGACCTATGGCGACAAAGTGAAGAACTGGATGGTGCTCAATGAGCCGATGGCCTTCACGGCCGTGGGCTATCTGCTGGGCATCCATGCGCCCGGCAAGCAGTGGCCGAAGAATTTCGTCCCCACCGTTCACCATGCCACACTGTGCCAGGCCGAGGGCGGGCGCATCATCCGCAAGAACGTGCCCGATGCCTTCGTGGGCACCACGTTCTCCTGCTCCTCGGCCGAGCCCGTCAATGGCAAACGGGTGCACGAGGAAGCTGTGAAACGCCTTGATGTGCTCTTCAACCGCCTCTACATCGAACCGCCACAGGGCCTCGGCTATCCCATCGATGACCTGCCGATGCTGCGGAAGCTGGAAGACTGGATACAACCGGGCGACATGGACAAGGTGAAGTTCGACTTCGATTTCTATGGTCTGCAGAACTACACGCGGTCGGTGGTCAAGGGCAACGGCATCATCCCCTTTGTCAAGGGTTCACCCATGAAACCCAAGAAACTGAAGCCGCAGCCCGACATCACCGACATGGACTGGGAAGTGCACCCCATGGGCATCTACAAGATGCTGAAGTACTTCGCCAAGTATCCCGCCATCAAGAACATCATCGTGACCGAGAACGGGGCCGCCTTTCCCGACAGGGTGGAGAACGGACGGGTGCACGATGTGCAACGCACCAAGTTCTATCAGGACTACCTGCGCGAGGTGCTTCGGGCCAAGCGCGAGGGTGTGAACGTGAACGGCTATTTCTGCTGGACCCTGCTCGACAACTTCGAATGGGCCGAGGGCTACCGCACCCGCTTCGGTCTGGTGCACGTGGATTTCGAAACCCAGCAGCGGGTGATGAAGGACTCCGGCCTGTGGTTCAAGGAGTTTTTGAAATGAGGATTGTTGATTGAGCAGGGACCATTGCGGTCATTACCATGGAGACTGTTGCACTGAACTATAAGGACTACGGCACCGGCCGACCGTTGGTTATCCTCCACGGGCTGTTCGGGTCGTTGGACAACTGGTTCTCGCTTGCCAAGGCATTTGCTGATGACCACCACGTCTATCTGGTCGATCAGCGCAACCACGGCCAGTCACCTCACACCGATTCGCATTCCTATGGCGAGATGGCGGACGACCTCTTCCATTTCTTTCGGGAACATGGACTGAGGGATGCCGTGCTCATAGGCCACTCCATGGGCGGGAAGGTGGCCATGTTCTTCGCGGCAGCGCACCCTGAACTGCTGTCAAGGCTCGTGGTGGTCGATATGGGCGTGAAGGCCTATCCTGTGCACCACGACCTCATCATCCGCTCCATGCAGGCCATCGACCTGCCCAACATCTCATCGCGCAAAGAGGCCGAAGACGAGCTGGCCCGCTACCTCACCGAGCAGGACGTGGTGCAGTTCCTCACCAAGAACATCTACCGGAAGAAGAACGAGGACGGTTCGGCTGAATACGCCTGGCGCTTCAACCTGGATCGCATAGCCGAGGACATCGAGGAGATGGGAATGCCCATCCTGCAAGGAAGCGAAACGCCCGCGCTCTTTATCAGAGGCGGGCGTTCGCGCTATATCCTACCGGAGGATGAGGACGGCATCCGTGCCCTGTTCCCCCATGCGGCCTTTTCAGTTCTCCCAACGG
This sequence comes from uncultured Chryseobacterium sp., assembly GCA_964488095.1. Classification (GTDB taxonomy): domain Bacteria; phylum Bacteroidota; class Bacteroidia; order UBA10329; family UBA10329; genus UBA10329. Next base: position 6,388 of record CAZATP010000028.1, read on the forward strand.
GTCATTGGGTGCATGCCGAGGACCCCGAGGGGTTCGTGAAGGCCGTGAAGGGGTTCATTGCAGCTTGAAACCAGCTGTCCTATTCTGCTTTGCTATGGGCTGACCGTTCGTTCCTTTTGGGGAACGATTGGGCGCATGCTCATGAGAATTCCGATTATTCAAAGAAGTAATATCACGATTCGTTTGATGAACCCATCTATTCTTTTGAAAAACAAAACGTTTCAAACGGTAGTGATAGATGTTCACAGTAGAGTTGACTGTTTTCAAACGATAATATGTACTGTTCAAACAATAAATAATATTGTTCAAATGATATATAGCACGGTTCTAATGGAGATTATCAGAAGAGTTGGTTAGCATTTGAATAGGGGCATAGAGTATTTTAAGATAAGTAAATGACGTTTGAATAACATGGACAACTAGAAGAATAGAGATGCAAGCGGTATGAATGAATGAGAAAAATACAAGAGTATGCTGTGACGCCAGAGAAATAAAAACCCCGCCATGCAAGCTGCATGGCGGGGTTCGGAGAGCTTGAACTTGTTGCTTATCGCAGTATGACCTTCTGTGTAAGCACTCCATTGGTGCCTTGAACTCTGAGGGAATAAACCCCCTTGGCCAGTCCTTGCAGGTCGAGCTGGTGTTGCGACATGCCCTGAGCGGCATTCACCGAGTTTGAGCGAACAGCGCGGCCAGAAATGTCCAGCACTTCTGCATTCAACACTTCGGACTGCACCATGTCCAGTTGCAGGGTCAGGAGCCCTTCTGTCGGATTCGGATAGATGCCCACGCTGCCGAAGGCCACTTCCTCAATACTGTTGGGCGTGGTGAGGCAGGGAATCTCGGTCGGCTCCACCAGTGTCATGTCGCTGAAGTCGATGTAGCACACCCAGCTCACGCTGTCCACGAACGGGTTACGGTTGCCCTGAACACTCTCCACATAATCGTTGCGGGCAATCTCGTAGTTGCTCGGTGGGTCCTGCCAATGCCATTGCTTCAGCACATCCTGGTCCTGACCGTACTGCACGAGGAAGTCGATTGGGTTAGGCAGTTCCCAGCTGCCCCCATTGCCATTCCATTTGGCGGCCATGTACAGGATGGCACGGGCCGCATCGCCCTTATGGCTGTCGCGCGGCTCATAGACGAGGTTACCGTTGGCATCTGTGCCATACTTCGCACCGAGAAACGAGCTGGTCTGGTTCACCACCACGCCCAGGGGGCGGTTGCTGCGCACCGCGTTGGCGCTGTTCTGATGGGCGGGGAAGAGATTGTGCAGGTCGCTGTACTCATCGCCTTCCTCATCGGGCCAAGTGGGCATCCAGCTGTGCGGCCAGGAGTGTTCACGGCTGATGACATCGTAGAAGAACGCTCCGGGGTAGAGATGCGCATAACCTGAGTAAACGCAGTTCACCACGCGCTGACCGTCCGTGGTATCGCGCGCTGCGAAGTTGTCGATCATCACAGGCGCGTAGTTGCTGTAGAAGGTCTGGTCGTAAGGGCTGTTAAGTCGGCTTTGCAAAGTGGTGAGAAAGTTCGTGGCACTGGCGTTGATGCCCTGATAGTAGTTGCCCATCAGGTTGTCGGGCGTCTGCGTGCTGCCCATCAGCGGGCTGTCTGTTCTGTAATTCTCGTATCCGCTCGGCCCGTTGAAGGCATAGACGTAGAAGTTGTACTCCGTATTGGCCACCACGTTCGTTGGGCGGAAACTGCCCGCAGGGCCCACATGTACCACCTGTGTGATGGCATCGATGTAATCACCCTTCACGTAGGTCTGCCCGTCTGTGGGCGGGGTGAGGAAGGCCGCGTTGATGCCGCGCGTCACCAGATAGTTCTCCGCAGCCGGGCTGCCTGCACTGAAGGTCACATCATAGCCGTAAGTGGACAGGTCGCTGATGGTGAAGTTGGTGGCGGAAGCGGTCGGCTCTGTGGCGAAATTCCCGCCTATGCCCAAGAGGTTGATGACGTAGGTGGTCTCGTCTCCGTTCGCATCATTGTTGAGAATGGTCAGCGTTGCATTGCGTGTTCCGTTGGCACCTGCGCTGAAATTCACATCAAAGCTCTCCGTGCCATTGGCCGCCACGCTGAAGGGGGCAGCGATACCGGAGATCGAGAAATCGTCCGCATTCGGTCCAGAGATGCTCATGCTGCTCACATTCAAGACAGCGCCTCCGGGCAGATTGAAATTGGCAATGGTGAACGAGGTGGATGCGGCATTGCCGATCACGTAGGTATTACCTGTGAATACAGAGTTGCCTCCGGCAGAGACATTGATCTCCTGCGCGTTGGTGGCCACTTGCGGGGCCAAGGATATCTCATCCAAGGCGATGTTGCGACCGCTCTGTTTGTTGGTGAAGAAGAAGCGTACGTAGCGGCTGGTGGCCTGCGGCACATCGGTGTATTCCGCGAAGGCGTCCGTGGCGGCATTTAGGTCGGCCGTGGTCAGCGTGCGCATGGGGGTCCAAGTGGTGCCATTGGCCGATTCCTGAATGGTGAATGAATCACCGGTGGCAGCGCCCTGACCTTTGATGTTGTAGGTCACCGACCCGCACACGTCTCCGAAGTTCACCAGCACATATTCTCCCGTAGCGTCCAAACGGCAGGCCGCGCCCTGAAGTCCGTTGGTGTAGCGTGTGTTACCCACCACCACATCGAGGAACTCCGTCCAACCCACTGGCAGCGGATCATCAAAATTGTAGGAGGATGGAAGCGGGGCCTGAGCAGCAGCATGGAGCCAGAGCAGCAGGGCGATAGGGAAGGAGAGGAGCTTTTTCAAGAGGTCGGTAATTAGGTTGATTGATTTTAGCGAAAAGCGAGAAGCGAATGGCGAGAGGCGAACGGATTAGAACTTGATCCCCACCGTTGCCGTCCATCTGCGTCCCATGCCCATGAAAACATGGGCCGATGTGGCATCGAAGTTCTGAAGGCCGGAGGCGGCATTGTTACTGGCATCGGAGATGAACATCCTGTCCAGCACATTGAGCACGCTGGCCCGCAAGGATACGTCCATCTTCTTCAGTTTGATGGTCCATCCCGCGTGAATGTCAAGAAGATAGTAGGATGGCATCTTCCACGAGTCGCGGTTGCGGTTCTCGCCTTGCAGGTCCAGCGGGTTGAACTCCGCGAAATTGTTGTCGAAATAGGTGATCTGTCCTTTCACATAGACCCCCTCCACGGGCTTCACGCTGATGCTGCCCGCCACTTGGAATTGCGCGGCATCGCCCACATGCACCCCGTTGGCGGCCACATCAATGGAGTCCACAGGCGTGTCTATGCCTTCCTCATAATAGAAGGCCAGTGCATCGCCCTTCCACCTCCAATCACCGTAGGAGAACAGTCCCTCGATGTCGAAGAACCAAGGCGTCTTATACACCGCATCCAATTCTATGCCCTGATGCACCGATCCGATGTTCGGAATGGCCACAGTGGTCTGTGTGCCACCGATGGCCAAAGTGGTTTTCACGGGGCGGTTCTCCCAAGTGGTGCGATAGAGGTTCAGATTGGCGGCCCAGCGCGGGTATTTGATGGAATAACCCACCTCCACGCCCCAGGCCACCTCGGTGCCGATGCCTTCCACTATGTTGAATGTGGACCCGGCATACACGTCCGAAATCGTGGGTGGACGGAAGAACACCCCGCTGTTCACGAACACGTTCATGTGCGTGTTGATGTTGTAGTTCACGCCCAACTTGGCCGTTCCGCCCCAGAAATGGAGCCAGTCGGTGGTGGCGATGCGTGCCTCCGAGCTTTCATGGGTGTACTGCTGTCCGTTGTGGGTGATGGTGTCGTTGATGCCCAACACCTGCCGCATGGTGGTGTCGGCCAGCACGAGGTCGCGCTTACGCATCTGGTCCGAGCGGATATAGGAATTGCTTCCGGCCGACACGCTCACGAAGCCCGAGAACTTGTCCTTGGAATATTCCACCTGACCGAACACGCCAGCGGTATACACATTGGTATTGGCGCGGTATCCGGCCACATCGCCCGGGCGTTTCACATTGTCATTGCGGTCAAACAGACCGAACGGCTCCGAGGTCGGGTTGATCACCACATAGTCGCCACCGAGCAGGTCGTAAGGCGTGCTGTAGCGCTCCACCCAATACGAGCGGAAGTCGATGCCCATCGCCAGTTTCCAGGCATCGTTGATGCGATGGTCGATGGTGGTGAGCAGGCCGTACCAGTAATGGTTGTTCATGTTGGCGAGGATGAAGTTCCTCGACTTGTATTGGCTCGTATCGTCCACCGCACTCAGGTCGTAGGGCGGCACGAAGGCTGTCCCGGTGATGTTCTCGTTGTAAAGCGGGGTGAGATTGAAATGACCGAACTGGTCAAAATTGGCCGTATTGCCCCGCAGTTGCGTTCCTCCACCATTGCCGAAGGAAGCATAAACGATGTTGGAAACTGCCCATTTGTCCTTGCTCCAGAAATGCTTGAGGTTGAGAATGGGCTTGTGATAGAAATTCTCTGCCACACTCACCTGCTCGGCCATGGCGTTCGGGTCATTCCGACTGCGGATAACGGTTCCCCACTGCTGGTTGTAGCGCGGGCCGTAATTGCCCGGAAGCGGGTTGGAAGTGACGGACGGATGATTCAGGTCCACGCCAAGCTCCTGCGCATAGGCGCGGTCATAGAGGAAGATCGGCTGCTGAAAACTGCGCTGCCCGCGTTCCTGCGGGGCTCCCATGGCCGAGAAACTGAGCATGTGATTACCGAGTTCTTTCTGCAACTTGATGAAGTAGAACGCCCGTGTGGCCCAGGTCGATTCCACCCAACCGTCCTGCCGGTCGAAGGCGAAGGCAGCCGTCACACCCCAGCCTTTGGCCAATCGGCCGGAGTTGAACCCGATATTAGTGCGGATGAGGCCGTTGTTGCCCACCGTCAGCGAGATATCGGTCGAGCGCTTCGAGGTGATGCCTGTGGTCAGGATGTTCATGCTGCCGCCCACTGCAGGTATGGACAGTTTGCTCGCTCCCAGGCCTCGCTGCACCTGCACGCGCTGCGTTACACCCTCTATACCGGCCCAGTTGCTCCAGTACACCCAGCCGTTCTCCATATCGTTCATCGGCACACCATCGATCTGCACCGAGATGTTACGCTGCGAGAATCCTCTGATGGTGACCCGTGCATCGCCCGCGCCTCCGCCCTGATTGGTCGCATAGACCCCTGGCGTGGAGTTGAGCAGCATGGGAAGGTCCTGCCCGCCCAGCTCCTGCTTGATCTTCACCGGGTCGATGTTGGTGAATGCCACCGGGGTCTTCCTGTCCAGCGCCATGTCGGCCACCACCTGCACCTCATTCAGGGTGAAGGTCTTCAGCGCGAAGTTCAGTTCAAGCTGCCCGCCTTTCAGCGAGATGGGCTTCGTCTGCGCCTCATAGCCGATGTAGGAGATGGTCAAGGTGTAATCCCCGTTCGCCACGTCAATGGAGTAGCGGCCATCAAGGTCGGTCACAACGCCAAGGCCATCGGCCACCAGCACATTGGCAGCAATGAGCGCCTCACCCGATGTGGCGTCCTTCACTGTTCCATAAAGACGGGTCTTCTGTGCGCTTGCCGTGAACGACAGCGCCAGCAGAAAGGGCAACAGCCTTAGCATGGTCATGAAAGGGTTCAGTTGCCCTTGCCGAGCATCACTCTGCGCGAGGCCACGGTGCCATCGTTCATCAGCAGACGCACCACATAGATGCCGTCATGCAGTGCAGTGAGGTCGAGACGGTTGGTGCGGATACCCTGCGCCATCTTCACTTCCTCGGCCTGACGGCCAATGATGTCATACACCTCGATGGAAGCGATGTCCTTGTTGGCAGAGATCATCAGCACCTTGTCGGCAGACGGGTTCGGGAACACGTTCATCTTGGCAGGTTCCTGATCGCGCACGCTGAGCGAAGAACAAGCGCAGTCGTGCCAGCCGAGGTTCGTGAAGGTGTTCTCTGGAAGGCTGTCCCACTCCAGTTCAGGAAGGAACGCATCCAGTCCGTCCGTGTCGCCCTTCAGCACGGTCGATTTGCGGATAAGGGTCTTATCGACCGTCCACCATGTGCCATTCTCATCGGCCCAAGCCGTTCCGGGATCCTCACCTATGCGGCCTACGATATCGATCAGCGTGCTTGCGCCCTTGATCAACGGCACCGCATCATCACCATTGAAATAGAAGGGCGAGTTGCTCTGCACATAGACAGGGTTGACGAATACATCACCCACATCCAGTAAGGCGTCATCCACAGGAGCTTCGAAGCCCGTGCCATTCGGATTGCGCTTGTCCACCACGATTACGTAGGTGCCATAGGCTGGGATGGAACCCGTCAGCATTCCGGTCTCCTCGTTAAGAAGCATAGGCGTGCCTGCTCCATCACGGAAACGCCCTACGTTGTACCCTGCCAGATCGATGGGCGCGTTGGTAGGATTGTAGAGTTCGAGTGCGCGGTTGTTGCCGCTGCCCACCACATACTCGGAGATGAACAGTTCAGAGCAGTCTTGAGTCTGCGCCTGAGCGGCCAGAGCGAAAGATGCGCAAGTAAGAAGTAGTAGAGTTCTTTTCATAGGGTCTGGTTGCTTAAAGAGGGCGCAAAAGTAGCCGAATGCCCTGCACGGTTCTTGTCTTGCGATGGTGTGACCCACCGATATTAACAATTCCTTGAAGCATGCTGCGAATGAAAAGGAAGACTATATTTGCCGCCCACTTGCCCAGGTGGCGGAATTGGTAGACGCGCACGTTTCAGGTGCGTGTGCCGCAAGGCGTGGGGGTTCGACTCCCTTCCTGGGCACCCAAGTGAACTAAGCCCTGTCGGAAACGGCAGGGCTTTTTTGTTGGCGAATGAAACAGGGCATACGTGAAACACGCAGGAAATTGTTGATAATTTCCCGATAAACGACTGCTTGTTTCGCGTAGAAATAACATTGGCCTCACACACGCCTGCGTTTGCGGCAGGTACCTTTGCCGCCCGATTTTCCTGCCTTCATATGTTGATTGCCAACTCTAATAACCACTTCCCGATGTTTGCATTTTACGGTTCTGCCGGTTCTTTCCGCCCTTGGTATAAAATGGGTCTCTTGACTGGGTTGTTCTTCTCCGTATTCATGCTGGTCGGGAAGGTGAGTGTGGGGCAGACCGCGTCTGTATCACTTCGGCCAAGTCATATCGATCTCTCAGCAGCCACTTCTGAGAGTGCCATTCTAATGTCAGTTGGAAGTTACAGCTCCAATGATGCCCGCTACCGTATTTTCAACGGATCCAATCAGTACAACTGTTGGGATGGAAGTGCCTATGTTACTGCAACAGGTTACGGCTCCGGCCCTCAAGTGCCAGGTACCCCGACTTCATCTTCTGTATGGTGGATTTTGTTTCAAAGGGGAAATAACAACTCAACTATTGGCTCATACAGAGACAGACTTGGTTCTACCTACGCTTCCAACTACCGAACCGCTGCACTGCCCGCTGCCACTGCTGTGCCAGCGAGCCCGTACACATTGTCAGGAACTGTGGTTGCCTGTGCTTCTCCAAGTGTTCCGCTGTCAAGTAAGTACGTGGTTCTGGCCTTTGATGCCACCAGTGGTGGCACTTTGGTTGTGGCTGGATCTACCGCTTTAACATCAGGTGCTTTCAGTTTGCCTGTTCCCAATTCCATAACCATTAGGCGTGTTGAATTTCGAACGCTGGGGAACAGCCTTCTAACCAGTGTTACAGGAACCTGGAGCACAAGTACGAACATAGGGGCATCCATTTCGCTTTGCGGAATGCCACCTACCCCAACCACTACTTCCATTTCCCCATCCTCTGCAACAGAAGGTGGAGCGGGCTTCACGCTTACGGTGAACGGTACCAATTTCATTAGCGGTGTCTCCACAGTGCAGTGGGAGGGCAGTGCGCGAACCACCACTTTCGTTAGTGCCACGCAGCTCACTGCGACCATCGCTGCAGGCGATATTGCCGCACAGGGCACCGCCAGTGTCACGGTACTCAACACGGGCAACACCACGGCATCCAATGCCCAGACTTTTACGATAACATCCAGCGGCACTCCCGCAGTAACAGCTGGTTCTTTAACTGCCTTTGGCAACCAATGTATCACTACAACTTCGGCTGCAAATTCATTTACCCTAAGCGGGACTAATCTTGATAATTCTACAATCAATGTTGGGCCATTAACCGGGTTTACTTTTGCCACAACATCAGGCGGTACCTATACTAACTCATTAACGCTTACAACTGCTGGAACAGATTACTCCTATGGTTCGGGCACACTTTCAGGAGGAACTATTTTTGTAAAATTTACACCACCTAGTGTTATTGCTTATGGTGGTTCGGGCACAAGTGGTATTCCTATTTCGGGTGGAGGGCTATCTTCAACTGCTCATGTCACGTGCACAGGCACAGGAATAAACGGAACCCCGGCAGTTACAACCGTTACCGCAAATACGATAACAACAACAAGTGCCAGCAGCGGAGGAAATACATTAAGCACTACCTGCGGAACTATTACTGCCAAAGGTGTGGTGTGGGGTACTTCTGCAAATCCAACCGTACCATCTGTAAACGCGACCAACGAAGGAACTGGAACTGCTGATTATACCAGCAGCATAAGTCCCGTTATCGAAAATACACTTTACAACTACCGTGCTTACGCTACAAATAGCAATAGCATATCCGCCTACGGAAGCAATCTAACGTTTACTACGGTATCAAAACCAGCGACCTCACCAACTGCAAACACCGCAACAAGCGATGGCTTTACAGCTGCATGGACTGCACCAACCGGGCAAGGAGGCGCAGCTTTCACTTATTCTATTGAGGCCAATACAGCAAGCGATTTCACTGGAACTGCCACCAATTTTACAAGCATTGCTTCATCACCATTTACATTGACCGGGCTATCCTCTTCCACCACCTATTACTACCGAATAAGAGTTGTAAACGCTGGTGGCAATAGCACATGGGTAAATTTCACAACGGGAATTACCACACTTAGCGGGCCATGTCTCACTGCGGGATTTGAAGGTTCGACAAGTGACCCTACAGGTTGGGCAAATAATGGTTCCTATTATCAGAATGCAGTTGCAAACGCGAATTCAGGAACCCACCATGCAGGCCAGAATTCGGTAGGTGATTGGATACGTACAGGAGTGATTACCAACCCATCGACACTGAACTTTGCTGGGCGCGCCTCAGGCACCACCTCCAACTTCACGATAACTGTAAAAGCATCTACGAGTACCTCTGGCCCGTGGGATGACATTACATCATTTACGGCCAATGGTTCAAATACCGGGAGCATTACAAGTTCTTATCAGAACTACAGTGTTTCCCTCGGATTGGCAAACGGCAATTATTATCTGAGTTGGGAGATGACCGCCAGAAGCGGTGGGTCCTTCTATTTGGATGATGTGTCGGTCTATTGCGAAGCAAGCCCGCCATCCGTCAACCTTTCCATATTGCCGACCAGTGGTTCAGAGAATACTTCTGGCACGGACATCACGCTTACGGCAACCGCTAGTGAGGCCGTAAGTGGTGACCAGACCATCACCATCGGACTAAGCGGAACGGCCGTAGCAGCCGATTTCCAGTCAACTCCACCTACCACGATTACCATTTTAGATGGTCAAACCGTTGGGAATTCCACCACTTTCAGGGTTGCGGACGATGCTCTGAATGAAGGGACTCAGACGGCCACTTTCACCATCACTGGTATTACCTCTGGCGGAACGGCCGCGACCATTGGCACGACCGACCACGTGGATTTTCAGATTATGGACAATGACGCACCGATCATCTCCGCTTCTGGAACGCTCAGCGCGTTCAGCACGAATGTTGGAACCGCGTCTGCTTTTCAGTCTTTTACGGTAAGTGGTGATAACCTCACAGGCAATCTTTCTGTGAATGCGCCTACGGGGTATGAGGTTTCACTCAGCAGCGGAAGTGGTTACACCACAGGCACCCTGACCGTACCTGTGACCAGTGGCAATGTGACCGGAGAACCGCGGGATGTCTTTGTTCGCTTGACGGGGGCAGCAGTCGGTTCATTCAGCGGCAATGTGGCCGTTTCCGGTGGTGGAGCCACTACTGTGAACGTTGCGGCAGCGGGCACAGTTATCGACCCGAATGCCGCTACCGACCTGTTCATCTCCGAGTATGGAGAAGGAAGCTCGGGCAACAGCAAATATCTGGAGATCTATAACAATACCGGAACATCTGTTGATTTGGCTAACTATCGTATTGAGAAGGTGACGAATGGCGGTGGAGCATGGAACTCGGGTGGAAACATCCCTTTAAGCGGTACACTCGTGAATAACGATGTTGTCGTGATTACTCAAGTTACCACCGATGTACCCGGTGGAGACATTACCAGTGCCCAAGTGAACTGGAATGGAAATGATGCGGTGGCCCTATCAAAGAACACTGGATCTTGGACTGTGATTGATGTAATTGGTGTTGAATCGGTGAATCCCGGAACAGGTTGGAACGTGGCCGGTGTTACTGCAGCGACAGCAGACCACCAGTTGGTGAGAAAGAGCCATGTCTGCGGCCCCAATGCCAACTGGACAAGCTCGGCTGGAACAACTACTGGCAACTCGGAGTGGATTGTCACCCCTTATGTAACTGGAGCACCTGCAACCTTGGGAAGCCATGTGGGCTGCACGCTTACATTGCCAACCGTACAGGTCTCGTTGAGTTCTTCTACAGGTTCCGAAAGCACCTCAACAACAGACATTGTGCTGACGGTCACTGCAAGTGCACCCGTGTCAGGCAACCAGACGGTTAAGGTGGCATTGACCGGAACCAATGTCACCACGGGCGATCTTACCGGATTCTCATCACCGGTCACGGTGACCATACTCAATGGTCAGACCACAGGAACGATGACCTTCCGTGTGGCTGATGACGCTTTGACGGAGGCTACAGAGACTGCGATTTTCACATTGTTCGACAGGTCCTCAGGCATAGAATTGGGCACTACCATTGCGGCCAACCTGACCATCACTGATAATGATGTGCCCACGTCCACAGCAAGTGTCATCGAGACACAGAACGGTGAGACATTAGCGATTTCCTCTTTGCTCACCGGTAACCCGGTTACCACAAGCAATGGGGTTCAGGTTTGGAGATTCAGGCTTTACGATGGCGATGGCTCATCCAGCGATGCCGATGGCCTGCCCACCATTTATACCAATTGGACCATCACACCGAGTGCCTCCAACACAGTTCCTGATTGGGATGCCGTGATTCAAGACCGGAAGTTCTTCCTTGCCTCGGACAATTCTGTCATTTCAGGAGGAGGTATCACCAACCCAGCTAGCATTTTGTTCCCGGTTGCATCGCCCTTCATCACTGTTCCCGATAACGGCTTTGTGGATGTATATCTGCGTATCACTTTGAAGTCTACCCTGCCTGTTGGTTCAGATGGTAAGAGGTTCGGATTTCAGATTGCCAACGGTGATGTGAGCGTAGCGTCTTCCACCACGAGTTCTCAGCTGGGGTCGTTCACGGCAAGCAGCGATGGTTCTAAGAACGTGATCGATGTAGCGGCCACGCTTCAGTTCATCAACGCTCCAACGACCGTTGGTCTGGGCGATGCCTTCACCATAACAGTGAGTGCGATTGATGCCAACGGGAACATCGATCAGGATGTGACATCGGCCATCACCCTTGCACAGAACTCAGGCACTGGAACAATGAGTGGTGGTAGTACATTGAATCTGGTCAATGGCACCCGTACATGGTCTGGGTTGGCCTACGATGCAGAGGAGACGTTCCAAGTTCGCGCTACGGGAGGGGGTTATGCGGCCATCACGGCCAACATCAACGTGGTGGATGCGGACTATCAGTTGTTCGATGATTTCAACAGGGCAAATAGCAATGCGGTCGGTGTGCCGAGTAGTGGCGGTTCAACTTCTTGGACAGAGATAGGGACTACAAATGATGATGGTTCAAGACAGAGTGTCAATGGCGGTGGTCTTCTTTTGACTGGCTGTAATTCTGATGGGACAACAGGCGGTCAAGGCATGGATCAGGTGCTGTTCAACGTTGAGAACAGGTATGAGACTGTTTTTGATAATGCCGATGGTATTATGACCTGGATGTTCAACCTAAAGTTGAATTATGGGGGTTCTACAAGTGGTTGGGCCTCTAACACCTATGCAACAGCCTTTATTCTCGGTTGTGACCAGGCCAACGTGAAGAATGGTACTGCAAAAGGATATGCTGTTATACTTGGGAACTCCGGCTCTCCCGATTACATTAAAATCGTAAGATTCGGAGTTGGACTAACTGATGCCCATACCCCGATTGCAACCTCTACATCTGATAACACCGCCAATTACTACAGTGTTAAAGTCACGTTCAATCCTTGCAATGACCAGTGGTCGCTTTACGTGAGGAATGATGGAACTACTGCTTTTTCAGAGCCGAATTCCGGAACGTACGGCACTGCTTTCACCGGTACGGATAATGCTCATACCTCTCTTGACCTCAAGCACTTCGGTGCGGGTTGGCAACACGGTGGGTCTTGCGCACTGACACCCAACGTCATTTATGATAATTTCTTCATACCAAACACCCCTGCCGCTGTGGCTGATACCAAAGTCTGGAACGGCTCCGCAGGAACCAACTGGAACACTGCCGCCAACTGGGGTCCATGCCCTGGTGTGCCCGCCATCACCGACAATGTCGTTATTCCCAATTTGAGCAACAAGCCTGTGGTGAGTGGTACTCCAGCCGCTGTGTGCCGTTCACTCACTGTGAACAGCGGTGCAGAACTCACCATCAACAGCAACCAGAACCTGACTGCCGATAATGCGGTGACCAACAACGGTATCATCCGCGTGATGAACAGCGGCAACTTCATTCAGACCACCAACAGCACTTCCTACTCAGGAAGTGGCAGCATGGTGGTGCAGCGTCAGGGCACATCCAGCCCGACCGTTTACAATTACTGGGGCAGTCCGATAACCAACGCCAACGTGCCTGGAAGTAACCGTTACCTCTACAATTCATTAGTTGGAACGCATTCCAATGCTGATGATAACCCGGCCGACCCGGGATGGCAGGCCTACAGCGGACCGATGACCCCTGGAAGAGGTTATGCCGCGACTGGCGCAGGACTGGTCACTTTCACAGGAACCCCCAACAACGCGGATGTTCCGTATGCCGTGACCACGTCTACTCAGCCCATGACGTCAACAGTGGCCGGAACCCGGTTCAATCTCGTATCCAATCCCTATCCCTCGGCCATCAGTGCGAATGCGTTCATCAATGCCAACGGCCCGGCAGCGAGTTTGCCTACCAACCGGAGAATTGCAGGTGTCCTTTATTTCTGGGATGATGATAACTCCGGTAGCTCTGGTTACAGCACCAGTGACTATGCCACCTGGACCACCATCGGGTCTGTAGGGGGCGGAGGTAACACTCCGCAGGGCTCTATTGCGTCAGGTCAGGGTTTCAAGGTGGATGCTGAGACCAGTGGCAATATCGTTTTCACCAACGCCATGCGAGGCGGCAGCAATGCGCAGTTCTTCCGTCTGGCCGAGGATGATGAGTTCATGGACCGTCTGTGGCTCAACATCAGTGGTTCAGGGAACTTCAATCAGACGCTGGTGGCCTTCCGCGATGACGCTACGGACCTGCGCGATCTGATGTATGATGCCTACAAGGTGCGTGGCAACGCGCAGATGGCACTTGGTTCAGTGCAGGCCAACGAGACCTTTGCCGTTGCCGCTTTCCCCACGCTCACTTCGGACAGAGTGGTTCCATTGCTCACCTATGTGGCCCAGCAGGGCACCTACACCTTCGAGGCCGACAGCGTGGATGGTTTCGAAGGTTTCACCATCTATCTGGAAGACCTTCTCAGCGGTCAGTTGCATGCGATGGAGCAGGGCACCACGGTAGCCGTTCAAATGGGCCCTGAGCACGAGTATGGTCGCTTCCAGCTGCGTTTCTCACCCGAACTGGTCACAGGGGTGAACGATGCAGCGGGAGTTATGGGCCGCATCATCGCTTCTGAGCAGGGCATCCGTGTGATGATGGGCACGGATGTCTCCACCACCGGTGATCTGCTGCTCTACAGCCTTTCAGGGCAGTTGGTCAGCTCACGCAGGTTGGGCGTGGTCGCAGGGACTTCCGACCGATTGGATGTTTCCGGGATACCGTTGGGAGTCTATCTGGCCGAATTCCGTTCAGAGACGGGGGTCATCAATGCCAAGGTGATGCTACAGTAGAAAAGACAGCTCCAGATGATGATGAAACCAATCGGTATTTCCATCCTTACGCTCTGCCTTCTGCTGCTGTGGATGGTCGATGTGTTCGCACAAGGTGGACCGGCCCCGCCACCGGCACTCAATGAGGTTCCGCTCGATGGTCTGAGCACGATGCTGTTGGCCGCAGGCGCAGCCTATGGTGGACAGAAGATCCTCAGGAAGAAAAAGGAGTAGGGCAGCGGACCGCGATGTGCTTAGCGCAGCAGCAGGCAGGCATCCTCTTTTTGGCGGATGGCGCGCTGCTCGGCCTCGGTTTTGTCCCCGTAGCCCAGCAGGTGGAGCACTCCGTGCACCATCACGCGGTGCAACTCATCCTCAAACGGCACCTGGAGCTCTGAGGCGTTCTCGCGCACGCGGTCCACGCTGATGAACAGGTCACCGGAAATCACTGTACCCTCGCAATAGTCGAAGGTGATGATATCGGTGTAGTAGTCGTGCTGCAGATGCTCCACGTTCATCCGCAGCAGATACTCGTCCGAGCAGAATATGAAGCTGATGGCGGCCGGAATCTTCCCCTCGGCCTCAATCACAGAAGTGATCCATCGGGTCAGATGCTCCTGATTCTCCGGTAAGTAGTCTATATCCTCCGAGAAGAAATCCATGGAATGATTGATGGATGGGCGCGTTTGGGTGATGGGTTCGATTCAACGTGGTGGGCAAACAGCCTGCTATGGCCAGTGGCTGAACGCCTTGTCAAGAGGCCATCTTGAAGACCATCTCCACGGTCGCACCGTTGTTGCTGAACTCGACCTTGTCGGCAAGGTTGCGCATCAGGAAAACTCCTCGGCCGCTGATCTTCTCAATGTTGGCGGGGTCGGTGGGGTCGGGCAGGTGCTCATGGTCGAACCCATCACCCTGATCCTTTACAACGAAATGGAGTGCCTTGTCACCATTGCTGAAGAATTCGATATCGACCTTCTTCTGCGGGTTCTGCCGGTTGCCATGGTTGATGGCATTGTTCACCGCCTCGGTCAGTGCGATGAGGATGTTACCGTAGTAATCCTCATCCACGTTGAATTTGGTGCAGACATCGTCCACCAACTTCTCGGCCACTACGATATTGTCGGCCTTCGACTCAAAGTTCACGGTCAGTCTTTCCATCACAGCAGCTCATTCAGTCTGCTTCTTGAAGTACTCGTCCACTTTCTCCCGATAGAACGGATTAAGGTTGGCAGGCACGGTACGAAGCAATTCGGTCTCGTTGTTTTTCCGCCTTTTGTACTCAAAATAAATCTCAGGGTTACCGTACTCCTCATCTTTTGCCTCGCGGCTCTCCCTCCGTTCCTCTTGTTCACGCTCCCGCTCGGCCTTCTCGGCCTCCAATAGCTTCACCAGGATCTCCTGTTGGCGCATCATCGTCTCGCGGGTGATTTGCTTGTTCACGATGTCGGTCTCGGTCTGTTCCATCAATTTGCTAAGGTCGTTCATCTCATTGCCGCTGCCCTTGCCGCCACTCTGCTTCTTCAGTTCATTCTCGTACTCACGCACCATCTGGCGCAGGGCCTCCTGCTGAGCGGCCATCTTGGCCATCTCTTTGCTCATTCCCATGCCGCCCTGACCGCCTTGTCCGCCCGGTTGATTTCCTCCGGGTTTAGGCCCTTTCTCCTGACCGCCCTTTTCCATGCCTTTCTTCATCTGCTCCATCTGCTTATTGAGCTGCTCCTGAAGCGAGCGCATGGTGGCTGCCGATGGCTTTTTCCCTTTACCGGGCTTTTTGCACGAGCCACTGCCTGATGCCTCTGCCATGGCGTTCTGCATCTGGTCGATGGCCTCACTGAGCAGTAGCGCGAGGTTGTTCACCGAGGTAAGCGCCTGCTGCTGGCGTGATGCTGCCTCTGGCGTTCTGCGGTCGGCCATGGAGCTGATGGCCTTGCCCATGTTGCTGTTCACAGAGCGGATCTCGCGGTTCACCACGGTCTCAATCTGTGGCACACGCTTGCTGAGGGCGTACAGCGAGTCTTCCACTAACTTGCTGTCGTCCTTGAGCTTTAGCTGTTGGCGGGCGAGTTCGGTGTATTTCGGGTCGTTGCGGTTGGTGGCCTTCAGTGTCAGCATCAACTTTTCCTGATTGAAGCTGAGGGTGAGCAGATTGTCTACGATCTGCCGCAAGGCATCAAGGTCCTCGCTTTGCGATTCCTGCTGCATTTTGGCCATCATATCGCCCATCTTCTGGGCCATGTTCTCCATCTGCTTGGCGGCATTCTTCTGCGAGTCGGATGCTTTCTTCTTCTGGTCTTTCTGAAGCTGGTCCTCGGCCTTTTTCTGTTCCTCACTCACAGACTCCTTCTCGTCCTTCATGTCGTCCATCTTGTTGGGCTTTTCCAACTCCTGATTCTGTTTCTCAAGGGCGTCCATGTCCTTCTTCAGGTCATCGAACTCTTTGCTCAGTTCCTCCTGTTTCTTCGCCAGTTCGTCCTTGTCGCTGTCCTTGTTCAGTGATTCATCGGCCAGTTTGTTCTGCTCCTTGGCCAGTTCTTCCAACCGCTCTTTGGTCTGCTCCAGTTTCTGCTCGAATTCCAATTGCTTGAAAAGTTCGAGACTGCGGTCTAGTTCCTTCTCCAGGTCTTCGGCACTGAACTTCATGTCCTCCAGCAGTTCCTGCGCCTTGTCCTTGGTGAGTTGGTCCATCATCTCTTCCATCTTCTTGAAGAGCTCCTTCATCTCGTCCGACATCACCTCATCGAACAGCTTCTCCAACTGCTTCTGCTTCTCCACCAGCGTGGGGTCAAATTCCATGAACTCGCTCATCTTCGAGTTCTTCTGTTGATTCTCCTGCTTGAGCTGCTCCACCTGCTTCTTCAGCTCCTTCTGCATGTCGATGAGTTCCTGCATCTTGGACTTGTCCTCCCAGTTGAGCTGTTGCTTGTCGAGCATGTCCTTCTGCATCTTGCCCAGCTCCTTCTGCATCTTTTGGGCCATCTTGACGGCCTCGCTCAGCTCGTCCTTCATCTTCTCGCCCTTGGCGTTGTTGTCCTGCGCCAGCTCGCTGAGGGTCGGCAGGCGGTAGGTGCGCTTGTCGGTGCGGGCCGATTTGCTGCCGTTCACTCCATCGTTGTCCCACACCTCGAACCAGTATTCCAGCACATCGCCAGGCGCGAGTTCCATTCTTCCCAAGTCCCAGAAATGGTAGAAATCCTCGCTCGTCTTGCCCTTCGGAACGGCCAGTTGCTGCTCCTGAACGGCCTCATCGCCCTTGCCACTGCGGATGACCGAATAGCGGAAACGCAGGGCCGAGAAGCCGTAATCATCCTTTATCTGCCCGTTGAAATAGAGTCTCTTGGGGTTCAATGAATCGGGTGTCTCCTCGGCTGCGATGCTGGGGTAGAGGTCGGGGATTACCCCGATGCTGTAACGCAACGAGTCCGCGTGCTTGAGGTATGCGTTGCTGGTGAGCACGGTATAACCGATGCTCTGACGGAACCGCTGTGCAAAGGAGAAACCGTCCTTGCCCGTGCGCTCGGGCAGGTGTAACGAGTCGTCCATCAGCAGGTGCAGCTGCTCGGTCTCGGAGGTGCGGAACCGCCACGTGACCTTGGTTCCCGTGGGGATGAGCAAGTCTCCGTTGTTCTGGCGCGTCTCTTTTTTTCGGCCCGTGTAGGCCGGGTAGTCCAACTCCACCTCGAAGGCCAGCACGCTCGGCTTGGGATAGACCTTCAGCTCGAACGACTGTGAGCGGAATCCGCCCCCGTAGAGCTGGAAAGTCCTGTTCTCCCTCGGCTGGCGAAACACGTAGGCGAATTCTGTGGCACTTTTGCGCACCATCAGTTGCCGCGTGCCGTCCACCTCGATGTAAAGGTCATTAGGCACCTCGTCACCCTCCAATTTGATCTCGAGCGGGAAGTCTTGCAGCGCGACTGTTTCAAGCCCATCGTTCATCACCACGAAGCGGAACGGGGCCATATCCTCGAAGGCCGTGCCGTGGCGCACAATGCGGGTGGTGCTGTCGCGCACCATGCTGGGTGCCACGATGAGCAGCGTGAGCAGCACGAGCGCGGGTGGCAGTGCGAATCGCAGGAATCTCTTGTTCTCGCGCAGGTCGATGGCCGAGACGAAGGGCACGGGCCGCAGCTCGGCCGTGCGCTGATCAATGCTGGCCAACAGCAGTTCCGAACCCGCGCCCGCAGTCTGCGCCAGACGCTGCAACTGAAGGGTGTTGAGCAGTTTGTCCTCGATGGTGGGGAAATGCTTACCGATGATAATGGCGGCCTGCTCGTGGTCCAGTCCCTCGCGGATGCGCCATAGTCGGAGCAGCGGCATGGCGACCCACCATCCCAGAGCCCCGAGACTCGTCAGCAGGAAGGCATAGAAAAGAACGGTGCGTGTACCTGTGCCGAAATGGCCGTAATGCTCCATAACCGCCAGGCTGACGAATAGCCCCACGATGAGCCCGGTGCTGAGCAGCGCTCCGCGTATCACCTGATTGAGGTAATACTTGCGGATGAACGCATCCAATTTTTCTATGAGCAGACTGTGCTGGGCCATTGCTGCGGTAGGTGCATCAACGCCCCTCAAAAGGCATTGTTGCGTAGAAAGGCAAAGGTAGGCAGGGCAGGTGAACGGGTCGGTCGGGCATTGCCTGTGTTGCAAAGGTTTGTGATAGCTGTATTTCCGTCAGGTTCTGCGATGCTGCGCGGGTATCTTCGCGGCCCCGAAACCATAGACCCCTGTCCCGATGCGGTTGCTTGCCCTTGCGCTGATCCTTCTCCCTCTTCTTTCGTCCGCACAGTATGAGGCCCCCAAGGGCTATGTGCCATCCGACACCAATTCGGCCACCATTGGTCGTTACCATTGGAAAAAGGAGACGCGATACAAGGATTACACCATGCAGTCCTACTACATCGAAATGCGTGACGGCATTCCCATTGCGGTCGATGTCTATCTGCCGAAGACCAAGGTGAAGGATGCGAAATTCCCCACCATCCTCCACCAGACCCGCTACTGGCGCAGCATTGAGCTGAAATGGCCCTACAAATGGTTCCGCAAGAATCCGATCGGGCCATTGGGCGATTTCATGAAGCCCGTCATCCTGAGCGGCTATGCCGTGGTGGTGGTCGATTCGCGCGGAAGCGGGGCCTCGGGTGGTTTCCGTCATCATCCGTGGAGTAAAGACGAGGTGGCCGACATGACGGAGATTGTGGACCACATCATCAAGCAACAGTGGAGCAATGGCATAGTGGGCGCGGCAGGCGCATCCTACAGCGGCACCACTTCTGAGTTCCTGCTCATCACCAAGCACCCTGCGGTGAAGGCGGTGGTCAACATGTATTCACTGTTCGATGTGTATGCCGACAATGCTTTCACGGGCGGGATGCACAACCAGTGGTTCACCCGCGAATGGGGCAAGGCCAACGAGGCGTTGGATGCCAACACGCTGCCCGCCCATGCCGGCAAGGCGAAGAAGTTCATCAAAGGCGTACTGCCTGTGAAAGCTGGTTTCAAGGAGGAGAAGGGTCGGGAGATCCTGAACCGCCACATCCGCGAACGCGACAATCGCAATGTGCATGAAGGTGCACTCACGATGGATTTCCGGGATGATGTGCCGAAGAACGGTGCTGCCCAGAACGCGGATGAGTTCAGTCCGCACGTGCGCTGGAAGGCACAGGACGAGTCGGGCGCGGCCGTCTACAGCTGGAGCGGGTGGTATGATGGGGCCTATCAGAATGCCGCCACCAAGCGCCACATGACGCTCACCAACCCGAAGAACAGACTCATCCTCGGCCCTTGGGAACATGGTGGGCGTTGGAACTGCGGCCACACCAATCCCGGCCCGTCAGGCTTTGACCACATAGGCGAGGTGCTGCGCTTCTTCGACCATCACCTCAAAGGCCACGACACGGGCATCGACAAGGAGAAGCCCGTACACTATTTCACCATGGTGGAGGAGAAATGGAAGACCTCCGATGTGTGGCCGCCCAAGGAAGCGAAGCCAATGCCTGTTTTCCTGTCTGAGAAGAACACCCTCACTTGGGGCAACGATTTCAGTGCGCACGAGCAGATGAAGGCCGACCTCAAGTTCTGGGGCGATTCCGTGAATCTGCTGAAGAGCCGGGGCATTCAGAAGATACTTGACAGCATAAAGGGCGAAGGTCGCCTGAAGGATGCGGAAGAGAAACAGTTGGCGCACTACCGCAAGGTGGAACAGCAGTTCAACGATGCGTTGGCCAAGCTGAACGCCATCGCCCCGAAGATCCGCGACCTGCGCGACAACCCCGATGGACAGGACATTCTTGCAGTGGACACCACGGTGAATTCAGGTCAGGTGACGCGCTACGAGAGCGTTGCAGGCCGTTTGAAGACACCACTCGTCTATCCCGACCGCGTCAGCCGCGATTCAGCATTATTGGTCTATGACTCTGCACCGCTTGATGGCGACATGGAAGTGACCGGCCACGTGGAAGTGCTGCTGCATCTGGCCTCCACCTCCAATGATGCGCAGGTGTTCGTCTATCTGGAGGATGTGGCACCTGATGGCTCGGTGGAATACGTCACCGAGGGGCTGTTCCGTGGCATTCACAGGAAGATCGGTGCGAATGCACCATACGAGATGGGTGAGCCTTATCACAGCTATCTGAAGGCCGATGCCATGCCGTTGGTACCGGGCGAGGCGGCTGAACTGAACTTCGGGATGCTGCCCGTGTCGTATCTGTTCAAGAAAGGCCACCGCATCCGCATCGCCATCTCAGGTGCCGATGCTGAGCACTACCGAAACATGACGAGAGACCAACCGACCTACACCATTCACCGCACGTTTGCCAAACCATCAAGGGTGGTGCTGCCGGTGGTGAAGCGGTAAATTTGTGCTTCCATGCTGCAAACCTCTTCCCTAAGCTACACCTACCCCCAAGGTCCGTCCTTCGCCTTTCCCGACCTGAGGGTAGGCAAAGAAGAGGTGCTGCTGGTGTTGGGTAAGTCGGGTTCGGGCAAGACCACGCTTTTGCACCTGTTGGCCGGGCTGATGAGTTCCAAAAGTGGAAAAGTGACCGTGAATGGCACAGACCTCTCGACCCTTTCGGGCAGTGGGATGGATGCTTTCCGGGGGCAGCATATCGGGCTGGTGTTTCAGCAGCCACTATTCATCCGTTCGGTCAATGTGGTGGAGAATCTGCAACTGGCGCGCACACTCGCTGGACTGAATGCTGATGAGGCACGCGCGCGGCAGCTTTTGAATGAACTCGGTATGACCGGAAAGGCCTCACAGATGCCGCAGTCGCTAAGTATCGGTGAGCGGCAGCGGGTGAGCATTGCCCGTGCGCTGATGACCTCGCCCGGACTGCTGTTGGCCGATGAGCCGACCTCCGCTTTGGATGATGAGAATTGCCACCGCGTGGCCGAGCTGCTGCAAGGTGCCGCCACCCGTCACGGTGCTGCGCTCGTCATAGTGACGCACGACAGAAGACTGAAAGACCGTTTCACCAACGCTGTGGAGCTATGAACATGCTACGCCTCAGTTGGGCCAATCTCAGGGCTGATCGCCTCAGCACCGCGCTCAGCATCATGCTGTTGGCAATCGGGGTGGGCATGGTGGGCTTCGTGCTGGTGGCAGGCGGGCAGATGCAGGACCGTTTCAACCGCGACATCCGTGGCATCGACATGGTGGTGGGCGCGAAGGGCAGCCCGCTACAGTTGATACTTTCGGCCGTCTATCAGATGGACAGCCCCACGGGCAACATCCCCCTCAGCGAGGCACGCAAGCTGCAGCGCAATCCGCTCATTCTCCACAGCATCCCGCTGGCCTATGGCGACAACTATCAGGGCAACCGTATCGTGGGCACAGAGCCGCGCTACATCGAGCATTATAAGGGTTCTTTTTCGCAGGGCAAGCTCTGGGAGAAGGACTTCGAGGCGGTCATAGGCAGTCAGGTGGCCGAACGCACGGGCCTGAAGCTCGGTGACCATTTCCACGGCTCGCACGGACTGGTGGAGGAAGGCCACGTGCATGACGAATCCGCTTACCACGTCTCGGGCATCTTGAAACCCACGGGCACGGTGATGGACCGCCTCATCCTCACCAACATCGGCAGCGTGTGGAGCATCCATGATGACCACGCGCACCACGATGATGAAGGCGAGGAGCATGTACAAGAAGAACACGTCCATGGCCCCGACTGTGATTATGGACATGACGAACATGAGCATGAGCATGACCACGCGAACCACGCCCACGATGACGAGGAAGACCGCGAGATCACCGCGCTGCTGGTCAAGTTCAAGAGCCCGATGGGCATGATGCAGCTGCCGCGCCACGTGAATGCCAACACCCCTATGCAGGCCGCCCTGCCCGCCATCGAGATCAACAGGCTCTATGAGTTGCTTGGAGTGGGCTTCACCACGTTGCAGATCATCGGGATGCTCATCATGGCGATAGCGGCCATCAGCGTGTTCATTTCTCTTTTGAATTCATTGAAAGACAGGAAATACGAACTGGCCCTGATGCGCTCGCTCGGTGCATCGCCCGCCAAACTGTTCGGCATGGTCATTCTGGAAAGCCTGCTGCTGTGCGTCATCGGCCATGTGGCGGGTACGGTGCTCGGCCGTGCGGGACTGGTGCTGATGGCGAAACTGAGCGAGGAGCAGATGCAGCTCGGCATCGCTGGCGGCTGGCTGCCGATGGAGGAACTCTGGCTTTTACCGGTCACACTGCTCATTGGCCTGATTGCTGCTTTGATACCTGCGATACAGGCATACAGAACGGACATTTCAGAGGTGCTTCGCAATGAGTGAGGAAATGGAGCGAATCAGCGAATCAGCGAATCAGCGAATCAGCGTTTTAACCACGAAGGCGCACGAAGGCGTATCACAAAGTCGCACTAAGTATTTTTCTCACAAAGACGCAAAGGCGCGAAGCGCGATAAATCGCAAATCGTCTATTGCAAATCGTCTATTGCAAATCTTTCTCCCGCATCTCTTATTGTTGCTGATGCCCACATTGCTTCTTGCCCAGCACCGCAAGATCGACTGGGATCTCCTCGCCAAGGTCGAATGGTCGGAGAAGTACTCGAAGGAGCACGATGAGATGTTCTACTACCCCAAGTTCGGCAAGGAGGTGCTGGCGGTGAACGGGCAGCCGGTGCAGATCAAGGGCTACGTCATACCTGTGGATGTGGAAACGGGCTACTTCGTGCTGTCGGCCAACCCGTTCGCGAGCTGCTTCTTCTGCGGACAGGCCGGGCCCGAGTCCATCCTCGAACTGCAACTGAAAGAGGGAGGGAAGAAATTCAAGACCGATGACGTCCGCACCTTCAAGGGCACGCTGCGCCTCAACTACGAAGACCTCATGCACTGCAACTATATCCTTGAGAATGCGGAGGTGGTTAAATGAAGCAGATGACATCTATGAGAATCCCCCGTCCGCCTCAGGCGGGCACCCCCTTTGAGAAGGGGGACGGACGCCCTTCCTCCTTAGAAAGGAGGTGCCGAGGAACGAGGCGGAGGATTCTTTTCTTGCTGACCACGCTATTCTTTTCCGCTCTCGTCCAGAACGCGAGTGCACAGCGCATGGTAGACTGGAGCACACTCGCTAACGTCACCTTCACCCGCGAATACTCCAAGCAGTTCGGGTTTGAGGTGAATGTGAAGCCGCCCAAGTTCGCACCCGAGATCCTTGCATTGGACGGACAACAGATTAAGATCCGCGGCTACGTCATCCCAGTGGACATGGAACTGGGGCTCTACATGGTATCGGCCAACCCATTCGCCAACTGCTTCTTCTGCGGGGGTGCGGGGCCGGAGACGGTGGTCGAGCTGTTCGGGGCCGAGAAGTTCCCCCGCTTCAACACCGATCAGGTGGTCACCTTTCAGGGCAAGTTCCAAGTGAACCGAAGCGGAGAGATGGGCGGTGTGCCCTATCAGCTCTTTCAGGCAAGGGTGGTGAGGTAATTGCTCGGAACAATCTTCGGTAACTTTGGGCCATGCTATGCACCGAACACATTATCAGCCGATTGGCCGCTCGCAAGCCTGAGCTTCGTGAGGTGGGTGTTATCGAGGTGGGGCTCTTCGGTTCTGCATTGAGAGGTACGCAGCATGAGCACAGCGATGTGGATGTGCTCATCGATTTTGCAGATTCATTCGAGACGTATGGCAATTACCTACGGGCCTGTGAGATTCTCGAATCGGCCTTCAAAGGCACTCATGTGGACATCGTTACCAAGAAGGGGCTGAGCCCTTTTCTGCGCGATGCTATTCTAGGCTCTGTGCGCTATGTCTGAGAAGGATCATCGGCCCATCCTGCGCCACATGCTCGCGGAGTGCGAGTTCATCCTGTCGCAGACCCGCAAGGGGATGTCATTTGAACGTTTCATGGCCGATGAGACCCTCAAAAAGGGCCGTGGTCCGCAGCCTAGAGGTGTTGGGCGCGGCCACCAAGCAGATACCCGTGGACGTGAAACTCCAATGGAACGCGATAGACTGGAAGGCCATTGCAGGAATGCGCGACCGACTGATTCACGACTACATGGGCGTCAACTACACCATCGTGTGGGATGTGGTGCAGAACAGGATACCGGAGTTGGAGCGCACAATCAGGGCCATCCTCGACTCAGAAGAGTAAATTCAGTCCTTGGATCACACCCCCCGCATCAGCACGAACCCGTGCTGCTTCCCTTGATAATGATTGTGGATGAGCACCGTGCGCAGCGGCCGTGCAGCAGCTTTCAGCACCGTCATTCCTACAGGTTCCTTACCGCTCAGAAGTTGTGCCGCATACCACGTGGCGAAGGCACTGGCCGAAGGACTCTCCCCGAACAGGTTCTTGAACGACAGCCTGCCCGCGTCCGGCAGCACCGCGTCCGCGAGATCATGATAAACCGCGTCAGAGTTCGCATCGCCCGAAAGCCCCATCATCACCGCATCCACATCCGCAGCGGTGATCCCGTTGCGCTCCAGTAGCGTCCATGCCTTCAGCTTCAGGTCATCCATCGTGGGGAACGAGATCACATCGAAGTCCACGATTTCCGCCAAGGCGCCTTCGGCCGAGTCCTGCACAACGAACATGGCCGCGCCCTCACCGTTCACTGCTCCGGCCGTTGCCGACTGGAACAGTTCATCGGCCCGCACCTCGTCCTGCTTGATGTAGCCCGCCAGCGTCTCAATGCGGTATTGCGCGGGCGATATCTCCTCCACGCAGCCCACCATCATGTTTTTCACCGCGCCCTCCTGCATCAGCAGCCACGCGTCCATCAGCCCGTTCTCAAACGATATGCCCTTGTTCGCATGGGTGTTGTTGTAGCCCGAGTTCTTCGCCATCAAGGCCAGTCCGCCCGCCACCGCACTGGGACTGCCCTGCACGAAGGTGGTAGGCGTCAGCGTGCCTTCGTTGTACTCGATCACCTGATTCAGGAAACGGTGGCAGTCCTCCATGCCCCCGTCCGTACTGCCGATGATGATGCCGTCCACCTTATGCCCCGTCAGCAGCGGCATCGCAGCACCCGTGGCCAGTCGCACCGACTTCCCCATCCTGCGCAGAATCCCGTTGGGAATGGTGCCCGCATAGCTCGGTTCCTCGGCCCAGTATTGCGAACCGCTGTGCACGATAGGCCCTTCCGCGAAGAGTCCGTCTCCCTCAAAGGTCCTTTGGGGCGATATGCAGCGCAGGTCGCGGATATACATGCTCACGCTTTGCTCGTCACTCATCGCGCATCACTTTAGAGAATACCAGCGAGGAGCAGTTGCCCCCGAAACCGAACGAGTTGCTCAGCACATGGCGCACCTGCACCCCGCTCCGGTATTCCGTGTTCGGAGCGATGCTGAGCCCACTGATGGGCGTGGTGAAATTTAGGCTGGGATAGATTTCCCCGTGAATGATGCTGAGCAGACTGTACACCGCCTCCACCGCGCCCGCGGCCGCCAGCGTGTGGCCTGTGTAGGTCTTGGTGCTGATGAAGGGCGGGATGCGGTCGAAGAGTTGCGTGAATCCGAACAGCTCCGTCTGGTCGTTGTTCTGCGTGCCGGTGCCGTGGGCGTTGATGTGGTCGATGTCCGAGGGGCTCAGGCCAGCGGTCTGCAACGCCCCGCTGATGGCCCCGCGCACGCCCACCGCCTCGGGCGACATGCTGCTGGGATGATGCGCATCGTTCGAGTTGCCGTAGCCGCGCACCTCGCCATAGATGCGTTTGCCCACCGCGTCCTCCTCGCGCTCCAGCACCAGATAGGCCGCGGCCTCGCCCAGATTCAGCCCCTTGCGGTGCTCATCGAATGGGCAGGTCATCTCGTCCGAGAA
The DNA here is from genome assembly GCA_964488095.1 of uncultured Chryseobacterium sp. GTDB lineage: Bacteria > Bacteroidota > Bacteroidia > UBA10329 > UBA10329 > UBA10329. Next base: position 32,843 of record CAZATP010000028.1, read on the forward strand.
GATCTGCAACGCGTTGAATCCGTTCACCGTGTATTTCGAGAGGCTGTCCACCCCGCCCACAATGGCCCGCTTGGCACGCCCTGCTTTGATGAGCCTCGCCCCCAGCATGATGGCGTTGGCCGAGGACGAGCAGGCCGTGTTGATCGTGTCCGTGTAGCCCTTCATCCCGAAGATGCGGGCCACTTCTAGCGTGTGCGCCCCGCTGCGGTAGCAGTTCACGAACTCCGATGCCTCCGTGTGCGTGTTCGCATCGCCATGGATGGCCTCGGTCTCCACCATGCCGCCCACCGTGGTGGCCGAGAGCAGAGCGGTGCCGAAATCAGTCAGTTCTTCCTTGGAGAGGGCCGCATCCTTTACCGCCTCGTTGAATGCGTTGATGGCCAGCAGTTCCGTCCTTGTAAGCCCGTGCGTGTCGCGCAGTCCCGTGGCCGTACGCAGCTCTGCGTTGCTCATGGGCACTTCCCCGAAAAGGAATTTCTCGGTGAAAGATGAATCGAGGTGCGTGGCCTTGCCGATGCCCGTGCGGCCGGTGCGCAGGTGTTCCCGGTTCTGCGCCACCCCGTGGCCGATGGCCGAGATGATGCCCAGCCCCGTCACCACCACCCGGCCCATCGTCAGGCTGCTTTGTTGGCCAGGATATGGGCGGCCATGCTGTTCACGTCATACAGGATCTTCCTTCCCTCCGCAGGGTCCGTGATCTTGATGCCATACTCACGCTCCATAAGCACAGAGAGCTCCAGCGCATCGATCGAGTCCAGGCCCAAGTTCTCCCCGAACAGCGGTTCCGCATCGGCAATGTCCTCCGGCTTGATGTCCAGCAGGTTCAGATACTTGATGATGTGCTGCTTCAGCTCGGCCTTCAGTGCGGTTTCCTCCATGATCGTTGCTTGGGCGTCCCTTGCGGACGGGCCGCAAAGAAACTCAGAAATGTTGGAAATGTTCTTTAGGAACGATATGGTTAGGGATACCCCAGCATCTTCAGTATCACCTCAAGCCCCTGCTCCTCGCAGCGCGGGTCAGATGAGTTGGCAGCTCACAGAAATTTTCAGGCCAGCAGCTTAATGATGGCCACGGTGGCCGCCAGTTGGCCCACCCAGAAGATGAACATCCACTTGATGATGTCCGCCTTCACGTTGACCATGTCCTCCTTGGTGGACAGCAGTTGCTTGGCGTCATCAAACTTCTTATCGACCCGTTTATCAAGAATCTCCACGAACGCGGTGGCCTCCTTCTCACCGATGCGGGCCTTTAGAAGTTCATACAGTTGTATCTCAGAGACGACCATGGCACATCACTTTAGGTGATTTCAAAGGTAGGTAAACCTCCTAAGTGTATCCCAGCGTCTTCAGCATCCCTTCGTGCCCCTGCTCCTCGCAGAACAGCTCCGAAACGATGTTCCCTTCCTTGTCCTTGTCCACAATGATCTGGCGCGGTGACGGGATCAGGCAGTGCTGAATGCCGCCATACCCGCCCAGTGCGTTCTGGTAGGCCCCTGTGTTGAAGAACCCGATCACCAGCGGTTCCTCCTTCCGGTATTCCGGCAGGTAGATGTTGTTCACGTGGGCCTCCACGTTGTAATAGTCCTGGCTGTCGCAGGTCAGTCCGCCCAGGTTCACCCGCTCAAAAGGGCTGTCCCACCGGTTCACCGCCAGCATGATGAACCGCTGGTTGATGGCCCACGTGTCGGGCAGCGTGGTGATGAACGAGCTGTCGATCATGTTCCACCACTCCACATCGTTCTGCCGCTTCTGGTCAATGATGCTGTAGATGGCCGCACCGCTGTCGGCCACTGTATAGCTCCCGAACTCCGAGAAGATGTTCGGCTCGGGCACGCCCTGCTCCTTGCAGAATTCCTTCACCTGCCGCACGATCTCATCCGCCAGATACTGATAGTCCAGCTCATCCGCCAGCGAATGCTTCACAGGGAATCCGCCCCCGATGTTGAGCGAGTCCAGCGTGGGGCACTTCTTCCGCAGCTCGCAATAGACCGCAAGGCACTTCTGCAGCTCATTCCAGTAATAGAGGCTGTCCTCAATGCCATTGTCGATGAAGAAGTGCAGCATCTTCAGCTTGAACAGCTTCTCCTTCTTGATCACGTTCGTGTAATAGTCCACAATCTCGCGGTGGCGTATGCCCAGCCTGGCCGTGTAATAGTTCGACTGCGGCTCCTCGCCCGTGGCGATGCGTATGCCGATGTTGCACTTCTTCTTCACCAGCGGCCGGAAATGCTCCAGCTCCACCATGTTGTCCAACACCGGCAGACTGTTGAACCCGTCATTGATCAGCCCCGCGATCAGCTCCACATACAGCTGACGCTTGTAGCCGTTGTGCACGATATACGTGTCCTTCGTGATCTTCCCCTTCTCAAACAGGTTGCGGATGATGTGGATGTCGAACGAGGAGGACGTCTCCAGATGGATGTCGTTCTTAAGCGCCTCATTCAGCACAAAGCTGAAATGCGAGCTCTTCGTGCAGTAGCAGTAGGTGTAGTCGCCCTTGTAATCCACCTTCTTCATTGCCTTCGAGAAGAACCGCTTCGCATTCTTTATCCGTTCCGAGATGACCGGCAGATAGGTGAGTTTGAGCGGGGTGCCGTACTGTTTCACAATGGCCATCAGGTCGATGCCCCGGAAATACAGTTGATTCTCCTTGACCTCAAAGCCGTCCTGAGGGAAGACGAAGGTCTGGTCGATGAGGTTGTAGTAGGTGTTCTCCAATTCCTTGAGGTGAGGCGCGGGGTTTTGGCTGCGCGGGCGCAAAGAAAACGAATGAAGTCCTTGAGGTTCTGCAACGCAGGTTATGTTTCGCAGATTTGTGCCATGCCACTTTTGGACAGGTTGGAGACCTCTTGCGGAACGGTGGGCCTATGGCGCATCGATGGCACCGAGCAGACGCAGTATGCCGATGTCTTTAGGCCAGAGGCAGGGGCATCGCCCATCCACCCGCGCACCTCACTGCAGCGCAAGGCCTCGCGACTGCTGCTGACAGAGATGCTGGGCACCTTGCCCAAGTTGGAGAAGGATGCCGAAGGCCGACCTCTCCTCAGCAACAGCCCGCTCAACGTGTCCATCTCCCACACGGATGGCTTTGCTGCCGTCATGCTCGGCCCTGGCCCCGTGTCTGTAGACGTGCAGGCCATCTCACCGCGTATTCTGAAGCTCCGCGAGCGCTATTTGAAGGACGAAGAGCAGCGCATGGCCCCCGACATGGACAGCGCCACCCTGCTATGGGCCGCAAAAGAGACGGTCTATAAGTTCCGCGCCACCGAGAAGCACGACTTCCGCGCCCCCATCAGCATCCATCTCATCACAGACGAGACCCTCTCGGTATCACTTTCATTAACGGATGAGCTCATCCGCATGACCCTCGGCTACCGTTGGCTTTCCGGTGCCGTGCTCGTCTGGCTCGAAGAGGTTACCGCCTAACGATGAACCACGGGTTCAGCAGGTTCTCCTTGTTGTAGCGCAGCGGGGTGATGCCGTCCTGCTCGGTGACAGTGCATCCGGCCGCCATCGCTATTCCTTGGCCCGCCCCTGTGTCCCATTCCATCGTTGGGGCGAAGCGCGGATACACATCGGCCACACCCTCGGCCACCAGACAGAGTTTGAGCGAACTGCCCATCTCCACCATCTCCACCTCGCCATGCTGCTTGCGGAGCGCATCCACGAACGCCAGCGTCTCTTCCGACAGGTGCGAGCGGCTGCCCACCACGGTGAACATTGTCCGACTTGAATCAATGGGCAAGCGTTCTCCCAGAGCGAAAAGCGCATGGAGGTCGGTGCAGTTGGCCGCTGAGAACCGTTCCACCTTCACCGCGCCCATGTCGCGCACTCCGACATACAGGATGTCCAGCACCGGAACGTAGATCACCCCTACGATGGGGTCGCCCGCCTCCACAAGCGCAATGTTCACCGTGAATTCCCCGTTGCGCTTCACGAATTCCTTGGTGCCGTCCAGCGGGTCTACCAGCCAGAACTGTTCCCAGTCTTTCCGCTCCTCGTAAGGGATGTCGCGGCCTTCCTCACTGAGAATGGGCAGGCCCAACGGTTCGAGGTGGGTCATGATGGCCATATGGGCCTTGCGGTCGGCCTCCGTGAGGGGAGACTGATCCTCTTTATGTTCTACTGCGAAGTTGGTGCCGTAGACCTGCATAATGGCACGGCCACCTTCAAGCGCGGCCAGTACGGCAACAGAAATGTGATGATGGTGCATGCAACAGGCGTATAACAGAAGAGGCGGCCCTTTGCAGGACCGCCTCTGAATCTGAGGTCGCGAGCGGATTTGAACCGCTGTACGAGGTTTTGCAGACCTCTGCCTAACCGCTCGGCCACGCGACCCTTTCGGGGCGTCAAAGATAGAAAAGATGCGGTTCGGATACGGGGTACACTCAAAGAGTCCAAACGATGCGGCTCTTCCCGAGGCTTCCACCCACAGGAGGGTTGAATTTGGTGAGGCTCACCTCCCATTTCGTCACCCAAGGATAGGTGCGCGCAAGGCGGTCAGCGATACGTTTCGCAACGGCTTCAATGAGCTTGGAACGGATGGCCATTTCCTCCTTCACAAGGTCGAAGACCACCACATAATCCACGGTGCGGGTCAGGTCGTCCTGTTCTGCGCTGGAATTGTAGTCGGCCTCGGCCATAATGTCCACGCGGTATTTACCGCCAATGCGGCCCTCTTCGTCCAGACAGCCATGGTAGGCATGCAGGCGAATGTCTTCGATATGGAGTTTCTGAAGGGCCATCACAGCGTGTTAAGGGCAGATTGCAGGCGTGCGGTCACGGTGGCGCGTCCCAAGAGTTCCATCATGTCGAATAGCACGGGGCCACCGGGCTGCCCGCTCACCAGCACGCGGAACAGCTGCATCACATGGCCCGGATTCATACCAATGCGCTCAGCCGTGGCTTTGAATTGCGTCTCAATGGCCGAGGCATTCCAGTCTATGGATCCCAGATCGGTGGTCAACGCTTCGAAATAGACCTTGGCCTCCGGAGTCCAACGCTTTTCGATCACCTTCTCGTCATAGCTCTCCGGCACTTGGAAGAAGTAGTTGCCGAACTCCCAGAACTGGCTGATGAACTGCACCTTCTCCTTTACCAAGGCGCAGACTTTCAACACATAGGCAGGGTCGGCATTCACTCCGCGCTGTTGCAGGTCGGCAATGAAACGCTCGGCCAACTCGGCATCGGGCCTGTCGCGCAGATATTGCTGGTTATACCATTTGGCCTTCTCCGGGTCGAACTTGGAGCCCGACTTGCCCACACGCTCCAGCGAGAAGGCCTCGGCAAGCTCTTCCAGCGAGAAGATCTCCTGCGCTGTACCCGGATTCCAGCCCAGCATGGCCAGCATGTTGACGAATGCCTCAGGGAAATAGCCCCGCTCGCGGTAGCCGCTGCTCTGCTCGCCCGAATTGGGGTCGAGCCAGTTGAGCGGGAACACTGGGAAACCGAGCCGGTCACCATCGCGCTTGCTCAGTTTGCCGTTGCCATCCGGTTTCAGGATCAATGGCAGATGCGCGAACTGGGGCATCACGTCCTCCCAGCCCAGATAACGGTAGAGCATCACGTGGAGTGGGGCAGAGGGCAACCATTCCTCACCGCGGATCACATGGGTGGTTTTCATCAGGTAGTCGTCCACCACATTGGCGAGGTGATACGTGGGCATGCCGTCACTCTTGAAGAGCACCTTGTCGTCCATCTGGGCCGTCTGCACCACCACCCATCCGCGGATGATGTCATGAAAACGCACCTCCTCCTTGCGAGGCAGCTTGATGCGGATCACGTAGGGTTCGCCTGCCTCCAGCTTGCGCTTCACCTCATCCTCTGACAGGGTGAGGCTGTTCTTCATGGTCTGGCGCGTCACGACATCATACTGCGGGGAAGCGACCTTGGCCTTGGTCAGTCGGTCGCGCATCTCGTTCAGTTCCTCCGGGGTGTCAAAGGCATAGTAGGCGTGGCCGGAGGCAATGAGTTGGTCGGCATACTGGCGGTACATGGCCTTCCGCTCACTCTGACGATAGGGGCCGTATGGGCCACCTTGTCTCGGGCCCTCGTCAATCGTAATGCCGCACCAGTCGAGGGCCTCCATGATATAGTCCTCTGCACCGGGCACATAGCGGGTCTGGTCGGTGTCCTCAATGCGGAGAATGAAATCGCCCCCATTCTTCTTGGCGAAGAGGTAATTGTAGAGTGCGGTGCGCACACCGCCCATGTGCAGCGGCCCTGTAGGGCTAGGGGCAAAGCGTACGCGGACTTTACGGTCGGTCATCTGAGTTTGATTTTCGGGGCGGCAAAGGTAGGGTTGTCCGTGACTGCGAAACCGCGTGCCAACGCCCTTCCTACGCCATCTTCAACCGCGCCATGGGCGCCACGTCCAGCCCCACCGTGTCGCCCACCCGCAACTTGAACTGGCCCGCAATGCCGATCATGGCCGCATTGTCCGTGCAATAGGCGAAGGGCGGTATGTGTGCGGTGATGCCATGACGGTCGGCCAGCTCATGGAAGCGCAGACGGAGCTCAGAATTGGCGGAGACGCCTCCTGCAAGGGCAATGGCCTTCACCCCGGTCTTTCGTACGGCCTCATCCAATACGGTGAGCAGGTAGGCCACCACATGCCGTTGATATGATGCACAGATGTCCGGCAGATTGGCTGCCATGAAGCCCGGTGTTTCACGTTCCAGTTTCTGCACTAGATAGAGAAAGGAGGTCTTCACACCGCTGAAACTATAGTCCAGACCGCCCGCTTTCGGGGTGGCGAACTGGAACCTATGTGGGTCGCCCTGCTTGGCCAGCCTGTCTATGGTAGGGCCTCCCGGATAGCCGAGTCCGAGCACTTTAGCAGCCTTGTCGAAGGCCTCGCCAGCGGCATCGTCTATGGTGCGTCCCAGCACGGTCATGCGGTCTGGGGCGTCCACCTGCACAATCTGCGTGTGTCCACCGCTAACGGTGAGACACAGGAATGGGAATACCGGTGGCGCCTGCTCTCCTTGGATGAAATGCGCCAGGATGTGGGCCCGCATGTGGTCCACCGCTATGAGCGGAATGTCCAGTCCAAGGGAAAATGCTTTAGCGAAACTGGCCCCTACGAGCAGGCTGCCCATGAGGCCCGGCCCCACGGTGAAGGCGATGGCGTCAAGTTCTTCCTTCCGTACGCCTGCCTGCTGTAGGGCCTGATGCACCACGGGCACGATATGCTGCTGATGTGCTCTTGAGGCAAGCTCGGGAACCACTCCGCCATACTGTCGGTGCACCTCCTGCCCGGCCACGATGTTGGAGAGCACCTCCGCACCCCGCAGCACTGCGGCAGAGGTGTCATCACACGAGGACTCTATGGCCAGCAGCAGCGCTTTCCCAAGCGCGGCATCGTTATTGCCTAATTTTGCTGACAGCGGGCCATTTTCCATGAGAATTTTCAAAAGTATCAAAAAGGCCATGGCCTGGTCCGTGGCCTTGCTCCTGCTCATGTCGCTCCTGCTGTATGGCGGATATCGGGCCGTGCGTAGTCCAAGGGTGCAGACCTATCTCACCCAGATCGTGGCCGAGCAGCTCGGGAAGGCACTCGGGGCCAAGGTGGAGGTGGCGGGTGTGGACATCGGATTCTTCAACCGGCTTATTCTGGAAGGACTTTTTGTGGAGGACCTGCATGGTGACACGCTGGGTTACGTCCAACGGTTGCATATCGGGCTCCGTGGCATCGACTTGGACAAGCGTCAGTTGACGGTGGACCGCATCACCATCGACTCCATCTACTTTCATCTTCACCGCTACCAGAGCGATAGCACGCTGAACATCAAGTTCATCACCGATTTCTTCCTGAGCAGTGACACCGCTGCCGGCCCAGTGTGGGACCTTCGATTCAGGGAGGTGCAGCTGGTAGGGGCCCACTTCCGGTATTTCGATGAGCTTAAGGCCCAGAAGGCCATTGGCGTGGACTACACCCATCTGGACGTGCAGGACATCGACCTGCTGGTGAAGAATGTGCGCATAGACCACGACACCATCTTCGCAAGGGTGGACGGCATGGCCCTGAGAGAGCAGGACGGATTCGTGCTGAATCACTTGGCGGGCGATGTCAAGGTAAGTCCCACGGAGCTTCTGGTGAAATCACTTCGGGTGAAGACGCCTGTTTCGGAAGTGGCGCTCGACCTGCATTACACTTACGGACAATGGGGCCACTGGCTCAGTTTCGTGGACAGTGTGCGGATGGACTACGTGCTCGACAACTCGGTGGTGTGCATCTCTGACGTGGCGCACTTTGCCCCGGCACTAACGGGCATAGACAAGACCATCCGGATATCGGGCAAGGTGAACGGCCCGGTGAGTGCCCTCAATGGCCGCGGGCTCAACATCTGGTATGGCAATAGTACCAACCTGCAGGGAGACATCGACCTGGACGGCCTGCCCAACATGGCTGAGACCTTCATGTACCTCAATTTGAAAAGACTGGTGACCAACCATTCGGACCTGGTCACCATTCCCGTTCCTCCCTTCACCACACGAAACCATCTTCCTGTTCCTCCAAACCTTGTTCAGCTCGGACTGATGGAGTTCAAGGGTTCGTTCACAGGTTTCGTCAGCGACTTCGTGGCCTATGGACGTCTGCGCACCTCTATAGGAGAGCTGCGCACCGACCTTGCCCTGCGTCAGGACAACGGCAGCGGGGTGGTATCCTATTCGGGTAAACTGGAGAGCTATCAGTTCAATGTGGGCCGGTTCCTTGGGGTGGACAGTCTGGGAAGTGTGAGCCTGAACGCCAGCATCGATGGGCGGGGTCTTACGGCAGACGACATCGATGCCAAGCTGGTGGGCAAGGTGAGTTCTGTGGAATACAGGCGTTATGTCTATCAGAACATTGAGGTGAACGGGCGCTTCGTGAGGAACCTCTTCGAGGGCGATTTCAGCATCAACGAGGACAACATCGCCATGCGCTTCGATGGGAGTGTGAACCTCAAGGGGAAACTTCCTGTATTCAACTTCCATGCGGAGGTGGACCGCGTGAATCTCTATCGTCTCAATCTGATGCCCGACAGGGAAGGTGCTCTTCTCAGCGCCAATGTCAGGGTCGATTTCACCGGAGACGATATTGATAACTTGTTGGGCAGCATCCGGGTTGAGGAACTCACCTACCGTCAGAAGGGTTCGCAGGAGTTCCGCGTGAACAACATCATTTTGAAGGCCGAGCAGCGGGACAACAGCAAGCTGATCCGGTTCGAATCAGACATCATGGACGCGGAGTTCATCGGTCAGTTCGCCTTCCGAAACATTCCCAAGGCGTTCAATAACATTCTTTACAAGCACCTGCCGAGCTATGCCTCCGGATTCACCAAACTGGAGCCGGGAGAGGGTTTTGAGTTCGACTTCAATGCTCAATTGAAGAACACGGACCTCGTGACCTATCTCTTCATCCCCAAGCTCAGAATGGGCAAGAACACCGATTTCAAGGGCAGTTATTCCTCATCGCGCAATGCGGTGACCTTCGATGGCAACATCCCACAGTTCAGCTACGACTCCATTCAGTTCACCGGGGTGCACATTAGGGCAGAGAATCCCGACAAGGAATTCGACCTCAGTGTGACGGCCGAGGACATCCACTTCACGGACAGCCTCTACATCGCCAATCTCGAGGTGCATACCAATACCTTCAGCGATAGTCTTGGACTTTCCATCCTGTGGGACAATCGGTCGAAAGTGAACAACAGTGCGCGCATCAAGGGCGTGGCCTCGTTCCCGCGCAATGCACAGGTGAGTTTCCATCTGGAGCCCTCGCGCATTACGTTGGCCGATCTGGAGTGGAACGTGGTGGAAGACAATCTGCTGACCATCGACAGCACCACCTTCCGGTTCAAAGATTTCACCTTTCTCAACAAAGGCCAGTCCATCGGGGTGAACGGGTACATTTCAAAAGACCCGGAAAGGGACCTGGAGGTCACGCTAAAAGCGTTCGATCTCACCAACTTGAGCCCGTTTACGCGCAAGGCCGGGCTCAAGGTGAGCGGCAAGGTGAGTGGAGAGGCGAAGCTCTCGGACCTATACCGTCAGGTGCTGGTGACCAACCGCCTGATGGTGGACTCATTGAAGGTGAATGAGGTGATGATAGGGTCGGGCAATGTGGACAACATCTGGTTGCCCAAGGAGCGGGCCGTGGACGTCA
>CAZATP010000028.1:43091-51593 GCA_964488095.1 uncultured Chryseobacterium sp.
GGGTCGGGCAATGTGGACAACATCTGGTTGCCCAAGGAGCGGGCCGTGGACGTCACCGCCAAGCTGCTGCGCAAGGACGGCACTGGCCTGCGGGTGTCCGGTCAGTTCCTGCCCGGGGCCGACCGTCCACGCAATTTCGACCTTGTGCTACAGGCCGAGCATCTTCCAGTGGCACTGGCCGGACCCTATGTGAAGAAAGTGCTCAGCAATCTCAAGGGCACCGCCATGGCCTTTCTCACGCTACGTGGAAAAACCTCCGCCCCCGAGCTCGAGGGCTATGTCGATTTCAATGAGGTCACTGTGCTGTTCGATTATCTCAACACATCTTTCAAGCTGAACGACCGCGTGCTGGTGAAGAAGGACGGATTCTACATGCAGGACCTCAAGGTGCAGGACGAGCGGGGCAAGCCCGGCACCATCAACGGCTGGGTGAAACACGATGGATTCAAGAACATCAGGTTCGATGCCACGATGAACATGGAGAATTTCATGGCGCTCAACACCACCTCGGCACTCAATCCACTTTACTACGGCAAGGCCTATGGCACGGGGGTGGCACGCTTCTCTGGCGTGCCAGGCAAGATGCACCTGGACCTCTCCATGCGCACAGACCGAGGCTCGCGGTTCTTCATCCCGCTCTTCGGGGCCAAGAGTGTGCGCGAGACCAACTTCATCACCTTCGTGAAACCGCTGGGTCACACCGTGGAAGAGGATGAACTCACTCAGTTTCAGGTTGATTTCGCTAATCTCACTATGGACCTTGATGTGCAGGTGACGCCAGATGCTGAGGTACAGCTCATCTTCGACCCAACTGTTGGTGACATTATCCGCGGCAGCGGTCAGGGCGATATCCGTCTTTCGCTCGACAGATCGCAGGAGTTCAAGATGTTCGGGGAGTTCACCATCACCAAGGGCGACTATCTCTTCACGTTGCAGAACATCATCAACAAGCGGTTCTCGGTGAAGCCCGGGGGCACGGTGAACTGGAGCGGAAGCCCCTACAACGCGCAGGTGAATCTACAGGCGGTCTATGGCCTGCGAGCCGCACTGGCCGACCTAATGTATCCCGATACCAACGAGATCTATCAGAGGCGCATTCAGGTGGAGTGTGTGCTCAACATGAGCAATAATCTCTTGAGCCCGGACATCGCCTTCGATATCAACCTGCCCAATGCCGACCAGAGTGCCCGCACAGATGTTATCAACCGGATCGGGGTGGGCAACGACCAGGAGATGAACCGGCAGGTTTTCGGCCTGTTGGTGCTCAATAAATTCCTGCCCAAGGAGGATCAGAATATCGGAAACGAGACGGGCGGTTTCTTCTCTTCCAATTCGGCTGAACTGCTCAGTAATCAGTTGAGCAACTGGTTGTCGCGCATCAGCAATGATTTTGACGTGGGACTCAACTACCGCCCGGGCTCCAACGTGACCAGCGATGAGGTGGAGGTGGCGCTGAGCACGCAGCTCTTCAACAACCGCATCGTGGTGGACGGCAACGTGGGCGTGGCCAACAGCAGGAGTCCCCAGGCGGGGCAGTCGAGCAGCAACATCGTGGGCGATGTGAACATTGAGTACAAGATCACGGCCGATGGGCGTTTCCGGGTGCGGGCGTTCAACCGCAGCAATGACGTGGCCTCCAACGCCTTGGTGAACAACAACGCCCCTTTCACTCAGGGCGTGGGCCTAAGTTTCCGCAGGGAGTTTGACAGCATCGGTGACCTTTTCAAACGGAAGAAGCCGAAAGGTGCCACCACCTCGGGCCCTCAGCGGGCCACTCCGCTGCTGCCGGAGGAGCTGGACTCAGAACAGTTGGGCGATTGACATGCTGTCCACGAGATTGTCCGAATGGGGCGTGAGAATAATTCTGCCTCTGACCATGGTTCTTTTGACCGTGGCCTGTGTGGCTATCGGAGACCGTCTCTATGGTCATTTTCTCCTGAATGAAACCGCCAACCTCCTGTATCCCTCCCACAGCAGGGCCACGCACATCAGCACGGAGTTTGACCTGTCCATACGCATCAACAATCTTGGCTTTCGGGGCCCTGATGTTCGGATTGAGAAGAGAAGGAAACGGGTAATGATTATTGGCGACTCATTCACCTTCGGTTGGGGCGTAGAGGAGCATGAGACGTGGGTCAACCTTCTTCAAGAGGAATTCCCTGAGGTGGAGATTCTCAACCTTGGCAAAGGAGGGTCGCATCCGGGCAACCATGTGCAGCTGATGAGAGAGGTCATACCAATGCTGAAGCCGGATATCGTTATCGAAGCGGTGCTGCAAGGAAATGACCTCAATCAACTTATGGGCGAGATTGCTTATGAGCGGGGCGAACGTGTTTCTCCATTCGCCCCAACGGTCGCTTCCCTGAAGGTCTCAGATATCAGGGAGCCGGATGAATCTCTGAATCAACGCGTTGCCAGAAGACTGCTACCCAATATCAGCAAGAAATATCTGAGGACGGCCAATGTCCGAACCAGATGGCTGGCTGAAGCGGAGGCACTGCAACGCTCGTTCAACAGTGACATTCAACTGCGATTTAACTCCCTCGATGAAGAAATTCAGAATGCACTTAAGGATGGCCTGCTGAATCCGTGGCTGATGTTCGAGGCCATGTATTACCCAAGGGCCATCCATCATGCTGCGGATACAACTTTCCCACTGCTGCAAGATGCGATGGTGAGGCTGAGTCACTACATGATTCAGATGGATGACATCTGCACAGAGAGTGGAGCTGACCTGATGGTTGTGAGCCTTCCCAACAGACCCTATGGCTGCCAAGATTGCGTTGCGGATTTGTGCAGATTGGGTTTTCATGCTAATGGCAGTGATACGCTGAATGGGGATGCCGCTGTGCGTTGGTCAATAGTAGCATCTCAGGTGAAAACGGTTCCGGCCGCTGAGGTGATGGGGAGAGACTGCTACTTCCCACTTGACGGCCATTGGAATGCCCGCGGACACCGGCTTTTTGCGCAAGCCCTCCTGCCACAGTTGCGGGAGGTTCTCCGACCAGAGTGACCGGACCGAAAAACAAATGCCGATAGCAGGACCATCGGCATTATGCAGTCGGGGTGGCGGGATTCGAACCCACGGCCTCTACGTCCCGAACGTAGCGCGCTACCGGGCTGCGCTACACCCCGATCGGTAAGAATTCGTAGCCTCGACAGGAATCGAACCTGTATCCAGGGTACCGGAAACCCTTATACTATCCATTGTACTACGAGGCCATCGTAATGCGGGCGGCAAAGATATGGAAACGCAAAGCGTCTACACATCGGTTCGGACGATAGGTCGATTCGTTCCTGATGCCAAAAAAAGAAGGCATCCTTCTGAGGGGATGCCTTCTGTGTGACGGGAGTGCCTACGATCAGTCCCTGCGGCTCATGTAGCTCATGATGAAGTAGGCCAGTGTGGCAAGAGAAGCGAGGGCAGCTACGAGGTAGGTGCGTCCGGCCCATTTCAAAGCAGTCGATGCCCCATCCATTTCAGCCCCTGAAGTGGCTACTCCGCTGCCGCGAAGCCATACTAAAGCGCGGTTGCTCGCATCCATCTCCACAGGGAGGGTTATCACCGTGAACAGCGTGATGGCTGTCTGAAGGAAAATGATGGCCAACAGTGCCTGATTGTACAGATTGGCGCTGAACGCCAAGAAAATCATCGCGATATACACGAAGTTGAGCGCCCTGGAACTGAAATTGACAATAGGCACCATCTGCGAGCGCATCTGCAGCCATGGATACTCACGTGCATGCTGCACAGCATGTCCACATTCGTGGGCCGCAACAGCTGCAGCACTGATACTGCGACCGGAGTACACCTCCGGGCTCAGGTTCACCGTTTTATTCATCGGGTTGTAGTGGTCGGTGAGCTTGCCGGGAACGGATTCAATGGTCACATCGAAGATGCCATTGTCTTGCAGCATCTTTTGCGCCACCTGAGCGCCAGTGAGGTTGCTGCGAAGCCCCACTTTGCTGTATTTGTTGAACACGTTCTTGAGACGGGCGCTCACGGCCATACCGATGGCAGCGAACACCAGAGTGATGACGAGAAGCGAAGGACTGAACATCTTTTCAGGGATTTAGTGGTGTGCCATTTCGGTAAACAATAGGCGTACCGAACGGACAATGCAAAATTACGATGGCCACATGGCAGTAATCCTTGGTGGAAGTTGTTAAATAGTCTCAATGAATCCGACATATTGACAGCCGACCAAAGCAGAAAGCGTCAAATTGACATACCAGAAAGGCTATTTTTCCGTTGGCACAGAATCTGAAAAGTGGAAGGGCATGTTCAACCTTTAAAACAACAAGCCATGACACTCGTAAAATTCAAAAGACCCAACGTTCTGTTTCCCGGTATTGTGGATGATTTCTGGAAAGATTTTGCACCTGCTGAGACCGCGAGCTACGTTCCTTCTGTGAACATCCGTGAAGAGGAGCAGTCCTTCCATCTCGAACTGGTTGCGCCCGGTTTCGACAAGAAGGATATCAACATCGCTGTGGAGGATGAGGTACTGACCATCAGCGGCACGCACACGGAGAACAGGGAGGACAAACGCGAAAACTATGTGACGCGCGAATTCCGGACCGGCAGCTTCAAGCGCTCCTTCAACCTCTCGAAGCAGATAGACATAGACCGCATTCAGGCGAAGTATGAGGCAGGCGTGCTTCATGTGGAACTCCCGAAGGTGGAGACCGCGGTCCGCAAGACCAAGGAGATACAGGTGGCCTGAGACCTGTTCCTTGCCAAGATAGATGAGCCCTGCTGACCCTGTCGGTGGGGCTTTTCTGTGCATGAGACCCTGCGGAAAGGGGATTGCGATAGAACCCTTTGTTGGCGTAAATTTGCCGTCCGTTTTCGGGCTCATAGCTCAGTTGGTTAGAGCACCTGACTCATAATCAGGGGGTCGCAGGATCATGCCCTGCTGGGCCCACATGAAAATCAAGGGGTTACGTTCATTTGAGCGTAGCCCCTTTTTCTTTGAGGTCACACTTCGGGTCACATTTTTAGGGGTTTTTGGAGGCTCATAAGTGCCTCATTTGTCTTGTTTTGTCTTTGGAGTAGGGTATTCGACTCAAAAAAAGTCAATAGTTAGTGAATAATTACCCTGTTCTGGCGGACTTTCATCGCCTCCTTTTGCGCCTTCGCTCACCGCGCATCACTGCGCCCATGCAAGTTAGGGGGCGATTTACGGTTTGGAGGCATCTCCCAAGCGTTTCACGTGCGAGGAGTTCCATGTTCGCACACCCATCAAGAACTTCTTCATGGGCGGTATGCACGTGGCCACGCTGGGCGTCATCTCTGGCATGACCAGCGGCATTCTCGCAGCCACCGCCATCGACAAGCGGGCCTATCTCCAATCGCTCTGAGGATTGTCCGAGAAAATAGTGTGGCCCTGGAAGCGCACTGCTTCGAAGCCTCGCGTTCATTGATACGATATCAGTAGAGCACGGTGACTGATCCGCTCTGCCGTTTCTTACCGTCCTCGCCTTCCATCCCCTCCCACACGGTGCCATCGAGGAATCGGGCCTCCACATGCCAAACGTACGCCCCCTGCGGAACGAGTTCTCCGCGGTATCGGCCGTCCCATTCGCCCACAGGCGAACCACCTACAAGCTCAGTGGATTCCCAAAGTTGGTTGCCCCACTTGTCGAACACGAATGCGCGATACTCTGCAAGTCCTACCCCGGTTGGTCTGAACACTCCAGCACCACCTGTGTTACCTATGACCATTGCATTGGGCACAAAGAGTCCTTTTTGAAGCTCCACAGAGACTGACTGGCGGGCAGTGTCAACACAACCGAACTCCGTGATGACCGTGAGTGTAATGTCATACCCACCATCAGATGTGTAGTCGTAAGTAGGGCTGAAATCGTCTGAGAAACCTCCGTCACCGAATTGCCACGCGTAGGCAGACCCACCGGAGCTGTTGTTGACGAACTCAAAGCTGCTGCCGTCAACACCGAGGTCGATGACGGTGAAATCTGCCACTGGATTCGGATGGACGGTCACAGCATCTGCGATGGAAAGGGTGTCCGCACATCCGGTGGATGAGGTGACGGTGAGCGTCACATCATAGGTGCCCACCTCAAAGTACGAGTGACCAAGAGTGGCGCCCGAACCCGTTGTCCCATCACCGAAAGTCCAGCTATAGCTCTGACCTCCCGTGCCGGTGCTGGTGAATACGGTGCCCAAAGGCTGACACCCTGCCGTATTGCTGATGACGAAATCTGCCACAGGCGGAGCTTGCACGGTCAATACCATATTGACAGAATCTGTGCAACCGTTTTCGGAGAACGCCACCAATGCCAATGTGTAGACACCGGCCGCAGCGTAGTTGATTACAGGAGCCGTATCTGTGAAGGTGGTCGTTCCCTGATACCACAGATAACTTACGGCTTCAGTGCTGCTGTTCACGGTGTTGAACTGCGCAGGGAGGACGCAAGGGTCAACAATAGTGGCAGTGAATGCGGCCACTGGTGATGGGTCTACACTGATGGTGACACTCTGAGTCACGTTGCAGCCGTTGGCATCCGTGGCTGTCACCACGTAGGTGGTAGACGATTCAGGGGCCACTATATGCTGCGCTCCATTGCCAAGGCCGTTATCCCAAGTGTAGGTGAATGAGCCCGCACCCCCGATGGCAGAGGCACTGATGACCACCAGACTCTTAGCGCACACGTTCGTATCAGGCGAAATGGTCAGGGTGATGCCAGAAGGCTCGGTGACAATGAAGGCCCGTGTGCTTGTGCAGCCATTTGCGTCCGTCACGGTGAGTTCGAGGTTGCCAATGGGAAGGTTTGTACCCGGATTACCAACCTGACCCGCGGGTGACCATACATAGCTGTACGGGGCCTGTCCGCCAGAAACGGTGGCAAGGGCACTGCCGTTCGAACCTCCAAGGCAAGAAACACCGGTCACGGCAATGGTGTCGATAATCAGTTCCAATGGGCTTCCGATCTCCAAGGAGTCCATGAGCATACAGCCGTTGGCATCTGTCACGGTGAACGTGTTGTGCCCCACGGCCAGTCCGTTGACCTGCAGGCCCGACTGTCCACCTTCCCAGATCACGGAGAACGGGGATGTTCCGCCAAGCACTTCCAATTGGGCCTCTCCATCAGAGATTCCGAAGCAGGAGGCGTCTGTCACTGCAGTCACATTCAACGACATTGGTTGAGGTTCGGTCACAGTGACTATCTGTGTAGCCACACAGCCGTTGGTATCGGTCAGCATCACCGTGTAGGTGCCTGCGCTCAGCCCTGTTAGGGCGACCACCGGGTCACCGTTCTCCAACTGAAGGGTATATGGTTCAGTACCCCCGAACGCATTTACGCTGATACCACCATCCATAGCATTTGGGCATGAGGCCTCTATCACTACCGTAAGGAATCCTAAAGCTTCAGGCTCGGTCAGGGTGATGGAGGTGGTCACGGCACAGCCGTTGACATCATTGAGAGTGAGGTCGTATGTGCCGGCCGTAATTCCGTTCAGACTAAGGTCTGAGGATGTGAATCCATTCGGCCCGAACCATTCGGGAAGGTAGGGCAGACAATCAGCTCCACCCAATGCACCTATGGTGATGGAACCATCACTTGCGCCTTTGCACGTTACGTTCCAGCCTCCCAAGTAGCTGGACAGTTCAGGCGCAGTAAGTGTGATCGGATCAGGTTGGGTCACCTCGAAAACCACTACTACAGATGTTCCGTTGGCATCTGTCACTGTAACATTGTATTGGCTGGCCCCAAACCCGCTCGCCACAACGGAGGTTGCACCAGTACTCCAAAGCACGGAATATGGTGCACATCCTCCAGAGATGAGGACCTCTGCCACACCATCTGCCAGCCCGTTACAGCTTATGGCGTGACCACATGCCCGTTCTTGAACGACAACCTGAGCGGAAAGCGGAGCCCCAGAAGTAATCACAACTTCGAATGAGCATTGGGCCGTATTGCCAGCACCATCCACTGCTGTGTAGGTCACAACGGTGGTCCCTACGGGGAATGTGTCACCTGGCGAATGAGAAGCAGTCAATGAAGTGCTACAGTTGTCCGAAACGGAAGGGATGTTCCAAGTGACCTGTGGGCTGCAGTTGATGCTATCAGGTATTATTGTCATGTCGCTTGGACATCCGATGATCACCGGTGTCAAGGTGTCTATAACTGTGACATTGGCAGTGCAGGTCGAACTGATACCCAGGTTGTCTACCAAGGTAAGTACCACCTCATTTACTCCAACATTGCTGCAATCGAAATTGGATGGATTGACGGTCATCGCTCCAATTCCACATGTAGCGAACGAACCTCCATCCACGTCATTCGTTGTTATCGAAGCGAATCCATTCGCATATAGATATACCGTCACGTCTTGACAGACAGCTGTAGGTTGGCTTACCGACCCAATTTCAACGATGACGGTCGCGGTACAAGTAGACACGTTTCCGCTTTGGTCAGTGACGGTGAGTGTCACCGTCTGGGCGCCCACACTGGTGCAGTCGAACGTCTGGTCCG
>CAZATP010000029.1:0-50941 GCA_964488095.1 uncultured Chryseobacterium sp.
TCATCGAGCTGCGCAGACTCATCATCCGCCTCAAGGAGGAAATGGGCAAGACGGTCATCATCTCCTCGCACATTCTTTCGGAGGTGGAGCAGATGGCCGACAGCATGGCCATCATCCATCAAGGGAAATGCGTGGCGCAGGGCCGCGTGGCCGATCTGCTGAACGAGGGCAGTCTGCAAGTGACCATCGAGACCGATGATGCGCAGCAGGCGGCCGCCATGCTGAAAGCCGCTGGGTTCCCCATCCTGAGCCACGATGCCCACACCGTGCTGCTGCTGGCCGCGCGGGAGGAACTGCCCCGACTGCCGAAGCTGCTGCTCGAAGCAGGGCATCCGCTCTATCGCTTGGAGCACAGGCGCAAATTGGAAGATTACTTCCTCAAACTGACCACGGCATGATGCGCGAACTGAAAGCAGAGATCATCAAGTCGTTCTCGCGGCCCCGCAGCTTCATCGGGCTGGGTGCCATCGTGATGCTCACGCTGCTCATCGATGTGGCGTTCTGGTTCAGCGGCAAGGAATACATCGGGCTGCTGTTCCAGACCTTCGAGCAGGTGTTCCGGTTGGAGGGCAACATTGTCAACGGCAACCTCATCTGCTTCATCATCCTGCAGACGCTCATCATCCATCTGCCGCTGCTGGTGGCGATGGTCACAGGCGACCTGCTCTCGGGCGAATCGGCCATGGGAACGATGCGCTACGTGCTCACACGGCCCATCAGCCGCACGCGTCTGGTGCTCACGAAGTGGCTCACCGCGCTGCTCTATGTGCTCGCCATCCTCGTGCTGCTGGGCATCTTCGCCTATGCGGGCAGCCTGCTCGTCTTCGGCCCCGGTGACCTGATGGTGCTCAACTCAGATGGCTTGGTCATCCTCCGCAATGACGACCTGCCGTGGCGGTTCATGCTGGCGTTCGGCTATGCGTTCATCAGTCTGGCCACCATCGCCTCGCTGTCGCTCATGTTCTCCGCGTTCGCCAACAACAGCATCGGCCCCATCGTGCTCACCATGGTGGTGGTCATTGTCTTCACCGTGGTGGCCTCGTTCGAGATGAGCTTCTTCGACCCGTTGATGCCCTTGCTCTTCACCAACCACATGATGCTGTGGCGCAAGTTCTTCGCTGACCCTGTGCCCACCATGGACATCGTCCGTTCGGCCCTGGTGCTGTTGGGCCACACGGCCGCATTTCTGGGCATCACGCTCTATCATTTCCGTAGAAAGGACATTCTGGAATGAAGGGGTTTCACGCAGAGCACGCGGAGATTTCACGCAGAGCACGCAAAGATTTCACGCAGAGAGCGCAGAGATTTTCGCAGAGCACGCAGAGATTTCAGGCAGAGCACGCAAAGATTTCACGCAGAGAGCGCAGAGATTTTCGCAGAGCACACAAAGCCTGTGTACCCGACTCACGTTTGGGACAGGCACTCCATTACCCCCTCGTCCGCCTCTGGCGGACACTCCCCCTTGGCAGGGGGAGAGCTTGCGTGGTCAGCTCCCCTCCTGTCAAGGAGGGGCTGGGGGAGGTCGGTTTCACTTTTGATTGGAGCACAGTTGCCATCTTCTCAGGAATTGCTCTTTCAAAGGGGGATTTTGAGCAAAAGGCAAAAGACCCCCTCGTCCGCCTCTGGCGGCCACTCCCCCTTGACAGGGGGAGAGCTTGCGTGGTCAGCTCCCCTCCTGTCAAGGAGGGGCTGGGGGAGGTCGATTTCACCTTTAGTCGGAGCACATCAACACCATTCACCATGAACATGAAGACCCCATTTTCCATTTTCCTCCTCACCCTCTTCA
Organism: uncultured Chryseobacterium sp.; assembly: GCA_964488095.1. Lineage (GTDB taxonomy): Bacteria > Bacteroidota > Bacteroidia > UBA10329 > UBA10329 > UBA10329. The sequence continues at coordinate 1,787 of CAZATP010000029.1, forward strand.
CCCTTACCGCCAGTGCGCAGAGCCCCTACGCGCTGCTCAAGACCATCCGCACCGATTTCAACCGCATCAACGACCTTAAGTGCAGTGCCGCCATGCAGTTCGAGATTCCGGGCGTCAAGCTGCAGCGCATCAGCGGCAACCTCTTCTACAAGAAGCCGGGCAAGTTCCGTGTCAATGCCAACGGGCTCATCTTCGTGCCCAAGCAGAGTCCGTTCCTGCAACTGGAAACGCTGGCTGACACCACTACCTATGTGGCCGTGCTCACTGGCAGCGAGGACGTGAAAGGCGTGGCCTGCCATGGGGTCACCATCATCCCCAACAACAATGAGGACCTGATGGTGATGAAACTGGCCATCGGCAAGGTGGACGGGCGCATCCATCGCGCTCAGCTCACCCTGAAGCGCGAGGGAACGGTGACCTATCACAACACCTACGCTGCGGCCAAGGGTATCATACCGAGTGAGGTGATGTTCGAGGGCGATTTCCGCAAGTTCAAGATGCCCAAGGCACTGACAGGCGATATCGGTGGCAAGACCGAGAAGCCCGTGAAGGGCGAGAGCAACTTCCAGACCGGCCGCATCCGCATCACCTTTTCACAGGTGGAGCTGAACCGCAAGATCGATGACTCGGTCTTTGTAGATGCCGAGAAGGTGCAGTGACGAAGGGCAGAGTAGGGGGGGGGCTGACCTGAGAACGGCCTTGCCCCATCGGGCCTCGGCTCAGATATAGGCCGCGTCCTTTCCCTGTTTCCTGAATTTCTTCTCCTCGCTGCGCTTCACAAAACCGATGAGGAATCGCTTGAAACCGGGGATGTCCTTCATCTTCGGATTCTGCCCTTTCTTCTTGAAGCGGTCGAAATAATGCTTCGTGGCCAGCACTGCAAAGGCCGCGCAGGTGTTGTGGTCCAGTTCGTCACTCAGATTGTTCAGCCGGATGGCCACCCCTTGGCCGCTCATCTTCTCAAAGGTCACCTCCGAGTTCCTGTAGTTCACCTCCTTGTCGCCCTTGCAATAGCAGAGTTGCACAGGCGCCTTAGGGGTCCAATCCGTCAGGTTGTTCTCGGCCAGGCGTTTCTTGAACGGGAATTCAGGGTCATTGGCATAGGCATCCACAAATTCCTGCTTCACCACGTCCTTCGGAATGGCGGGCAGATGCTTGTTCAGCTCGTCCAACGTCCGGCTGTTGTTCTCTTCGAAATAGGCCGGGAAGAGCGTGTCGAACGGTGCGCGGAAAATCTCGTAAGGATTGTCAATGTCGAGGATCTTGTAGGCGTGCTGATAGGAAAGCAAGAGATAGGGCAGATAGAACGGACGGGGATACTCCTGATACATGTACTGCTCCTGCACACCGGTCATGTCATACGCCCCGGACATGGGCGAAGAGGCCGTGACCTGAAAACGGGCATCGTTCAGTTCCTGAAGGTATTTGTGCGCGGCAAACGAGGAGTGCCCCCCCTGCGAGTAGCCTGTGAGGAACAGACGGCCATCGTGCTTCAGTCCCAGCTGCTTGTTGAGCTCATCCACCGCATAGAGCATATAGATGAACGACTGCGCCTCGGACCACGCATGCTGGTAGAGGTGCTTTCCCTCGCCCTTGCCAATGCCGTAATAGTCCGGATACATGGCCGCATACCCGTCCGTGGCAAAGGCCATGCAGATGAACATCTGGGCATTCTTGTCCGTGATCTCGCGCTTCTTCTCGATCTGGGTGCCGTGTCCGTACATCATATAGGGCACAGCCTTGTCCGTCTTGGGAACATAGTAGATGCCCGATGCCTTGCGCATGGAACCGTCCAGCCACGGCACCAGGTAGATGAGCTCGTAAACGTCAAATCCCAGCTTCACCGGGAGAGCGATCTTCGGCACACCCTTCTCTTTCCAAACGGCCTTCACATCGTCCTTCGAGTAGGCCTTGACCAGTTCGTGGCTCACCAGGATGGGGCCGTTGGGGTTCTCATGCGCAGCGGCAGAGACGACCAGCAGCATGGAAACGGAAAGAAGGAACGAACGCATGGGGGAATTTTAGTGAGTCGCGAAGATACAATGCACGCATTGATTGAAAGCGCATGTTCCTAAACCTGAGATGCGCAGTGCGCTGACCCACCCACCATTCCTATCCCACCCATCTGGTGATGAGATAGCCTGCGGTGCTCACCGCAGCAGTGAGCACCACACCCCATGCGATGTCGATGAACACGATGGGCAGCGGCCAGTCCTTCAGCGTGGCCAGATTGGTCAGGTCATAGGTGGCATAGGTGAAGAACCCGAAAAGGGCACCATAGAGGATGGCTGTCTGCAGCGACCCTTTCTCCACTGCCGGAACTATGGCGAAGATGAAGATGCCGATGATGAAGAGCAGATAGAAGACGATGGCCGCTGCCCAGTTCACTTGTGGAGCGAGAAAGCCTGCCAGATACTTGGCATAGATGCCTTTGGCAACGAGACCGAGCCATACGATATCAATGGCGAAGAACACCAGCGTGGTGAGCAGATAGCTGATGGCAAGGGTCTTGAAGGTCATTTGGAGCGGGTTTGATGATGGTAGAGAACAGATGAAGGTAGCGGTTGTTCCGTCACGTCATCCTATTCGGATACTTTTGCACCCTTGGCCTCGAAAATGGAACAGCAGCAGCGGAAAAGACACATTGCCATCCTTGGCTCCACGGGATCCATAGGCACGCAGGCCCTGGAGGTGCTGGAGGCCAATCCCGAGACCTTTGAGCTTGAAGTGCTCACCGCCCATAGCAATGCCGACCTGCTCATCGCGCAGTCGCTGAAGCACAGGCCCAACGCGGTGGTGATAGGGGACGAGCGTCTCTATGGCCGGGTGAAGGATGTGCTTTTTGACGAGGGCATCAAGGTCTATGCCGGCCAGGATGCTCTGGCGCAGGTGGTGGAGATGGAGGCCATTGACATCGTGCTGACGGCCTTGGTGGGCTATGCCGGCCTGCGGCCCACATTGGCGGCCATCCGGGCAGGGAAGCACATTGCGCTGGCCAACAAGGAGACGCTTGTGGTGGCGGGCGATATCGTCACCGCCTTGGCGCAGCAGAAGGGGGTGAACATCTACCCTGTGGACAGCGAGCACTCGGCCATTTTCCAGTGTCTGGTGGGCGAGTTCCACAATCCGATCGAGAAGATCTATCTCACGGCCTCCGGTGGGCCTTTCCGTGGCATGGACCGCCAGCAGCTCACCACGGTGACCAAGGCACAGGCCCTTAAACATCCCAATTGGGACATGGGTGCCAAGATCACCATAGACAGCGCCAGTATGATGAACAAGGGACTGGAGGTGATCGAGGCCAAATGGCTCTTTGCGCTCCGGCCCGATCAGATCGATGTGATCGTGCATCCGCAGAGCATCATTCACAGCATCGTGCAGTTCGGGGACGGCAGCATGAAGGCGCAGATGGGCCTGCCTGACATGAAACTGCCCATTCAGTTCGCCCTCGGCTATCCCGACCGGCTGAAAAGTGATTTCCCACGTTTCAATTTCCTGAACTATCCTGCGCTCACCTTCGAGCAGCCGGACAGGGAGACCTTCCGCAATCTGGCCCTTGCATTCTCTGCGTTGGAGAAGGGAGGGAACATGCCCTGCATACTGAACGCTGCGAACGAGGTGGCCGTGGCCGGGTTCCTCAACGACCGTGTCAGTTTCCTCGGCATGTCCGATCTCATTGCCAGCACCATGGCCAAGTGCAGCTTCCTGTCGCAGCCTGCATACGAGGACTATGTGGCCTCCGATGCCGAGGCGCGCGCGCTGGCCACAGCCATGCTTTCCTGAGTGCCTTGCCCGCAGGCAAAAGAAAACCCCGGCCCTGAGAGAGGACCGGGGTCTGGCCATGGTATGGGTTGAGATCAGGACTGCACCTCGATCATCTTGAACGGCACGTTGATGATGCTCTGGTAATCCTCTCCGGCTTCCAGCATGTCCTCATCATCCTCCTCATAATACCAGTTGATGACCACGTCAGCACCGCTGTTGTTCATCTGCTCCAGTTTCTTGAAGAGGTCAAGCAGGCATTTGCTCGAACTGGTGTTGAAGTATTCCAATTGGATCTCGCACACGGTCTTGGCCTTCGGACTTCCGGTGTAGCGGTCCAGCCAATCTACCAAGGGGCGATAGAACTCAATGGAATTCTCGGGTATCGACCTTCCTTTCAGAAGCAGGGATCCTTTCTCGGGGTCGAAATTGACCTTGGGGGTCTTGGGCGTTCCTTCAATGTTGATGGCTTCCATGGTATGCTACGTGTTGGGTCAGTTTGATTCTTGATTGTCGATTACTATGTTCAGGCTGAAGAACGAAAGCCTGTCGCTCACACGGATGAAGTCGTAGTTCAGTTTCTTGCCGGTCTTCCGGGCAATGTCGATCATGCCAAGTCCACCACCTCCTTTTCCTGTGCGCTCATCATTGCTCAGCACTTCCTTGTAAAGCTCTTTCAGTTCATCGGTGGACATGCTGTTGATGCGCTGAAGCCGCTCAGCAAAGCGCTCCACCTTCGAGGAATCAATGTAGTTCCCGGTGGTGATGGAGTATCCGCTTGCATTGGCCCCGATGGTGAAGATGGCCGAGCGCTTGTCAGTGCCGAGGTCAGAGTCTTCCAAAGAGTCATCGATATGATGGTAGAGATTCTGCAGACATTCAACGAGCACATTGTACACCTTCTTCCTCAGTTTGGGGGTCTCCCGCATCTCGATGAGCCTGTGCTCGATGATCTGTAGGATGGATCCCGTGAGGTCAGAGGTCACATCGCCTTTGAATGAGAGCATTATCTTGTCGCTCTCCATCCTATTGTAAAGGTCGTAGATGTCCATCCCGTTCAGCTGGCTGGAATTGGACGAAGGCATTTGAGGAGATGCGCTCATGGCAAGTCGCAAACAGGCTGCGTACCTTTCTTAAAATGTTGGAGGTGACTTATACCGCGGTAAAACTAAAGAGTTACCCGAGATTGCCAAAATGTGATGTGGGCGGTTTGTCGCAGCTGTTCGGGTGCTGATAGGCCTTGTTGGGAATAGCTAAGTTTGCGGCCCATGCAGACGACCCCGGACGAAGGTTTGAACTGGTTCCAGGAATGGTTCAATTCGCCCTACTACCATGTGCTTTACCGCCACCGCGACAGGGACGAGGCCAAGGGCTTCATCCAGATGCTGATGTCCACCCTCGATGTGCCCAAGGGAGGAAGGGTGCTCGATCTGGCCTGCGGTGCAGGCCGTCACTCGGTCGAGCTCCATGGGCTTGGCTATGAGGTCATCGGCATCGATCTGGCAGACGAGAGCATTGAGGAGGCACGTTCCCTGGAGCGTGAGGGATTGGAGTTTTTCGTGCACGACATGCGTGCCCTCTATTGGGACTCCTATTTCGATGCAGTGCTCAACCTCTTCACCAGTTTCGGCTATTTCCACAGTGCGGAGGATGATCAGCGCACCATCAATTCCGTGCGGGATGCGCTGAGACCGGGAGGTTTTTTCGTCCTCGACTTCCTGAATGTGCGCAAGGCCGTTGCCACCTTGGTGCACGAGGAGGAACTGCAGCGCGAGGGGCTTCATTTTCACATCAGCCGGGCCCTGCGCGGATCGGTGATCGAGAAACGCATCCGAGTGGTGGACGGAGATACGGAGCATGAGTTCGTGGAGGAGGTCGATGCCCTCACCCTGGAGCAATTCTCAGCATACTTCGAGCGGGCCGGCCTTGACCTGTTGGAGGTGTTCGGCAGCTATGGGCTGGAGCCGTTCGATGAGCAGACCTCCGACCGTTTGATCATGGTGACCAGAAAAAGCAGCCCATGGGAGATCTGATTCTGCTGTTCTCCCTGCCCTTCCTTGCCGGAATAGCCGCCCTTTTCGCCAAGGTGGATGGCCGAAGGTTCACCTTGGCCCTCTCCTTCAGCGGTGCCTACATCCTCGGACTGTCGTTCTTCCATATTCTGCCCGTCTCCTATGCTGAGATAGGCATGAACACCGGGGTTTTCATCATCATCGGTTTCATGCTTCAGGTGCTGTTGGAAGTGCTTACCAAAGGCATAGAGCACGGTCATGCCCACGGCATAGACGGCCAGCGGTTCCCGTTCGCCCTGCTCATCGGTCTGGGCATTCATTCGTTCTTAGAGGGTATGCCCTTCGGTCATGGCCACGACCACGGTCATGGGGAGGACGCCCTGATGCTCGGGGTCATCATTCACAAGCTGCCGGAGGCCTTCATCCTTGGCACGGTGCTGCGGTCGAGTGGGGTGGAACGCATGCGGGCCATGCTGTTCGTGTTCATGTTCGCCTGCATGTCCCCTTTGGGAGGCGTTGTCTCGGGCATCATCGAGCATGCCGTGGTGGACACTTCCCATTTCTTCGGGGTGATGATGGCCCTCGTTGTGGGCATTTTCCTGCACATCGCCACCACCATCATCTATGAGGCCGACAAGAGCCATCGGTTCAATCTTGGCAAGTTCGTGGCCATTGTCGTGGGGTTCGCACTGGCCTATCTTTCGGTCTCGCTGGCCTGACACCGGCCGCTGTGCACTTATCTTTGCGCCCGATTTCCGAACATCGGGATCCCGGAACAATCAAATCACAAATCAAAACCATAACAACATGTCAACATTAGTAGGTAAAAAGGCACCGCATTTCTCAGCAGGTGCAGTAGTGAACGGTGGAACAGTGGTCAACGGCTTCTCGCTCGACCAGTACATCGGCAAGAAGCACGTGGTATTCTTCTTCTACCCGAAAGACTTCACATTCGTATGTCCGTCAGAGCTGCACGCATTCCAATCGCGGTTGGCAGATTTTGAGGCCCGTGGCTGCGCTGTTGTGGCCTGCAGCACCGACACCGAGGAGTCGCACTGGGGCTGGTTGCAGATGGACAAGGCCGCTGGTGGCATCAAGGGAATCACCTATCCCGTGGTTGCAGACACCACCAAGACCATTTCCATGAACTACGGTGTGCTGGCAGGTGACTACGATTACAATGAGAACGGGGAGCTGGAGGCCACCGGCCCGATGATCGCCTACCGCGGCCTGTTCCTCATCGACAAGAGCGGGGTGGTGCAGCACGCGCTCATCAACAACTTCCCGCTGGGTCGCAATGTGGACGAGGCCCTGCGCATGGTGGATGCCCTGCAGTTCTTCGAGGAGAACGGTGAGGTGTGCCCTGCCAACTGGACCAAAGGTGCAGAGGGCATGAAGGCCACCCACGAAGGCGTGGCCCAGTATCTGGCCGCTCATTGATAGGTTGCTCTTAATAGGAAGTCCCCTCGCTTTCCGGTGAGGGGACTTTTTTTATGCATGGAACATCAATGTTCAAACATCAACATTTTTTCTACCTTTGTGGCCCTTAACCAACCAAACCAACCATGAATAAAATCACTCTTTTCTCGGCAGGTGTACTTTCCTCTGCCATGTTCCTTGTCTCGTGCGGAAATTCTGGAGAGCAGCCCGCTGAATCGGCCCCTGTGGTCACAGCTGTGGAAATGACGGTGGACACCGCCCTCAGCACAGTGGAATGGTCCGGAACGCTGGTAGGCGTCTACACGCACACGGGCCTTCTGAAGCTCACCGAAGGTTCTTTCACCGTGGACAGCGGCAAGGTCACCGCGGGCAGCTTCACAGCCGCTCTGAGCACCATGAAGGTGACAGACCAGAACTACGATGAGAAGAAGGGCAGCACTCCAGAGAAACTGATCGGTCACCTCTCCTCGCCCGACTTCTTTGATGTGGCTACCTATCCGACTGCCACATTCGTGGTCTCCGGTGTGAATGCAGATGGCAAGGTTGCTGGCAAATTGACTGTGCGTGGTGTGACCAACGAGGAGGTGTTGGAGAACCTGGTCATCGACACGGTGAGCGGAACGGCCAATGCCAGCCTCACCTTCGACCGTCAGAAGTATGGTGTTGCTTGGGCCCATCCTTTGAAGGATATGGTGCTGGAGAACGAGATCAAACTGAATGTGAATGTGAAGGCCAAGGGCTGATCATTTGCCTTGAATTCATGGCAAGGGCCGTCCGCATTGCGGGCGGCCCTTTCTTTTTGCTCAACTTTCGGCCATGAACGCACCCGACCCGAAGTTGTTGGAGGAGATGATGACCTACGAGATGCCCTTCGGCAAGTACAAAGGCAAGCGCATCATCGAGCTGCCCACGTTCTACCTCGAATGGTTCGCAACACAAGGGTTTCCGGCAGGCAAGCTGGGCATGATGCTGAGTACGATGCACGTGATCCGTACGAATGGTCTGGAGCATCTGCTCGCACCGCTTCAGGGCAGGAAGCGTTCTTAACGGTATCCTTACATTCGGGCGCTGAAAACTCCACGGGAGGCATTGAAATCCCTCTCTCATTCTTTTGAAACTTCAAATGATGCGTTCTTTCAAATCGGCCCTTTGGCCTGTGGCAGCCGCTCTGCTGCTTGCTATCTCCATGGATGCTGCTGCGCAGGTGAACTGGGCCAGCTCGCTCCACGACCATGCCAGTTTCATTCCCGCCTCAGGCCAGTTCGATGACCGGGCCAACGGTGCGCAGGTGCGTTATGCGGTGGACTATGGTTCGACCTTGATCATGCTGACGGATAACGGCATCACCTACCGTTTTGATGAAAAGGCTAAGAACCACTACCGCAAGCGGGGCGAGAAGTCGCAGCCGCGCATGCTCATCAGCAGTGAGTTCGTCCAGATGGAGTGGGTGGGCTGCAACAGGAATGTGACGGTCAGGGGTCTGGACAGGACCGGTGACTATCACATCTACAGTTCACTGGATGCGCAGAAACGCACGGTGAACAGCCGTCCGGTGGACGGTTTTGCCAAGGTGGTCTACGCGGGGCTTTACGACAACATTGATTTGGAATACTCCATACATCCCGAGCAGGGTGTGAAGTATGCGCTCATCCTCCATCCCGGAGCGGATTTGAGCAAGGTGAAGATGGTGTTCAAGGGAAAACAGCCGCCAGCCTTGGATGCCGAGGGCAATCTGCGCATCTCGACCGCGTTTGGCGATATCATCGATCATGCCCCTGTGTCGTTCTATGTGGATGCGAAGGATGACCGGATCGCCACCCGTTTCGTGGTGAGCGGCAACACGGTGGGTTTCAATGCGGGATCGTATGACAGGTCAAGGACCCTCATCGTGGATCCCTGGGTGCAGACCCCGCTTTTCCAGAATTCGAACAAGATCTGGAACATCAAGACCGACAGGAACAGTAATGTGTATGTGTATGGGGGCGATTCTCCCCTGCGGTTGAGGAAGTATGACGCCTTGGGCAATCTGCAATGGACCTACAATACGCCTTGGGATTCTGCCAATTATTGGATCGGGACCATGACCACCGACACGGTAGGGAACAGTTACATCACTACGGGAACGTCTGCCCGTGTGCGGAAAATAGATGCCAGTGGCAACTTGGTGTGGGAGAGTACTGCCGGGGCGCCTTTCGGCCCTGAACTGGAGTTCTGGTCGCTCACGTTCAATTGTGATCAGTCGCGGCTCATCTGTGGAGGCATGCGCGCACAGTCGGGTGTGAACATAGGAAGCTACCGAGGAGCAATCATGGACCTTAGCCTCACGGACGGCAGTGTGGTGGGTTTTCAGGTGGTGGGATGGCTCAGTCTGCCGCGCATCAAAGAGGTTCGGTCCGTGTGCACCTCGCCCAACGGCAAGTACTATTATCTGACGCTCGATTCCATCGGTTCCATCACCGATGACCTTCAGGTGCAGTATCAGGTGAACAACGGGTATGATTTCTCTTACGGCATCCCGAACTATGGGGTCACCAACCAAGGGGTCAATCTCATTGCGGCCAACACGGATTTCATTTACACGCAGAACGGTTCGGTGCTGCATAAGCGCTACATCACCGATGGCAGCATCATCAGTTCCGTGATCATCCCGAACGGCAGCACTTCCACTGCCTTTAGCCAGCAGACGCCCAACAATGGCGGTGTGGCCCTCGATTCCTGTGGCAACGTTTATGTAGGTTCCATTGGAGGTGTTTACAAGTTTGATGCAGACCTGAACCTGTTGGCCTCTGCCACAACGCCTGGTGCGGTGTATGATGTCAACGTCAATCGGAATGGGGAAGTGGTGGCCTGTGGTCAGGGTTTTGTCGCTTCTGTGCAGTTGGAATCTTGCCATCCGCCCTTGCAGGTGTGCGTGGAGTGTCTGGAGGTGAGCAATGCGGGGCCGTTCTGTGCTGCCGATGCACCTGTCACCCTCACAGCCAACCCGCCAGCAGGGACGTGGAGCGGTCCCGGTATCACGGACGCTGTTGCGGGAACTTTCAATCCCAGCAATGCGGGCACAGGGGAGCATGTTATCCGGTTCACGCCTGAGACCTCTTTTGCATGTGGCTCGGATTCCATCATCATTGTGGTGAGCGAGTGTGGCCTGCCTCAGGTCTGTGTGGATGCACAGGGCAATCTGGCCGTTTATGGCGGCACATACCCTTATGTATGGCAGAGACGTGAGACCATACTTGATTGCAGTGCATGCCCGTTCGGAACCTGCCTGCCCATTATCTGTCCGGGTGTTCAGGCTGAGATTTGGAGTACCTACGCCAGTGGAACCACCGCGGCACCGTTCGGAACATGGCCCATCCGTGTGCTCGATGCGGCCGGCAATGAAGTCATTATTCAGAGTATTGATGATGTGACGCCATGCGACCAGGCCTGCCAGCTCGATGTCGCAGTGATCGATGTGGTGAACATGTGCTTCGGTGAGACAAACGGTGCTGCTTCGGCTCTGGCCACTGGCAACATCGGAAATGTCAGCTATTCCTGGAATACACAGCCCGAACAAACGACACCTTTGGCGAGCGGCCTTACTGCTGGAACCTACATCGTCACGGCAAGCGATGCCTTCGGATGCACCGATGCGGATACGGTGACCATTTCTCAGATACCTCAGATCCTTGCCTCAGCGGGAGCAGATACGGTCATCTGTCTGGGCGACACCATCGTGCTCTCGGCCAGCGGGGGCATCAGCTATCTCTGGAACACTGGTGAATCTACTCAGCAGATCTCCGTTGTACCGCCTTTGACCACTTCCTATAGTGTAATCGTGACAGGAGAGGGCAATTGCATCGACTCGGCCGCTGTGCTGGTCATGGTGGACGAGCGCATCTGCCTCGGTCTCTTCCCCAATGTGATCAGTCCGGGAACGGAGCATGAAGGAGCACTGAGTATTTGCGGAATTGTCCATCAGAACAACGTTTTCCAACTCCCTTGTCTGGAGCTGTATCCCGGTAATAAGGTCACCATCTTCGACCGTTGGGGGCGCAAGCGCCATGAGGCCACCAATTATCACCTCGACCCATGGGACGGAAGCGGTGGCACAGAGGGTGTCTACTATTGGGTGTTAGAACTTCCTGGCGTGGAGACGCTCTATCAGGGCTTCTTCCATATCCTGAAGTAACGTGGTCATCGCATCGCGGCCCGAAGCCGCCATTGAAACGCTTTCTCTACTTTCACCACCATCAATTCTATCAAACCCCATGAAAAACATCTACTTGGTGGCTGTTGCGACAGTCCTTTCCACAGCGGCATCAGCGCAGAATCTTGTGGTGAATCCCAGTTTTGAGCAGACCGCCAGCAACTGCGCCAACTTCGGTGGTGAAGGATTCCGCTCTGACCTCAGCGCCACTTGGAACAACGCCAACTCGAACATTCCGGGAGACAGTTGCTCATCTCCCGACCTCTTTGCCCCGTGCAACGTGGTGTTCGGCATCGGGGTGACCGCCATGCCGGACAATGAGCTCGGATGGCAGAATGCGCGCACCGGACAGCGCTATGTGGGCATCATCACCCACGACCCTTTGAGCAATTATCGCGAATACATTCAGGGCCGTACCTCGGCTCCAATGACGGCCGGGCAGCAGTATTGCGTTTCGATGTTCGTCAGTAAGGCCGATGATGTGCCCTATGCCACCAACAATATGGGCGTATACTTCTCGAACAGCGAGTATCTGAGGGATGCCTGCACGCAGGGTTCTTTGATTCCGGTCACACCGCAGCTCAATTACACCTGTGCACCGATCACCGATACGCTCAACTGGGTGCGGCTGCAGTGGTCGTATACCGCAACAGGGGGAGAGCAGTATTTCGTAATCGGCAACTTCTACAACAACGCGAATACGACCATTGTCAACACCGGCAATGGCTCGCTTTTGAATCCTTACGCCTACTACTATATCGATGATGTGAGCATTACTGCCGGTGGGGAGTGCTGCTACACGCAGATTGCCTCCGTGAGCGATAAGTGCCTGAGTGATGCACCCTTCACGCTGGTGGCACAGGCACCGCTCAGCACCAATTGCTCGCCAACGCTCACAGGTACATGGGCCGGTCCGGGAGTGAATGCATCGACAGGACTGTTCACCCCCTCGGTTGCTGGCGTGGGCACGCACACCATCACCTATACATTGTCCTGCGGCTATCAGGCCACCACTTCCATCACGGTAAATGCCTGTGCGCAACTGACGGTGTGCACCACGACTGGCGGTCAGCTCACTGTGAGCGGAGGTTCCGGCAACTACACGTGGGCCAGTTCGAGCACGGTGCAGGATTGCAGCGGTTGCCCATTCGGTTTCTGCAACCCCATCTGCCCAGGGGTATCGACCACTGTGTGGACCACGTTCTCCACTTCGGCCACGGCCACCCCTCCGGGCACTTGGCCCATCCGCGTAACAGACGGTCAGGGAGGCATTGTCACGTTGAACAATACCAATGGTCTTTCGGCCTGTGAGACCGCTTGCAATCTGTCTGTGAGTCCGGTCAATGTGGTCAATTCCTGCGGGGCTGCCACAGGTTCGGCCACGGTCACTGTGTCTGGAGGAAGCGGTAACCAGACCGCCTCCTGGAACACTAATCCGTCTCAGTCTGGACTGACCGCCAGCAACCTTGCCCCGGGCGAATACACCGTCACGGTGAGTGATGGTGCTGTGTGCACCGCCACGCTGACTATCGTCATCCAATCGGGTCAGATCACCGCCAGTGCGGGAGAGGACAGGGTCATCTGCAAAGGTGAGTCCACGACCTTGGAGGCATCTGGCGGTAGCAGCTACCTGTGGGATAATGGTGCCGGTGCCGGTGCATCTGTGGAGGTGTCCCCGACCGTGACCACCACCTACACGGTGACCGCTACCAGTGGAAGCTGTTCTGACGATGCCTCTGTTACGGTGACCGTGGCCAATCCTTTGGTGGTGAGCATTGATGAGGTGAGCACCTCGTGGTGCAACAACAGCACTTCGGTGCCTTTGAGCGGGTCTCCGGCAGGTGGTTCGTTCTCCGGCCCGGGTGTGACCGGCAGTTCATTCAACCCTTCGGAGGCAGGGGCAGGCGTCCACCTCATCACCTATACCTACTATGAGTATGAGGAGTGTCCGTTCTATGCCACCGTGGAGATGACTGTGGATATCTGCACGGGCGCGGAACAAGCGGATGGTCTCCGTGATATCGAGGTGCATCCGAACCCAACGAAGGGTATCCTCACCGTGAGGGGGCTTACAGGGTTGAATGGGGAAGCTTCTGTGACCTTGACAGACGCTGCGGGTAGATTGGTAGTGGTCCCCATCATCAGCGGCAATGGTCTGAACCTCGACCTGAGCATGCTGTCTGCTGGCCTTTATGTGCTGCGCGTGCAGGAAATGAATGGGCAGTCGCGCTCATTCAGGGTCATCCGCGACTGATCTCCGCCCTCATTTTTCTGCCAAGTGAGCTGCAAGGGGTATTTATCTACCTTGCGCGGCCCTAAAAAAGCTGTACTAACATCCATCATCCCTAAAGGAAAAAATGAATAGAATCTCCGATTTTGTTGAAGTGAAGGACTCCAAGCTGAAGTCCCGCTACGCAGGTAACAAGGTGGCCGTGGGCCATTTCATTGAGGACTACATGCATCAGCGCATCGACCTCAAGCGTGATTTCAAGGATGTGATGAAGCACAAGAGCGACATCTTCACCTGGGATTTCACGGGTCACCACTACAAGTTCTTCCTCACGCGTTTCATTCCTGAGGTGCTCATTCACTCTCAGGCACAGGACGAGCGCATCATCCGCAGCCACTACGATGACAAGAACGACCTGTTCAACTGGTTCCTCGGCCCCCGCATGATCTACACATCATGCTACTTCCGCGATGAGAACGAGACGCTGGAGCAAGCACAGGACAACAAGATGGACCTCATTGCCCACAAGATGCAGCTCAAGGAAGGTGAGACCCTGCTCGATATCGGCTGCGGCTGGGGAACCCTCGTAACGCACATGGCGAAGCATTATGGCGTGGACGCCACGGGTGTTACCATCGCTGAGGCGGGTGCCAAGTGGGCCAACACGCTCATCAAGGAAAACGGTGTGGAGGACAAGGCGCGTATCCTGCGTATGGACTACCGCGATATTCCCAAGAAGAAATACAACAAGATCACCTGCCTCGAAATGGCCGAGCACGTGGGCGTGAAGAACTTCCGTAAGTTTATGAAGCAGTGCTACGACATGCTGGAAGATGATGGCATCTTCTACATCCAAATTGCCTGTCTGCGCGAACGCGACAGCGTGCTTTACGGTCCGAATCAGGAGGACATCGTGTGGGGTCTGTTCATGAATGAGTACATCTTCTCAGGTGCCGATGCATCCATGCCCGTGAGTTGGGACCTGGTGCAGATCGAGAAGGCCGGTTTCGAGGTACACAGCTTGGAGAACATCGGCATCCACTACAGCAAGACCATCGACTACTGGTATCACAACTGGATGAGCAACAAGGAGAAGGTGCTCGCCAAATACGGGGAGTACATCTTCCGTCAGTACCAGATCTTCTTGGGCTGGAGCGTGGAGATTGCCCGTCAAGGCAGCTCAACGGCCTACCAGATCACCTGCCACAAGAACATCAACAAGTTCGACCGTCCACGCTTCATCGGCAAGACCGTTCTGGGCGAGAGCACAGAGTTCGGAAACACCGGATCTGTGAGCTCTGTCAAGACGATGGCCGAACTGGTTTGATGCATTTCCAATCGATTCAGAAAGGTCGATTCCGTAAGGGGTCGGCCTTTTTCGCTTTATTCGGATGATGTCTCTAACCGCTCGTCTCTATCGGATGCTCCCATTGACTATGGCCCTGCTGGCATTGGTGGGTGCGGTCACAGTTCAAGACAGGAATGAGGAGGTGACCGTCAAAAAGGGCCGTCTGGTGCTTAGCAACTCCCTTTCGGTGGCGGACAGCATGGCCGATTGGCGGATGGAAGGCCATGGATCCCTTGCGCTTGCCGATGGGTGGATGGTGATGTCATCGCCCGGGGAGGCGGGTCATCATGTGCTTTGGTGCCCGCACGACCTGCCAGCCAACTTTGTGGCCGAGTGGGAGGTGCAGAACCGGAATCCGGATGCAGGGCTGTGCATCGTCTTTTTCTCTGCCAAGGGCAAGAACGGGGAGGATGTGCTCAACGGCCCCTTGCGCAGACGGAACGGGAAGTTCTCGCAGTACACCAAGGGCGATATGCACAATTACCATATCTCCTACCATGCCAACACGCCTTTGCAGCCCGACCGCCCCTTTGCCCACCTGCGCAAGAACAGCGGATTCCATTTGGTGCATGTGGGCCAACAGGGCATCGCACCAAGGTCTGCGGAGGTCCATCGCCTGCAATTGGTGAAAGACGGAGGGCGCATTCTAATGCTCTTGAATGGCAGCGTAATCATAGATTGGACAGACGATGGTCACTCGTTCGGTGAGGTGCTGCGTGATGGCAAGCTGGGGTTCCGTCAGATGAAATGGACAAGGTTCGCCTACAGGAATCTGAAGGTGTGGGAGCTGGAAGGCCCTGTGATAGGGCCGTGACCCTGCGCTCCTCGGACCATGGCCTTCAGGTGGTGCGTGTACTGATGCGGCTTGCATTTCACCACCTCCCTCACTACTTTCGCGCGGCCTTTTTAAGGGCCGTTTCATTCACGGAAATCAACTTCAACTTCAACAGGACATGGTATTCGATCTCGATATGATCAAGAAGGTGTACGCAGCGTACCCCTCGAAAGTCGCAGCCGCCCGCAAGGTGGTCAATCGCCCGCTCACACTCTCAGAGAAAATCCTCTACGCCCACCTTTGGGACGGGGAGGCCACCGTGGAGTATGGTCGCGGCAAGAGCTATGTCGATTTCGCACCCGACCGCGTGGCAATGCAGGATGCCACCGCACAGATGGCCCTGCTTCAGTTCATGCAGGCCGGCAAGAAGAAGGTGGCCGTGCCATCCACCGCGCATTGTGACCACCTTATCTCTGCCCGCATCGGTGCCACTGCCGACCTGCAGGACGCACTCAACAAGAGCCATGAGGTGTTCAACTTCCTCGAATCTGTTTCCAACAAGTACGGCATCGGATTCTGGAAGCCGGGTGCGGGCATCATCCACCAAGTGGTGTTGGAGAACTATGCGTTCCCCGGTGGAATGATGATCGGAACGGACAGCCACACCGTGAACGCGGGCGGTCTGGGCATGGTGGCCATCGGTGTCGGTGGTGCCGATGCGGTGGACGTGATGGCCGGCATGGCCTGGGAGCTGAAGTTCCCGAAACTCATCGGTGTGAAGCTCACCGGCCGTCTCAATGGTTGGACATCGGCCAAGGACGTCATCCTGAAAGTGGCCGGAATCCTCACTGTGAAAGGTGGAACTGGTGCCATCGTGGAGTATTTTGGTGAAGGCGCGAAGAACCTCAGCTGCACCGGTAAAGGCACCATCTGCAACATGGGTGCGGAGATTGGGGCCACCACTTCGACCTTCGGCTATGATGACAGCATGGAGCGTTACCTGCGCGCCACAGGCCGTGCCGAAGTGGCCGACCTGGCCAACGGTATCCGCGAGCACCTGACTGGCGATGCCGAGGTGTATGCCCATCCTGAGAAATACTTCGACCAGGTGATCGAGATCGACCTCGACACCCTCAGCCCGCACGTTAATGGTCCGTTCACGCCTGACCTCGCCACCCCAGTGGCCGAGATGAAGGCCAAGAGCACTGCTAACGGCTGGCCTACCAAAGTGGAGTGGGGTCTCATCGGATCCTGCACCAATTCCAGCTATGAGGACATCAGCCGCGCGTGCAGCATCGCTGAGGACGCGCTGGCGAAAGGACTCCGCCCGAAGGCCGAGTTCGGCATCAACCCCGGCTCGGAGCAGGTGCGCTACACCATTGAGCGCGATGGCTTCATCGACACCTTCAACAAACTGGGCGCGAAGATTTTCACCAACGCCTGCGGACCCTGCATCGGTCAGTGGGACCGTGCCGGTGCGGAGAAGGGCGAGAAGAACACCATTGTGCACTCGTTCAACCGGAACTTCAGTAAGCGCGCGGATGGCAACCCGAACACGCATGCCTTTGTGACCTCACCGGAGATGGTGGCCGCATTGGCCATTGCGGGCGACCTGAACTTCAACCCTATCACCGATTATCTGACCAATGAGAAAGGTGAGCAGGTGAAACTGGCCGAGCCTACCGGGCATGAACTGCCACCGAAGGGCTTTGATGTGGAGGACAACGGCTACCTTGCTCCTGCGGAGGACGGTAGCAGCGTACAGGTGAAAGTGAGCCCCGAGAGTGAGCGTCTGCAACTGTTGGAGGAGTTCAAGCCATGGGATGGCAACAACATCACAGGTGCCAAGCTGCTCATCAAAGCGTTCGGCAAGTGCACCACTGACCACATTTCGATGGCCGGCCCATGGCTGCGCTACCGCGGTCACCTCGACAACATCGCCAACAACACGCTGATAGGTGCGGTCAATGCCTTCAATCAGGAGACCAACAAGGTGAAGAACCAACTGAACGGCTCCTACGGTGAGGTGCCTGCCGTGCAACGTGTCTACAAGGCCGCTGGCGTTCCGACCATCGTGGTGGGCGACAGCAACTATGGCGAGGGCAGCAGCCGCGAGCATGCCGCCATGCAGCCCCGCCACCTCGGTGTGAAGGCCGTGCTGGTGAAATCGTTCGCACGAATCCATGAGACCAACCTCAAGAAGCAGGGCATGCTGGCCCTCACCTTTGCCAACGAGGCCGATTACGACAAGATCCAAGAGGATGATACCATCAACTTCCTCGACCTCACCTCGTTCGCCCCGGGCAAGCCGCTTTCGCTTGAATTCGTTCATGCGGATGGAAGCAAGGACATCATCCTCGCCAACCACACCTACAACGATCAGCAGATTGGCTGGTACAAGGCGGGCAGCGCGTTGAACCTGATCAAGCTGCAGGAGTCCAACGGATAATCCTTCCTTTTCGATGCTCACCGAAAGGGCCGTCATCCGCAGATGATGGCCCTTTCTGCGTTTTTCGCCTTGGCGAGGACGGACGCTTCGCACATTCCGCCCCCTTCTGCGTTGACCTATCTTTGCGCCCCCATGGAGACAGCAACAGCCGAAGAGAAGAAAGTGGTGACCCCCTACGGTCGTGAGGATGCCGGCAAGAAACAGCAGGTGGCAGAGATGTTCAACAACATCGCCCACCGCTACGATTTTCTGAACAGGTCGCTGTCCATGGGCATTGATGTCATCTGGCGCAAGAAGATGATCGCCCAACTAAAGGCCAAGCAGCCCAAGCTGATCCTGGACGTGGCCACAGGCACGGGCGATGTGGCATTGGAGGCCATGAGCCTGAAGCCGGAGCGCATCGTGGGGCTGGACATCTCGGTGGGCATGCTCGACCTCGGACGGCAGAAGGTGGCCAAGCGCGGACTCTCCTCCGTCATCGAGATGATGGAGGGCGACAGTGAGAACCTGCCCTTCGCAGAGGCCACATTCGATGCCATCACCGTGGCCTTCGGGGTGCGCAACTTCGAGAACCTACAGAAAGGTCTGCGAGACATGCACCGCGTACTGCGCAAGGACGGAAAACTGGTGGTGCTCGAATTCTCGCAGCCGCGCAGTTTTCCCATCAAGCAGCTCTACTGGTTCTATTTCAACAACATCCTGCCTGTTTTCGGAAAGATGCTCTCCAAGGATGACGCGGCCTACACCTATCTGCCCGAATCCGTGAAGGCATTCCCGGACGGGGATGATTTTCTCGCAGAATTGAAGAAGGCCGGATTCACCGCCACCTACAAGCGGCCGCTGACCTTCGGGATTGCCACCATATACACAGGAGTAAAGGCCTGATTTGCTGTCGAACACGGGAAATAGATTGCTGCTCTGCACCCTGCTGGCCCTGTTCAGCGTGATGCTGCTGCCCGGTTCCGTGTGGGCGCAGTTCCCCATCAAGTACAAGGAGAAGAAGATCAAGAACCTGCCCAAGTATGACCGAAGGATGTTCCACTTCGGCTTCATTCTCGGAACGAACTACACCGATTTCGCAGTCAAGAACGTTGAGAATCTGGCCGGGCTCGACTCGGTCTTCGTTGTAGAACCATCGGCAGGCATCGGCTTCAATCTGGGCATCGTTTCGGACATGCGATTAGGCGAACACTTCAATGTGCGCTTCATACCGGGCATCTCGTTCGTGGGGCGGTCCATGCAGTACACCCTGCGCGAGCGCGACACCATAACTACTGTCTATGACAAGGCCACCGAGTCGGTCTATCTGGAGGTGCCGCTGTATTTCAAGTTCCGGTCGCGCAGAATCAACAACTGGAGGGTCTACATCATGGGCGGGGGCAAGTTCATGTATGACATGGCCACCAAGGAGGATGTGGACACCGATGAGGTGATCCTCAAACTCAAACGCGAGGACTACACCTGGGACCTCGGTGTGGGCATCGATTTCTACCTGCAGTACTTCAAACTCTCGGTAGAGGCGCGGATGGCGTTCGGGCTCAACAACCTGCTGGTGGAGGATCAGACCGTGTTCAGCAACTCCATCGAGTCGCTGAGATCGAAGACATTCCTCTTCTCGCTGTATTTCGAATAGGAGGTGCCGCGCACTTGCCGCCACCTGATTTCGCTAATTTTGTTCTACACCAATTTCTGACCGCTATGACACTCAATCCACAGTTCATCACTGATGCAAGAGGCAAGAGAAAGTCTGTGATCCTCACCATAAAGGAGTATGAAAATCTGATTGAACAATTGGAGGATGCCGAGGATGTTCGTCTCTATGATGAAGTGAAGGCCCGAAATGAACCGACCATTCCTTTTGAGGATTATCTGAAAGCGTTCGAGGCGAGAAAAAATGGCTGATGTGCGCTACAGAATAGTGGTTGCGCGATCTGCGCAAAAGCAACTGTTCAAATTGCCAATTAAAGTCGGAGAGGAATTGAACCGAGTGATAGCCTCTCTTTCTGAGAATCCTCGACCTGTAGGCTACAAGAAACTTGTCGAGCGTGGTGCTTACCGTGTCAGAAGTGGTCAGTATCGTATTGTTTATGAGATTGACGATGAGGTTGTGACGGTGCAGGTCATAGCGGTAGGACATCGGAAGGATATATACCGAATGCTCAAGTAGGTGATAGAGGTCAATCTCACCGTCCCGTATCTCGATTATGCCGACCCCGCGCAGTTGCACCGACACGTGGCGGTGGCCGCAGGTGTCCGACCCGAAGAGCTGGTCGGTTTCCAGCAATTGCGCAGGAGCATAGACGCGCGCAACCGCAATATCCGGTTCAATCTGAAGGTTGCGGTGTTCTTGAAGGGCGAGTCCATTGCACAACAACATCCCAATTACCTGCCCCGTCCTTTTGAGGATGTATCGAAGGTCAAGCATCACGCGGTGATCATCGGTGCAGGGCCGGCCGGGCTCTTCGCTGCCCTTCGGCTCATCGAACTCGGCATCCGGCCCATTGTGCTGGAGCGCGGTAAGGACGTCCGTTCGCGCAGGCGCGACCTCGCGGCCATCAACCGCGATCATATTGTCGACCCGGAGAGCAACTACTGTTTCGGGGAGGGCGGTGCGGGCACCTATTCGGACGGCAAACTCTACACCCGCAGCACCAAGCGGGGCGATGTGGGCCGCATCCTGAGCACCTTCGTGCAGTTCGGGGCCGATGAGGACATCCTGGTCGATGCCCATCCGCACATCGGCACCAACCGCCTGCCGGCCATCATCACTGCTATCCGCGAGCAGATCGTGCAGAGTGGGGGAGAGGTGCGCTTCAACGCCAAGCTCACGGACATTCATCTGGATGGAGACCGCATCACTGGGGTCCAGGTGAACGGGGAGGAGCGCATCGCCACCACCAAGGTCATCCTGGCCACAGGCCATTCGGCCCGCGACATCTATACCCTTCTGCATGCCAAGGGCATCCTTGTGGAGGCCAAGCCCTTTGCCATGGGCGTGCGGGTGGAGCATCCGCAGGGACTTATCAATCGGGTGCAGTACCATGGTGCGGACTGCGATATGCTTCCACCGGCCGCATACAGTTGGGTGGAGCAGGTGCGTGGCCGTGGGGTCTATTCCTTCTGCATGTGTCCGGGCGGCATCATCGCGCCCTGTGCCACCAGTCCGGGCGAGGTGGTGACCAACGGATGGAGCCCATCGAAGCGCAACAACCCGTTTGCCAATTCGGGCATAGTGGTGCCCGTGGAGCCGGACGACTACAGAGCCTTCGCAGCGCATGGCCCCTTGGCCGGCATGCGGTATCAGGAGCATGTGGAGCGCCTGTGCTGCACCTTGGGCGGTGGCACACAGACCGCCCCCGCCCAGCGGCTCACCGATCTGGTGGCCGGGAAGATGAGCAGCTCGCTGCCGGCCAACAGCTACCGTCCGGGCACCGTTTCCGTGAATCTTGCCAACGAACTGCCTGTCGCCATGGTGGGCCGCCTGCGCGAGGGTTTCCGAAGTATTGGCGGCAAGATGCGCGGCTACCTCACCGAGGAGGCCTTGGCCGTGGCGGTGGAGAGTCGCACCTCGTCACCCGTGCGCATTCCACGGGGGCAGGATGGTCAGCATCCACAGGTAAAGGGACTTTTCCCGTGCGGTGAAGGGGGTGGTTACGCTGGGGGCATCGTCTCGGCCGCCATTGACGGGGAGCGCGCAGCCGAGCTGCTGGCGGTCTGACGCAGGTTTCCCTGCCACTTAAGCAGCTCCGATTTCTTCTCCGAATTGTATCGGAACACGCAGGTCTCCTCGAACCATCTCGCTACATTTCGCCCGCTTAACGAAGAAACAGGCTTCCAATCATTAAGATCACATGAGAAAATCTCTCCCCATCGCATTGCTCGCCCTGATGACGACAGGAATGGCGCATGCGCAGCTTTCGTTCACCAACAGGGTGAATGACCTCACCGACCCGAGCATGTACAGCGGAGGCCCCAATGCCGTGCAGGACGCCAATGGCGACAAGCTGGACGACATCATCGTGCTTGATGGCGCCCGTGACCTGAAATTCGAATATCAGGGCCGCAACGGGGCTTGGTCGTCCCTTATCGTGGGCAACACTTCCAACGCCAATGCCTGGAGCATGGTGGTGGGCGATGTGACCAACAACGGTTATGCCGATGTGCTGAGCGGGGGCAACTTCGATGGCGTGAGATATGCCAAGTCCAACGCCAATGGTACGGCATACGCCCAGACCACTCTGGCAGGATACAACCTGTTCCTGCAAGGGTCGAATCTTGCGGATATCGACAACGATGGCGACCTCGACTATTTCGGCTGTGCCGACACCGATGTGAGCGGCATCTGGAGCAATGACGGCAACGGTAACTTCACCTACACCGGCACATCCATGATTGATATGACACCTATTCAAGGGGATGGTTCCGGCAACTACGGGAGCACCTGGACCGATTTTGATGACGATGGGGACATCGACCTCTACATCAGCAAGTGCCGCCAGAATGTGAATGACCCCACCGACCACCGCAGAATCAACGTGCTCTATGAGAACGATGGCAATGGCAACTACACCGAGACCGGGGCCAACTACGGTCTGCGCATAGGGGCGCAGAGCTGGACCACCGACTTTCAGGACATTGACAACGATGGCGATTTCGATGCCTTCATCACCAACCACGATGTGGCCCCCATGCTGCTGGAGAATCAGAACGGCCAGTTCGTGGACATCTACGCCCAGAGCGGCATAGGCAACATGATCGGGTTCCCGTTGCAGGGCATCATGCGCGACTTTGACAATGACGGTTTCGTGGACATCATCGTCACGGGCAACGGCCACCGCTTCTACCGCAACAATGGCGACAAGACCTTCACGCAGGTGACCGGTCTTTTCGGTTCCAACCTTCACTCCTTCGCCATCGGTGATCTGAACCACGATGGTTTCCTCGACATCTACGGTTCCTACGGCAGCAGCTACACCACGCCCGGCAACACGCCCAATGCCCTTTGGGTCAATGACGGCAACGATAACAACTGGATCGCTTTCGATCTCATCGGCACGGTGAGCAACAAGAGCGCGGTGGGGGCCAAGGTGAAACTCTATGGCCCTTGGGGTGTTCAGGTGCGCGAGGTGCGTGCGGGCGAGAGCTACGGCATCGTCAACACGTTCACGCAGCATTTCGGCATTGGCAGCGCGACCGAGATCGACTATGCTGTGGTCACCTTCCCATCGGGCATCACCCACACCATCACGAATCCTGCGCCCAACCAGTTCATCACTGTGATAGAGGATGAGTGCGTGATGCAGGGCGTGTTCATATTGAGCGAAGGGCCCACGGTGCTTTGCCAAGGGCAGTCGCTTGAGCTGCAGGCCCCGGTGGACCCCAACAACTTCTCCAACTACTCCTACGCTTGGAGCACAGGTGCCACCACGAACAACATCACCATCAATACCGAGGACACCTACATGGTCACCGTGACCGACAATACCACGGGCTGCTTCGCCACATCTGCGGCCATCGCGGTGCAGGTGGCGCCCGATGAGACCCCGAACATCACTGCCAGCGGGGAGCTCACCTTCTGCCAGGGCGAATCGGTCACACTGACCTCCGACCCTGCACTGGGCTACACCTGGAACAACCAGGCCGGCACACAGGCTATTGAAGTGACCGAGAGCGGCACCTACAGCGTGGTGATCCAAGGCGCTTGCGAGAGCTTCACCTCGCCATCGGTCACCGTGACGGTGTTGGATGCAGCGGCCCCGACCGTGGCGCAGAGTGAGCTTTGGATTCCTGTTGCAGGCACAGCGGACCTCGCTGCCACCGGCACGGACCTCGCCTGGTACGATGCCGCCACAGGGGGCAACCTGCTGGGCACAGGTACTCCGTTCACCACGCCCACTGTGACCGAGACCACCACCTTCCACGTGGAGCAGACCATCACCTACGGGGGCGATACCCACTACGGGGGCAAGCTGAACAACTCACCGGCCACCGGACAGACGCACAACAGCACTGGGTTCTACCTCATCTTCAACGTGGATGAGCCGTTCACACTCCGCTCGGTGAAGACCTATGCCAGTGGCGCGGGCAGCCGTGACATCTATGTGCAGACCGAGGGTGGACAGACCTTGCACAGCGGCTCGTTCGACATTCCCGATGGCGAGTCGCGCGTGCAGCTCGACTGGGCCATGGAGCCCGGCACCAACTACCGCCTGCGCGTGAGCACCAACAACCACGGCTTGTGGCGCGATGGGGTGGGCACCGCCCTCAGCTTCCCCTACGACCTCGGAGGCCTCGGGGCCATCACAGGCGCCAACACTGGCACCCCCGAGTACTACTACTATTTCTATGACTGGGAGGTGGAGAGCGAGGAGCGTGTGTGCGTGAGCGCCCGCACCCCCGTCACGGTCAACGTGGGCGTGGTAGGGGTGGAGAGCGCCACCCGCGCCAACGTGGAGGTGTATCCGAATCCTTCCAACGGGGTGTTCGATGTGGTCATCCCGCAGGAGATGGGCAACGGTGTGGCCGTGCGGATGCTGGATGTGGCCGGCAGCGCAGTGCTCGTGCGTACCTGCAATGCAGGCCGCCACAGCTTCGATGCCACTGGCCTGGCCAAGGGCGTGTACATGCTTGAGGTGCGCACGGCCGATGCCGTGACCACCCAGCGCGTGGTGCTGCAGTAACAAGCTGATAATAGGTAAAGGACCGCCCTTGGGAATCTTCCCAAGGGCGGTTTCTTTTTTCACCTAAGTCGGCTCAGTAGGTTCCCGAGCCCAGCATCACCAGTGTGCAGGCCTCTTCACAATGGATTCCGGCATTGGACAGCAGATGCTCAAGAACCCCGTTCTCCGTCCCCGGGTTGAAAATGACCCTTCTTGGCCGAAGCGCAAGAAGAGGAGCATAGTATTCAGGTTGTCTCTCTGGGCCTATGTACAGTGTCACAGTGTCAACACCGTCCTTGGGCCATTCCTGCACAATGGGCACATCGGCCACGATGCCCGGCCGAGGCCCGAAGGCGATCACCGCATGGCCATGGCGTCTCAGGCTATGGATGGCCATGTTGGCATACCGCGAGGGGTTGGTGCTGGCACCGAGCACGAGGGTGGTCCTTTCCATGGGGGCGGGTCAAAAAAAAATCCCGAAGCAGTTGTGCCTCGGGATTCATGTTCATTGAGCGGAGAAGGAGGGATTCGAACCCCCGGTACCTCTCAGTACGGCTGTTTTCAAGACAGCTGCGATCGACCACTCTGCCACTTCTCCAACGGCAAAAGTAAGATTAGCGGACCGTTTGAACTGCAATTAATCGGGAATTTTGTCAAGGCATTGGTTTTGAGGGCCGAAGGCTTACAGGTACCTTTGTGGAATGAAAGAAAAGCTGCTTTCCCTATTCCTTTGGTTGGTGGTGACAGGCGTTTCAGCGCAGGTTTCCGATATCCGGGCCGAGTTGGGCATGGCCCGTTTCGTCACGCCCGAAAACGGTGCCTACATCGAGACCTACCTGTTGCTGAAGGGTCATTCTCTCGGGGTGGCCGAGGCCGAACAGGGGAAATTCTTCTCCGAGGTGGCTATCATCATCAAGGTGAGCAAGGGGGGGGGCAATGTGGTGCACGAGGACGCCTATCGGGTGAAAGGTCCCCTGTTGGGCGAGGGCGAGATGGCCGATTTCATCGATCAGCAGCGCATTCCCCTCAAGGACGGCAGCTATGAACTAGATTTCACCATCTATGATGTGAGCAGGAAGGATGCCCTGCCCGCACGCGTCATTCAGGAGGTGACCATCCTCTCGAAGGAAAGGGCCGTTCAGCTGTCGGATATCCAACTGGTCAGCAGTTTCACCAAGACCGAGACGCCCAACATGCTCAGCAAGGCAGGTTTCGACCTCGTGCCCTACACCAATAATTTCTATCCGCAGGTGAAGGAGGAGCTCAACTTCTATTTTGAGGTCTACAACACGGACAGGAAGGTGGGCAAGGATGGGGAGTTCCTCTTGAACATCATGGTGGAGAACGCGGACGATGGCAGTCTCGCAGGCAATCTCCGTCAGTATTTCAAGCGGAACGGTGCCCCTGTGATCCCGGTGCTGCATTCCTTTCCGTTGAAGCATGTTCCCAGCGGCAATTACAACATCGTGGTGGAGGTGCGCGACAAGAAGAATGAGCTTCTGGAGGGCGGAAAGTTCTTCTTTCAGCGCAGCAATCCGGTCGAGGTGGCCCTGGCCGTGGAGGACTCCATTGAGAGCAGTGGCGTCATTGACCTCAGCAATACGTTCGTGGCATCCTACAACCGGGTGGAGGAGCTCAAGCACCATGTGCGCTGCCTGGCGCCCATCGCCACGCAGAAGGAGCTCTCGCAGATCACCAGACGTATCAATTACAACGATGCGGAGATGATGAAGCGCTATCTCTACAATTTCTGGACCCGCAGATATCCCGATACGGCAGGTCAGGAATGGGCCAAGTATCTGGAGCAGGTGAAGAAGGTGAACGCCTCCTACAGCAACAACCTCACCATCGGCTATGAGAGCGACCGTGGCCGTGTGTATCTGCAATATGGCCCGCCCGATGCCATGACCCCGAGCTATTTCGAGCCCAACACTTATCCCTACGAGATCTGGCACTACTATCGGTTGGAGAATCGTCTGCTAAGTGCCCCGCAGAACAACCGCAGGTTCGTGTTCGCCAACATGAGCGGTGCTGGAGAGTTCCAACTGCTGCACTCCGATGCCGACAACGAGCTCTACAACGCCCGTTGGCACTTCGACCTGCAGAAGCGCAACGAACCCAATCTGGACCTGGACGAGGAGCGCGGCAGGAACCATCAGGGAAGCCGTGCATTGCAGTTCTACAACAATCCCCGCTGAGCACCGCTTTAGCCTCCACAGCGTCATCTTTGCAGCGTATGAAGGTCGCGGTGGTCATCTTGAATTGGAACGGGGTCGGATTCCTACGACAGTTCCTTGCCAATGTGGTGACCGACAGCCGCCCCTTGGGCAGGGTCTATGTGGCCGACAATGGGAGCACGGACGGCTCGGTCGACTACGTGCGCAGCCATCATCCCGAAGTGACCATCATCGAGACCGGAGGGAATTTCGGATACGCAGGCGGCTACAATCTTGCCCTGCAGCATATCCACGAACCCTATGCCGTGCTGCTCAATTCAGATGTGGAGGTCACCGCAGGGTGGTTGGAGCCCATGGTGCGGCTGCTGGACGGCAACCCTTCCATCGCGGCCTGCCAGCCTAAGCTTCTCGATTTCAACGACCGTGGTCGGTTCGAGTATGCAGGCGCCTCCGGGGGCTTCATCGACCGTTGGGGCTATCCCTTCTGCCGAGGGCGCATGTTCGACACCTTGGAAGAGGACCATGGCCAATATGACGATGCCCGCCCGGTCTTCTGGGCCACAGGGGCCTGCATGTTCGTTCGTATGTGTGCCTTCCGAGAGGTCGGTGGGCTGGATGCTGACCTCTTCGCCCACATGGAAGAGATCGATCTCTGTTGGAGACTGCAGCGGGCCGGCCATGGGGTGTGGGCAGAGCCGCGTTCCGTGGTGTATCATGTCGGTGGCGGCACCTTGCACAAGAGCAACCCGCGCAAGACCTTCCTCAATTTCCGCAACGGGCTGGAGCTGCTACTTAAGAATCTTCCGGCATGGCAGATTCTCCCTGTGCTGTTCTGCCGCATGACCTTGGACGGAGCGGCAGCGCTCAAGTTTCTGCTCGGGGGGCAGTCGGCCGATGCTGTGGCGGTGCTCAAGGCCCATTTCGCGTTCTATGGCCGCATCCGGGCCACTTGGCGCAAGCGCACGGGCCACTTTCCACCATTGGTGGGCCGCTATTCCAGCAGCGTAGTGTCGGATTATTTCCTCCGCGGAAGGAAACGGTTCAGCGACCTGCCGTCAGACGCAATCTGAATGCCTCCACGGCCAGTCGGTAGCTGTCGAGGCCGAGGCCGGAGATCATGCCCGCACAAACACCTGTGAGCAGTGACGTGTGCCGGAATTCCTCACGGGCCAGAATGTTGGAGATGTGCACCTCTATCACAGGAACCTTTATGGCCGCAACGGCATCGCGCAAGGCCACCGAAGTATGGGTGTAGCCGCCTGCATTCAGGATTACCCCGTCAACCGCCCCGTCTGCTTGTTGAAGGGCATCCACGAGTTCGCCCTCTATATTGCTCTGTCGATAGGTGAGCTGGACATCTGGGATGGCCTGCTGCAACCCCTCCAGATACTGCGCGAATGTTTCCGTGCCGTAGACGGAGGGTTCCCTTCTGCCCAGAAGGTTCAGGTTGGGGCCGTTGAGGATGAGGAGGTGCATCATATCATTTCTTCAAATGACCCGAAACGCGCATTTCACTGGAGCAGGCCATAGGGATGGTGATGCCGTCAGGGAACATAGGATTATTGCGGATGATGGTTTCCGCTTCAAACTCCTGCTTGATGGTGGCAGAGGCTATCCACCCACTTTTCCGGTCCAGTTGGAACTCAGAGTTCATGGTGCCGCGCAGGTTCTGAGCGGTGATGTTGCTGTTCGGATCATTGTTGGTCATGGAATTGAAGGTCGACCGTCCGGATAGGATGACCTTGTCCCCGTCCGCTGAAGACAACGTGCAGATGCCGTCCATACTGGCCGAAAGAGGCCCTGAGAGTTTGGTGGAAATCGGCCATACATCGCCCATTTTCACACGTTTCTCCGGGTAGATGGCTGTCAGCATCTCAAAACTCCCTTTGAAGCTGTCGGCACCGAATGCACTCTGCACCTGTGTCTTCAGTTTGGAGAGTTCCTCTTCCGGGAGCTCGCTGAACTGGTCGGTCATCGAATCGGCCAACCTGTCAAGACCTATTATCTCCAACACTTTGCCCATCCGGTCAATCCTCACCCGAAAAGGGACACCCACCATTCGACTCAGAATGAGGGAGAAGATATCGTCCTTGTCCGCTTTAAGTGAACTGAAAACCATCCGTCTGCCAGAGAGTTCAAGATTCACCTCCAGAAAACCGTAACTCACGTCTGCCTCGTAAACACCCTTCGACTCTGACAGAACCTTGAATGTATAATCACCCTTCACAAGATTGGTCATCGTGTAGTACTGATTCTCAATTTCTTGAGCGATTATCATTCTCGCATCTGACGATTGGTAGTATTCCTTACCGACCTCCAGGTTCAGACCGAGGCTCACGGTCTGAGCAGAACATTGTGCCGCTAAGGTCAGTAGCATCGCAAGGAGTGCCTCCATTATTCTCATTCGGAGTCTTTCGGATGTTGAACAGATGATTTGCGATGCGAACCGCCAGCATACAGGCAGGTCTTAGTCTCTACTGCTTCGTGCCCGAGAACTGCTCGTTGTTCGAGCCGTAGTTGTAGGCCACTATCCAACGGTCCTGCTGGTAGGTGAATGTGATCTGGTCCTGAAGGCAGTTGAGCGAGCAGGTGAAGGTACCCGAGATGTTGATGAGCGTGGTGGTCCATGTGCTGGCCGCACTGGTAGAGGGCGTGATGCGCACCGTGGTGCCGCTCACCTTGGTCACTGCTACCGAATACAGCGCATTGGTGAACGAAGGATTGGACACGTTCATGGGGCCGATGTAGGTGCCCACAAGGTCGTTGACGGTATAGGTGTCATCGTCCGAGCTGCAACCATTGAAAAGCAGCATGCCCGAAACGAGCATCGTAAGAAGGAAGGACCAGTTTCTCATTGCCCATGATTTGAGCGGACGAAAATAGGGACGGAGAGCAGAGCATGTGGAGGTATGGACGCCTGTGACGGTGACAGCGGCCCGCGAGTCCTAACTTCGGGCCATGCGCTGGGAACAGGCCGTCAAGGGATTCAAGACCTACATACGTTTGGAACGCTCGCTGGCCGCGAACACCGTGGAAGCCTATCTGCGCGATCTGGGCCACCTGCAGCGCTATGCGGAGGAACTTCCCGAAACACCTGCCCCAACAGCTATGACCACCGCCATGCTGCGGGGCTTTGTGCGCCATCTGGCCGACCTTGGCCTGTCGCCCACATCGCAGGGCCGCATGGTATCGGGCATCCGGACCTTCTACCGCTACCTGCTGCTGGAGGATATCATGACCGATGACCCCGCCTCGCTCCTGGAAACCCCCAAACTGCGCAGGAAACTGCCCGACACCCTGAATCCGGACGAGGTGGCCGCGATGATCGACAGCATCGATCTGAGCCGCGCAGAGGGCGAGCGCAACCGCGCCATGCTCGAAACGCTCTACGGTTCTGGGCTCCGTGTTTCAGAGCTCACGGGGCTGCGCATCAGCAACATCTATTTCCGGGACGGATTCCTCAAGATTCTGGGCAAGGGCGACAAGGAGCGACTCGTGCCGTTGGGGTCCATGGCGGCCAAGCGCATTACCACCTATCTGAAGGAAGTGCGCAGCCATCAGGAGGTGAAGAAGGGCTTCGAGGACCATGTTTTCCTCAACAACCGAGGCGCGGCCCTTTCGCGGGTCATGGTTTTCAATATTGTGCGCAAGGCGGCCGCTGATGCGGGCATCCGCAAGGTCATCAGCCCGCACACGCTGCGTCACAGCTTTGCCACACATCTCATAGACGGGGGTGCCGACCTGCGGGCCGTGCAGGAGATGCTGGGCCATGAGAGCATCACCACCACCGAGATCTATACGCATCTGGACCGCGAATACCTGCGCGACAGCATTATCCAGTTCCACCCGCGTTCGCGGAAGTGAGACGGCTCAGTTGAGCGGGATGAGCAGGTTGCACTCGTGCGAGCCGTTGCCGTCCTGCAATGTGAAATAGAAGAAGAGCGAGGTGTCGCTGAGGATGCCTGTGCCTTCCACCTGTACATTTCCACTCTGCACCTGGATGGTCTGGTCGGGAATGCGCACCCCCTCGCCCTCAATGGTGCCCCTCACCCCGATGACGCGGTCAGCGAAATTGCCGATGAGGATGGAGGCCACGCCCTCGGTACCTTCGGCAATGTAGAGCGGGTAGGTGTAGGGGGCCACATCGGTGCACACCTCCTGCCCAGTGTACACGCCCACAAGGCGGTCGCGCACCACTAGCTCGCAAGACTCTCCCTCAAACCCGTTCAAGCAGAGGCAGGAACCGTTCGCACACAGCCCCTGATTGAGGCACGATACGGTTCCGCAGGGGTCATCTGCCGCGCAGCCTGAAAGCAGGAGGGCAGCACACATGAACACCCGGAACATGGGGGTCAATTGAAGCTGAAGCCCTCGCCCTCCTCAGGGGAGATGCTCAGCACAGGCACCTTGCAATGGTTCACCACTTGCTGCGCGAAGGGGCCCATCAGGAAACCGGTCATGTTGTATTCCTGTTCGGTCATGATGATGACAAGGTCACCACGCTTACTCTCGGCATAATTCATCGTCATGGTGGCCAGATTGTCACCAATGAGGATGTTCTCCTCGTGTGCAACACCCTCACGGTCGAGGTAGTCGGTCACCTGCTTCATCTTCTTGGCGAAGTCAAAGCGGATTTCCTCCGTGTCCTCCAGCAGCATCGTTCCCAAATGAATGGTCGCTCCATACTTTTTGGCCATCGCAGCCGCGTAACGCACTTTCTGGCGGGTCTCCGGGGTGCGGTCCATCGGCAGGATGATGTTCTTGAAGCTGCGGTTCTTGGCATGGCCTTGAATGCTCAGTACAGGGCAGGCCGATTGCGTGACCACACGGAAGGCATTGCTTCCCACAAAGAACTCTGCCCAGCCGGCCACACCATGGGTGCCCATGATGATGATGTCAGCCTCGGCATTGCGCGCACCTTCGATGATCTGATCGTAGATGCGACCGCTCAGCACCTGCTGAGAAACATTGATGCCATGCTCCTTCTCCACGCGGTGGGCTTCTTCCTGCAGCCTCAGTTGCGCCTGCTCGCGCAGCACATACTCGGTCTTGTCGCTCGGGGCGAAGATGCCGGCATATGCCCCTTCCTCCAGCACGTGGATCAACGCAAGTTCGGCATTGAACTTCTTGGCCATGTCAATGGCATACTCTAACGCAACACCGGCTGTTTCAGAATAGTCTGTAGGAAGCGCGATACGGTTGATCTTGAACTCTTTCAGCATGACGATGGGATCAGTAGGGAACGAATGATGTGGTGTCTTTCTTGGGGGAGGGGATGATACTGAGCACGGGGATGTCTGACCCGTCAATGATGCCTTGGGCAGACGACCCGATGAAGTAATCGGTAAAGTCCAACTCCTGCTGGGTCATGATCATGATGAGGTCGCCCTTGCTCTTGTTGGCATAGTCGATGATGCTCTCGGCCAGGGTGTTCGACCCCTTGGTGTCGCGGACAATCTCGGCCGTGCAACTTACTCCACTGGCCTCAATGGTCTTTTTCACCTGGTCCAACTGACGTGTGAGCCTGTTGACCACGAACTCATCATTGGTCATCAGCACGGATACCACGCGCACAATGGATCCGAAACGCTTGGCGAATTCGATGGACTTGGCCACCTTCTCCTTGGTCTCCTTGGTGAGGTCAAGCGGCAGGATGATGTTCTGGCATCCTTTGCGATGGTGCTTGCCCTTGATGGTGATTACCGGAACGTGCGATTCGCGCACAACCCGCAAGGCATTCGATCCTATGAATTTCTTCTTGAGGGTGGAGGTCCCTGTGGTGCCCATCACAATCATGGTGGCACCGAGGTCATCTGCCTTCTTCACGATCTGCTCGTAGATGGTGCCCACCTCCACGTGGGTGGTGATGTTCATGCCGAAGGCAGCGCTCTTCTCCTGCACAAGCCCATTCAGCTTGTCCTTAAGTTTGGCGATGAACTGCGTCTGATCCACGTCTGCGAAGAGCCTGCTGAGCGAGAAATCATCCTGAAGGATACTCACTACATGCAGTTCACTATGGAAGGCACGGCACAGGTTGGCCGCCTGTTCCAGAGCGATAATGGCCTGCTCGGAGAAATCGAGGGGAACGAGAACTATCCCTGGGCTGTCCGGACTATTCATAGGCTTAGCTTTGAGGTCGCGAAGATAACCAATATCCATGTCAGATCCCATAGCCGGTTCAGAGCTCATTCTCAACCCCGATGGCAGTGTTTATCACCTCTGCCTGAGGCCAGAACACATTGCCGGAACGATCATCCTCGTGGGCGACCCTGGTAGGGTGGAACGCATCTCAGGCCGGTTCGACAAGGTGCTGCATGTGCGGCAGAACCGCGAATTCGTCACACATACCGGACGCATCGGCAACGCGGATCTCACCGTGCTCTCCACGGGCATCGGAACGGACAACATCGACATTGTGCTCAATGAGCTGGACGCCCTGGTGAACATCGACTTGGATGCACGCGCACCCCGCACGGAGCACACCGCCCTCAACCTCATCAGGCTGGGTACCAGCGGTTCGTTGCAGGAGGACATTCCCGTGGACAGTTTCCTTCACTCGACCCACGGTATCGGCTTTGACGGGCTGCTCAATTTCTATGCAGCAGGGGCAGAGGTGGAGGACACGGAACTGACCGAGGCCTTCATGCGCCACACCGGTTGGCCCACGGCCTTCGCACGGCCCTATGCGGTGGAGGGCAACGCAGAGCTTCGGGCACGTATCTCCGATATGGGTTTAGAGGGCATGACCGCCACAGCCCACGGTTTCTATGGGCCGCAGGGAAGGCAGTTGCGCCTGGCGCCCACCATCCCCGACCTCAATACCCGCCTCAACACCTTCCGTCACAACGGTCACCGCATCGCCAACTTCGAGATGGAGACCTCGGCCCTGTTCGGGCTGGGCAAGGCGCTCGGCCATAACTGCGCCACGGTGTGTGCCATCATCGCCAACCGCTACCGCAAGGAATACAGCCGTGACCACGAGCTGGCCGTTGACAACCTTATCGGACATCTGCTGAACAGATTGGCATGAAGCGGTGTTCACGGTGGGCCTTTAACATGGTGGTCACCGATGTTGAACCTTTGATACACTTTGAGACATGCGCATAGGAATGGTGTGTTACCCCACGTTCGGTGGGAGCGGAGTGGTGGCCACGGAGCTGGGCCGCGAGCTGGCCATGAAGGGCCACGAGGTGCATTTCATCACCTACGACCTTCCGGTGCGCTTCGACCATTTCCTGCCCGGTCTGCACTATCACGAAGTGCGGGTGAGCGATTATCCGCTGTTCGACTATCAGCCCTACGAGCTGGTGTTGGCCAGCCGCATCGTGGACGTGGTGAAGCACGAGCGTCTGGAGATGCTACATGTGCACTATGCCATCCCCCATGCCTCGGCCGCCTTCATGGCGCGTGAGATATTGAAGACTGAGGGCATCTACCTGCCCTTTATCACCACGCTGCACGGCACCGACATCACGCTGGTGGGCAAGGACAGCTCTTTCGAGCCCGTCATCACCTTCGCCATCAACCAGAGCGATGCGGTGACGGCCGTCTCTGAGAGCCTGAGGGCCGACACGCTGCGCCATTTCAAGGTGACGCGCCACATCGATGTCATCCCCAACTTCATCGACCTGCAGCGCTATGCGGGCTGCAGCACCGAGGGCGTGCGCAAGACCTTCGCCCCCAAGGGAGAGAAGCTGCTGCTGCATGTGAGCAATTTCCGCCCGGTGAAGCGTGTGGAGGACACCGTGCGCATCTTCTCCAAGGTGCGCGAGGCCATGCCTGCCAAGCTGCTGCTGGCCGGTGATGGCCCGGAGCGCCACCGCATAGAGATGCTGTGCCGCGAGCTGGGCACCTGTGCCGATGTCCATTTCCTGGGCAAGCTGAAGTATATCGAGGAGGTGTATTCCGTGGCCGACCTGTTCCTGCTGCCGTCCGAGACGGAGAGTTTCGGCCTCTCGGCCCTGGAGGCTATGGCCTCGCGGGTGCCCGTCATATCGAGCGACACGGGCGGCATCCCCGAGGTCAACGTGCACGGGGTGACAGGTTTTCTGAGTCCGGTGGGCGATGTGGACGACATGGCCGCCAACGCCCTGCGCCTGCTGCGCGACCCGGAGTTGCTCGAACAGTTCCGCGAGCAGGCCTTCCAGCAGGCCAAGGTGTTCAGCAAGGAGAACATCATCCCGCAGTACGAGGCCCTCTACGACCGCGTGCGGGGCTGAGGCCAAAAAGAAAAGGCGACCGATGTGGCCGCCTTTCCGGGCAAGTGTCGGGGCGAGAGGATTCGAACCTCCGATCTCTGGTCCCCCAGACCAGCACATTAACCGGGCTATGCTACGCCCCGATGCCCTTTTTCGAGGGGCTGCAAATGTAGAAGTTTTGTGTTGGTGGGCAGGAGTGGGCAAAAGTGGTTTTTCGGCCGATGCCGGGATGGTGGTTTCCGCGACCGTCTGCCTGATGGGAACGGAACAGCGTGCGCTGTCCGCGGAGGCCTGCCTACCTTCGCGGCCCATCCCATCCCCACACCCATGAGAGGAACTGCCATCGCCCTCGGACTGACCCTCGCCCTTGCGGGGACGAACGTCCTTGCCCAGACCCGCAAGCCGGTCGACAGCTCGGCCAACGGCCTCCAGTTGGCCCCCGTGAGCAGACAGACGATGACCGGAATGCGGAAAGAGGACAGCAGCAGACCCAAGACCATGGACACACACAGCTATGCGCGGCCCGAGGAGGCCGTGATCACCCACCTGAATCTCGAGCTCCAGGTGAGCATGGACAAGCAGCGCATCAAGGGCACGGCCACCTATGACGTGAAGCGCGGAGCAGGCGAGATGCTGATACTGGACACCAAGGGGCTCACCATCAGCGCGGTGAAGGACGGCAATGGCAACGCCCTGCAGTTCAAGTTGCAGAAGCCCGACAGCATTCTGGGCAGTGCCCTGGCCATCATGCTGCCCAAGGAGCCCACCAAGGTGGTGGTGCAGTATTCGACCACGGCCGAGAGCGTGGGGCTGCAGTGGCTCTCGCCCGAGCAGAACGATGGCAGCACCCCGTTCCTCTATTCGCAGGGGCAGGCCATCCTCACCCGCAGCTGGATACCCATTCAGGACAGTCCGGGCATCCGCATCACCTACACGGCCAAGGTGACCGTGCCCAAGGGCATGACGGCCGTGATGAGCGCCCTGGGCAACGCGCAACCGCTTTCGGCCGAGCAGACGGTGTTCGAGTTCAAGCAGCCGAACCCCATTCCGCCCTACCTCATTGCGCTGGCAGTGGGACAGTTGGAGTTCAAGCAGATGTCTGACCGCACAGGCATCTATGCCCTGCCGGGGGTGCTGCCCGATGCGGTGAACGAGTTCAAGGACCTGGAGCGCATGCTGCTGGCCTGCGAGAAGCTGTGTGGCCCCTATGCATGGGAGCGCTTTGATGTGCTGGTGCTGCCCGCGAGCTTCCCCTTCGGAGGCATGGAGAATCCCATGCTCACCTTTGCCACACCGACCATTCTTGCGGGCGACCGCTCGCTGGTGTCGCTCATCGTTCACGAGCTGGTGCACAGCTGGAGCGGCAATCTGGTGACCAATGCCAACTGGAACGACTTCTGGCTCAACGAGGGTTGGACGGTGTATCTGGAACGCAGGGCCGTGGAGGCCCTCTATGGCAAGGAGATGGCCGAGATGATGGAGGTGCTCGGTTTCCAGGACCTGAAGTCCACCATTGCCGACATGCCTGCCGACAGCCCGGACACGGGCCTGAGCCTTCAGCTGGAGGGCCGCGACCCGGACGATGGCATGACCGATGTGGCCTACGAGCGCGGGGCCATGGTGATCAAGGAACTGGAACTGGCCTGGGGGCGCGAGGCGTTCGACAGGTTCATTCCCGTCTATTTCAAGCATTTCCGTTTCCGCAGCATCACCACGGCCGAGTTCATCGCCTTTGTGGATGCCCATGCCGAGACCCACGGGCTGAAGCAGGTGCCCCTGCGCGAGATGGTACGGGCGGTGGGCGAACCGAAGCCCTCGTTCAAGATCGCTTCGGGCAGCCTGATGGCGGTGGAGAAGGCACGGGTGGCCTTCCTCACAGGCCGCAACCTCGAAGAGTATGGTGTGGCCAACTGGAATGCGCAGCAACGGCAGTACTTCCTTCGCATTCTCACCGAACCGCTCAATGAGAAGCAGATGGACGCTGTTCAGAACACCCTCAAACTGAAGGTGTCGAAGAATGCGGAGGTCAACTTCGAGTGGTATGTGCTGTGCATCCGCAACGGGCGCACGGCCATCCGTCCCGAGCTGGAAGCGTTTCTGCGCACCGTGGGCAGGCGCAAGTTCATTCTGCCGCTCTACAGGGAGCTGCTGGCCAGCAATGATTGGAAGGAGTGGGGCAAGGAGCAGTATGCCAAGTACCGCGGCCGCTATCACAGCATCACCTCCGGATCGGTCGATCGACTGCTGCCATAGTCCATAGTCCATAGTCCATAGTCCATCGCTCATTGATAATTGTCCATTGATCATTGCCCATTGCAACCCATGTCTCCCAAAAAACTCCTCCAACAGGCCAATTTCTTTCTCCGCACCATCGGTATGAAGCAGATACCGCTCATCTACTACGTGGGGGCCCGCGTGGTGGAGGCCACGGATGAGAAGACCGTGATCCGCATACCGCTGAACCGCAGGACGAAGAACCATCTGGGCAGCATGTATTTCGGGGCGCTGGCCATCGGGGCCGATGTGACCGGGGCCTGGGTGGCCTTCATGCTGCTGCAACAGTCTAAGCACGCGGTGAACATCGTTTTCAAGGACCTGAAGGCCGAGTTCCTGATGCGGCCCGAGGGCGATGTGCATTTCACCTGCACCGACAGTCAGGCCATCAAGGATGCGTTCGCGGCCACCATTGCCGATGGCGAACGCAAGAACATTCCCGTGCGCGTCATTGCCACGGTGCCGTCAAAGACGGGCGACCAGCCTGTGGCCACCTTCGAGCTGACGCTGAGCGCGCGGTGCCATAAGTAGTCCAGCAGTCCACGGTCCTTTGGGTCAAACATTCACTCCGAACAGGTAGCCGACCATTGCGGACAGCGCCATGGCGATCGTTCCCCATACGGTTATGCGCAAGATGGCCTTCGTTATGCTGGAGCCACCAGTTCTTGCAGCGGTGGCCCCTAAGATGATGAGAGATAACGTGGTGGCCCCATACAGCCAATACTCCAGCCCTGTGACAGGCGCGAAAAGTATGACCAGAAGCGGGAGCACCCCTCCAACGGTGAATGCTGCGCCCGAGGCCATTGCGGCCTGGATGGGGTTGGCCTGGCTGATCTCGTTGATGCCCAGTTCCTCACGGATGTGCGTTCCCAGCGCGTCCTTCTCGGTCAGTTCGCGGGCCACCTGCATGGCGGTCTCCTTTTTCAGGCCCCGTTGCTCATAGATCTGTGCAAGTATGCGCAGTTCCTCCTCGGGCATTTCGGCCAGTTCCTTGACCTCGCGTGCGATATCGGCCTGTTCGGTGTCGGTCTGCGAGCTTACGGAGACATACTCTCCGGCCGCCATGGACAACGCCCCCGCCACCAGGCCGGCCACGGTGGCCAGCACAATAGGTTCCCTTGTGGTGCTTGCAGCGGCCACACCTATGGCGAGGCTGGAGATGGAGATGATGCCATCGTTGGCCCCGAGCACGGCCGCTCTCAGCCAGTTGCTGCGGTGTATGTAGTGACTGTTCAGATAATTCTCAATGGTCAGCACCTCTTTTCTCGGTCGGTCTTTCTGCATCGCTGTCCACGTTCACAGGGCCATGTGATGAGCGGCCCTCAGGTTTGCCCCATGTGCGAAACCATTGTTCAAAGTTAGACCGGAATTGTGCGTGGCGCACACAGCGCAGTCCACAGTCGATAGTCCATGGGCTGGCAGCTGATCAGCCGATCAGGTTGTCAGGTTGTCAGGTGGTGAGGTAACAGGCAACAGCTCGTCACTCATCCCTCATCCCTCATCCCTCCATCATCAGCAGATGAGCAGCAGGCGGGGCTCTCCGGCCCGTTCGATGGGGGCGCGGTGAATGCAGGGCTGCGCGGTACTCTGCGGATGGTCCACGGCCAGGCGCCAGAGTTCCCCGAGGCCGAGGCGCACGGGGCGTGCCGTGGGCAGGGGCTGGTAGTGGAGGTCGAAGAAGTGGTCGGTGAGCCAGGTGTCGAAGCCGTTTTCGGGACCATCGTAATGCTGCCGCAGGGCGTTCCTCAGTTCGGGCACATGCACCTTCTGCCGGGCCTGGTCGTTGGGCAGCAGCTCGCTGCACGCGCCATGGTAGGTGCAGAGAAAGGTGTCGCAGGGCACGGGGGCGCGGTCCACATGGAAGGAATAGACATCGGTGGGGAAGAACGGCACGGCCTTGTCGCGCTCGTAGCTCCGGATGATGTTGAGCACGGGCGATGCGCCATGGGCCGTGAGCAGCCGCAGGTCGTCCAGCAGCATGGCGCGGGCCTGCTGCCCCTCGGGGCTCAGGGGCAGGTCTAGCAGCAGCTCCTCGTCCAGCAGGGTGATGGGGTCACCGGTGTCGGCCTTGCGGACGATCTCTGCAAAATCACCGCGCAGGGGGCGCTGCCAGCCCATGGCGTTGTGCGCGCCATGCAGGGGCGTGGATACGAGGTCGTGGAAGGTGGTGACGTGGGGCATGGTGATCATGGACATATGGTAGAGACGTAGCATGCGGTAGAGACGTAGCATGCTACGTCTCTACAATGCATCCCTTTTGGCCCTGGCATTGAGGTTGTAGATGAAATCTCGCCTATCAGTGGAGCCTGTCCTGAGCCTGTCCTGAGCCTGTCGAAGGGGGTTTCTCCTTGGCCTTGAGCTGCCCTACCCACTGCTTGAACTGCGCCTCTTGTGTTGAATGAAATGAAATCCCGATTCTTCGGGACATCACCTCCGCTAGGGTGAGGCGGTCGGGGCCGAAACGGGGGGTGGCGTTGAGTGGGGGTGTGGGCATGGATTGGCTCTTTATATGCCCGCCTATTTCAGATACGATACCATTTCAACGTCTTCCCTCCTATCACCTTAAAATGCTCATAGATGTTGGTCGTATGTGAACCAGCATTTGGGTTAACCAGAACCGACATCTTGGTGTATGCCTGATTCAGTGTGCTTACGACCATAGGTCCGCTGAGATATTGATGGGATGCACTGGTGGGCATGAGTATCATCCTATGACAGATGAATCGGCTCAGCTTATTTCCCTCCTTTACCATGTAGCCATCGTCCTGCAACTCCACTTCAAAGTCCACATATCTTTTATCTCGGTCCAGTATCAAAAAGTAAAGCCGCTTGCCCGCATCCAGTACCTTTTTCTTCTGGTCGTGAAAACGCTCCTGAAATTCCTCTGGTATATCACTCTTGTAGGCCACGATGCGCACCAATGCCTTATCCTTTAACTTTATCTCTGCATCATCGCGGATGTCGATGATCTTGCCATCAATGATGCGTGCATCAATGTGGGCAGTGGGGTAACCACCGAAATAGTCGGACTGGTTGACGTTTTCAAATCCTGTTCTGTCTTTGCTCATAATCAGAAATGCCGTTGGGAGGTTTCACAAAAGCCTCAGACACATATACTAAAAAAACGCCTCTCTATTTGATGACAATTCTCGTTTGCGCATCCATCCGAAAGCGATACTGCTCGAAAATACGCTTGTTCAATTCATGGTTTATCTGCGCGGAGCGCCCTTTGCCTTTGTTGCAGGCAAAGCCCTTCTTGAATCTGAAGGGACCGAGATGCTCATGTTCCCTGAGCAGCCGCATGGTGTTCTCCAACTGACCGATGGCCTCTGCCTTCCATTCTTTTCGCTTGTCCTTAAGCTCTACCAGATAAAGCTGATCGCCTGTGGTCAGCATTCCATCACATAGACTTTCCATGTCATCAGTTCCCGGTTTTCTTATGCTTAAGCAGTTATCTACGGCCGTGAATACCACCGACCTCTGTTGGTCGTTCACCACGGTAGCTATCCAATTGTCCGGGGCCGTGATGTCGGAGTAGGCCCGTTCCGCACTGTTGTCATCACACAGGCCGAACTCCTTGTCAGTTCGAGGGGACTCTGAGCAGGCAGTATTAAAGAATCGCACGCTCATAGGCCCTGTTCTATTTCGAGAAGTTGGTCAAAAACATGGTTGCTATCGGCAAGCGACATGTTCAAGAAGTTCTCATCCGTAGTTACCCCGTAGTCGGCAGGTAGCAGCCTGATAACCCCGTCTTTTTCATCGAGCTGATAAACGGCCACTTTTTTGTGAGACACCATCGCCTCCTCAGGGATGAGGTCGCGCAGCCTGCTCATGCTGTAATCATCCTTTGCCTTTGCTGCCAACAGTTCTGCCTGCATGGCAATGTTCAGATAGGCTATGATGTAGGGGCTGTGGGTAGTCAATATGAGCTTGTTGTTTGTCCCCATGTTCTTGAATTGAAGCATCGACTTCAACATTTCCCATTGCGATTTGGGGAAAAGATTCTGCTCCGGCTCTTCCACAATGTTGATGAATGCCGTCTTATTGAACTTGGACGACAACACCGACAGGGCTGTTCTGCGCTGCTCTTCCGAGAGGCTTTCATTTGCCCATATCTCGGCCACTCCTTTGCGGAACCGCTCTAACTCCTCGCTGCTCATGCTCTCCTTTGAGGTGTCAGACTGCCGTTTGACCGAGTGCGCCAAGAACCACGACACAAGATAGAGTGGCACTAAAGATTGAAAGCCGCTGGAGGCCTCCGATAGTTTCAGCCGGAAGTCTGCGCCCTTGATGTTCACTACATCGTTGAGCTTATCATACTCCACATCTGTGTTGTTGATGGGCAATGACATGCTGCCTCTAATCTCTCCTTTGGCGTGGTCGAACTCGGTTACGAACTCGACCAGCGAGTCGGAGGTCAGCTTCAGGGCCTTCGGGCTTTTCACGTTCGATATGAAGTTGCGCTCGGCCGGAACATACATGATCTGCGGCAAAGGGTAGCCCCCCTTGCCTTGCTCTGTGATGTTCAGTTCGCCATCCTTGTAATTGATCCGGTAGGCCTCGCCCACATAATCGATCTCGCTGATCTCCTTGCCGTCATCGGCCTTTTTGAAATAGTTCTCTATGCG
The DNA here is from genome assembly GCA_964488095.1 of uncultured Chryseobacterium sp. Lineage (GTDB taxonomy): Bacteria > Bacteroidota > Bacteroidia > UBA10329 > UBA10329 > UBA10329. The sequence goes on from CAZATP010000029.1 coordinate 43,928, forward strand.
ATGGTAGGTGAGATACTGATTCTTCAGCTTGTTCTTGCGTGTGAACCACCGAATATCATAATCGCCACGCACCAGGGCCTTCTCAATCCACGTGAAAGTGGAGATGAGCTTGGCTACAGTGCTCTTGCCGCTTCCCTGATTGCCGATGAACACGGTCACATCTTTGATATGGATATAACCATCGCCCGTGGCAATACCTTCTTTGATAGGCCCGAAATGCTTGATCTTGATCTTCGCCATGTCTTGTTACTTACGCCCCAAAGTTCGCTGTCATTTTCAAGGTATCGCTCACACCTCCAACCTGAACTTCCCATTCGCCACATTCCAATACTCGTTCTGTATCTGGTTGCGGTCTTTGATGCTAAGGTCTTTGAAAGTGTCCAAGATAAGGTTCATGTCTGCCTCGCTGAGGCCATAGAAATGAAAGACCAAGGCATCGAGCTTGTTCTCCCATAGCATGGTGTCCTTCTGCTGATTCTTTGACTTGTAACGCTCTTCAATGCGTTCAAGCAGCGTGTTGACCATCAGCTTGCTAAGGACAGGAGATTGCTCAGGGTCGAGAAAATAGCGGTAAACGTTGTTTATCGTGTTTTCTCTGGTCGTTTGTACGACCACGTCCAAGAACCCAAGCTCAACTGGCTAGGCCTCAGGTATGGTAAGTGCAATCAGTTTGAAAAGGTCTTTTTCCATTTGTTCTCTCTTTTTCACCCCACATCCCCATACAACCACTTCTGAAAGCCGATGAAGGTGTTGCGGATGCTGGGGATGGGGCCTAGCTGCGCTTTGGCATCGGCCACGCTCTTGTAGCGGAGGTCGAGGAGTTGGGGCAGTTTCTGGTCGTCCAGTTCGTGGACGCCTGAACGCACGTACTGCTCCAGCACGAAGTTGAGGAACTCCTGCTGCTTGGGGTCGTAGGTGGCGAAATGCACCTTGGCGCGGTCTGCGCGCTCCAAGCGGGGTATCAGTTCGCGCTCATAGGCCACGTAGGAGAGCACATCATACAGGTCGCTGTCCTCGCCATGCACCAATGCCTGCAACTCGGTGAGCTGTGCGCCTGTGTAGCCGCGCTCTTCCAGTTCCTCCAACAGTTTCTTGCGGGTGTCGGGTCTGCTCCAGATGTCGCGCAGCTCCTTCTCATCGGCAAAGAAGGTGGGCAGGTCACCGAAGAGCCGCTGCATGAACTGGTCTGCGGAAATGGGTGTGCCGCTGGCATCCCAGAAACTGGTGCGCACCATGTGGTCGAGGGTGCGCTCGGTGCCATTGGCCAGTTTCACGGTCACCATGCGGGGCGTCTCCTCCTCGCAGGTGCATGGGCTATGGCCGCACATCTCACAGACAGGCGGGGGCGGTGTGCGGCATGTGCAGGGCGTGTTACCACATTCCTCGCAGGTGCGCGGTGGACGCGGTGGCCCTGTCGGCCCTTCGGGCGGCAGGGGCGGGCCGTCCCAAGCGGGGTCGTTGAAATGTTCGTGGGCCTCCACGAAATCATAGATGGTGAAATAGTCCTTGCCATCGGAGAGGCGCGTGCCGCGCCCCACGATCTGCTTGAACTCGACCATGCTGCGCACAGGCCGCAGCAGCACGATGTTGCGCACCTCGGGCGCATCCACGCCCGTGCTCAGTTTCTGCGAAGTGGTGAGCACGGTGGGAATGGTGCGCTGGTTGTCCTGAAACTCCTTGAGGTGCTGTTCGCCCAGCTCGCCATCGTTGGCCGTCACGCGGTGGCAGTAGTTCGGATTGCGGCTGGTGGCGTACTGGTTGATGAGGTCGCGGATGAGCAGGGCGTGGCTCTGCGTGGCACAGAAGACGAGCGTCTTCTGCCGTTGGTCCATCATGTCCATGAAGAGCTTGACGCGGTACCTCTCGCGGGCCTCTATCTGGATGCGGGTGTTGAAATCGCCCTCGGTGTATTCCTTGTTCTCGTCTATCTCGCCCACTGTCACCTCATCACCGGGGGTGAAACGGTAGGTGTCGATGGTGGTGTCTATCTCCTTGACGCGGAAGGGCGACAGGAAACCATCGTTGATGCCCTCCTTGAGCGAGTAGGTATAGACAGGTTCTCCGAAATAGGCATAGGTGTCGCCATTCACATCGCGCTTGGGCGTGGCGGTGAGGCCCAGTTGCACCGCAGGGCTGAAGTATTCCAAGATGGCGCGCCATGTGCTCTCGTCCTTGGCACCGCCCCGGTGGCACTCATCTATGATGATGAAGTCGAAGAAGTCCTTGGGGTAGTCGCCAAAGTAGGGTGTGCCGACTGTGCCGTCCTCGGTTTCCTCCGTCATTCCGAGCGGAGCGAAGGAATCTGTCTGATGAGATTGCTTCGCTCGTTCCTCGCTCGCAATGACGGGGCCATCACCCCCGCTCATGAACGTTTGGAAGATGGTGAAGAAGATGCTGCCGCTGGTGGGCACCTTGCCCTTCTTCTTGATCTCGCTGGGCTTGATGCGCGTGAGGGCCTCCTTCTCGAAGGACGAGAACGAGCGGAACGCCTGATCGGCCAGCACGTTGCGGTCGGCCAGGAAGAGGATGCGCGGCAGGCCACTGCCATCGCGTTTCAGGTTCCAACGGGTGTGGTAGAGCTTCCAGCATATCTGAAAGGCGGTGGCGGTCTTGCCTGTGCCCGTGGCCATGGTGAGCAATATGCGGTTCTGGCCCCGCGCCACGGCCCGCAGCGTGTTGTTCACCGCGTTGGTGATGTAGTAGCGCGGCTGGTAGGTGCCGCCCCTGTCCTCAAAGGGCACATCGTAGAAGAGCTGTTCCCAGTCGATGGCACCCGTCATTCCGAGCGGAGCGAAGGAATCTCCGTCAGATTGCTTCGCTCGTTCCTCGCTCGCAATGACGTGGAGCGGATAGGTCATGGCCCACAGCACCTCGGGGGTGGGATAGGCGAATACCTCCTGCTCTGTGCCATTGACCATGTCGATGGCATAGATCCGCTTGCCGTTGGTGCTGTAGGTGAACCGTACCTGCAACCGCTCGGCATAGTCCTTGGCCTGCGCTACGCCCTCGGTGTAGGACAGCGTATCGGCCTTGGCCTCTATGATGGCAAGGTTGCGGCCACGGTATTGCAGCACATAGTCTGCACTCTTGGCCGCCTCGCGCTTGCCATTGCCAATGAGCCTGCCCTTGGTGATTGGAAACTCTGCGCGTATCCTGCCCCCGTGGGCAGAAGCACCTGTCTCCCACCCCTTGGCCTTTAGGGCGGGGTCGATGTAATGGGCGCGGGTTTCGGATTCGTTCATTGTAAAAAGAAGTATTTTGCCTTGTCTCTATCTAATCCTATTGCCATTCGCCCTGCACTTTCCCAGTACGGATTTGATGCATCAACAATACTTTTAATCTCCATTTGCACACTTAGGTATTCGAGATATTTCCAATCTTGTGTTGGATGCCAATACTCCTGAGCGATGCGGTTATTGAACTCATCACTATTGGCTTTGGAAATCAAACCGACTAAATGCATGGGACAAGCCACAGGTTCAACCATTTCAACTTGATAGAAGATGGGGCTTATGAGAGAGCGACTTGAAGCAAAAGCCTTGCACTTTTTTTCGCAATCAAATGCGAATAACGTGTTGCTTCTGCTCGGATGTGATTGCCCTCGTTTAGCGTCTAAAAAATCATCAATCCACGATAAATTATTTCTTTCTGCTCCAACGTAATACTCCGTCCGTTCAAAATTTAAGGCATTCAAAACCTGACCTACACGGTATTTCTTGCATGTGACGTGATACAACTCCATCTTGCTTGTTTTTCCTGAAATCACTCTTCGGTTGAACTGAAGCCTAAATCCAGTTGCTCTCCACCTCCCATTCTCTTTCTACGACTTGTCCTTGTCTCAAAGCTTCGGCTTCCCTCAAAAAACTCCATGACATCGTATGCATTGACGTTTGTTGTTTTCTCGTTGCCGTCCTCGTCTAATTCCCGATGAATCTCAAGGCTACATCTAATGGCCGAGCCATTGGAGAAGCTATACTTTCTGTTCAGAACATCACTTCGAAACAAAGTGTCCATCATGTTAAAACTGATGGTCTCGCCATTGTAAATTCCTCTCCATTTCAACTTGTTTTTCCCAAGGACTGGGGATACAATCTCAACATTGGCATCCTCTACCTCTACTGTAGGCAAAGCAACTTTATCAACCACGAATTTCTTAAAATCACTTCGGGACACCTTTTTTTCCTCATCCACTATTTCATTGAACTCATTCAACTCAGTAGTTGATATTTGAGTAAGTCGTGCTTCTTGTAGCAATGACCTGTAAAAGTTGGACTGGTACAATCTAATCTTGTTGTGATTCAGCAATAGTATCGTTACTTCATTGATGATTACCTGTTGCTGTTGTTCATCTTCAGTTTGCCCATGCTCCTTTTCAAGTTTCTGAATTCTTAACCTGAGTTCCTTCTTCTCCAGTTCCTCCTTCTCGTGGTCTGTGGTAGCGTAGTCAGAAATCACTGTTGTCAGGACTCCCGTAAGAATTACCCCAAGCCCAGCTAACACTGCGCTTGATAGCTTCTTGTTCTTCTTTACAAACTTGACAAATCCTTTGACCCCTCCTTCTTCCAGTGCTTCAATTTCGAGGGATAAGTCAAGGGAAAGAATGTCCGAAACCTCCTTGAGAATTTTAAGCAGTTCGGCTTCTGATTTATTCTTCACGAAGGCATCCATCGAATGAATTCCCCCTTCTAAATAATAGTGCAGTTCAAGCTTCTCCATTGCTTTTCATCACTTTTTGTGAAATTGCATCAACCTTCCGCTTGGATGGACATTGATGATGTAGTAATCACCGTTGTAATAAATTGACCGTTTGCCATTTCTTTTGAAGTCTCTATCAGGATAAGCTTCAAAATGCTGGTCAATGTCTTCGGTTATTGCTTTTAGCACATTCTCCACAACCTTCTTCACGTCAGAAAGTTGGTATTGGAAAAACGTGTTGACCCTGTCCCTATCACCGAATTGCAGCTCTTTTACGTGACCAACGTATATGTGAATGAATCTATCATAGTCCCACCAAACAGGAAATTTCCCGTATGTCAATCGTTCATTCCTGAACGTGGCGGTCAGAACCATCAACATATTGAACGCATCTCTGTTGCCTGAAATCAAGGTGCCTAGTTTTCCCTTGAATTCCTTAAGGTGTTTCTTGAGAATTTCAGCGTGTATTGCACCCAGTTCTTTGGATTTCAAATCATAATCACGCTGTTCTTGCTCAGTAAGAGTTCCGCTGCTCTGCTTGCTTTCATAATAATCGATGGCAATTTCAGGTCTTGGAAGTCCCGTTTCTGGGACAATTAGTTTCTCATCTAAAACATTTTTTGGAAATTTATCCCTATAGTATCTGAGCTGTAATGCGTTAAAATGATTTCTCTCAAACGGACACAATCTGTATCCATCCTTTATTTGCTGAGCAACATAACCTAACCAAGTTCGCTCTGATTCTTCCTCGGTCCAATTAATTTGGAGTTGAATGTTGATGCCAGGTATTTCTCGTTCACTCGATAATTTGTAGGGACTATCTCCTGAATGAGGACGATGAAGCTTGTCTACAATATCAGAAGATTCAATGCCATACTTCTCAAGATTTGCCGACAGCTCTTTGGGATAGTCAATCATCAATGACTCAAACCGAATCATCCCATCTGAATGTTCCAAACTTCCAGATTCTAACTTGTCTTGCATTTCCTTCCGCTCGCTTGGCGAATACAGGAAGCATCCTGTTATGGACTTCCCGTATTTATTACACGACTCGCTTCCAGACCGCAACGTGAGTGTTACGACCTCGTCAAATTGTCCAATATCCTTATATAAGGTCTCTCTTGAATACCTCATCTCAACATCAAATTCATATCTCCCCCCTGAAAGCCCGCTCCAAAACCGACTTCTTCAAGGTTTCCAATTCTGTTAGTTTGCGGGTGTATTGCGTTTGTAGTACGTTGGAAATTTCCAGAATCCGATTTAATGCTATCACAGCATTTTGTTGAAACTCCATAGGTGGCAACCAAAACGAGAAGGCAAACAAATGAGGTCGATTGACCTTTGGCATTCCTGCACGTTCTGAGCCAGCCACAGCATAATCTGTGAACGGTTTTGAAATGAGCAGATAATACAAGAAGTCCCTGTCAATGACACCTTGAAATGGTTTGAGCGGATACATGTCTGCACTGCACAGGCCAGAAAAATCAGGTCGTGCCACCTTGACCAGATATGGTCGAATCTTATTGTAGAGCACCATGGACTCATCAAACTCAAACTTCCCCGATTTCAGAGCTTCCTCTTTAGCGGTTTTCAGGTCAATCAATTCGCCTATTTCCGAGACAATGTTCCCACCGCCAACATGTATCATGTTCTCGTATTGAGATTGCCTTGGGTCAACCAGAAGCGATGTGATAGAGCATACCTCTGATAAAGACTTCTCCACCCACCCCTCTTTCTCCCCGCTGAATACCTCATTGAGCTTGCTCTGAAAAAGCTCCTTGGCATTGTGCAGGTTGCGTTCCACATTGGCCTTGGCCTTGTCGATGGCCGCAAAGGCGGCATCCAACTTGGCCACGATGCGCTCTTGTTCGGGAAGGGGTGGGATGGGAATTTCAATAGGTGCAAGAGATGCACGGGTGATTTGCGGTTGAGCTGAGCCTGTAATAGTGCCACTCAGGTCTATACCTCCTCTGAACAAATACTCAAGAAACTCTCTCTTTAAATTATTGTATCGCGGCCTCACAACCATTGCATTGCCAGTTATCCAAGACTTTGGCAATGACACGTTAACGGAACCACAGGTTGCGCCTCGGCATGTTATCAAAAGTTGAGGCTCTTCATGGTTGTAGGCCGTGTATTTGCCAATGATGCCATTGGCACCGAAAACTGGATAGGGCCCATCAACAACCATATCCTTCTGAGATATAGTCTTCGGCTGATAGACTTCACAAGCAGCAATAAGCTTCGCTTTTTCCCACCCCTGCCTCATAGCAACTCCCTTATCCCGTCCAACAGTTCCTTGGTCTCTTCGTCCAAGGC
>CAZATP010000030.1:0-46450 GCA_964488095.1 uncultured Chryseobacterium sp.
TCGGGGCAGTGCAACACCGCATTTCAACACAAAAATAGGCATCTGCATAAGTGCAGTGGAGGTATACAGCAGAGAAACGTGTGTATACGTAAGAGAAATAAGTGTATACGTAAGAGCGAAGCGGGTATACATAAGTGAAATGGATGTATACGTAAGCGCGAAACATGTATACGTAAGTGCGAAGCAGGTATGCGGCAGTGCGAAGCGGTCATACTGCCCGGAAATGCCCCTTTACGGCCCCGCAGGCCACAAAAAAAGGCCGCCCCCTGTGGGAGCGGCCCTTTGAAAGGCTCCGATGGCATCAGCCGAGGCTGAAATCGGCTGGTAGAGCGTACGTCAGCGTATCACTCGCCCGACTTGTCGGGCTCTTTGCCCTGCTTCTTGAAGGCTGCGAAATCAAAGGTGAGCGTGAAGCGCAACGTGTTCTCCAGCGGGTGACGCTGCGTGATAGGGATCAGATAGGCGAAATCGAGACCGAACACGTTGTAGTGAATGGAGGCGCCCACCGTCACATACTGGCGGTTGCCCTTGATCTCGTCCTCATGGAAATAGCCTGCGCGCACTGCGAAAAGCTTACGGTACCAGTATTCCATGCCCACAGATACCTGAAGCTCCTTGAACTCCTCTTCCGTTCCGCCCGGTGCATCAGCGAACGATTGGAACAGACCTTCAGCAACCCCCACGTTCGGGTCTTTGCCCGCAGCTATGATACGCTGACCATTGATGTCCAATGAATCCACATTGGTGGTCTGCCCTTGCGAGTTGACCGTTTTGAGATAGCGTGGCGGGGTGGGCACCAACAGTTTATTGATGTCCATATATACCCCGAGTGAGTTGTACTCATCGAAATACATCTTGAAGCCGAGGCCGAGACGCATGTTCATCGGGATGAAGTCCTCTTCGTTCAGGTTGGTGTAGCTCATCTTCGAACCGAGGTTCGAGAAGGTGATTCCCGCACTGAGCTCTGTCTTCTTCTTGGCCAGTTTGATATCCTTGTTCACATAGTAGAACCCAAGGTCTGCGGCACCGGCCATGCCCGGACGGGTCTCCGCACCGCCTACGTTGATGCCGCCCGTGAGGTTGGAATACACATAACGCAGGGCAAGACCACCGGAGAATCCTTTGGCCAGGATGCGCGAGTAGGCGAGGTCTATGGCGAATTCATTGGGGTTGAACTGGCCGATGGTCTGTCCGTTCACATCTGTGAAGGTGATGTCGCCCAGCGAGAAGTAGCGCAGCGAGCCCGCAAGGGTCTGGTTGCCTTTCTTACCGATTTTCCCATAGCCCGAAACGTAGGCCAGATTGATGTCGGGCACCAATGCCCTGAGCCATGGCGTGTACGACACGGCAAAACCCATCTTGTTCTCCACGAAGGCCAGCTTGCCCGGGTTCCAATGAATGGAGGCGCCATCGGCACTGGTGGCCGCACCAAGGTCGCCCATGCCGCCCGCCCGCGCGTCAGGCGATATCATCAGGAACGGAACGGCCGTGGTGATCGTGTTCAGCTGAAGGGTACCATCCTCTCCATCATCGGTGCCAAAGCTTTGGCCCATTGCCGTGGGTACACTTACCAGGGCGGTGAGGGCCATCAGGCCCAGATTCTTCCAAACGGACATCCTCATTTTTTTTGGGGCTGCAAATATAGCCACGGTGAAAGACGGTTTTGTTTCGGGCGGGTTGCGCCCCGCACAGGCGCCACTAACGGACAATTGGGTGGGATATTTCAGAGGGTTGGAAAAAAAAACTAACACGTGCTTGAAGTCATCTTCCACTTCCAGCTCATCACTCGTCACTCATCACTCATCCCTACCTCAGCACCACCAGTTTCTCGATCTTATCGGCCTGCTGCCCATCGGGGGTGGTCACCTTCAGTTGATACACATACACGCCCCGGCCTATCTTCTGACCATAGTCGTCCAACCCGTCCCACTCGATGGGTGTTCCCCGGTAGCCGTCCGTCATCACTGTGCTGTGGATGGTCTTCACGATCTTTCCCGTGACAGTGAAAATCTGCACCATCACATCCAGACTGTTGCAGGCCTGGTTGTGCTCGAACATGAACTGCGTGCGGGTGGTGAACGGGTTCGGGTAGTTGAGCACGTGCTTCAGTGCCAGCTCGGCCGATTCGGCCACCACGAACTCCGTGTAGGCCTCCGAGCTGTTGTTGTGCACGTCCCACGCCTTGAAGCGGATGTTGTGCGTCCCCTCTGGCAGGCTGCGGAACGGATAGGCCACGCGGCCGCTCTGATAGCTGTCGAGGTCGGACTGATAGTAGTCGTTCAGCACGATGGAGGCGGCCGTGTTGCCATTATGGATCGCCACGATATCATGACCTATGCCACTGCCCACGGTGTTGATGCCATTGCTGTCCGTCAGCAGGGCGATCATGATGGGATTCTCATCCGTGGTGCCCCCGAAAACGAAGCTCTCCTCGTTCATGAACAGGCGGAGCGAAGGGCCGCGGTCATCCTCTTGCGCACCTGCATACGACCCGCCTATCACGAAATGCTCAAAGTGGCCGCTGGCATTGATGCCCATGCCCTCGGCATAGTAGCTGATGCGCCCGAAACCGTAATTGTAGGCAATGTCCTTCGGCACCACGAACTGGAAACTGAACTCACCATTCACCACGCTGGCCTTTCCTTTATATAGGATGTTGTTGCGCAGGGAAAAGGTGCGCACAGATGAGCTGGGGTCGTTGGCCAAGGTGCTCACCACCGAGGCCTTGTCGAACACCGTTGGATAGATGATGCCGTTGAAATCCGTCATCGGCTGTCCACTTCGGGTCTGCATCCTGCCGGTTACCGTCACCAGCTGCAACGCGTTCAGTGTGTCGAGGTAGTTCTGCACGGTCACTCCGTTGATGGTTGCCGTAACGGCATCCTCCAGCGGATAACTCAGGCGTTGGGCCGGGTCGCCCAGCAGCACAAAGTTTCTGTTGTTCACACTGGGCCCACTTGCCACCTTGGTCATGCGGATCACATCGCCCATCGTGGGTTCGCCCCACGGCTGGTCTTCCAGCAGTTTGAGGTAGAAGTTCTTGTTGAGGGCGAAGTTGGGCGCAGAGTAGACGAGACGTGTCGTGGTGAAAAGGGCAATGGCGCCCCCTGCTGGGTTGAGCAGGCACTGTTCCCCTGCCGATACCCTTTCCGGGTCATCATGGCGCGCAAATTCGCAGGTGGCGGTTACGAATGCCACCAGATTGTTGGTGTTCGTCCATCCGGCAATGTCCGATAGGCCCAGCACCCGCTCATGGGCCCAGCCCACCTCACCACCATGCCCGGTGTAGTTCATGATAAGTACCCCCCTGTTCACATCGTTATTGATGTCGCGGGTCACTTCCGGATACCGCTGCCCACCGGGTGTGCTCTGTTGAACGTATGCGTCAAAATAGATTTTGTTGATGTTGAAGTCACGATAGGTCGTGTCCACCAGCACCGCCAGTTGGTCCGCCTGGTTGATGTGCGTGTTGCCATCCTCGTCATCCGCCACGAACGTGATACGGTTGCGCCAGTCGGGCGAGATGGTGGCACCGGCCCCACCGCAGCATAGGCTCGTGTTCTCCGTGCTGGCAATGTTCAGCTCATCATAGCGGATGATCTTGTCCACCACAGCGGTGGCCTGCTCCAGATTATCGACCGGGAAACGCCCGATGCCGATGTCCAATGCATCATTGTCGCTCGGGTTCCAGCGGCCCTCATTTGGGTCCAGCAGTCCGAAGAAGTCATCCGATACGAAACTGGTGGTGGGCTGCAGCGATTCCTCCGACTGATAGGACGGGACGAAATTGGTATTGCCCACAACCCGGTCCTTATAGTCGTAAGAGGCATCACCGAACAGCAGCAGGTATCGGGGCATGTCCTGCCAACTGGTGCTGCGCTCGTAGAACATCCGCATGAAGTCGCGTATGGCAGCAACATCCTGCGCCCCGCTGCTGAACTCGTTGTAGATCTGCTGCGGGGTCACCACATGCACTGAGAGGGTGTTGTTCGGATTGTTACGATGGAACTCGGCCAGGCGCGTGGCCTCGCTCATGAAATCCGGATGCGAAACAATCACCATGTCCGCCTGAGAGAGCGCATGGAGATTCTGGTTGTCCACTCGGCCAATGGGCTCCACCGAGAGATAGGACGAGCCGTTGAAGGCTATGAACTGCCGCAGGGAGTCGGTGTTCACTTTGAACGATGCCGTGTTCCCGCTCAGCGTAATGGCCATCTGGCGCACATTGGTCGGGTCGGTGGTCTCCCAGATGCGTGTGGCGGACGAGGCATTCCCCAATCGGAATTCGGCCACGTTGCCCACACCAAGGGATGAGGTGTCGCGGAAGGCCATCTGCGCACCGGCCATCGTCAGGTCGCGCAGGCACACTATGGAGATATAGTCCAACCAGCCTTGGGCGTTCGGGTTGCCACCTTTCGAATAGGTGAGACTCACGTTGGTGTTGCCGGAGGAGAGCTGCAGCGGTGCGCAGATGCTGGCCCCTGCCGCATTGCGGTTGTAGCCACCGGAAACGCTCGGTATGGTGACCGACCCCATGGTGTTGCCGTTCACCTTCATGGAGAAGGATGTGGAAGAGGTGAACGATTTCGCATAGAACTGTGCGTTCACATGGGCCATGCTTCCCGACCGCACATTGCTCAGCCCGAAGTCAACACTGTGAGAGGCCTGAATATCGAAAAGCTCTCCCATCCACAGACGGCCGGACCCGATGAGATTACTCAGGTCCTGTTCGTGGAACTGATGGTCCACAAAGGAAGTGAGCACGTGCGTGGTCGCTCCAGTGGAAGAGGCCCGCGTGGAGACCCGTGGTGCAAGGCCTCGGTCGGCCGTCACGAAGTAATAGGCCTTGTCGTCATAGATGTTGAACACATGCCGAAACCCTCCGCAGACCGTGGCATCGCGCTCCCATCGGTGTGGGCCTTTACCATAGAAGATGATATGGTCACCTGCGTTGAATTTGCCATCCTCTTCACCGACCACCAGAATGGCATTCTGAACCAGGTCATCATGTCTGAAAGCATTGTTCATCTGTGGGAGCATGCCACCACCATTCCCGAACACAGTCAACGTGCGCGGGTCTATGGCGTCCACATTCATGCCCATATCCCTCAACTGCTCGTACGTTATCCTGTAAAGTCCGTCCTGAGCCACCGCTACTTTGAACCAGTCACCGGACGCCAATTGCGATGAACTGCTGAAATTGTTCGCAGGCGCGGCTTTTCTCACCGCAGACGGCACTTCGAGCAGATTCAGCCGGAATTCCACCAGTTTCTCCAACTGTCCGGTGGACGGATTCTTGCGGATGGGCATGAACGTGACGTTAGAGAAACTTCTCTTGCGCTCTACATAATTGCGAACGGTCACACTGATCTCTGATGGAAAGGCCCTGTCAGCCACGACACTCCGCTCCGAAGCGGTCAGCGGCTCGAATCTCAGGCGGTCTATAGAGGCGCGCAGGGTGTTTCCCGCACCCACGGCCACATTCTTGAATACCTGCGGCAGGCCGCTCTCAAAATCGGTCACACTCTCGGTGAACCGCAGAAAGCTCTTTTCACTCCCGTCAAAACCCTTCTCTGTTGCGGGTTCCAACCAATAGATGCGCTCGCTGCCCTCTGGAACCCTTTCTTTTTCCACCTGAGGGGAGGTGACCACTGGTCGGGCCACTTGCCGGACGGCATTCTGCTGCTGCCTCACCTGTGCCGAGACCGAACCGTTCATCAAGGCACATCCCCACGCCAACGTGAGCAGAGAGGATTTTAAGAATCTGTTATTCAACATTTTGATGGTGAAATTTCTTGAACTTTCTGCCACGGGTTGCAATATGTTATCCGTTTATCCGTTCCTCCCAAGGGTCAAAGATGTTGAATGCTGACCTGAGATGACGGGCCCTTAACGACATGGTTGCCCTTTTATTGCGGATGTTCAAACATTTTTCATCTACTTTGCGCCCCGATGGTCACATTGAATAATTCGTATCATTGTCCTTCGTTTTTCAGATACAGATACATGCTGAAGAGGTACTTCATTGCCTTGCTGGTGGTCGTGGCGGGGATGGGTTGGGCTAATGACGCTTCCGCTCAGGATCCACAGTTCACGCAGTTCTATGCCAATCCCCTGTACCTCAATCCTGCGTTTGCGGGAGCGAAGCGCTGTCCGAGGGTGAACATGAACTATCGCAATCAATGGCCCGCGATTTCCGGTACGTTCGTCACCTACAATGCCTCGTTCGACATGCACATTGACGCGCTTCACGGTGGCATCGGTGCCTACTTCATGGCCGATAGGGCCGGTGAAGGCACGCTGAACAGCTTCGAGGGCAGTCTCATGTATGCCTATCACCTCAATGTGACCCGCAAGTTCTCCATGCGGTTCGGGGCGCAGGCCAGCGTGATGCAGCGCAGCATCGACTGGAGCCGTCTGACCTTCGGGGACATGATTGACCCCCGCTACGGATTCATCTACCAGACGCAGGAGGTTCAACCCAACGAAAGCAAGATTTTCGCGGACTTCTCCGCTGGTTTCGTAGGTTACACGGAATGGCTCTATTTCGGTTTTGCGGCCCACCACCTCACTCAGCCCGATGAGGGTTTCGCAGGTCAGAGCAAGCTGCCTATCAAATGGACTGGTCATGCAGGGGGCAACATCACTTTCGGTAAGAGCAAGGTCCGTCCGTGGGTGCTGTCCCCTAACATCCTTTACCAGCATCAGCAGGATTTTCAGCAGCTGAACTACGGTTTTTACCTTTCTAAGTCTGGTGTTGTGGGTGGTCTGTGGTTCCGTCAGAGCTTCTCTAATCCTGACGCGTTCATCTTCCTGTTGGGTTATCAGCAGGGAGCCTTCAAGTTCGGATACAGTTATGACGTGACCGTGTCGGCCCTTTCCAATGCCACGGCTGGATCGCATGAACTGTCCTTGGGCCTTCAGTTCAACTGCCGCAAGCCGAAGAAGAAATTCCGCGCCATCAGTTGTCCTTCCTTCTGAGGCAATAATGAAACCAGAATCGCGTTCAAGCGTTCAAGCCTTTCTGAAATACTTTCAGCCATGAACATCTCACTAATGAAGACATTCGCAGTTGCAGGCCTTTTCGCCTTCACGGTAGCAGTGTTGCCATCATGTAACAAGGAACAGTCCTCTACCACAGGCTGGGCTCTCAATGACCCCAAGAACGGTGGATTTGAGGTGCCGCCTTTCCAAGGTCAGGAGACTGGTCCTGGTCTGGTCTTCATCCAGGGTGGTACTTTCACCATGGGACGTGTGGAACAGGACGTACGCTACGATTGGGACAATATCCCGCGTAGGGCGACCGTTTCTTCCTTTTATATGGACGAGACCGAGGTGGCCAACGTGGATTACCGTGAATATCTCTTCTGGCTGTCGCGTGTCTATTCGGCCAGCTATCCGGAGGTTTACAAGCGTTCACTTCCCGATACGTTGGTATGGAGGAGCAAACTGGGTTACAATGAACCTTATGTTGAATTGTACCTGCGCCATCCTGCCTACAATTACTATCCCGTGGTGGGTGTGAACTGGCTGCAGGCCACAGACTACTGCGCTTGGAGAACAGACCGTGTGAACGAGATGATTCTTATCCGCGAGGGCATTCTTCGCACAAACCCCAATCAGGTGGATGAGGACAACTTCAATACGGACGCTTATCTGGCCGGCCAGTACGAAGGTCTTGTGAAGACGGACCTCATTGACCTTGACCCCAACAAGGATACCCGCAAGGTCCGCATTGAGGATGGTATTCTTCTACCCCGTTACCGCCTGCCCACAGAGGCAGAGTGGGAATTTGCAGCGTTGGGTCTGATCGGCAACACTGTTTTCGAACGTATCACAGAGAGAAGACTCTACCCATGGAACGGTGCGTACCTGCGTAATGCGGACGATAAGTTTAAAGGTGAGATGATGGCCAACTTTAAGCGTGGCAAAGGTGATAACATGGGTGTTGCAGGCAATCTCAATGACCGCGCAGATATTCCAACAGATGTGCACTCTTACTGGCCGAACGATTACGGTCTGTACTGCATGGCCGGTAACGTGAACGAATGGGTGATGGACGTTTATCGTCCGCTGAGCCCAGAGGATAATGACGACTTCCGTACGTTCAGGGGTAACGTGTACAAGACCCAGCTTCGTGAAGAGGAAGGTGAGATTGCTGAGAAGGACAGCCTTGGCCGCCTTATTTGGAGAGAAGTGACCGAAGAGGAGAACACGCAGCGCAGGAACTACAAGAAGTCTGACAACATCAACTTCCTTGATGGTGACTACTCTTCTTCAGTATTCTACAGCAATGACGAGTACAAGGAGGGTGAGAAGGCCAATAAACGGATGTACGAGTGGGGCGTGTCCTCTTTGATCAATGACAAGGCGCATGTTTACAAGGGCGGTTCTTGGAAAGACCGTGCATACTGGTTGGTTCCCGGAACACGCAGATATCTTGACCAGCTGCAGAGCACAGACGATATCGGCTTCCGTTGTGCCATGACCCGCGTGGGGGAGCAGTGAGCATACTGATTTGACATTGGCCCTGATTGCATTCTTTGCAATCAGGGCTTTTTTTTGGAACAGAGAGCATGGACATCAAACGCATCTATAAAGTATTCAAGCAGTATCCAGTCATCTGCACAGATAGCAGGAAGGTCACCACGGGCTGCATATATGTGGCGCTGAAGGGTGGGAATTTCGATGGGAACACCTTCGCAGAGGCTTCATTGAATGCCGGTGCAGCCTATGCCATTGTGGATGACCCGACCATCGCAAAGGATGACCGATACATTCTTGTGAATGATGGATTGCAGGCCCTTCAGCAACTTGCAAGGGAGCATCGGGACCAGTTTTCCATTCCTGTGATAGGTATCACCGGCTCAAATGGTAAGACCACAACCAAGGAGTTGATGCATGCCGTGCTCTCACAACGCTATAATGTTCTCGCCACCAAAGGGAACCTGAACAATCATATAGGAGTGCCATTGACACTGCTGGAGCTGAAGGAAGATCATCAGTTGGCCATCATTGAGATGGGTGCGAGCAAGCAGGGTGACATTGAGGAACTGTGCGAGATTGCAGACCCTGATTTCGGGCTGATCACCAACATTGGGAAAGCTCACATGGAGACCATGGGAGGGATTGAAGGGGTGCTGAAGACAAAGACCGAGCTGTACCGTCACGTGGCGCGAAAGGGCGGTATGCTCTTCGTGCATTCCTGTGACCATAGGCTCACGGCAGCAGCCGAGGGAACCAAGCAGATGAGTTACGGAGCGCTTCCAACAGATGATGTGAGCGGCCGCATCGTTCGGGATGGACATCTCGTGTCAGTTCAGTGGCGAACAGCGAAAGACGCGGATTGGGACGAACGCCCTGTGGTGAGCACTCGGCTCACGGGCACCTACAATCTCCCGAATATCATGGCATCAGTGGCCTTGGGTGTGCATTTCGGACTTAGCGAAGCAGAGATAGCCGCTGGAATTTCAGGTTATGAACCTACCAACAGCCGTTCAGAGGTCAGACGTGTGGGGAGCAATCTGCTTATTCTGGATGCCTACAACGCCAACCCCAGCAGCATGGAAGTGGCCATCAACAATCTGATGGCCATGGATGGAGAGCGCAGATCGGTCATTCTCGGTGAGATGCTGGAAGTGGGGCCCACAAGTGCGGAAGAGCATCTTGCCGTGTGTGAACGGATTGCAGGACTGGGACTTACCACCGTCTGTCTGGTTGGGAAAGAATTCTTCTCGTTCCGCGAACGTTTTCCCACCTTCCATTTCTTCGAGCATGTTGACACCTTGCTCACATGGCTATCGGCTCATGAACTGAAGGACGAGGTCATCCTGATTAAGGGCTCCCGCGGAAACAGATTGGAAAAGGCAGGAGAGCATCTCCTGAATTCAGCGAACTGAGTCGCTGATCATTTCAGCATGGCGCGGGAGATGACAATCTTCTGCACCTCAGATGTGCCCTCATAGATCTGTGTGATCTTGGCATCGCGCATCAGTCGCTCCACGTGATATTCTTTCACGAAACCATAACCACCATGCACCTGAACGGCCTCAATGGTGGTTTCCATGGCCACTTTTGAGGCGTAGAGCTTGGCCATCGCACTTGATGTGTCGTAGTTGCGGCCTGCGTCCTTCTCCCAAGCTGCTTTGTAGACCAACAATCGCGCAGCCTCGATATTGGTGGCCATGTCAGCCAGTTTGAACTGGATGGCCTGATGTTCAGAGATGGGCACTCCGAAGGCCTTGCGTTCCTTGGAGTAGGCCAATGCCAGTTCATAAGCTCCCTGAGCGATTCCAAGTGCCTGAGCGGCAATGCCGATACGCCCGCCAGACAGGGTCATCATGGCGAACTTGAATCCGAACCCGTCCTCCCCGATCCGATTCTCCTTGGGCACCTTCACATCCTGAAACATGAGCGAATGCGTGTCTGATGAGCGGATTCCCAGCTTATTCTCCTTGGCCCCGATGGTGAAACCGGGCATGCCTTTCTCAACGATGAGCACGTTGATACCCCGATGTTTCTTCGCCTCATCCGTCTGCGCGATCACCAAGTAGGTGGAAGCATTTCCGCCATTGGTGATCCAGTTCTTGGTGCCATTGAGCAGATAGTGGTCGCCCATGTCGATGGCCGTGGTCTTCTGAGAGGTGGCATCGCTTCCCGCCTCAGGTTCTGAAAGGGCGAATGCTCCGAGTTTCTGACCAGTGGCCAATGGCACGAGATATTTCTGCTTCTGCTCCTCGGTGCCGTATTTCTCCAATCCCCAATTGACGAGCGAATTGCAGACGCTCATGCATACGGATGCAGAGTTGTCGATCTTGGATATCTCCTCCATAGCGAGCACGTAAGAGATGGTGTCCATTCCTCCACCTCCGTACTTAGGATCCACCATCATCCCGAGGAAACCGAGTTCACCCATCTGCTTCACCTGAGCATGAGGGAATTCCATCTTCTCATCGCGCTCTATGACACCGGGAAGCAGCTCGCTTTGGGCAAAATCACGTGCCGCCTTTTTGATCATCAGATGCTCCTCGTTCAATTGGGTAGTCATGGGTTCTTTCTTTGGGCGGCAAATGTAGGGGTGCATGTTCTAAAAGGAAAGTCATGATGGGGCAGGAATCGTGACTTTTGCACCGTGCCAACGGCAAGTTGACCCTTTCAGAATGAGCTACAGCATCAAAGCGGTCGGAATCATGTCGGGCACTTCGCTCGATGGGCTCGATGTCGCCTATTGCCGGTTTGAGGAGTGTTCTGGCCAGTGGAGTTTTGTGATAGAGGCGGCCAAATGTTTCGAATACAGCGAAGAATGGCGTCAACGCTTGGCTTCCGCTCATCTGCTTTCTGGATTGGATTTGACGAAGCTGGATGCCGATTTTGGAAGGTTCATAGCCACTCAGGTGATGCAGTTCCTGAAGGACGAGGGGCTGATGCCCCCGGATCTCATCTCGTCACATGGACACACGGTGTTCCATGTTCCTTCAGATGGATTCACGCTACAGATCGGCAGTGGGGCGCACATAGTGGCGGGAACGGGTATTGCCACGGTGTGCGATTTCCGCACAATGGACGTGGCGCTTGGAGGGCAGGGTGCGCCCTTGGTGCCCATCGGAGACCAACTTCTGTTCCATGATTACGAGGCCTGCCTGAATCTTGGTGGCTTCTCCAATATCAGTTTTCAAAAGGACGGAGCGCGCAAGGCGTTCGATATCTGTCCGGTGAACATTGTCATGAATCCATGGGCTGAGAAGCTGGGGCGGCCTTACGACCAAGATGGCGAATTCGCTTCTTCAGGACGGTTACTGGACGATTTGCTGAATGGTCTGGAAGGGCTCTACGCGCGGCAGCGTCCATCGCTGTCACGTGAGTGGGTAGAGCGGCATATGCTTCCCATCCTTCCTTTCGATGAGGCGGTCGAGGATGTGCTGCGCACAATAAGTGAACATGCCGCCCGACAGATGGCGGCAGTGCTCAACACGGAGGTGCGGAGAGGCCGCGTTCTCGTCACCGGGGGAGGGGCTTTCAATACTTTTCTCTTGGACCGTTTGCGCGAGCTCACGGTGGTGGAAGTAGTTGTTCCCGATAAACTGATCGTGGAGTTCAAAGAGGCGTTGGTGTTCGCCCTGCTCGGGGTGCTTCGGACAAGGGAGCAGGTCAACACTTTGGCATCGGTCACAGGGGCGCGAAAAGACTCCAGTTCCGGTAGCATTCTCGTTGCAAAATAGTGTGGAACAGGGATTGTCTTTCTGCTACTTTTGCGCGCCCTTCAACAAGTTTCTGGCAGCAACGAACATGAAGTCTGTCGCAGGCCAATAGCGAATAAGGCATCTTAATCCACTTCAATAGAGACGTAAATGGAAGTTGCACTGCTCATCATTTTCATAGTCGGATATCTTGGCATCACGCTTGAGCACACGTTCAAGATTGACAAGCTGATACCTGCCCTCATCATGATGGTGCTGCTCTGGACGGTAGTGGCCGTGTTCCATGTCCCTGTGTTCACTATAGTGGACGGACTGGTGCCCGCGCACATGGAGGAACTGCTTCTGCATCATTTCGGAAAGACCTCAGAAATTCTGATCTTCCTGATCGGAGCGATGACCATTGTAGAGATCACAGACCATTTCAATGGATTCGGTTCCATTAAGCAGTTTGTTAAGACAAGAGACAAGAAGGTGCTTCTCTGGGTCATCAGCGGGCTTGCATTCGTTCTTTCTGCCATCATTGATAACTTGACCGCTACAATCGTTCTCATCACCATCCTGAAGAAACTGATTCATGATTCCAAGGCCCGCATGTGGTATGCAGGTATGATCATTGTCGGGGCCAATGCCGGTGGAGCCTGGTCGCCCATCGGAGACGTGACCACCACCATGCTTTGGATCGGGAACAAGGTGACGGCCGAGAAATTGGCCACTCATCTGCTGCTGCCCTCATTCGTGTGCATGGCGCTGCCAACCTTCATCGCATCGCTGATGCCGGCTTTCAAAGGGAAGATCGATGCTCCGTCAAAAGACAGTGAGGACCGCGCGGCCAGTCTCAGCATGCTCATCATCGGACTTGGTGCCATCATTTTCGTGCCGCTCTTCAAGACGGTCACTCACTTGCCTCCTTATCTGGGCATGATGCTCTCTCTGGCTTTTGTGGCGATTGTTGCCGAGGTGCGGAGCAGCCGTGAGTTCAAAATGAGCGATGTGGTGCATCATCACAGTCCAGTGCACAAGTCACTCGGGAAGATTGAGATGCCCAGCATTCTCTTCTTCCTCGGCATTCTGATGGCCGTTGCCGCTCTGGAATCTGTTGGCATGATCTTCCATGCTGGTGAACTGGTGCGGTCTGTGATCTCAGATGACGTATTCGTGGTGCTGCTTGGCTTCGGATCGGCAGTGATAGACAATGTGCCGCTGGTGGCCGCGGCCATGGGCATGTTCACCTTGGAAACAGACCATCACATCTGGCATTTCATTGCCTTCTCTGCCGGCACAGGTGGAAGCATGCTCATCATCGGCTCTGCAGCAGGCGTTGTTGCCATGGGCATGGAGAAGATCGACTTCATGTGGTACCTGAAAAATATCGCTTGGCTCGCAGCTGTTGGCTTCCTTGCAGGTTGCGGGGTTTTCCTTCTGATGGTGAAATTCATTTTTGAAGGGGCCTGAGTGCGCCTCAAAGGATTGAGGTCACCTCAAGAACAGATTTGACCAGTATCCAGACTCCAAAGAGCAGTATGGCTGCTCCTATTCCTTTCATGGCCCGTGTGATGCCCTGTTGACCGAATCTGCCTCGGTGGCGCTGCATCATCGACAGCATCACCGCGAACCAGAGGAAGTTCCCTGCTCCCACCGCAACAGGGAACACGATCTTCTCCAGGTCTGAGAATACGCCCAATGAGGCATAGAGCACGGCCGAAACCCCCGACCACGTGAGTATCAGTGTCGGATTGAGGGCAGAGACCGTGAAACCAGTCATGAAGGGCGCGGCCTTACGGTTTTTTCTCGGCACAAGGACTTCCGCATCCTGCGCCTTGGGTCTCATGAGGATGAATGTCGCTCCCAGCACCACCATCAGCAGACCACCCAAAATCTTAGATGCCGACTCCACGCCTGGGTAGTTCACGAACAGGAAGTCGAAACCTACGAGGGCCATGCCGCAATAGATGGCCTCTGGGACCGAGGCGCCCAACGCTATGGCGGCACCTTCGTCATATTCCTCGCGCACGCCTTTGCGCACCACTAACAGAGCAATAGGGCCAGCCACGGGCATCGAGCCGATGAATCCGAGCAGAAGTCCCAATAGCGCGGCTGTCATTTCCCGAACAGTGTGAGTTTGATCTGGGGGAACACCTCGTTAAGCAGGAGGTCATACTCTTCAGGTGTGTCACATTCCATGAAGAGGTGCTCGTCACCGAAGGTAACGGCTCTGAGCAGTCGTTTGTGCATGAGCATTTGCGTAAGGTCCTCATGCTCCACGCGTGTCTTGGCACTGGTGTAGCGCACCATCCAATCGTTCGCAGCCTTGATCATGGCGTGGTCCTTCGGTTCAAAGAGCAGGATGCCCGTAGCCTCACCAAGGCATTCCAGGTCAGTGGTCATTGGTGTGCCAAGAAGACCTTTCCCATGCAGATACGGGATGCCATCCTTGGCGAACACCAGCACCTCTTCGTTATCGTCCTGCGTCTTTTTGCAGATGAGGGTCTTGCTCTGTTCCATCGGGCTCTGGGCCAGCATCCGCATGATATGGTGCGTGTAGGCGATGTCCGCGTCCATTAGAATCACACGCGATTCCCCGTCAAGGATATTGAATTCACTGTTCCACGCGAACCATGCGGAATGCGCACTTCCCGAATTTGCAAGATCCTCCGTGGGGTTGAGTATCCAGTGGATGATCACCTCCGGGTCGTGATTGAACTCCCGTCCGAACGTCACCTGGTTGCCAACGAGATAGATCTCTTTCACCCCGATGGTGGTCAGATTGTGAATGTGCAGGTCGATGAAGGTGAAATCCCTGTCCTCCCGGTCGATGGGGACGAACGGTTTAGGGGTGCCAGTGCCGAGTTTTCGAAGACGATTGCCCAGTCCTGCGGCCAATATCAGTGCTTTCGTTACGGGGCGATTCATGGTTTGGGTATGAGTTTTAGGAATGATAGGCCGCTCTCATGTACAGATTTCCGAGAAGTGTGGTGGCCACGAAAGTAATTGGGGCGAAGAGGAGCACTGCTCTGAATGCTCCTGCAACATCGTTCAGCACCAGTCCGGCCTGCAGGATGATGATGACGTACTCCCCTGTGGAGATGCTCATCAGCAAGAGCAGAAGAAGTAGTTTCGGGTCGTTGGCCTTGCAGATTAGAAAGGTTGTCTCACGCCTGTCGAGTGGACTTCCACTCTTCACAGCTGACATCATCCTTCCGAACTGACCGGGAATAGTGATTACGTTCTGAAATTGCTCGACAAGCCACACGAATCTTGGCATGAAGGTCCCGGGATTCATTTTCACGTCATTCCAGCGCTCATGCAGTTTCAACTCCACCTCGTTGACACCTGTGGCGAGCGGTGCGTGAAAACGGTTCTTCTGGAGCACGTAGTTCATGGCCATCAGAATGGAGAAGGCATAGACCAACGCGGTCTGACCCACGGCCGCATCGCCCAACTCCCCTTCGTAAAGGTGAAATCCGCAGGCCAGCAGCAGCACTGTGAAACCGAGGCCGTCCGCCAATTCATCTATCACGGCACCATGGAGTGAGGCGGTCTTCTTCGCCCGGGCCACAACACCGTCCAAACAATCAAGCACGTTGCGCAGCTCATAGAAAGCTGCAGCCAGTATCAGGTCGTTCGAGCCTCCTTGGAGTACAAACCACGCGGCAACGAAAGCCATCACCACGTGAATGGCCGTAATATGGTTAGGCGTGAGCGGTGTGCGTAGCACCAGCGGCAGTATGAGCCTCGCCAGCGGATAGCGATAGAATCGGTTCACCGGATCGGTGTACCACTCAGCCAGTGTGACCGACCGCTCTGTTACCTTGACAGGGGGCTCTTGGGACTGAGGTGTGTTCACGCTGCTGAGAGAATCTGAAGGCAAAGGTGAAAAGCCGCAGCGATGCCGGACATGATCTAAGGTCACCTTTTCAACAAGCTTCTAACGCGAGAATTACCAGCGTATGGAGCAGAAGGCCCTATATTTCTCTCGTGCTTCCTGTAGTCCGAGGTCACCGCTCTTGCGCAGGTCGTCACATCCCAAGGCCTGCTGATGGTTGAATATGCGCACCGTGCCACGGTTGTGATAGGCATTGGCATGCTCCGGGTCGAGCTGAATGGCGCGGTCCAGATCGCTCAGGGCCTTGTCCAGTTCGTTGAAGATGGCATAGACGCTTCCTCGCAGGTTATAGGCATCTGCACTGTTCGGATTCAGTTTGACGAGAAGTTCCGCATCCTCAAGGGCATGGGTCCGGTCTCCCATCTGTTTGCGCAGCAGCCCTTGATTATACAGGGCCACGGAATTCTCGGGTGTCATCTGAATCGCTTTCTTGAAATCGCTGAGGGCGCCCTCGTTGTCTCCCAGTGTCTTCTTCGCCAAAGCCCTGTTGAGAAAGGCATTGGCCATGTCGAGCTCAATGCTGATGCCTTTGTTCAGGTCGGCCAGAGCTGCGGCAGTGTCTCCCACCATCTTGTGGGCCGCGGCCCTGTTCACACAGGCCATTCCCAGTCCTGGGTTTATGTCCAATGCCTTGTTGAAACTCTCGATGGCCTCCTGCGGCTGATTCTCTGACATCTGAACCAGCCCACGGATGTCATAGACGATGCCGCACTCGGGGTTCAGTGCCTCGGCACCTTTCACATCGACCGCTGCCAGGTCATTCCTGTTCGCTTTCATGTAAAGCACGGCCCTCTGCAGACGGTAGATATAGTTGTTCGGGTTGCGTTCGATCAGTTGGCCGTAGTCAGCGATGGCATTGTCAAGGTCACCGAGCTCAGCAAATGCAATGGCTCTGTTGGCCAGAAGCGCAGTATCTCCGGGAAACTGTTTCAGTGCTTTGTTCAGATCGGCTGTTGCGCCCAGATAATCGGCCATGAACATCTTGAGGCGAGCCTGTTCGTCCACCAGTTGCGGGGCGTAGGGGTTCAGCTTCGTGGCCTGCTGCATATCCAGCTCTGCCTCCTTTTTCCGTCCCAATCGCGCCAACAGCTTTGCCCTGGCCGAGAGAGCCTGTGCATTGGACGGGTCGAGGGCGATCGCCTCATTGTAAAGCTGTAGGGCCTCTGGCCAGTTGGCGAGTCGGATATGGTTCTCTGCTTTGCTCAACCGTTCCTGTGCCTCCATCTGGTTGGTAGGGGCCATTTGGGCCGTTACTGACAGCGCTGTGGCAAGTAGGAGGAGGGCAGACAGTACCGAACGCATCTCAACGGGGTTTTCCGCAAAGTTAACCCGCATCCATAGCATAAGTTCTAAGCATCGGTGCGGACGGCCTTCTCCAGCTCCCGCATCTCGTCACGCAGCCTTGCGGCCTCTACGAAGTCCAGTTCCTTAGCCGCACGTTCCATCGCCTTTCGCGTCTTGGCGATGCGGTCTTTCAGCTCGTCCTGCGTGAGATAGGTTGCGCCCGCCTCTGCGGCCTTGCTCATGGTGGGTTCGATGTCATACTTGGCCTTGCGCTTCATGGTGCCCGCTACGGTGGTCTGCTCCATGATGGCCTCGCGGCTCTTCTTCAGCGCTGTGGGCACAAGGCCGTGGGCCGTGTTGTAGGAGATCTGCTTTTCGCGCCTGCGCTCGGTCTCGTCCATAGTGGCCTGCATCGACTTCGTGATGGTGTCGGCATACATGATGACCCTGCCATTGATGTTCCGTGCTGCGCGGCCTGCCGTCTGCGTCAGTGAGCGCTCGGAGCGGAGAAAACCTTCCTTGTCCGCATCGAGGATTGCCACGAGACTCACCTCAGGCAGGTCCAGTCCTTCGCGCAGCAGGTTGATACCGATAAGCACATCGAAGGTGCCGAGGCGCAGGTCGCGGAGGATCTCGGTGCGCTCCACCGTATCGACATCGCTGTGGATGTAGCGGCATTTGATGGAGAGGCGTGTCATGTATTTCGCCAGTTCCTCGCTCATGCGCTTGGTGAGGGTCGTCACCAGCACGCGCTCACCTTTTTTCACGGTGCGGTCTACCTCGTCCAGCAGATCATCCACCTGATTGATGCTGGGGCGGATCTCAATGATGGGGTCGAGCAGGCCCGTGGGGCGGATGACCTGCTCCACGTACACCCCGCCCGTCTTGCCCAGCTCATAGTCGGCAGGTGTGGCCGATACGTAGACCGTCTGACCGGCCAGAGCCTCGAATTCCTCGAACTTCAATGGGCGGTTGTCCATCGCAGCGGGCAGGCGGAAACCGAATTCCACCAGATTGGTTTTGCGGCTGCGGTCGCCACCGTACATCGCACCGATCTGCGATACGCTCACGTGGCTCTCGTCAATGAACAGCAGATAGTCGTCCGGGAAATAGTCGAGCAGGCAGAACGGCCGTGTGCCCGCTTTCCTTCCATCGAAATAGCGGCTGTAGTTCTCAATGCCTGAGCAGTAGCCCAGCTCGCGCATCATCTCCAGGTCATACTCCGTGCGCTCCTGCAAGCGTTTCGCCTCCAGCGGCTTGCCGATCTCCTTGAAATAGTCCACTTGCTTCACCATGTCCTCCTGAATCTGCCAGATAACGCCCAGCAGTGTGTCGCGACTCGTCACAAAGTTGTTGGCGGGATAGATGACCACCTCCCGCAGCGATGCCAGCGTGCTGCCCGATGTGGGGTCGATGCGCTCCAGCTCCTCCACCTCGTTGCCAAAGAAGAATATGCGGTAGGCGTAGTCGGCATTGGCAAGGTAAACGTCCACCACATCGCCCTTCACGCGGAACTGTCCTCGCTCCAGCCCCGCATTGCTGCGGCTGTAAAGGCTGGTGACAAGCTGGTTCAGCAGCTTCTCGCGGCTCAGCTGGTCGCCCACGCTCAGGCGGATGACGTTCTTCTGGAAATCCGTGGGATTGCCGATGCCGTAGATGCACGAAACCGAGGCCACCACCACCACATCCCTCCGGCCCGAAAGCAGTGTGCTGGCGGTGCTCAGACGGTGTTTCTCAATCTCATCGTTGATGGCAAGGTCCTTCTCAATGTATGTGTCAGATGTAGGCAGATACGCCTCGGGCTGGTAGTAGTCGTAGTAACTGACATAATACTCCACCGCATTATTGGGAAAGAACTGGCGCATCTCTCCGAAGAGCTGTGCGGCCAAGGTCTTGTTGTGGCTGAGGATGAGCGCGGGGCGGTTGAGGTTGGCAATCACATTGGCCATCGTGAAGGTCTTGCCAGACCCCGTCACCCCCAGCAGCACCTGATGACGGTCGCCCCGCAGGATGCCCTCCGTCAACTGGCGGATGGCCTCAGGCTGGTCGCCCGTGGGTTGGAAATCGGATACTAACTCGAACACTTCGGCCATGGAGGCGAAGGTAGGCAAGGTCTTTCGGGCGGATGCCGATGGGGGAAGGAGGACGGAATCCCGTTTCAGGATGAAACATCCATTGCGACAATGCGTGCATCACAGGCACGTCTCTACTTCGAGGCCTTCTTCTCCTCTTTCTTTTTAGGGGCTGCTGCCGCAAACATCTGTTTGGCGATGGGACCGAAGGCCTCACTCATCACACGTTGAACATCCTGGGCGCCCCCATCGAAGAGGTGTGATGCCAGCCCGCCCTTGAGGGGATTTCCCTGTGCATCCATCACGGTGAAATGCACCACCACAGTCCGTTTGTCCATGCGCATGGACTGCTCGGGGTCGCTCAGGTCCATGCGCACCTCCATCTGATTGATGAACAGGAACCGTTCATAGCCCTTGGATGCACGGATGGACCCGAGAATGGCCGGGTCTTTCATTTCACAGGACATGTAGCGGGCAGTGGTGTCGCGCACCGCTCGCACCTGTCCACGCTCTATGCTGCTCTTTCGCTGAGCATCACCCTTAGAGGCACTGTTGACAGGGATGTATCTGAGCGCCATCTGCTCGTAGATGCCAGTGAGGTGGTCTTCGGGTATTGAATCCGAACCCATGAAGGTGCCCACCTTGAGCTGGTCGGTGCCGCCCGAGCGCAGGCTCTGTTGGATTCCGTTGCGAAGGGTGCTGACCACCGCATCTGCGGACATGCCGGTGCCCTGCGTCATCTCCTGCATCACATCGGTGAAGAACATCCTGTGTTCGAAAGGCACCACCAACAGCTTGTAGGCCTCATGGGCCGAGGAGTCTGCCGGTGCTTCCTGCGCCCATGTTCGGATGGGCATGAGCAGCGATGCGAGCACAAGCAGGGCAACTGCACGCCTCATTTGGTGAACAGCTTGAAGATGTCGTTGCCGTTGGCGAAGATGAGCAGGGTGAACAGCAGGATCATGCCGATGTATTGCGCCACTTCGAGCACCTTGTCGGGCAGTTGTTTGCCTGTGACCATCTCATAGAGCAGGAACACCACGTGGCCACCGTCCAGCGCGGGGATGGGCAGGATGTTCATCACCGCCAGCACGATGCTGAGGAAGGCCGTGATGCTCCAGAACTGCAGCCAGTTCCACTCGGTGCTGAAGATGCTGCCGATGGTGATGAAGCCGCCCAGACTCTCGTAGCCCTTGGTGCTGGGCGAGAAGATGAGTTTCATCTGCAGGAGGTAGTTGGCGAAGGTGTCGTAGGCCTTGGCCATGCCCTTGGGGAAGCTCTCGAAGAAGCCGTACTTCACCTCCTTCACATCGAAGAACTCTTTCAGATCGCCCACGGGATAAACGCCCAGCAGCCCGGTCTCGGGCACTTCCACAGCGATTTCCATCGGTTGTCCGTTGCGCAGGATGCCCACCTGCACCGTTTCTCCTTTGTGCGTTTGCAGCGCGGCCTTGAACTCATCGAAGAAGGGGATGGACTGCCCGTTCAGCGCAACGATGACATCGCCCTTCTCAAAGCCTGCGTCCTTGGCCACCGATCCGGGGGCAAAGCGGTCCACATGGAACGGGATGCGCACCGAGATGAGTCCTTTGGCCTTCAGCAGTTTGGGCACCACCTCCTGCGGCACGGGCACTTCCACTGTCTGGCCTTCGCGCTCCACGGTGATGACCTTCACCTCGTTGAGCACAATCTCCATCGGTATCTGGTTGAAGTTGTCCACCCCGCGGCCGTCCAGCGTCAGGATGCGGTCACCGTTGCGCAGGCCCATCTCCATCGCCAGTGAATCGGTCATGATGCCATATTTCACATTGGCGTTGGGCAGATAGCTCTCGCCATAATAGAACAGGATGCCCCAATAGATGACCACCCCGAGAATGACGTTCACCGTCACGCCACCGATCATCACGATGAGGCGCTGCCAGGCCGGCTTGGCACGGAACTCCCACGGCTGCACGGGCTGGGCCATCTGCTCCTTGTCCATGCTCTCATCCACCATGCCCGCGATCTTCACATAACCGCCCAAGGGCAGCCAGCCTATGCCATACACCGTGTCGCCTATCTTCTTCTTCACCAGCGAGAAATAGGGGTTGAAGAAGAGGTAGAATTTCTCTACCCGCATGCCGAACGCCTTGGCCGCACTGAAATGCCCGAACTCGTGCAGGATGATGAGAATGCTGAGGCTGAGAAAGAACTGCGAGGCCTGAATGAGAACGTCCATAAATGGATTGTGGATTGCTGAATGATGATGGATGATTCCAAAAAAGACCACATGGGTCTGTTTTCGGAGCGGGCACGAAATTACTGACTAAAGCAGGGGTAGGGTGAATGCAGCGTCCTGAGGGCTGAAAATGGGGCAGGCGATAGGTAGATTTGTGCGAAAGCCCTTACACATGACCACCGCAGAAATTCTGGCCGAGACCATGGACGAGACGCGTAACCTGACGCGTTTCTATTTCTCCAAACTGAAAGGGGAGGACATGCACCGCACCTTCACCATCGGGGACTACACCACCAACAGCCCCTATTGGATCATTGCCCACCTCACATGGGCCGAGCACCGTTTGCTGGTAGAGTCGCTGGGCGGCCCTGGGCTTGATATCCCATGGCTCGACCGTTTTGCCATCGGCACCATGCCCGCCAAGGACGGTCTGCCTTCGCTGGAAGAGGTGCTCGCGGCATTCAAGGCGGTGCATGAGCATGCCTTGGCCCACCTTCGCAGCATGACGGATGAGCAATTGGCCGAGGAGAACATCCTCAACATCAACTTCGGGGGCAAGACATCGAAGAAGTTCATCGCCATTCACACTGCCCGTCATGAAGGCACACACTGCGGGCAACTGAGCCTCATAGCGCAGTTCTACGGCAAGAAGACCATTTAGATGGTCGATGCGATGCGGAGCAGTGTCTCCACATGCATCACATGTTTCCCCTCGAACCAGTGAACCTGCAACTGTGGCAGCAGCGCACGCAGCTGGCCCATCCGCTCGTCCACCTGTACCTTGGTGATGAACTCGTCCTCTGTGCCGATGCAGAAATCGACCTTCGCATCTGCGAGCAGCGTCTGAAGCTTTCCCATGTCCACATCGTGCGGCAGCTGGCCCGCCCAGAGCACCAAGTGGTTCACACGGATAGTGTTCCTCACCATCCAGCGCACCGCGGTGGTGGTGCCCTGCGAGAATCCGAGCACGGTGAGGCGTTGCTCTGTTGACGGGTCGATGCCGAGGTCGCACAGCACTGCGTTGATGTAGCCGTTCTGGTCGGCTATCTCGTCCTCGCGGTCCTCGCTGGTCATCCATGATGCGCCCACGCGGCCGCCCAACCCGTCCACATAGAACCGCGACAGCCCTTCCAAGGCGATGATGGCGTTCTCCTTCGGGTCGAGCTGGCGGAAATGGCGGATGAAATACTCGCCCAGCTGTCCGTAGCCATGAAACACGACCCAGATACGCTTCGTGTCGGCCGTGATGGCATTGAGGGTGAAATAGCGGGCGGTGCGCTGCACCTGCACATTGTGCTTGGTGATGTTCTCCATGAAGTGCGAAGGTACGGGAGGTGTGCCGTAGAGACGTTGCATGCAGCGTCTATGCGGTTTCCCTTCGGTTACCTTTACAGACATACACGTCATCACATGAAAGCAGCCATTGCCGGAGCCACAGGCTTCATCGGGTCACAACTTCTGGAACTGTTGAAGGACGATGCCGTCATCGGAAGCGTGCAGGTGCTGAGCCGCAGGCCGCTCGACCTGCCCACGAAGTTCACCGTCATTCAGGGCGACCTGTTGCAGCCTGCCCTCACCGGGCCGTTGGACGTGGCCTTCTGCGCCCTGGGCACCACCATGGCCGTGGCGGGCAGCAAAGAGGCGTTCTATCGTGTGGACCACGACCTCGTGCTGGCCTTCGCCAAGGCCGCCAAGGCGCAGGGGGCGGAGAAGTTCGTCCTTGTCTCCTCCATCGGGGCCGATGCCCGCTCATCCAATTACTACCTCAAGGTGAAAGGCGAGACCGAGAACGACCTGAAGGCTCTCGGTTTCCGCTCGCTCATCATCCTGCAACCTTCGCTGCTGATGGGCGAAAGGAGGGAGTTCCGTTTCGGGGAGCGGGTAGGGCAGGGGGCGATGTCGCTGCTCGGTCCGCTGATGCTCGGCCCGCTGGCGAAGTACCGTGGCATCCACGGCCGCACCGTGGCCAATGCCATGCTGCGCCTCGCGAAGGAGGATTTGCCGGGGGTGCATGTGCTGGAATCGGACCGGTTGCAGGCGTTCAGTTGACTTGGGAGTATTCAACGAACAGATTCAGTTCGTTGAATACTCCCAAGCCCCAAAGCCAATAACCGTATTTTCACACCATGTTCTCCCGCTGCACGACATGGCCCGGTAAGCCCGACAGTGACCATATGCTGACGCGGACGTCAGTGAATAGGACGCACAAGGCAGGAACCTTGAGCGGGCGGGTATTGGTGGGTAGGAACCGCTCGTCCTTCACGTAATGGATGACGCGGTTCTTGGGGGTCGTGCTCCATAAGGATCCATGCGCCATTGAGCGTGGCGCGTAAGGGGGCTATGAATTACCTTCGCATCATGCAGACGTTGACCCTTGAATTGCCCGATGGCCTGAATTTCGGTGAGCGCGAGGCTAAGCGGTTCCTTGCTGCCAAGATGTATGAGACAGGAAGGCTCACCCTGGTGCAGGCCGCACGGCTTGCAGGGCTATCGGCCACTGCATTCTCGGAGATACTGGCCGATTATGATGTGGCCCTTGTGAACTATCCTGCCTCGGATGTGACGGATGATGCCGCAAGGATCTGATACCATTATCATATCCGACACCAGTTGTCTAATCCTGCTCTCGAAGATCAATAGCCTCGACCTGCTGTGCAATGGGTAGAGAAGTGCCTTACAGGTAAGGTGGTGTCGGCATCGATAATCATTGGGTTTTAAATGATTTCCATGAAGAGTTTAGGGATGAAAGTGGCCGCTGTAACAGTAGTCGTTATTACTCTGCTTCTCGGTCTTTATACCGCACATCGATTTGGAAAAAATAGAGAAGAGAGATTTTTTGCACACTTCAACAGCTCATGTATAAACGGAATCGTAGCATATTCCGCGATAGGATATCATGGTAGTGTATTCAAAATTGAGGGTGTAGAAGAAGAATTTCTGTTTTATCCTGTTACTGGAGACATTAACGAGAATAGGATATTTTACCATGTTGCTAAAAAAGGGGACCTAATAGTTAAACAGGCGTACTCGGATACTCTTAAGTTATTTACCAAGGACAAAGTTTATCTGTATCACTTTCGTAAATGAAGCCTGCCCCTTTTGGTCACAAACTGGGAGAAACGCAGCTATCAACGCACCTCCACCCTCAACTCCGTCTTGTTCCCCACCTTGTCCGTGGCCTCCACGTGCAGGGTATTGCCGGTGGGCAGAAACCGCTCGTCCTTTACGTAATGGATGACGCGGTTCTTGGGGTCGTGCTCCATAAGGATCCATGCGCCATTGAGCGTGGCGCGGTAGGAGGCGATGCCCGATAGGTCGTCCTCCAGATGCACGGTGAGCGTATCGAGCAGCGCGGTGGGCTGCCCCTCGCGGAAGTTCTTGACCAGCAGTGCGGGCGGCACCGTGTCCTGCATCACGGCATAGCGGCCGAAACTCCGCGTTCGCGCAGCCAACCACTGCCCGGTCACCTTGCCGCCCTCGGCCACGGGCCTGTCCTTCGCATCCAACGAGAAGATGAGCAGCTTGGAGCGGTCGGCCTTCAGGGTGCCGTCCAACCGGATGGAGAGGTTCACATGATCATCGAGCGGGGTGTTGGGGTGATGCACCACATGCACCGCAGACAGGCATCCCGTGCACGGGGCCTGCCGCTGATACTGGAACCGCAACGTATCATAAAGGCATCCGCTGGGGATGGTGAGCCGGAAATCATCCTTGGCGAAACTGTTCTCGCGGTCGGGGAGGAAGATGTCCACCGATTCGTCCGGCCGTTGGAGGATGGGTTCGGGCCACGCGGCACCCACCACCGGAAATGAGAGGATGGACACGTTGCCTGAGAAATCCTCCAATTCAATGCGCACCTGCCGCTGCTGCCCCGGCCTCACCTGAAAGACGCCTCGGTTGGATTGTTTCGAGTAGATGGGCAAACGGTTGCCGGGAGCGATGTAGCTGCGCAGCACGATGTCGCGGTAGCGTTGGCGCTTGTCGAAGTCGATGTGGGCGTTCACATGGCGCTTGGTGTCGAAGGGCGCACGGTCTATGGCATGCTGGTGGATGAGGGTGGTGTCCACCCGCACGGACATACGATAGGTGCCACAGATGTTCTCCGATTCGGAGACGCGGTCCAAGGTCGCCACGCCAATGCTGATGGCGCCCAGCGCGCGCACCTCTGCCCTGCCTTTGAGGCGGTAGCCATCGGGGGTGCGCTCCAATTCCACCATGCGCTCGCGAGGCGCACCCTCCACATGGCCAGACAGCGCATGGTTGTACAGCCAGAGCCGTTCGATGACGGGCGGGCGGTCGTCCTTCACCTCAAACCCGAACTTCAATGGGTTCACCGGCACCTGACCGGCCGTTTCCCGAACCTCGAAATGGAGATGCGGCCCACCCGAACTCCCGCTGTTGCCGCTGTAGGCGATGATATCACCCTTCATCACAGGAAACCTCCCGGAGGGAATCTCCAACTCCACGGCAAAGGACTGCTGGGCATACTGCTGCTGTTTGACATAGTTGCCCAATTCGCCCTTGAAGGCCCGCAGGTGGGCATAGACGGACGTGTGGCCATCGGCATGTTCAATGTACATCGCCTTGCCATAGCCCGTGGGGGAAACATTCATGCGCACCACATGGCCATCAGCAATGGCATGGACCGGCTTTCCCTCCACCCCACCCGTCTTGAGGTCGAGGCCCGAATGGAAGTGATTGCTGCGCACCTCCCCGAAATTGCCGGAGAGCCGCAGGATGCCGTCCAGCGGGGCTCGGAAATCCACACGCTGAGCCTCCGCCAGCAACGGGACCGTCATCAGCGATAGGAACAGTACCC
This sequence comes from uncultured Chryseobacterium sp., assembly GCA_964488095.1. Taxonomy (GTDB): domain Bacteria; phylum Bacteroidota; class Bacteroidia; order UBA10329; family UBA10329; genus UBA10329. The sequence goes on from CAZATP010000030.1 coordinate 26,474, forward strand.
TCAAGGACGTCATCATTCGGTGGCTTAAGTAGCAGAGGGACGAGGGGCGTCCACTGCCATCATCCCCTTGGAGGGACCGTCCTTCAAATATCGCGTTCGGCATCTGCGCGAGGAAACTATATTTGAACATTGATTCACACATGAGATGAGCGAACTGCAGACCATAGTTACGGGCATAGCCGTAAAGGTGCGCGAATTGGCCGACAGGCAACGTTCGCTCCTATCGGAGAATGAAGCGCTAACCAAACTCAATGAGGACCTCGCCAACGAACTGGCGGCTCAAAAAAATGCCAATTCGGCCCTGATTGAACAGAATAAATTGGCTAAAATTGCAAGGTCCGTAAGCCCCGAAGGGGAAGACCGGAAAGAGGAGCGAAAAAGGTTGAATGACCTTGTGCGGGAGATAGACAAGTGCATTGCACTTCTGAACAACTGATAGCATTTCCTCAATGGGGCAGCAGTCCATCACGGTAAGGATAGCGGGTAAGAGTTACCCGATGTCCGTGAGCGGCCCCGATGAGGAGGAAAACGTCCGAAAGGCCGAGACACTCATCCGTGAAAGGATGACCATGTTCGAGCAGCAATATGCCGTGCGCGATGTGCGCGACCTGCTCAGCATGTGTGTCCTGCAATTCGCTACAGAGGCGCTGGAATCTGAATCCCAGGCCACGAGAGCGGAACAGGAAGTGACCCGGCAGTTGAAGGAATTGGAAGTGTCGCTCGATGCGGCACTTGTCTGATCTTACGTTCTTTCACATAGCATCAAAAGCACATGCCAGGGGTGTCCGCACCCTTGACCATGATTCCCCGCACGGATCGATCGTTTGTTGAACTCAACATTAAAATGATTGGGATTTAAGCTTAGCAATGTTCAAGAAAGGCCTCACCCCTGCCTCGGCAAGGGTTCTGACTCCGGTCAGGACAGTGGAACTCTGATGCATTGGGCAGTCCCATCAGTTGTCTAATTGGAGTTCAATTTAGACCATGACATCCGTGCGGTTTTTTTTTACCTAACCATTAACAGATAAACCGATGATTTTAACAGTGATTGCAGCCCTGATAGGGCTGATTGTGGGAGGAGGCGCTGCCTGGACCTTTGCCAAGAAGGCCAGTAACGGTGAGGCCCAGAAACTGCTTGCCGAGGCCGAGCGCAAGGCCAAGGGCACCATGGAGGATGCGGAGCGCAATGCCAAGCGTATTGTGGAGGATGCCAACAGCAAGGCCGAAGTGATCCGCGAGAAGAAGATGCTGGAGGCCAAGGAGCGCTTTCAGGAATTGAAGGCGAAGCACGAGGAGGAAGTGAACCAGCGTAACCGTGCGGTTCAGGAAGGCGAGCAGCGCATCAAGCAGAAGGAAGGCTCGCTCAATCAGAAGCTGGAGAACCTGAATAGAGAAGTTCAGGCGGCAGAGAAGAAACAGGTGACCTTGGATGCGCAGATTGAACTCTACACTGCCAAGGTGCGCGAAGTTGAGGCCGACCGTAGCAAGCAGATCGAGCAGCTGGAGCGTATCGCAGGACTTTCTGCCGAGCAGGCCAAAGCGCAGCTCATTGAGAACCTGAAAGCAGAGGCCCGCACCGGTGCCAATGTGCACATCCAGGAGATCATGGCCGAGGCACGCCTCACTGCTGACAAGGAGGCCAAGAAGATCGTGGTGCAGACCATTCAGCGGGTGGCCACAGAGCATACCATTGAGAATGCGGTATCCATCTTCAACATTGAGGGTGATGAGGTGAAGGGCCGCATCATCGGCAGGGAAGGACGGAACATCCGTGCGCTGGAAGCGGCCACAGGCGTGGAATTCATTGTGGACGACACCCCTGAGGCCATCATCCTGAGCGGCTTCGACCCTGTGAAGCGCGAAACGGCCCGTCTGGCTCTTCACCAACTGGTGACGGACGGAAGGATTCACCCCGCCCGTATCGAAGAGGTGGTGGCCAAGACCGCCAAGCGACTGGAAGAGGAGATCATTGAGATCGGTAAGCGCACTGCCATTGACCTTGGCATACACGGTCTTCACCCGGAACTCATCCGGATGGTGGGCAGGATGAAATACCGCTCCTCCTACGGACAGAACCTGCTGCAACACAGCCGCGAGGTGGCCAACATGTGCGCCATCATGGCCACGGAGCTGGGCCTCGACCCGAAGAAGGCCAAACGTGCCGGACTGCTGCATGACATAGGCAAGGTGCCCGATGAGGAACCCGAATTGCCACACGCGATTCTGGGCATGAAACTGGCCGAGAAATACGGAGAGAAGCCGGACATCTGCAACGCCATCGGAGCCCACCACGATGAGATTGAGATGACCTCGATGATCTCACCGATCATTCAGGTGTGTGATGCCATCAGCGGTGCGCGTCCCGGTGCAAGACGCGAGATCGTAGAGAGCTACATCAAGCGCATCAAGGAACTGGAGGCCCTGCCGCTGACCTTCCCCGGTGTGAGCAAGACCTACGCCATTCAGGCCGGCCGTGAACTGCGCGTCATTGTAGAAAGCGATCAGGTGACCGATGCACAGTCGGACGAACTTTCGCTCGCCATTTCACAGAAGATTCAGGATGAAATGACCTATCCCGGTCAAGTGAAGGTGACGGTGATCCGTGAGAAACGGGCCGTTTCCTACGCGAAGTGACCACATGAAGAAAAAGCGGGGCCACCATCAAAATGGTGGCCCCGCTTTTTTTTCCCTATTGAACCAAAAAGAAGAGGCCACCCCTTTCGGGATGGCCTCTGTCATTTCAATCCTTAGCGAATCACTTGGTGTCCTTCACCTCTTCGAAGTCCACATCGGTGACCTCTGCATCAGATGTGTTGGATGGGCCTTGCTGACCGGCTCCGGCACCTCCCTGACCTTCCTGCGTGGCGGCATACATCTCCTGCGATGCGGCCTCCCATGCCTTGTTCAGTCTTTCGAGGGCCGAATCAATTCCAGAGATGTCGCGGCCTGCATGGGCCACTTTCAGATCTGCAAGGGCAGATTCGATGGCACCTTTCTTCTCGGCAGGGAGCTTGTCGCCATACTCTTTCAGCTGCTTCTCTGTCTGGAAGATCATCTGGTCGGCAGAGTTGACCTTATCGGCCTCTTCTTTGGCCTTGCGGTCAGACTCGGCATTGGCCTCTGCCTCGGCCTTCATCTTCTTAATCTCCTCGTCAGACAGCCCGGAGCTGGCCTCGATACGGATCTGCTGCGACTTGTTGGTCGCCTTGTCCTTGGCAGACACTTGGATGATACCATTGGCATCGATGTCGAAGGTCACCTCGATCTGCGGCACACCGCGTGGTGCGGGTGGGATATCGCTCAGGTGGAAACGTCCGATGGTGCGGTTGTCCTTGGCCATGGCACGCTCGCCCTGCAGCACATGGATCTCCACGCTCGGCTGGTTGTCGCTCGCTGTGGAGAACACCTCCGACTTCTTGGTCGGAATGGTGGTGTTGCTCTCGATGAGCTTGGTGAAGACACCGCCCATGGTCTCGATGCCGAGCGAGAGCGGGGTCACGTCCAGCAGAAGCACGTCCTTCACCTCACCGGTGAGCACACCGCCCTGGATGGCCGCACCGATGGCCACCACCTCATCCGGGTTGACGCCCTTGGAAGGGGCCTTGCCGAAGAATTTCTGCACCACCTCCTGAATGGCGGGGATACGAGTGGAACCACCTACGAGAATCACCTCGTCAATGTCCGCGTTAGTAAGACCGGCATCTTTCATCGCCTTCTTGCAGGGCTCCAATGTGCGCTGGATGAGCTTATCGGCCAACTGCTCGAACTGAGCACGGCTGAGGTTGCGCACCAAGTGCTTCGGAATGCCGTCCACGGGCATGATGTAGGGAAGGTTAATCTCTGTTGAAGTGGAGCTTGACAGCTCGATCTTCGCCTTCTCGGCCGCCTCCTTCAAGCGCTGAAGCGCCATCGGGTCCTTGCGCAGGTCGAGCCCTTCATCCTTCTTGAACTCATCGGCCAACCAGTTGATGATGACCTCATCGAAGTCGTCTCCACCGAGGTGGGTGTCACCGTTAGTGGATTTCACTTCAAACACCCCGTCACCCAGTTCGAGGATGCTGATATCGAAGGTGCCCCCACCAAGGTCGAACACGGCCACGGTCATGTCCTTGCTCATCTTGTCGAGGCCATAGGCCAAGGCAGCAGCGGTAGGTTCGTTGATGATCCTGCGCACTTTGAGACCAGCGATCTCTCCGGCCTCTTTCGTTGCCTGACGCTGCGCATCGTTGAAGTAGGCCGGAACAGTGATCACCGCTTCGGTCACCTCCGTGCCAAGGTAATCCTCTGCCGTCTTCTTCATCTTCTGAAGGGTCATGGCGCTGATCTCCTGTGGGGTGTACTCGCGGTCATCGATCTTCACGCGGGGCGTGTTGTTCTTGCCTTTCACCACCTCGTAGGGCACACGGCCCAGCTCACTCGCTACTTCATCATAGCTGCTTCCCATGAAGCGCTTGATAGACGCGATGGTCTTCTTCGGGTTGGTAATGGCCTGACGCTTAGCGGGGTCGCCCACCTTGCGCTCTCCGCCCTCCACGAATGCCACGATGGACGGTGTGGTCCTGCGGCCTTCGCTGTTGGGAATCACCACGGGCTCATTGCCCTCCATTACGGATACGCACGAGTTGGTGGTGCCCAGGTCTATTCCTATGATCTTGCTCATTATGTTTGATTTGATTGGTTACTGATTCGGTGACCCGCCAAGGTCACAGACCATGCCACCGATGGCAGAAGGGCTGTTTCAAGCAAATATGTCAGAATGGGCGGAATGCCATCCCGAACATCTGCCAAACCACTGACAGAACGGCACTTTACAGGAACAAGATGGAAAACAGGGGGCAGAGCGTCAGCCTCAGATGCACTTGAAATAGTCGAACGGCTCCAAGCAGTCATGACATTTATAGAGTGCCTTGCACGGGGTGCTGCCAAACTGGCTCAGCATGGAGGTGTTGCGGCTCTTGCAGAGCGGACAGGTCACTTGTTTCGGATGCCCTAACAACGCGCTCTTATCCGATGTGGCCTGCTCCGGTGGGGCGATGCCATAGTCCTGCAGTTCCTTCCGTCCTTTTGCAGTGATCCAATCGGTGGTCCAAGCGGGCGAAAGCACGGTTCGCACATCCACGCCCTTGTAGCCCGCCATCATCAACCGCGCACGGATGTCCTCCTCCATCACTTTCATGGCAGGACAGCCGCTGTAGGTGGGCGTAATCGTGACTATCGGCCCTTGATCTGTGACCTGCACATCGCGAACAACGCCCAGATCCACCAGGCTCAATACCGGAATCTCCGGATCCTTCACCTCATCGAGGATGTCCCACAGCTTTGATTCTGAAGCTGACCTTCTCATGATTGTCTTAATTGCTTAAGAACGGAATTGACAATCTGTTCTTCTTGGACGCGATAAACGAATCTGAACCATAACCAAACTACAGGCAAAATTCCAAATGCAATGAGTGCTTCAGGATGCCAAGAATCATCGGAAAACCATAAAACGACCACCCATGCGATTACGACCAGCCAAGCTAGTCCGATAACTACGAGTTCGACCCGGATCTCTGAGTTAAAAGAAATCCTCGCCTCATTATCTTCACTGATATGGACAACGGCATTTACCGCAATAGGCTGAAAAAAAGATGGCGCTTCAACTGCCCCTCCAACTCCTAATGAAACTCTTGCGGAAAGGCGAAATTCATTCTCACTTAAACGCTGGACGTTAAGATTCGAAAAATCGGATGATTCAAGCTTCTTTAGAATCAACTCTTTTCCTTTAGGCAAGCCATATTCCTGCCTCAAAACGAATAGGCTTTCCAGCCCAACTCCTATAGAGGATTCAATTTTCGACCAAATCACCACTCGCAACCAGGCATGGCGCGCTGCATGTATTGCAGCTCCGTGAGCAGGAAACCGAGATACTCGGTGTGCGTTCCGGTCTTGCTGCCCTTGTGCATCCAGCCATCCGCAGGCATGGCAAGGGTGGCCTCTGTGAGGACCTCACTCACTCTCTGCCTCCAACGTGGACGCAATGTATCGAGGTCGGGACCTATCCCGTTCTCCACACACCAGCGGTCGTTTGCGTCCTGCACGAACAGGTCGCCTGTGTACTCCCAAAGCCGGTTGAACGAGTCCTGAATGCGCTGATGGCTCTCCGCTGTGCCATCGCCCAGACGCAGCACCCAGTCTGCACTGTGGCGCACGTGGTAGTTGATCTCTTTGATGGCCTTGGCCGCTATGGCCGCAAGCCTTTCATCCTTGGAATGGAGCAGCTCGGAAAAGACCAGCTGGTTAAAAACATCGAACAGGAACTGACGGGCGATCGTGTCCCCGAAATGGCCGTTGGGCAGTTCGCAGAGCAGGGCATTCGTGTATTCGCGCTCCAAGCGCAGGTAGGCGAGGTCGTCCTCGGTGCGGCCCTTGCCTTCCACCTCGCCCGCGTAGGTCAGCAGGCTGCGCGACTGTCCCAGCAGGTCGAGGGACACGTTGATGAGGGCGATGTCCTCCTCCAACTCCGGCCCATGGCCGCACCACTCGCTGAGGCGATGGCCAAGGATGAGCGCGTTATCCCCAAGGCGCAGGGCGTAATTGAAAAGTGCTGTGTTCTTGTCCATCACATATGGCCTACTTCGTCCGGGATATCATAGAACGTAGGATGGCGGTATGCCTTGTCCTCGGCAGGGTCGAACAGTTCTTCCTTTTCGCCCGGAGTGGTGGCATGGATATACTTGCTCTCCACCACCCAGATGCTCACACCCTCATTCCTTCGGGTATAGACATCGCGGGAGTTGCTGATGGCCATTTCGGCATCGGGCGCGTGAAGGCTGCCGGCATGTTTGTGATGCAAACCTGAACGGCTGCGGATGAATACCTCCCAGAGAGGCCAGTCTTTTCTGCTCATCGGAATGAGTTTAAGGTTTATTGTTTCACAATGAGCTCGCTAAAGCTCGGTTGAAGTTGAATGTTCAAGGTTGGCCGAAACTCAGGCGGCCTCTCTCTTCTGTGCCTTTTTTAAAGCATAGGCCGAAGCCGCCTCGTGCACCCATTCGCCATTGGCATGGGCCTCTTGGCGGTCGCGGAGGCGTTCCTTGTTGCAGGGGCCGTTGCCTTTCACCACATTGAAGAATTCCTCCCAATCAATTTCCCCGAAATCGTAGGCCTTGCGGTCCTCGTTCCATTTCAACTTGGGGTCGGGGATGGTGAGACCGAGGAAATTGGCCTGCGGCACGGTCTGGTCGATGAACTTCTGACGCAGGTCGTCATTGCTGATGCGCTTAATCTTCCACGCCATGCTCTGCGCGCTGTTGGGCGAGGCATCGTCATTCGGACCGAACATCATCAAAGACGGCCACCACCAGCGGTTGAGGGCATCCTGCGCCAAAGCCTTCTGTTCAGGTGTTCCGTGTGCCAGTTTCAACATGATCTCGTAGCCCTGACGCTGGTGGAAACTCTCCTCCTTGCAGATGCGGATCATGGCGCGGCTATACGGGCCATAACTCGCCTTCTGCAACATGATCTGATTGACGATGGCCGCGCCATCCACCAGCCAGCCTATGGCCCCGATATCGGCCCAGGTGATGGTGGGGTAATTGAAGATACTGCTGTATTTGGCCTTGCCGGTGAGCAGGTCGTTGACCATCTCCTCGCGGCTCACACCGAGGGTCTCGGCAGCGGAATAGAGGTAGAGGCCATGGCCGGCCTCGTCCTGGATCTTGGCCAGCAGGGCCACTTTCCTTCTCAGGCTCGGTGCGCGGGTGATCCAACGGCCCTCGGGCAACATGCCCACCACCTCGCTGTGCGCGTGCTGCGACATCTGGCGGATGAGGGTCTTGCGATAGGCATCGGGCATCCAGTCCTTGGGCTCTATCTTGCCTTCGGCCTCAAGGATGGCCTCGAAACGTTCCTGCTGTGCTTGTGTGTTCATGGCTCTGAATTGCTGGGCAAGTTTAGTCATTTTGAAATCGGCAGTTCTGATATGTGTCAGTTGTCGTCCCTTGGGAACACTGCTACCTTCGGCCTTGTTCAGCTTGTGGCAAGGTTTAGTTTTGCCCACCGAAAAAGAGAGACATGGCCCGTTACGAGCAATTGACCATCAAGGAAGTGATAAGGGAGACCCCCGATGCGGTCTCGTTGGTATTCGATGTGCCCGAGCACCTGAAGGAGCCTTTCCAATTCACCCCGGGTCAATACTTGACGCTCCGCACAGAGATTGACGGACAGGATGTGCGCAGGTCGTATTCCATCTGTTCGGCACCGCATGAAGGCCTCCTGAAAGTGGGGGTGAAGAAGGTTCCGAACGGGCTTTTCTCCACCCTTGCCAATGACGTGCTGAAAGCGGGCGACACGCTGGAGGTGATGCATCCCATCGGCAAGTTCGTGCTTCATGTTCAGCCCGAGAAAGCCAAGACCTACGTCTGCTTCGCGGCAGGAAGCGGCATCACCCCGATCCTCAGCATGATGAAATCGGTGCTGCACAATGAGCCGAACAGCCAATTCGTGCTCTTCTATGGCAACCGCCAGACGGGCAGCATCATCTACCGCGATGAGATAGATGGGCTGAAGAACCTCCACCCTACCCGCCTCAGCGTGTTTCATGTGATGTCGGGCGAGGACCTCGGGTCGGAACTCTTCAGCGGACGGATAGACAAGAACCGCGTGGAGCGTTTCGCCAATCTGCTGTTCGACCCCAATGATGTGGAAGATTATTTCCTATGTGGCCCGGAACCGATGATCCATGCCGTTCGCGAAGTGCTGGAGGAAAAGGGTGTGCCCAACGAGCGGGTTCATTTCGAACTCTTCACCAGTGCTGCCAAGCTGGAGGCCGACCGCAGCCAGACCGAACCGGGCCATGTGACCCCCGCCAAATCTGCCGGCCCATCGGTGAAGAGCAAAGTGAAGGTGGTTATGGACGGTGACGAGTTCGAATTCGCGCTCAACAGCGATGGCCGTACCATTCTTGACGCGGCCATGGCATCGGGCATCGATGTGCCGTTCTCGTGCAAGGGCGCGGTGTGCTGCACCTGTCTGGCGCGGGTGAAGAGCGGAGTGGTGACGATGGACAAGAACTACAGCCTCACCGACCAGGAGGTGGAACAGGGACTGGTTCTCACCTGTCAGGCGCATCCGCAGACCGCAGAGGTGACCGTTGATTTTGACGACATCTGGTAACCCGATTCAGAAGGCATATCGGAACACCGTGAGCAGGATCTTGTAGCCCGCTCCGATGGTGCCCTTGAGCGTGCCGGACACCTTCGACTGTCCGATGCGGACGCGGTAGTCCACAGGCACCTCCACGGAAATGAGCCCGGCCTTGGCGGCCTTCACCTGCATCTCTACCGTCCAACCATAATTGCGGTCCTCCATGCCGAGCCTCAACAGCGCATCGTAGCGGATGGCGCGGAAGGGGCCGAGGTCGGTGTAGCGCACCCCGTAGAGCATCCTGATGAGCAAGGTGGCCAACCCGTTGCCGAACCGCTGCTGCGGCATCAGCGCGCCCTGCTCGGCCCGGCCCAGCACCCGCGACCCGATGACCATGTCCACCCCATCCTCCACAATAGGACGGAGCAGGTCGGCCAGTTGCTGCGGATGGTCGGAGTGATCGCCATCGAGGAAGACGATGATGTGCGGACGGGCCTCCTGTGCCGCCACGTGTTCCAATCCTTTGAGGCAGGCATTGCCATAGCCTCTGAGCGGCTGATGCACCACAGTGGCCCCGTGGGCGCGGGCCACCTCGGCCGTGCGGTCGGTCGAGTTGTTGTCGCAGACGATGACCTCCCTCACGAGGTGGTTCGGGATATCGCGCAGCACAGCCCCGATGGCCTTCTCCTCATTGAAGGCGGGGATGATGATGTCGACAATGGGCCGTGCTGCCATGCGCCAAATGTAGGCCCCGCGCGTCCCGTCACTCACAATGCCATGTGCGTAAAGTGGTCGGCCACTGAAAATGGCGGGGGCTTTATCCGTTAGGTTTGAAACATGACTCCTCAGCTCATCCTCAGCATCATCGCGGCCTATTTCGGGCTGCTGTTCGTCATCGGGCGCATCACCTCGAAGGGGGCGGACAATGAATCGTTCTTCCTCGGCAACCGCAACAGCCCTTGGTATGTGGTGGCCTTCGGGATGATCGGGGCCTCGCTCAGCGGGGTCACGTTCATCTCTATCCCGGGGTGGGTGGGCAGCAGCAGTTTCAGCTACATGCAGGTGGTGCTGGGCTATCTGGTGGGCTATGCGGTGATCGCGCTCATCCTCATGCCGCTGTATTACCGGCTCAACCTCACCTCCATCTATGGCTATCTGGAGCAGCGCTTCGGGCGTGTGAGCTATCGCACGGGGGCCTCGTTCTTCCTGCTGTCGCGCACCATCGGCTCTGCTTTCAGGCTTTATCTGGTGGCCAATGTGCTGCAACTTACGGTGTTCGATGCCATAGGCGTGCCGTTCGTGGTCACGGTGGTGGGCACCATCCTGTTCATCTGGGGCTATACCAGCAAGGGCGGCATTCAGACCATCATCTGGACCGACACGCTACAGACGCTGTTCATGCTGGTGGCCGTGGGCCTCACGGTGACGATGATCGGGCAGGCGATGGACTGGACCATCCCCGAATCGCTGCGGCAGGTGCAGGCCAGCGACTATGCGCGGATGTTCTTCTTTGACGACATCAACAGCAAGCACTATTTCTGGAAACAGTTCCTCAGCGGCACGTTCATCGCCATCGTGATGACGGGGCTGGACCAGGACATGATGCAGAAGAACCTCTCGTGCCGCAACATCCGCGAAGCGCAGATCAACATGTTCTCGTTCAGCATCGTGCTGGTGTTCGTCAATCTGGCGTTCCTCACCCTCGGAGCGCTGCTCTATATCTATGCGGGGCACATCGGCATGGCCATCCCGGCCCGCACGGACGACCTCTATCCGCTGCTCGCCACCGGGGGCCATCTGCCCGTGGCGGTCGGGGTCATCTTCATTCTCGGGCTCATCGCTGCGGCCTATAGCAGTGCCGACTCGGCCCTCACGGCCCTCACCACCTCGGTGTGCGTGGACCTGCTCGACATACGCAAGCGCGCCACGGATGTGCAAGTGGTCATCCGCAAGCGGGTGCACGTGCTGGTATCGGCCGTCATGGTGCTGGTCATCGTCATTTTCCGCGCGGTGAATGACGACAGTGTGATCAGTGCCGTGTTCACCGCGGCAGGCTACACCTATGGCCCGCTGCTGGGCCTCTACGCCTTCGGCATGATGACCCGCTGGCAGGTGCGCGACCGCTGGGTGCCCATCGTCTGCGTGCTCTCGCCCATCCTCTGCTATGTGCTCAACCTCTATTCGGAGGAGCTGATGAATGGCTACAAGTTCGGGTTCGAACTGCTCATTGTGAACGGGCTGCTCACCTTCCTTGGGCTGGTGCTGCTGCGCGATGGCCGGAAGACAGCCCCCCTTGCGGCCTGAAACGCCCCCGACAAGGCATTATCCAACCACGTTTTGGAGACTTCCTACCACGATTTCCAGTGTTTTCCTTGAAATTCTGGGAAACGGAGGTGAAATCCTGAGAAACGTGGTCAGAATTCCGAGAAACGTGGTCTGATTTCTGAAGGGAGAGTCCAACGAACTGTCCAACGAACTGTGTCAGTTCGTTGGACTCTCCCGCCAGTGGGGCTAATCGAACCTGATTGCCTTGAGCGGGCTGATGCGCGCTACGATGAGGCTGGGCAGCAGCAGCATCAGGAAACAGAAGAATAGCGTGCCTGCATTGAGGGCCAGCACGTGCCACAGCTCCAGATTGATGGGCACCTGGCTCACATAATAGCTCGCCTCGTCCAGTTTGATCAGCCCGGTGTGCTGTTGCAGCAGGCATAGTCCTATGCCGATCACATTGCCCCAGAACATGCCCACGCCCGTGAGGTAGATGGCCTGATAGAGGAAGATGTTGCGGATGCGCCCATCGGCCATGCCAAGGGCCTTGAGGATGCCGATCATGTTCACCCGCTCAATGATCATGATGAGCAGGGCCGAAACCATATTGAACCCCGCCACCACCAGCATCAGCAATATGATGACCTGCACATTGACGTTCTGCAGCTCCAGCCAGTCGAACATCTGCGGGTTCAGTTCGCGTACGGTGGCGGAGTAGAGGTCGGGGCCTATGCTGTTGTAAACGATGGCGTCCATTTCGTCCACACGGTCAAAGTCGTCCACGAACACCTCGAACCCCGCCACTTCATCGGGCCGCCATTCGTTGAGGCGCTGGATGTGCAGGATGTCGGCAATGATGTAGCGGTTGTCGAACTCCTCCAGCCCTGTGCGGTAGATGCCCGAGACGTTGAAGATCCGTGCCCGCTGCTTCTCGCCCTGAATGAAGAACACCTCCATGCGGTCGCCCACGTTCAGTTTCAGTTTCTTGGAGATGGGGTCGCTGATGAGGGCATGCTGAGAGCGCGAGGTGTCGGTGGTCTGGAATACCTCGCCCGCGATCAGGTGTTTCTGGAAGAACGCCCAGTCGAAATCGCTGCCCACGCCCTTCACCACCACGCCTTCTATCTCGTCCTCGGTCTTGATGATGCCCGCCTTGGTGGCGAACACCTGAATGTGGCGGACGCCCTCGATGTCTGTGAGCGATGGGTAGAAATCCTGATTTTTCGAAATGGGCACCGGCTCCAGCGCGTTGAGGTTGCCATAGCGGGTGACGATGATGTCGGCACCGAAGCCGGTCACCTTGTCCTTGATGGCGTTGTGGAACCCAGTGACGATGGCCATCGCCAATATCATCACCGCTATGCCGATGGCTATGCCCCCGATGGCGATGCGCACGATGGGCCTTGTGCCCGATGCGGTCGTATTTTCGGCACCCCCGCCACTTCGGATCAATCTTTGTGCTATGCGCAGCGAAGTGTTCACGGGTTCAGAAGTTCAAGGCGTAAAGGTGTAAATGTTCAAGGGGACTGATGTTTGAAGTTCAAAGTTTACCGTTCAAGGTTCATAGTCTGTGTTTGATGCGGAGGTTGGTGGTCCCATTTTCCATTTTCCATTTTCTATTTCTCCTGAACGCCTGCGCACAGCCTGCCTCGACCCCTCAGCATGTTGAGCCCGTGGCGCAGGTGCAGGCGGCACCCGTTCCAGCCGCATACTTCACTGCAAAGTATCTCCCCGAACTGAAGGGCAAGACCATCGGCATTGTGGCCAACCAGACCAGCATGGTGGGCGAGCGCCATCTGGTGGACACGCTCCTCTCGCTCGGCATCAGCATCAAAGCGGTGTTCTCACCAGAGCATGGTTTCCGCGGAACGGCCGATGCCGGGGCCAAGGTGGGCGATGCCAAGGATGAGCGCACCGGCCTGCCCATCATTTCGCTCTATGGCAGCAACAGGAAACCAAGGCCCGAACAGTTGAAAGGGATGGACATGGTGGTGTTCGACATTCAGGACGTGGGTGCCCGGTTCTACACCTACATCAGCACCATGAGCTATGTGATGGAGGCCTGTGCCGAGCAGGGCATCCCCTTCATGGTGCTCGACCGCCCCAATCCCAACGGGCACTACGTGGACGGCCCTATCCTTGATACCACGTTCCGCTCGTTCGTGGGCATGCATCCTGTGCCGGTGGTGCACGGCATGACCATCGCAGAATATGCCCGCATGGTGAATGGCGAGGGCTGGCTGAAGAACGGGGTGAGATGCGATCTGCGCACCGTGGCCATGGACGGCTACGACCACACGATGGAATACATCCTGCCCGTGAAACCCTCGCCCAACCTGCCCAATGCCCGCTCTGTGTACCTCTTCCCCAGCATCTGTTTCTTTGAGGGCACGGTGGTGAGCGAAGGCCGGGGCACGCCCTTCCCGTTCCAGCTTTTCGGCCATCCCGATTTGGCGATGGGCGACACCACCTTCACGCCTGTTTCCACATCGGGGGCCTCCGCACCCAAGCTCAAAGGCGAATTGTGCAGGGGCGTAAGTCTGGCCTCCGTTCATCCCGACAGTATCCGCGCGGTGGGGCAGCTGCAGCTCGGTCACCTGATGGATGCCTATGAGGCGTTCCCTCAGAAAGGGAAATTCTTCAACATCAAGTTCTTCGATCTGCTGGCGGGGTCGTCCAAGCTGCGCAATCAGATTATTGCCGGAATGTCGGAGCAGCAGATCCGGTCGAGTTGGGAAGATGGGCTGGAGCGCTTCAGGCAGATACGCGTGGGTTATCTGCTCTATCCGTAGCCTACACCCGCTTCAGCTCGAACACATCCTTCCTTCTGTCCTTCAGGTTTCGCACCGCACCTGCGCTGTGCAGTTCGGTGAGGAGGTCGAGGTCCACGTCAGCGATCAGGATCATCTCGTTATTGGCCGTGGCCTCTGCCTTTATCCCGTTCGATGGGAACTGAAAATCGCAGGGCGTGAACACCACCGACTGCGCGAACTGGATGTCCATGTTGTGCACGTTGGGCAGATTGCCTACGCTGCCCGCGATGGCCACATAGCACTCGTTCTCAATGGCCCGTGCCTGGGCGCAATGGCGCACCCGTGAGTAGCCGTTCTGCGTGTCGGTGAGGAAGGGGACGAACAGGATGTCCATGCCCTCATCGGCCAGGAGGCGCGGCAGTTCGGGGAACTCCACGTCATAGCAGATAAGGATGCCGATGCGGCCACAGTCCGTGTCGAAGGTGCGGACAGTATTGCCGCCTTGAATGGCCCACACACGGGCCTCATCGGGCGTCACGTGTATCTTCTCGAACCGCTCTTTTTCACCATTACGTTTACATAGATAGCCCACGTTGAAGAGCTTGTCGCCCACCTGCTCGGGCATGCTGCCCGTGATGATGTTAATGTTATAGGAGATGGCCAGCTTCTGCATCTCGCTCACCAGTTCGGGGGTGTACTCGGCCAGCTTGCGGATGGCCTCCGCCTCGTTCAGATGGTTGTATTTCGCCATGAGCGGGGCGTTGAAGAACTCGGGGAACAGCGCGAAATCACAACGGTAGCCACTCAGCGCATCAATGAAATACTCCACCTGCTGCATTAGACTGGCCATGTCTGAGTAGGGCCGCATCTGCCACTGCACAATTCCGATGCGCACCACGCTCTTGGTCATCACCACCTCTACGTTGGGCTTCTCATAATAGATGTTGTCCCAACGCAGCAGGACGGCATAGTCAAGCGATGCCTCGTCATTCTCCAGATAGGCCTTCAGCACACGCACCGGGTGGAAGTCGTTCGAGAGCTGGTAGTTGAGCACCGGGTCGTGCAGCACCTTCTGCCTCACCTTGCTGATGTATTCCTTGGGCGTCAGCTCGGCAGCATACTTGTGATAGTTCGGGATGCGGCCTCCGAGGAAGATGGCGCGGAGGTTCAATTGCTCGCACAGTTCCTTCCGATAGTCATAGAGCCTCCGGCCCAGTCTCAGCCCACGGAACTCCGGTTTGATGAACACATCGATGCCATAGAGCACGTCCCCGTTCTCCTCATAAGTGCTGAAGGTATAGTTGCCCGTGATCTCCTTATAGCTGTGCTGCTCCTCAAACTTGGACGAATCCACGACCAGTGAAAGTGCACAGCCTGCGATCTTCCCATTCACCTTCACCACCACCTGTCCGCGGGGGAATTTCTCCAGCAGGAATTGAATATGATGTTCCTTCCAGAAGGAATTGGGCATGGTTTGATAGGCTTCGATCATCGCCTCTTTCAACTCCTGATAGTCGTCAAGGGTCAGAAATTCGAGATCGATCTGCATCTGTTCGTCAGTCATGTAAGGCTTGTTTTTGTGAATCGGTATAAGATAGGCATAATCGCTGTGACCGGGTGTCCTTGTCCTCCATTTGGTCGAACGTAAGCTTTGTCACCGTCACAGGGAACGGTGAACTTGACCTTTGCGGCATGAAAACCACCACCAAGCGTCAACTCATGGTCTGGACGTTGGCGTCACTCACGCTCGGACTGGCCCCGTTCGTTCCCGAACCTCACATTGTAGGTAAGATCCGCTGGGTGGCGGGCGGTGCCATAGGTATGACGGGAATGGACTGGTTCGACCTGCTTTTCCACGGTTTTCCGTGGGTGTTCCTTGCCTTTTGGGCCATGAAGGCCGCGTGGGAATGGCGGATTGGTGTGAGATAGGGGGTCAGCCCACCTTCTCTGCCTGTGGCGAGTGCTCTTTCATCAGCTCCATCGCCTTCTTCACCATGTTCTCCGAACCGATGAACAGGGGGGTGCGCTGGTGCAATGAAGTGGGCTGTATCTCCATGATCCTGCGGAAACCGTCCGTGGCCATGCCGCCCGCCTGCTCCAATATGAAAGCGAAGGGATTGCACTCATACAGCAACCTGAGCTTGCCTCTGGGAGCGCTCTCCGTGTTCGGATAGATGAAGATGCCGCCTTTCAGCAGGTTACGGTGCAGGTCGGCCACGGCCGAACCGATGTAGCGCGAGGAATAGGGTCGTTTGGTGGCAGCATCCTCCTCTTGGCAATACTTGATGTACTTCTTCACCCCGTCAGGGAATTTCACATAGTTGCCCTCATTGATGGAGTAGATGGTACCATCCTTCGGCACTTTCATGTTGGGGTGGGAGAGGAGGAAGGCCCCGATGGACGGGTCGAGGGTGAAGCCGTTCACCCCGCAACCGGTGGTATACACCAGCATGGTGCTCGAACCGTAGATGATGTAGCCGGCCGCCACCTGCTCCGTGCCCTTCTGCATGAAATCTGCCATGGTGGCAGGGCCGTCTGTTGAAATTCTGCGGTAGATGGAGAAGATGGTGCCGATGCTCACGTTCACATCGATGTTCGAGGAGCCGTCCAGTGGGTCGATGGCCACCACATACTTGCCATGGCTGGCATATCCTTCCCCGAACTCGATCACACCCTCATCCTCCTCCGAGGCCACCCCGCATACCTCACCGCGGTCGCGGAGGGCACGGATGAACTGCTCGTTGGCATACACGTCCAACTTCTTCTGCACCTCGCCCTGCACGTTGGTCTCACCGACATCGCCCAGAATGTCCATCAGTCCGGCCTTGTTCACCTCGCGGTTCACGATGCGGGCCGCAAGGCCTATGGAGCTCAGCAGTCGGGAGAGTTCACCCTTGGCATACTTGAAATCCTCCTGGCGTTCGATGATGAATTCTCCGAGGGAGATGACCGTGTTCTGTTTCGGTGTGGTCATGGTTGATGAGGGATGGTTGGTTCGGGTAAAAGTAGCGAGACCCGCGTCTCCGCAGGTCTCGTGCAATGTCCGTTGTCTCAACGGGTCAGAGTTTCATGATGTAGGCCAGCTTGAAGAACCGCCTGTCGTTCACGGCCTGCGTTCCGGCCACGGTGACGAACTGGTTCGGAACGGCTGTAGTGCCGGGATTCTCTGCAGCGCTGGTCACCGAGAGGATGAACTTGTCCGTCAGATCTGGCGTGCCATTGGCACCGTCACACAGCGCCCAGCCCACAGGAATGGACGCAATGGTGCCCGACCACATGATGATGCCGCCTGCGGGCATCTGAGACCCTGCCGGCTGCTGAATGGAAAGCTTGGTCCAACTGCCATAAGGCGCACTGGCCGGTGTGGGAACGCTGTAGCGGTAGTACCAGAAATAACCTGAGTCGCTCTCATAGATGAGCAGTCCGTTGGCCAAGGTGTCGTTGTAGGCGGCCTGCATCCCATCGCGCTGAATCTGGTTGAGGCTCGGGATCAGCAGTCCTTTGGCCGGTGTGCCGGTGATGACGTTGTAAGGATTGGCGATATCCAGAATAGCGCTCGGCTCAGGGGTGATGGTGCCGATGCCCACGTTATCGGTCTGTGCGGTAGCCTGAAGTGAGATGAGCAGCGCTGCCGCGAGCCCTATGGCAGACAGACTTCTGATGAACAGATTCATAGGTTGGTTCTATGGGGTTGAACTCCAATTGCGGTCAAAGATAGTTTTCTGACCGAAGTGCCAAGTCAAATGTGTTTCAGCGCGAAGCAGATATGATGGGACCCTAAAGCTGCACATGGCTAGTCCTGAAGAGTCGGAAAAAGCAACAGCCGCCCGTCCTCATGGACAGACGGCTGTTGAGGCAACGTATTCTGACTATTGGCCTACCTGAGCGGTGATGACCTTCTTCACTTCCTTCACTTCCTCTGTGGTCTGAACACCTTTGGCCTTCACGGCAACGGAGGTGGTCACAGTGGTCTCGGTCACTGTTCCGTCCTGCGCAGTTTCGCTGGTCACCACAGTTTCCACTTTAGGCTCCAATGCGGCTGTTGAAACTGCAGGGAGCTCCAATGCAATGGAAGGAGCGATGACCAGGGCCACCACGCTCATCAGTTTCAGAAGGATGTTCAATGATGGGCCGGAAGTGTCCTTGAACGGGTCACCTACAGTATCACCCACAACGGTGGCCTTATGCGGCTCAGAGCCTTTGTAGTAGGTCTTTCCGTTGATGTCCACGCCTTCTTCGAACATCTTCTTGGCATTGTCCCATGCGCCACCGGCATTGGATTGGAAAATGGCCATCAATACACCTGCTGATGTCACACCGGCAAGCAGACCGCCCAACATCTCTGGGCCGCCAGCAAAACCAACGATCACAGGGACGATAACGGCCAATAGACCCGGCATCACCATCTCCTTAATTGAGGCTTTGGTGCTGATTTCTACGCACTTGTCATATTCAGCCTTACCGTCAGCCGCATCGAAAGTGGCCTTGTCAGCCGCGCTCCACTCACTTTCTTCCTTGCCATCGTTGCGTTTCATCACTTCGAGGGCGGCCTTCAGCTCGGGGATGTCAGCGAACTGCCTGCGCACCTCCTCAATCATCGACATGGCTGCACGTCCAACAGCATTCATGGCCATGGCCGAGAATACGAAAGGAAGCATCGCACCCACCAGCAGACCTGCCATAACAGAAGGCTGTGCGATGTCGATGGTCTTCACGTTGGCCTGCTGCATGAAGGCCGCAAAGAGGGCTAGAGCGGTGAGAGCCGCAGAACCGATGGCAAAGCCCTTGCCGATGGCAGCGGTGGTGTTGCCCACAGCGTCCAGCTTGTCGGTGCGCTTACGCACTTCCTTGGGAAGACCGGCCATCTCAGCGATACCGCCCGCATTGTCAGAGATGGGGCCGTAGGCGTCAACCGCCAACTGGATACCCGTATTGGCCAACATGCCCACCGCAGCGATGGCGATACCGTAAAGGCCAGCGAAATGGAACGCCACAAGAATGGCAGCAGCGATCAGGATTACCGGGATGGCGGTGCTCATCATGCCCACGCCCAGACCAGCGATGATGTTGGTGGCCGGACCAGTAAGCGACTGGCGCACGATGCTCAGCACCGGAGGTGTTCCTGTACCCGTGTAGTATTCTGTGATTTTACCGATGCCCAGACCTGCTGCCAGACCAGCGAGCGTGGCGAAGAATACTCCGTTCGCAGTGAAAGTCTTGCCGTCCAATACCCATGACTCTGGAAGGAAATGACCGATGATGAAATAAGAAAGAATGATCATGAGACCGGCAGAACCGAACTCACCGATGTTCAGAGCGGTGTGTGGGCTTCCACCTTCTTTCACCTTTACGAAGAAGGTGCCGAGGATAGAGACCACGATGCCCACAGCGGCCAAAGCCATGGGAAGGAGAACAGCGCCAAGGCCATCAAATTTGTCAGCAAACTCTGGGGCTGTGACGAAGATGGCACCAAGTACCATCGTACCCACGATGGAACCTACATAAGACTCGAAAAGGTCAGCGCCCATACCGGCCACGTCACCCACGTTGTCGCCCACGTTGTCGGCAATGGTAGCTGGGTTCAGCGGGTGATCCTCGGGGATGCCTGCCTCAACTTTACCCACAAGGTCAGCACCCACGTCAGCGGCCTTGGTGTAGATACCACCACCCACACGCGCAAACAGCGCGATGGACGATGCTCCGAGCGAGAAGCCCGCAAGTACGTTCAGCACTTCGGCAATGCCCCAGTCCGGGCCGAGGAATTCGTTGTAGAGTAGGAAAAGGCCGCTCAGACCGAGCACGCCCAGACCCACAACACCCATGCCCATCA
>CAZATP010000031.1:0-41358 GCA_964488095.1 uncultured Chryseobacterium sp.
CCGTGGTCTGCTCCAGTGCCATGATGCCGTAGCGGAACTCGATGTACTCACGCACAATGTCCGACAGCTCGATGTAGTACTCCTTTGTGCGGTCGCTTTGCCAGAGTTTCTTCAACCGCAATTCTTCCAGTTTCTCCAGTGCAATCTCGTGCGCGGGACGGGTGGGCACGGACCTTGCCGCTGGCGCGTCCTTCGGCTTGCGGTGCTTCTGCCAGTATAGGAATCCGCCCACCAAAAGCCCGATGACCACCAGTGCGATGAGGCCGTAGAGCAGGTACTTGCGCCAGTTGATAGGCACGTCCATCGGACCTTTGATGTCCATGATGTCCTGCTCCATGTCCACCTCAAACTCGGAAACCAGAATCAGTTCAGGGTCGGTGAGCAGGGTTCGGCTGCTATCGTTGTCGACTACGAATGAAAGGGGCGGCACAACAATGAACCCTGTGTCAAAGCAGGTAAGTGTCAACCGCTGATGCACAGTGTAATCCCCGTTCTCCTTCCGAACAGTGTCGGACACGGAGGCATCAACAATCTCTATCTGCTTGGTCAGCGTGTCCTTTAGCTGCGGCCACGCTACTGAGCTTCCGTATGGTATATCAGCCCATAGGTCAAGATGGAACTGGTCACCGATCAGCAGCTCGGTGCTGTCAATGGTGCTGCGGATGGATTGGGCGTGGAGCGCAACTGGGAGAAGGAGAATTAGTGGGAGGAGAAAATGGAAAATGGAAAATGGAAAATGGTTAAAGACCCCTCCGGCCTTCGGCCACCTCCCCTTGCCAGGGGAGGAGTTGCCCACGCTGGCAACTCCCCTCCTGGAAAGGAGGGGTTTGGGGAGGTCAACACATTTATTCACGAAAGATTGCTTCGCTCCGCTCGCAATGACGGGCGCAACCTTGAACCTTACACTTTGAACCTTGCCCCCCCTCATTTCCCCCTCCTTTTAAACAGGTTCATCAACGGTTTCACATAACCGCCATCGGTGCGCACTTCGGCCATGTCCACACCGCTTTTGCGGAAGATGTCGCGCATCTCGGCATCAGCACGCAGGGATTCGGCCTTGAGGCGGGTACGCACTTTCGGGTCGGATGTGTTCAGCCAGACCATTTGGCCCGTCTCGGCATCGGTAAGCGGCAAGAGGCCCACGTTAGGTATCTCAGCTTCCAAAGCATCATGCACCCGGATGGCGACCATATCGTGCTTGCGGCTGGCAATCTTCAGTGGGTCGTTGTAGCCCTTGTCCATGAAATCGGACAATAGAAAGGCGATACTGCGTTTCTTCACTGCATTGGTCAGGTAGCGCAGCGCACCACCGATGTCCGTGCCTTTGCTCTCTGGCGTGAAGTCAATGAGTTCGCGGATGATTCGCAGGATGTGACTTTTTCCCTTCTTGGGCGGGATGAACTTCTCGATGCGGTCGCTGAAGAAGATGACACCCACCTTGTCGTTGTTCTGCAACGCGCTGAAGGAGATGACCGCGCATATCTCGGTCATCATCTGCCGCTTCTGCATCTGGCGCGAGCCGAAATCGCCCGAACCGCTGACATCCACCAGCATCATCACCGTCAATTCACGCTCCTCCTCGAACACCTTTACGAACGGTGTGCCCGTGCGGGCGGTCACGTTCCAATCAATGCTACGGATGTCATCACCCATCGCATACTCGCGCACCTCCGAGAACGCCATGCCCCTCCCCTTGAACGCAGAATGATACTGCCCCGAAAAGACCTGATTGCTCAGGCCTCGGGTCTTGATCTCGATCTTGCGGACTTTCTTAAGGAGTTCTGTGGTTTCCAACGCTGAGAATTTTATACCGCAAAGGGCGCAGAGCTATTCGCAAAGAGCGCAAAGGCGTCATTCACCATAAATCTCTGCGAACTCTGCGAGACCTTGGCGCACTTTGCGGTTAAGCATCAAGGCACTTCAACTGTGTTCAGGATGTCGGCAATGATCTCCTCGGAGGTGATGTTCTCGGCCTCTGCCTCATAGGTCAGGCCGATGCGGTGGCGGAGCACATCGTTGCACACAGCACGCACATCCTCTGGGATTACGTAGCCTCTGCGTTTAATGAATGCGTAGGCCTTGGCAGCTTTCGCAAGGCTTATGCTGGCGCGAGGCGAACCTCCGAAACTGATGAGGTCCTTGAGTTTGGCAAGGCCGCTGTCAGCAGGGTAACGGCTGGCGAAGACGATGTCAACGATATACTTCTCGATCTTCTCGTCCATGTAGACCTGCTGCACCACCTCGCGGGCACGGATGATGTCCTCGGGCTTCATGATGCTGTTGGCCGTTGGGAACGTGCCGCCCAGGTTCTGACGGATAATCTTGGTCTCCTCTTCTTTCTTGGGATACGAAATGACGACTTTGAGCATGAAACGGTCCACCTGAGCCTCGGGCAGAGGGTAGGTTCCCTCCTGCTCCACTGGGTTCTGGGTGGCCATCACAAGGAAAGGCTCTTGCAGTTTGAAGGTCTGGTCACCGATGGTCACCTGCTTCTCCTGCATGGCCTCCAGCAAAGCACTTTGCACTTTGGCCGGGGCACGGTTGATCTCGTCCGCAAGAATGAAATTAGAGAAGAGCGGCCCTTTGCGCACCACGAAGTCGCCTGTCTTCTGATTGTATATCATGGTGCCCACAAGGTCGGCCGGCAGCAGGTCGGGTGTGAACTGAATGCGGCTGAAACCAGCGTTGATGCACGAGGCCAGCGTGTTGATGGCAAGGGTCTTGGCCAGTCCGGGGACACCTTCCAAGAGAATGTGGCCTTTGGAGAGCAGGCCTATGAGCAAACTGTCCACCATGTGGTGCTGCCCCACAATCACCTTTTCCATCTCCATGGTGATGAGTTGCACGAACGAGCTCTCCCGCTCAATCATCTCATTGATCTGCTTAATGTCGGTCATTGCTTTGATTTCAAGATTTGAGTTTCGATTCGATCTGTCAAAAAACTTCAATTCAACACCTTAGGAAACGACCATCAATCGGAAACCCAACGGATGACCCCTTCAATCTGTAAACTGACCCACCTGACACTTTACCCTGACCGTGTCCTCGAACAGATGCTCGGACAGGTACTGAAGACTTTGCTCAGTAGGGCGGTGCAAATTTGGTGAGCATTGATCGAAAACCCGCATCAGCAAAGGGCTTCACGGTGTTAAAAGGTGTTAACCGTCTACTTAAAGATTACTCACAGACGATGTTCTTCCCGCAGAAAGCTTTTATCGCCTCTTGACGCGCAAGGTCCTTGACCAAGGCCACATCGAAATTGAACGTGATGCCTCCTCCAGAGTCGCACTCCACTTCAATCGCACCGCTCAGTTCGTTGCTGTACCACACCTCTGGCTGTCCTTCGGCATTCAGATAATTCCCAAATCTGAGGGTGGCCTTGCCGGCCACAGATGGCGTGTTGTCAAGCAGTGGAAATCCACTTTCAAGCTGATAGATGGAAACCTGTCCAATGGGTGGCGGGCTGTTCAGCACCAACGTCATGTCCGGATAAAGAGAGTCTGTCATTGACTCGAACGCCAGACCCCGGAAATGCGTGAGCCTTGTGATGCCATTCTGGGTCGATGTGTAACAGCCCATCGCCCCCACAGACCTGTGATGGAAGGACCTTCCATCGATAAGCACCATGTCGTCCTGCTGGTCGGAACAGATAACAGGTCGTTCCACATCCTTCTCGCAGGCCTGAAGTCCTATCAGCAGGAGCAGCAAGTGCAATCGACTCATAAAATCCCATCCGATCATGCGTCAATAGTAGCTGTTTTCCTGAAGTGCCGAGCCGGGCGGAGGACACGAAAGGTCCGTGCATTTCCATCTCTGAATGGCATGCTTACTTTTGCCGCCCGACAAACAGAGCAAAATGGCCAATACATCAGACATTAAAGTAGGATCCATCATCCGCCACAATGGCGAACTGTGCATGGTGAGTGAGAAACAGCACACCATGCCAGGTAAGGGTGGTGCTTTCTATCAGGTGAAAATGAAAAGCATCAGCTCGGGACGGAGCTATGAACATCGCTTCCGTTCTGGTGAGAGCGTGGATATTGCCCGTGTGCAGTACACGGAGATGCAGTATCTCTATGACGAGGGAGACAGCCTCGTGTGCATGAACTTGGAAAGCTACGAGCAGCTGTATGTGCCCAAGGTGCTTTTTGGCGACTCGCTCCGTTTCCTGAAACCTGAGATGATGGTGAAAGTGGGGTTTGAGGGCGAGACAGCCGTCATTGCCGAGTCTCCGACCTTCGTTGAGCTGCTCATCACCCAGTCAGAACCGGGCGTGAAAGGCGACACGGCCACCAATAGCATGAAACCCGCCATTCTTGAGACAGGTGCAGAGATTCGCGTCCCCTTGTTCGTCAACGAGGGCGAGCGCATCAAAATCGATACGCGCACAGGCGAATACGTGGAGCGCGTAAAAGGTTGAAAATCAATCGCAGAGGCGGAAATGAAAAAGGCGGGCCAAGCGGTCCGCCTTTTTTTTCTTTTCGCAGGTTCAAGCAATCAGCCTTTTCGGAGCAAAGCGACCCAACCTCCACCCTCGGCCATGGATACCACATAGCGCATGGTGCTGTTGATGCTGGTATCAGTGGAGCGTACAAAGCTGCTGCCGTTGACAAACGTGTCATCGCCATCACGCCAAATGTCCATCGTGTAAGTGCCCGGACCGAGAAAACTCAGGTCGATGGAGATGGTCTGTCCCTGGTCGGCAGTCATCCCTCCTATGAACCACATGTCTCCTTTTCTCCTGGCCATTACCAGATGGTCGCCAATACTGCCCGAGAGCACCACGGTCTCGTCCCAAACAGTGGGCACCTGCTTGAGGAACTGCATCGTTTCCGCCTCCTTCTCATAGGAGGTCGGAGCATCGGCCAACATCTGCAACGGGCTTTCGAAGATGACATACTTGGCCAATTCATGGCAGCGGGTGCCTATGCTCTTCGGATGCTTGAAGTTTCCCCGATGCTTCTTCGGATTCCCGATGTTACGCATGGCACCCGGTGTGTAATCCATGGGGCCTGTGACCATTCGGGTGAACGGAAGCGTGAGGTCATGTTCCGAAGTGAGCTTGCTGCCCCATTTGTTCCATTCCAAGCCGCGCACACCCTCGAAAGTGAGCACGTTGGGATAGGTTCTGTGAAGTCCTTTCGGGCTGTGACCACCATGAAAATCGACCAGCAGCTTCCTGCGCATGGCCTCTTTGGCAGTGCGCTCGTAGAAATTCGTCATATACTGGTCCGTGCGCTGCATGAAATCGACCTTGATGCCTTTGATTCCCCAGCGGGTGAACTGTTCAAAAGCCTCATCAAACTGGTCATCCAGTGTTTTCCATACGCACCAGAGGATAATTCCAACGCCCTTGGCCTCCGCATACTTCACCAGCTCGGCAATGTCCATTTCAGGCTTCACTTTCAACAGGTTGCCTAGTTTGTACCACCCTTCATCAAGGATCACATACTCAAGTCCGTTCGCAGCCGCAAAATCAATGTAGTACTTGTAGGTCTGCATGTTGACCCCGGTCTTGAAATCCACTCCTTGCAGATTCAATGCATTCCACCAGTCCCAGGCCACCTTGCCAGGCTTAATCCAGTCTGTTGCCTCCAATGGGTCATGCATTTGCGCCAACAGCCAAGGCAGATGCGAGTCCAACAGTTTGGCCTCGTTGTCGGCCACGATGAACACGCGCCATGGAAAACTGCGCTTTCCCTGTGTTTTGGCGATGTAGTTATGCTCAAAGGCGGGCATCACCCAACGGTCAAGGACTTTGAAACGTGTGGCCGGCACATTCGGGAATATCGCATCGAACGCCCCTTGCCCCCTGTTCTTCAGATACATGCCCGGATAGTCGCGCAGGTCGGTCTCCGTGTAAAGCAGCACGGGACCGTTGCCCCATTTCCAGAGTACAGGGGTACTCGCCTTGCTGCCATTGCCAACGGTCTGGTTGGATGTGTGAATGAATTTCCTCTCATTATGAGAGAAGAAACTGGACTCTTTCGGGAACCACAGGTCGGGGTCGGTAGTCACCTCGAACCCCATTTCCTCATTGACAATCTGCAACTCTCCCTCCACATCGGTCAGCAGCCGATAGGCCATCCCATCATTGAAGCAACGGAATTCCAATCGCAGACCACTGCTCAGGGTGATAAACAGCGCGTTGTATTCCTCCTTCAACTTGGCAGACCTGTAGGCAACTACCGGAGTCACCTCGCGCGAAACATTGGACTCCTTCACATCCACCACGGTCTCGCTCTTCCCCATCTCCTTGCCGCGCTTCAATTGCAGACCGATGGGGCGCGAATGGATGAGTATCCTTTTTCCCCGATAGAGACGGAAGTGGATGTTGCCGGCCACATTCACCTCGGCCTTCAACACACCATCAGGCGACTTCACCTGATACTGTTGGCCAATTGCCAGCATTGGCACAAGCATCAACATCAGCAGCAATTTCCTCATTGTTCGGTTTTGTTGCGCAAAGAGACGAAAACCAAGGCCGAAAACCGAAGGCTCATCACACAAGGTTGAAACTGTTGCAAAAGTTGTGAATTGCATCGGGGCCCAAGGACGAAGCAAATCTTACTTTTGGCACCCTCAACCGAAAAACACACATGAAGACTTTTGGATCCATTGCGGCCATTGCGGCCATTGCCTTCACCTCCTGCAACGGTCAGGACAGTTCAAAACCTGTGGACCTGAAAACAGAGAAGGATTCTGTTAGTTATGCCATGGGTGTTGCTTTTGGAGCGGATGTGAAAGGCTACTTGGAACAGAGTGGTCTGGACACCACGTTGGATGTGACAATCATTCTGAAGGCCATCAGCCAGTCTGTGAACGACACTGCCAGCATCAGCGAAGAGGATGCCATCGCCCTGATTCAAAAATTCCAGACCAAACAGACCGAGGAACGTGGTAAAGTGAGCAAAGAGGTAGGCGAGAAATTCCTGGCCGACAATGCCACGAAGCCCAATGTCATCACCACTGAAAGTGGCCTGCAATACGTTGTGCTTGAAGAAGGGACAGGTGATGCGCCAACCATCATGGATCAGGTGAAGGTGCACTATACCGGCAAATTGACCAACGGAACCGTTTTCGACAGCTCCATTGAGCGCGGTGAGCCTGTGACCTTCTACCTTCGTCAGGTGATTCCGGGATGGACCGAGATGCTTCAGCTGATGAAGCCGGGCGGAGAGGTGAAGGCATTTATCCCCGGCAATCTCGCCTATGGCCCGAATGGTGGTCCGCAGGGCAGTGGTATCGGTCCGAACGAGGTATTGATCTTCGATATCCGTCTTATAGATGTGATCAAGGACACAAAGAAGTAATTCTCAATCCTCTTAAGAATAAAGGCGTCTTCCCATCTCGGGGAGACGCCTTTTCTGTTTCTGACGCCCGCATCTACAGAGCGTTACCGGCAGCGCAAGAAGGTGCACCTACATTTGCCGAGGCTCATGCAAAGGAAATTCCTTTCCAATCTGGTGTTCCTGCTCGTGGTGAACCTTCTGGTGAAGCCATTCTACGTGCTGGGCATAGACCGTGGTGTGCAGAATGAGGTGGGCAGCGAGGCCTATGGCAGCTATTTCGCGCTGTTCAACCTTTCGCTCATCCTCAACATCTTCCTCGACCTCGGCATCACCAATTTCAACAATCGGAACATCAGTCAGAACCAGCACCTGCTGGGCAAGTACTTCACTCGAATCATTGCGCTCCGACTGCTTCTGGCCATCGGGTATTCGCTGCTGTGCCTTGTCATTGGTCTGGCATTCGGGTATGATGCACAGCAAATGGGCATGTTGGGCCTTCTGTGCATCAATCAGTTCCTCGTTTCCACAGTGCTCTTCCTTCGCAGCAATGTGGCGGGGCTTCAGTTGTTCCGACTGGACAGCCTGTTGTCGGTGCTCGACCGCTCCATTCTCATCATCTGCTGTGGATTGCTGCTCTGGGGCGGATTCACTTCAGAACCATTCCGGATAGAGTGGTTCGTGTGGCTGCAAACGCTGGCACTGGCCATCACCGCTGTCGCGGCCGTGGCTGTGGTGCTGCGCTTCGGAGGCACCTTCATTTACCGTTGGGACACCGCGATTTTCCGCACCATCCTTAGGCATAGCCTGCCGTTCGCGCTACTGATACTGCTGATGAGCATCTATGGCAGAGTGGACTCGGTGATGCTTGAGCGTCTGCTGCCCGATGGCGACCTGCAGGCAGGCATCTATTCACAGGCCTTCCGCCTGTTGGATGCTGCCAACATGATCGGCTTTCTATTCGCAGGCCTGTTGCTGCCCATGTTCTCACGCATGCTGAAGCAGCGCGAGGACGTCCGGCCATTGGCGCTTCTCGGGGCCAAGCTGCTCTTTCTGCCCACTTTGTCGCTGGCACTTGTGTCCTTTCACCATGGAACGGACCTGATGGGCCTGCTTTACAGGGAACATGCACAGGTCTCCGGGCAAGTGCTCTCGCTGCTGCTATTCTCTTTCATCCCCATGGCGGGCACCTATGTTTTCGGCACGCTGCTCACCGCCAACGGCAGCCTTAAACACCTGAATATGATAGCAATGTCAGGTGTTATCTTGAGCATTTTACTGAATCTGTGGCTGATTCCGACATGGGGCCCGGTAGGCGCTGCGGCAGCCTGTCTTGCGACACAGTTGTCGACCTTCCTCCTGCAATTCTTTCTTGCCGCCCGCATGTTCCGATTCGGAGTTGTTCACAGGGATGTTCTGCTCACTGTGGTTTTCATCGTGTTATTGCTCGTCCTGCCTATGGTTACCACTGACCTGAACTGGACCTGGAATGCCGCGCTGCTAATGGCGTTAGGAGGTTTAGGAACCTTGGTACTCACGCTTCCGGACCTCCGACTTCTCCGCTCGTCCGACCGCTGAGCAGTGACTGGGTCTGCGGAATCAAAAAAGCTACTTTTGGCAACCCCCAAACTAACTTCATTACCGACCCCATGACTGAACAAGTCAAGAAAGGGATGGACTTCAATTCGTCCAACCTGCTTCTGTTCATAGTGCGCTGGAAACGGCCGCTCGGCATCGTGACGGTGCTAGCAATGCTCGCGTCCGTTATCTTCTCGTCCCCTGTTTTCATCCCTCCCAAATATGAAAGCACGGTGATCATGTTCCCCACCTCAACCGCTTCGGTGTCCAAATCGCTTCTGGCCCAGAATCCTCAGGGCAAGCAGGATCTGCTTCAGTTCGGTGAGGAGGAACAGGCCGAACAGTTGCTTCAGATTCTGAACTCGGACGAGATCCGAAACCGGGTGGTGACCAAATATGACCTGATGAATCACTATCAGATCGACACAACGGCACAATACAAGTACACGGAACTCTTCAAGGAATATGAATCGAACATCAAGTTCAAGCGTACGGAGTTCCAATCGGTGCGAGTGGACGTGCTTGACACAGACCCTATCATGGCGGCCAACATTGCCAATGATATTGCCGCCCTGGTGGATTCTGTGAAGAACCGCATGCAGCAGGAGCGCGCGCACAAGGCCATGGTCATTGCCGAGACGGAGTATTTCGGCATGAGGGACTACGTGCAGGAACTGGAAGACTCGCTCAACTCCCTCCGCGCCATGGGCATCAACGACTATGAGTCTATGTCCGAGCGATTCACCGAGTATTACGCCAAGGCCATTCTCGAAGGCAACCAACGCGCCATGAGCAAACTGGAAGAGCAATTGGGCACCCTCTCTAAGTATGGCGGAGCCTATGTTTCCATCCGCGACATCCTTGAGCATGAGAAGAAGCAGCTGAGCCACCTGCGTGTGAAGTACAAGGAGGCCAAGGTGGATGCCGAACAGACGCTGCCGCACAAGTTCATTGTGAACAATGCGGTACCTGCGGAGAAGAAATCCTATCCCGTTCGATGGCTGATCGTGATGGTGACCACGGTCTCAGCCTTTCTCTTTTCGCTTCTGACCATTATCGCGGTTGAGAATTTCAGGAATCTCAGCCCGCAGCAATAATCAACCTATGGCGTATATCGGAAACTCAACGATTCTTGGACTGATAGTCAAGTACTGGAAACCTTTGGCCATCGTGGCGCTGGTGGCAGCACTGCTTTCCGCAGTGTTCTCCAGTCCGCTTTTCATCGACCCGAAGTACAGGTCCTATGCTGTGCTCTATCCGGCCAACATCATCCCGATGGGAACAGAGACGCCAACAGAGCAGATGATGCAGGTGTTGGAATCCGATCAGATCCGCGACTCGCTGGTGGCCTTCTACGACCTTTACACGGTCTATGACATCAACCCCGAGAGCAACGGATCGAAGAGTACGCTTATCAGGGAGTACCAATCCCTTGTCACAACGCGTAAAACCGAATATGAGTCGGTGATCATTGAGGTGCTGGACAAGGACCCGGTGCGTGCACGCGACATGGTGAATTC
Organism: uncultured Chryseobacterium sp.; assembly: GCA_964488095.1. Lineage (GTDB taxonomy): Bacteria > Bacteroidota > Bacteroidia > UBA10329 > UBA10329 > UBA10329. Next base: position 10,388 of record CAZATP010000031.1, read on the forward strand.
CATCATTCTGAATTTCAATCGCAAGGCCAAGTCGATGCAAAAGGAGAAATCCATCGAACTGGTGGCCATTCTCAGTGAGCAGGTGAAACTCAAGAAACATGAGATGGACAGCATGGAAGCCGTGCTCACCAACATCCGAAAGGAGTATGGCATTCTCGACTACGACCTTCAGACAGAGTATGCCACAGAGCGCTATCTTGACGTGATCACCACTCCTTCCAATAAGAACTCGGCCAAGGAAATAGAGCCGCTGCTCAATGCCCTGAAAGAGATGGGCGGTGAGTTCAAGGCTCTGAATGAGCATCTGTGGCGCACACGCGGTAGCTACAACGACCTGAAAGAGCAGTTGGAGCAGGCCCTTAAAGACGTGGAGAAACAGCTCACGTACTGCAACATCATCACTCAGCCTGAGATTGCGGACCGAAAGGCCTATCCCGTCCGGTGGCTCATCGTGATGGCATCTGTGCTCAGCGCCATGCTCACTGCACTCATTTTTCTTGCTGTTATCGAGAATGCGCGTGCCACAAACTCTTCCATTGAGCAGTGAGGTCTTTGCTGGCAGATAAACTGTCGTCCACCTCGGGATGGATCTATCTGGCCGGAGGGGTTTTTGCCGTGCTCAATGCCCTGCTCATAGCATCGGAGTTCTTCTATCTCCCGGCACTGCCAGTGGCACTTGCTGTAGCGCTGATGGCCTTTCTGGCCTTGGACAAGTTGGTGCTGCTCATCGTGCTCCTCACCCCGCTCTCGGTGAACCTGACGGACATCGGTATGGGCGTGGGCATGACCTTGCCCACAGACCCGCTCATGTTCGGTGTTCTGCTGATGTTCCTGCTTAAAATGCTGGTGGAACGGGGCTTCCCGAAGGAGGTCACCTCCCACCCCATCACCTTGGCCATCATCATTCATCTGGTCTGGATGGGAATCACCACCGTGACGAGTGAAATGCCGATGGTGTCTCTCAAGTTTCTGGTCTCACGGTCCTGGTATGTGGTCACTTTCTTTTTCATCGCCACTCAGATCTTCAGGGACTTCACCAAATTGAAATGGTTCGTGGGGCTTTATATCGGCACGTTCACCATCATCATCTGCTACACCATCATTCGCCACGCCATGTGGAATTTCGGTGAACAGCCTGCCCACTGGGTGATGGAGCCATTCTTCAACGACCACACCTCCTACGGGGCTGCACTGGCCTTCTTCTACCCCTTGATCGTGGGGTTGACCTTCATGAGCAGTTACAGCCGCAGTTGGAAACTGCTTTTCGCAGGTCTTCTGCTGCTCTTCAGCGTTGCGTTGGTGCTGTCTTACACCCGTGCAGCATGGATCAGTCTTGCGGGTGCGCTGGGTGTTTTCATCATCATGTGGTTCCGTATCCGGTTCGTCACAGTGGCCCTGGTCGCATCTGTAGGTCTGGCCGCTTTGGCGCTGTCGTGGAGCACCATTGTGATGGAACTGGAGAAGAACCGTCAGGATTCATCGGCAGAGCTCACAGAGCACCTGCAATCAGTGACGAACATCAGCACCGATGCATCCAATCTCGAACGATTGAACCGTTGGGGCTCGGCCTGGCGCATGTTCAAGGAGCGGCCTGCGGTAGGTTGGGGTCCGGGCACGTATGCCTTTCAATACGCCCCATTCCAGCTGGCCAACGAAAAGACCATTATCAGCACCAATGCCGGTGATGCCGGCAATGCCCACAGTGAGTATATCGGCCCGCTTAGCGAACAGGGACTTTTCGGAATGCTCGCCATGCTATTGGTGGTGGGCTGCGTCACCTACTATGCCGTTCGGCTGTATGTGCGCATAGAGAACCGCGAGCATCGGCTCTACATGGTGTGTATGTTCTTAGGGCTGGTCACCTACTTCCTGCACGGATTGCTCAACAACTTCCTCGACACCGACAAGATATCGGCCCCTTTCTGGGGCTTCATTGCAGGCATCGTGGCCTTGGATGTCTATCATTCTCGGGCTAAAAAGGGAGAATTGGAAATAGAAAATGGGGAAATAGAAAATTGAAAATCGTACCAGTCGTGCATTAAGCTATCGACCCACAAACGATTTTCAATTTTCCATTTTCCTCGTTCTAACTGCCCTCCTCTTTCAGGAAATAGACCTTGTAGAAGAACATGCCGCGCACCTCGTCATAGCCGCGCTCTATGTGCGGCTGTGTGCCATCGGGTGAGAACGGGAGCTTGATCTGGATCTTGGTGTCGAGGTCGATCTGATTGCGGTATTTGCGCTTCTGCTGCTGCAACTCGGGCATTGAGATGTCGAAGCTGTCCTCCAACGGAACCCCCGCCCGCTCTGAGAACTGCTGGCGATAGTCATTGAAGGCGTTCTGCAGATCCGCATTGCGCAGCACGGTGAGACCGAAATCGTCATTGTCCCACTCCTCCCTGTCGCTCATGAACTGCACCGCCTCATTCACAAAAGCGATCTGCTCTGTGCGGTTGCCGGGGGCAAGCACGTCCTTGGAGAACTCCTTCACCATCTGCACGTGGTTCTTCGTCTGGAAATGGCTGTCGTTGGCCTGCACGATGTGGAGGAAGTTCCGCTTCCAATAATCTGCGTCATAGTTGTTGGCATCCACCGTGAGCACCCGCAGACCATCCTCTTCGCCAGTGTCCATGATGAGGCAACCCTTGTCCAGCTTCTGTGCATTCACGCCCAGGTCATTGACCAGCACGAGTTCCCCGTCCTCCTCATTGAATTTGAAGAACGGACTCTTGGTCTCCGCCTTGAAAATGCCCACTGCATCCACCACCTGCCCCTCGAAATAGACCGCTGTGAGATGGGTCACGAAAACCTCGCCCACGCGGATGTGCGGATGGTCTGACTGCGCATAGAGATGCTGGAGGATCTGCACCGAGCTGGTGAGCAACGCTTCAGGGTCGTTCAGCACAGTTTCGGCCAACGCTTTGATGGGCGATGGGTCGCCTTCCGCAAACGCATAGACCTCGGTGCATTTGACAAAAGGCCTCAGCACAAAGGCCAGCACCAATGCCTGCTGTTCCTCGGTCAAGGATGCAAGTCTATCCGAAATGATGTTGTCCTCCTCTCGATGGCGGTTGCCCACGCGGTGGATGGCAAGTGCTGTGAGCTGGGTCTGTGAGTGGTCTATCATCGCTTGAATGTATTGTGAAGATGAACGTTTAGGTTAAAAAGCGCGGCTGTCCCGCAGGGCAGCTATGACTTTTTATCCATTGTCATCCTTAGTTTTTCTTCGATTTTTTCAATTAGTTGATCCGCCTTACTATGAGCGTAGGATTTTCTCCTGAACAATTTTAATGCGTTCATAGGGAGTATAAGCAAATTTTGAGCTTGTCGATAGTTCAAGGTGTCAACACGGTCAAAATAACCAAGGTCAAACCATCGCTCTCTAATGTCCCAATTTAGCTGAAAAGTTTCTGAAGTTTCATAGTTCGACCATTGACAAAGCATTGTTTGAAGACCTTCTATGTCCCATTCTTCCAAAACAAGTTCATAATTTCTGGAGATCAGAAACGAGTTAACCCTTTCACGAGCTACTTCTTGATAGGTCAGTATATTCCTTATTGCAAAGTGCATTTTCACATTAAGTACAACAAGTAGCTACAGATCAACACTATTCCCCGAACTGGCGCAGGTGATGATCCAAATGCTTGTAGATGATGCGGCCCCATTCCTCCTTGGTCATATTGCCAAAGATAGGATGGCCCGAAAGGGCGGCATTCTCAGGAAGAGCGGCAAACCCATTGATGGCATTCTTCAATTCCGTCAGTTCTGTCTGAAAGTCAAGACCGTCCTCCTTCGTGCTCACCATTGCGGGGGCGGTGGGAAGATTCTTGGCCCATGGGATCAGGAAACCGACCGTCTGCTTGATGAGCCATTGCACCGGTGCAGGATAGAGCTTCTTGGATTTCAAAACCCCTGTTCCCAGACCGATCTGCTTGCGGCTATGCAGCAGCATCTGCGAAACGGTCATTGTGCCCCAGAGCCGCGGGGTGTCTGAATCCAAGGCCTCCAATCGCTGGAAGACCTCTTCGAGGACTGCGGGTTCACTGATGTTCTTCATGGTCGAATTCGCGGATGGCCTGATAGATGATGTCCAACTCCTGATCGGAGATGCAATAGGGGGGCAAGATATAAATGATGTTGCCCAACGGCCTCAGTACGATGCCGCGCTGCATGAAGTGGTCATAGAGCCTGTCACGCAGGCTGTTGAAATAGCCGGTGTGCTGTGGGGTATGGTATTCAATGGCGAGGATCACGCCCTTGTGCCGCACCGCTGCAACCCCACTCAGCGCAACGGCCTCCAAAGCAAATGCCTGATGGCGGCCTTCAATTCTACGGATGCTCTCCCAGGTCGCCTCCTTCTCCAACAGGTCGAGGCTGGCCACGGCTGCCGCGCAGGCCATGGGATTGGCGGTGTAGCTGTGCCCGTGCAGAAAGGTGCGCATGCGGCCCTTTGCGTCATCGCGCAGCCAGAACGCCTTGTAGATCGCATCGGTGCAGATGGTGACGCCCATTGGGAGAAAGCCACCTGTGATGCCTTTGCTCAGACAGATGAGGTCGGGGCGATGGGTGCATTGGTCGGTGGCGAAGAGCGTTCCCGTGCGGCCGAACCCCGTCATCACCTCATCGGCAATGGTGAGCACGCCATGCTGCTTGCACAATGCCAACATCCTGTCGAGCACCTCTGCGGAATAGACCTGCATCCCGGCAGTGCCCTGCACCAACGGCTCGAAGATGAACGAGGCCACATCGCCTTTGCTGAGCAAGGATTCCAATCTGGACACGGCCTCGTGCTCCATGCCCGGCACAGGCGCAGGGATGAAATCGACATCGAAAAGGAACGGGTCGAATGGCGCGGTGAACACGCCCCTCCCTCCTACTGCCATGGCCCCGAAGGTGTCGCCATGGTAGGCGTTCTCCAATGCGATGACGCGTTTGCGCGGACTGTCCTCGTTGAACCAGTACTGGAACGCCATCTTGAGGGCCACTTCCACGGCCGTGCTGCCATTGTCCGAATAGAACACCTTGGAGTACTGCGCTGGCAGATGCCCCAAAAGCCGCGAGGCCAACTCCACAGCGGGTTCGTGGGTGAATCCCGCGAACATCACATGCTCCAGACTGGCAGCCTGCTCGGCCACGCGCTGCGCGATGTAGGGATGCGCATGACCGTGCAGATTGACCCACCACGATGAGATGGCGTCCATGTACCGCTTGCCGTCAGCGGCATAGAGCCACACCCCCTCGGCACGCACGATGGGGATGTTCTCCGAGTCGTGGGTGATGGCCGTGAAGGGATGCCAGACAGAGTCGCGGTCGCGGGAAGGCCAGTCGGTCATAGTGCCTGCAAAAGTCGCTCACGGAGTTGGTCTGCGGCTATTGCCACAGTACCAGGGCTCAATTCGCTGAGCACCGGAATCCTGCCCAGCACGCTCACCCCCGTCTGTGCTACAATGACGGACTCGGTGGATGGATTTTCTTCTCCATTGAAAAGAATGCCTGCTACGGGAACGCCCCTCTGGCTGAGCACTTCCAAGCTTAGCAGAGTGTGATTGATGCTGCCCAGATAATGTCGTGAAACAAGAATGACGGGCACAGCCAACGACTGAATGAGGTCGAGTACGGTCTCTCTTGCGTTGAGCGGTACAAGGAGCCCGCCAGCTCCCTCCACAACCAATGGCCGGTCCGTTTTCGGAACACGGAATCCATCAAGGGTCACCTCCATTCCCTCGGCCTCAGCGGCCGCATGGGGCGACATGGGCAGTTGAAGTCGATAAGCCTCTGGATGAACAGCGCATCCTGTGAGGCTTTGAACTTTCAGGCTGTCGCTATTGTCCAGATCCCCGCATTGGATGGGTTTCCAGTAATCAGCTCCTAAGGCCTTGACCACGATGGCCGAGGCAACAGTCTTGCCCACATCGGTACCTATGCCGGTGATGAACCACATAGGTGAGCCCGTGGTTGATTGATTAGTCATTGAAAGTCTTTAATGCAGGCCAAGATAGCGTAGAGGTTGACTTTGGTGATGGAACGGAGACTTACGAAACGAAAAAATGCAAGGGCGGAAAGCATGGAGTTCAGTTCCCATCTTCCTTATGCAGAAACATTCAATGCGTTTGCCGGCATATCGAAAGCCCCGATCCTGAATCATCCTGTTGCAAGTAGAATGCACGACCCGTTCAGGTCAACCGCCACTTTCAATTACGATGTTTGCCCCTGATGATCTGCATGCGCCCTACTGCCCTGCTTCTACTGAAGTGCCTTTTTGTGACCGCAACGGCCATGGCACAGACCGTGCAGGTGCTCGACAGCCTCAGCGGCCGACCGCTGCACATGGTCACCCTGAGCGGGGAAACGCCTGCCGCTTTCGCTGTGACGGACGCAACGGGCAGGGCCGATGTCTCGGCATTCACGCAGAGCGGTCGCATCACCTTCAGGATGCTCGGTCATGGCACGCGTGAGCTCTCCTTCAGGCAACTGGAGGAAGCAGGGTTCCGCGTCCGGATGCAGCGCGAGTCGATGCAGTTAGGACAGGCCGTTGCGGTCGCCACCAGATGGGTCAGCCCCTTGGCGGATGTGCCGGGCCACTACGCGGTCATCAGCTCCCGCGAGGCCATCCTGCGCCAACCCCAGGCCACTGCCGACCTGCTGGAGGCCAGCGGGCAGGTGTTCATGCAGAAAAGCCAGCAGGGCGGTGGCAGCCCCATGATACGCGGCTTTGCCACGAACCGGCTGTTGATAGCCGTGGACGGGGTGCGGATGAACAATGCCATCTTCCGCAGCGGAAACCTCCAGAATGTCATCAGCATAGACCCGCTCGCTTTGGAACGCACAGAGGTGCTGTTCGGCCCCGGGTCGGTGATGTATGGCAGCGATGCCATCGGGGGCGTGATGTCGTTCTTCACTCTCACACCGCAGTTTTCCGCGACCGACAGCACGACCGTGTGCGGTAGCGCAACGGGCCGCTGGTCATCGGCCAACGGTGAGTTCACCGGGCACCTCGATGTTCAGGTGGGCCGCAGGAAATGGGCCTTGCTCACTAGCATCACCCATTCCGACTTCGGTGACCTGCGCATGGGCCGCCATGGCCCAGACGACTACCTCCGCCCCACCTTCGTGCAGCGGCAGGACAGTCTCGATGTGGTGATGCACAACGATGACCCGCTCGTGCAGCGCCCTTCGGCCTACGCCCAGACCAACCTGATGCAAAAGCTGCGTTTCGCGCCTGCAAAAGGCTGGGACATCCAGTATGGTTTCCAATACTCCACCACAGGCGACTATGCCCGCTACGACCGCCACCTGCGCACCCGTAACGGTCTGCCCCGCAGCGCGCGGTGGGACTATGGCCCGCAGATATGGATGATGAACACCCTATCGGTGGGGCACAGCGACACTACACTTATATATGACCGCTTGATGGTGCGGGCAGCCCACCAGCGTTTCAACGAGAACCGCATCGACCGCGACCTCAATAGCCCCATGCAGACCACCACGGCCGAGCAGGTGGACGCCTACTCGCTCAACATCGACCTGACCAAAAGTTTCCGTCAGAGACATGAACTGCTCTATGGATTGGAGGGCGTGTTCAATGATATCCGTTCCACTGGAAAAAGGGAGGACATCAGCACGGGAGAGATGTTTACTGCCCCAGCGCGTTACCCACGGTCAGATTGGACTTCGATAGGCGCCTACGCCACCTACCTTTTCAGGGCCAACGGGAAGCTCACCCTTCAGACGGGGATGCGTTACAACCATTTCCTGCTCAACACCACATTCGACACCACTGCCTTCCCGCTGCCCTTCGCAGAGGCGAATCTCAGCAACGGGGCACTCACGGGCAGTCTGGGCACGCTCTGGCGTCCTACCCAACGCTGGGCCATCAGCCTGAATCTCTCCTCCGGATTCCGCTCGCCCAATGTGGACGACCTCGGCAAGGTGTTCGACTCTGAACCTGGAGCGGTCACCGTACCCAACCCTGCGCTACAGGCTGAATATGCCTACAATGCCGAGCTGTCCGTGGCCCGCTCGTTCGGCAGTTGGCTCAAGCTGGATTTGACGGGTTATGTCACCTATCTCGACAACGCACTGGTGCGCAGGGATTTCACGCTCGATGGTCAGGACAGCATCCCTTATGGTGGGCAACTTAGCCGCGTGCAGGCCATTCAGAACTCGGCCTTTGCGTTGGTCTATGGCATTCAGGCGGGGCTTGATGTGCAACTGCCCAAGGGTTTTGGTGTCTCGGGAAGGTTCAACTGGCAGCACGGGACTGAAGAAACGGACGATGGCAGCGTCAGTGCCCTGCGCCATGCTGGGCCGTGGTTCGGGTCGGGCCATCTGACCTACACCCATCGCAGGCTGCGCATCGATCTTTATGCCATTGCCAACGGAGCGGTGCAACATGAAGACCTTGCACTGGAGGAGCGCAACAAACCCGAACTCTACGCCAAGGATGGCGATGGGAATCCGCACGCGCCTGCGTGGTACACCCTCAACCTGAAAGCTGCCGTGGAGGTGCATCGGCATGTGACCATCAGCGGGGGCGTGGAGAATATCACCGACCAGCGCTATCGCCCCTACAGTTCGGGCATGGCTGCCGCAGGGCTGAATTTCGTGCTGGCCGTCCGCGGACAATTCTGACCGCACTGTCTGATGCATTCACTCAACTTTAATGGATTTCAGAGGTCAGGGGCCGTCTAACCTTTAGCTTTGCGCCACGAAAAAAAGACAGCGATGAGCGGAACTTCCATTACCCTTGCAGCCCCCGGAAAACTGAACGTACCCAACGACCCTATCATTCCTTACATCGAGGGAGACGGCATAGGCAAGGACATCTGGGAACCCTCGCGCAAGGTGTTCGATGCCGCTGTGGAAAAGGCCTATGGTGGAAAAAGAAAAATCGAATGGCTGGAGATTCTTGCAGGTGAGAAGGCCTACCATTCCACTGGGGAATGGCTTCCTGACAGCTCATTGAATGCCATCAAAGATCATTTGGTGGCGATTAAAGGTCCGCTCACCACGCCTATCGGGGGCGGCATCCGCTCGCTCAATGTTAAGCTTAGGCAGACACTCGACCTCTATACTTGCCTGCGCCCTGTGCGGCATTTCAAGAATGTGCCGTCTCCGCTAATTCACCCCGAATACACCAACATGGTCATCTTCCGCGAGAACACGGAGGACATCTATGCGGGCATTGAGTATCAGACCGGCACAGAGGAATGCACTCGTCTCATCCATCTGCTTCAGACCGAGTTCGGGGCGGACAGCATCCGTTTCCCGGAGAGCTCTTCCATCGGAATCAAACCCGTTTCCAAAGAAGGAACCGAGCGACTGGTGCGTGCAGCTATCGAGTATGCCATCGTGCACAAGAAGCCCTCTGTGACCATCGTGCACAAGGGCAACATCATGAAGTACACGGAAGGGAGCTTCAAGAAATGGGGTTATGAACTGGCGGAACGCGAGTTCGGTGACCAAGTGTTCACCTGGAACCAGTATGACCGCATTCTGAGCAATGAGGGTGAGGAGGCCGCCATCCAAGCACAAGAGGCTGCGAACGATGCAGGCAAGATCCTCATCAAAGATTCTATCGCGGATGCATTCCTTCAGGAAATCCTGCTTTATCCGAAAGACCATTCGGTGGTGGCCACCCTCAACCTCAATGGCGACTACATCAGCGATGCGCTGGCTGCTTGCGTGGGAGGTATCGGTATCGCTCCTGGCGCCAACATCAACAACATGAGCGGCCATGCCATCTTTGAAGCCACGCATGGCACAGCCCCGAAATTCGCAGGTAAGAACATGGTCAATCCGAGCTCGCTCATCCTGTCCGGGGTGATGATGCTGGAGTATCTGGGTTGGGTCGAGGCCGCCAAGATGATTGAGGATGCTGTGGAGAAATCCATCGCCAGCAAGCGCGTCACGTTCGATTTTGAACGCCTTATGGAAGGCGCCACTCGCCTGTCCACCTCGGAGTTCGCGGATGAAATCGTAAAAAATCTATGAGTTCAGGATGCTTTGTCTTTTCGAATGAAGAAAAGCCTACATTTGCAGCCCTGAAATCGAACATACCAAGAAATGGCCAATCATAAGTCAGCACTGAAGCGCATCCGTTCCACAGAGGTGAAGCGCGTTCGTAACAAGTATTACCACAAGTCAACCCGCAACGCTATCCGCGATTTGCGTGCCACCACTGACAAGGCTGCTGCTGCGGCTCAGCTTCCTACTGTAATTGCCATGGTGGACAAGCTTGCAAAGCGCAACATCATTCACAAGAGCAAGGCGAGCAACCTGAAATCAGGGCTCACTCTGCATGTGAACGCACTGGCCTGAGTGTTGCCACTACCATGTCGAAGAGGCTGTCCCTTTCCGGGATGGCCTCTTTTTATTTCTATCCATTACCGCACGGGACAGCAGGGCAGAGATTGAAACTAATACCGAAGATTCCAAATGGGCAGGATTGATTTCGAGCGTTTCACGCTCAGCAACGGGCTGAGGGTCATAGTGCATACCGACACCAGTACCCCACTGGTCTGTCTCAATGTGATGTATGACGTGGGATCGCGCGATGAGCATCCGGACCGCACCGGATTCGCCCACCTGTTTGAGCATCTCATGTTCGGAGGTTCGGTCAACATACCCAATTATGACGGCCCGTTGCAGGATGCCGGTGGCACGAACAATGCCTTCACAAGCACCGACATCACGAACTATTACATCTCCGTGCCTGCCCAGAACGTGGAGACGGCCTTCTGGCTGGAAAGCGACCGGATGTTGAACCTCGCATTCAACGAAAAGAGCCTGGAAGTGCAACGGAATGTGGTTATCGAAGAGTTCCGACAGCGCTATCTGAACCAGCCCTATGGAGATGCATGGTTGCTGCTTCGCCCGCTGGCCTTTAAGAACCACCCGTACAGTTGGCCCACCATTGGCAAAGAGGAAAAGCACATTGCAGAGGCCACCATGGACAATGTGAAGGCGTTCTTCAGCAAACACTACGTACCCAAGAATGCTGTGTTGGTACTCACGGGCAACATCATCCCCGAAAAGGCCAGAGACCTATCGGAGAAATGGTTTGCACCCATCGTGAAGAACGATGCCCCGCTCCGAAGCCTGCCGAAAGAACCATTGCAGACAGAGGCCCGCAGACTGGAAGTAGAACGCCCCGTACCTATGGATGCCATTTACATCTCGTTCCATTGCAGCGGGAAATCAGAGATCGACCATCCTGTTTGGGATCTGATGTCGGACGTGCTGTCCAAAGGAAACTCCTCGCGCCTGTATCAACGCCTCGTCAAGGAACGCGGCATTCTCAATTCCGTTGGCGCCTTTGTGACAGGAGAGAAAGACCCGGGGCTTTTCACTGTAGCAGGTTTTGTCTCACAGGGCGTTTCGGTCGAAGAGGCGGAAGATGCCATCTGGAGTGAATTGGAACTGCTTCGAAATGAACCGGTCGGGCCCTCGGAACTGGAAAAGGCCGTTCACCAGGTGGAGGCGCATCTCGAATTCACGCAGATGAACATCCTGAACCGTGCTATCCAACTGGCCTATTACGAGCTGCTCGGTGATGCTGCGTTCGCCAACGGTGAGCTGGAGGCCTATCGGAAAGTGTCATCATCCAACATCCAACAGCTTGCAAAGGAGCATCTGCTCAAAGAGCGGAGTTCAACGCTGATCTACAGGTCGTTGAACAACCGGTCCTGAACGCTCACTTCACATTGAACAATCACTGAAACCGCCATCATGCTCGACCGCACCCTTGCCCCATCGTTCGGAAAACTGGAACATTTCCCATTACCGGAGGCAGACTCTCATGTGCTCTCCAACGGAATTCCGGTCCATTGTATCGATGCAGGCACGCAGGATGTACTACAGGTGCAGGTGGTGTTCCCGGCAGGGAAGGCATCCGGGGCGCGGAAGCTCGTTGCCTCAGCAGCGGCATCGCTGATGGAAGAAGGAACAGAAATGCGCAGCGGTGCGGCACTGGCCGAGGCCGTGGACTATTTCGGGGCACAACTGCAAAGCGACACGGACGAGGACGAAACGGTGTTCACACTGAACACGCTGAACAGATATCTGGGCGACACCCTGCCCCTATTGGCAGAGGTGTGCACACGCCCGACCTTCCCCGAGGAGGAATTGGCCATCTACATCCGTAATCAGCGGCAATCGCTGGAAGTGAGCGAGCAGAAAGTGGCGCATCTGGCCCGAAAAGCCTTCAAAGGTGCCCTTTATGGTGAGGAACACCCGTTGGGAAGAAGTGCTGCTCCGCATGATTTCGAATCATTGATGCGAGAAGACCTTGTCGGTCATTTCGAGCAGCGACTTCGAGGCAATGTGGCCCACATCCTGGTGGCAGGTAGGCTCACAGATGACACCTTGCACCTACTGGACCGGAACTTCGGGAGCATACAATGGAAACAACAGATACACCATGCGCAGCCTCAGGGACCATCCATAGGCCATCAGCTGCACGTTCAAAAGGACGGTGCGGTTCAGAACGCCATTCGTGTAGGTAGAGTGCTGTTCAATCGTAACCATCCTGATTTTGTGGGAATGCAATTCCTCGTGACTGTGCTGGGCGGTTACTTCGGGTCGAGGCTCATGGCCAATATCCGAGAGGATAAAGGTTATACTTACGGTGTCGGGGCCAACCTCACCTCGCTGAGACACACCGGTTATCTCACCATCAGCACCGAGGTGGGGGCGCAGGTGTGCGAGGCCGCACTTGCCGAGATCTTCAATGAGATGGCGATGCTGCGGAAAGAGACCATCGGTCAGAAAGAGCTGGAAACCGTTCGGAACTATCTGCTCGGTGTGATTCTGAAGAGCTTGGACGGTCCTTTCGCCATGGCCTCCAAGTGGCGTGGATACCTGAAGTATGGTGTTGGTTCAGAGGCTCATGACCACACATTGCGCCAAATCATGGAAATGACTCCCGAACGCTTGCAGGTGCTTGCCCAGACCTATCTGCTGGCTGAGGACATGTGCGTTGTGACCGCAGGTGTGAAATAGCCTCGCTGGAGGCAACTTTAGGCCTCTTGAAGCGTTGTCCCATCCGCGGGGCACGCAAGGCAAGGGCCTTTTGATGCGTACCTTCGCGCAGCACGTACCGCGTGATCTTGATGGCACTTCCCAAGCGCATCCTTACCGTCCTTGCAATGGCCTTTATGGTCACATTGACGGTCCCTGGAATTGCCGTGGCCAGCCACATTATCGGTGGGGAGGTGACATGGCAGTGTCAGGGCAATGGGTCTTATGTATTCTTCCTGAAACTCTACCGCGACTGCACGCAGAACACCTTCATTCCGCCCAATCAGACGCTTCAAGTACTGAATCACCCCACATTGACCTCCATCTCTGTGACATTGCAGTCGCAGGTGGACATCACCCAGCCGGGCTGCGGAGTGAGCTGTAACGGTGCTCAACCGGGCAATGTGGCCGTGGAGGAATTTGTTTTCGCATCTGACCCCATTGTACTCGGAGCAGTGCCTCCAGCACAGGGATTCATCTTCGTGTTCAATCAATGCTGCCGCAATCAGGTGACCAACCTTGTGACGGCTGATAACTACACCATCAATTACAGGGCGGTCATGTATCCGCTGAACGCACTGGATTCGGACCCATGCTACGATAGCAGTCCGCAATTCGCGGAACGCCCCTCTGCCCTGCTGTGCTCGGGTTACGACCTGAGCTATAACAGCAACGCCATCGATGTGGACGGGGACTCGCTCTCGTACGAATTCATCCCTGCCTACCATGAAACAGGCACGGTTCCGTATGCGGCAGGCTACAGTTTCAATGTTCCGCTCCCGGGCCCTACGCTAGACCCTTCCTATGATCTGGTGACCATTGACCCCATCACGGGACAGATAGAATACAGCGCTCCCGGTGGTCTGCAGGGCAAATGGAATATGGCCTATGTGGTGAAGGCCTATCGTTGTGGCCAGCTCATTTCTGAGAATGTGCGCGAGATGCAGGTGTGGATCATCCCCTGTTCAGAGCCCAACAACACGCCCGTGGTGGCAGCTCCCGTATGGACATCACCGGCAGGGGCAAGTGGTTACAACATCACCGTGAATGCTGGCGAACTGGTGAGTTTCACCCTTGCAGGCGCAGACCCTGACATTGTGAACGGAGTGCCACAGACGCTCTCGCTCGATGCGGTAGGACCGCAGTTCGGAACAGGATTCACCAACAGCAACGCAGGTTGTCTGGAAGCCCCTTGTGCAACGCTCAGCGCGGTCACGCCTCCGGCCAGCAACGTGGGCAGCATCGGAACCACCTTCACATGGCAGACCGAATGCCAGCATGTTTCCGTGCAGGACCAATGTGCCAACTACTCCAACACGTACAATTTCATCTTCAAATTCCGGGATGACTATTGCCCGGCACGGGCCACGGCCTTTGTGAACGTTAGCGTCACGGTCATCGGTGAGGACGTGCTGCCCAGTCCTCAGCCGCATTGTGCCGATGTGCTGCCGGGAGGTGGAGTTCAAGTGAGCTGGGCTCCCGTGACTGACAGCAGCAATCCGCCATCATTCGTGGAATATGTCATTACCCATAGTTTGAACCCGAACGGACCGTTCGCGCAGGTGGGCACAGTGGCCAACATCAACACCGGAACCTTCACACATCCCGGAGCATCGACCACTGGTCCGAACTACTATCAGATTCGCACCCGGAGCGGCTGCAATGGCCAGGTGCTCTCCCCTGCCCCGGTGACCGTTGCATCCATTTTCCTGACGCTCACCGACAACGGTTCCACGGCAGACCTGAGCTGGACGGCCGTGGCAACCCCGCCTTTCCCGTCCTCCAATGGGAATGGACAGGGACTTTATCAGATTTTCAAGGAGTATCCGGCCGGGACATGGTCGCAGATAGGGTCAACGTTTGACCTGACGTGGACAGACCCTGTCACTGTGTGTCAGGAGCAGGTGAACTACTACGTGCAACTCACGGACAATCTGCCTTGCGTATCCCGTTCCAATGTGGCCGGGGCAGTGCTCAACAATCCAACGCAGCCCGATACGCAGGTGATGGATTCTGTGACGGTGGACCTCGGAACCCAGTTCGCATCCATGGGCTGGCAGCCCAATGGGCAAGTCAATGTGGTGGAATATGATGTGGAACAGCAGGTGCCGCAGGGTTCGGTGCTGATCTGGGTGCCTCAGCACACGGCTGTGGGATATACCAACAACACTTGGCTGAATCCCAATTCCGCAGCAGCAGACAGCTCGGAGTGCTACAGGGTGCGGGCCGTGAACGGCTGCCCCGGTTCGCAGCCCGGTCTGGCCTCGCAGCGTCACTGCACCATTTTTGTCACAGCAGAGGCCTTCGGTTGTGAGCGGAAGTCTGTGGTGAGCTGGAGTCCCTACACCGGTTGGGACGATATCAGGGGATATGAGATCCTCGTGGCAGAGGAAGGCGGCCCAGAGGTGCTCATCGGCAGTGTTCCGGACACCATCTATCAGTTCGAGCATCTGGGCGTGGAGCTTTTGGCCAACTATTGCTACCGTGTCCGGGCGGTGCGCGATGTTCCGGGCCGAGTCACTTCCACCAGCAACGAGGCCTGTGTATTCGTCTACGTTCCGAAACGGCCCGATTATGCCTACCACTACAACGCCACGGTCAATTCCACCAGTGATGCCGTGGAGCAGTTCTTCTTTCTCGACAGCACGGCCGGGTATATCGGGTTCGATGTGCTGCGTGGCACCGCTCCCGACAACATGGAGCCCATTGCGGACATCGACTTCGACCCTACCACCCGATACTACGGCTACATTGACAACACGGCCCGTGTGAATATGCGGAGCTACTATTATGCGGTGGTCGGCATAGACAGCTGCGAGCAGAATGCGGACACGCTCAACACACTCCGCACCATCTATCTCGAAGCAGAGGCCAACACCGACAGGACCAACGATCTGACATGGAATGCATTTGAAGGATGGTTGGGCGATGTGGCCGCTCAGAACATCTGGAGGAATTATGATGGCACTTGGGAGCTGATTGCCACCGTGCCGCCCTCGCAACTGGCCTATAACGACCCCATTCAGGAGTTCGTCACAGGCGAAGGGCGCTTCTGTTACTACATCGAGGCCTTGGAGGGCTCGGGGCCGTTCATCAGTCCGGACGGAGTGCGTTTTCAGGAGATCAGTCGTTCCAACGAGGCCTGCGCGCTCCAATTCCCGAATGTCTACACCCCGAATGCCTTCGTACCGGAAGGTCTCAACAAGGAGTTCCTTCCTGTGACCGTCTATGTGGACTACAGCGACTACGTGTTCCAAGTATATAACCGATGGGGAGAACGGGTCTTCTACGCCACGAACCCGCAGCGCGGATGGGCCGGCATCCATAACGGAAAACCCGCCCCTCAGGGCGTGTATGGATTCCACATCCGCTTTGTGAGCAGTTCCGGGCAGGTGTATGAGAAATCCGGAACCGTCACCCTTATCCGATGACCGCAATGAGGAACCTTGTCCTAACCTGTCTTCTCGCTCTGCCCTTGCTGCTGATGGGACAGGAACATGTTTGCATCACCTCTGAGAAGATGCACGAACAGTTGATGGCAGACCCTGGTCTGACCGAACGGAGGGCGGGAATCGAGGAATTCACCCAACGCTGGATAGCGGAGAACGGTTCGGAAACGCGTGAGGTCATCTCCATTCCCGTGGTCGTTCACATCGTCTATCGCACTGCGGCCGAGAACATCTCCGATGAGCACGTGTTCTCCCAATTGCAGGTGCTGAACGAGGATTACAGGATGACGAACGCAGATGCAGCCAACGTTCCCTCTGTTTGGAGTGGTGTGAAGGCCGACCCCGAAATCGAATTCTGCCTTGCTGTTCGTGATCCCAACGGTTTCCCGACCACTGGCATTACGCGCACAGAGACCACTGTGACCAGCTGGAACGGATCAGACAATGTGAAGCGCACCAACATGGGGGGCATAGACCCATGGCCCACCACCAAATACCTGAACATCTGGGTCTGCAACATCGGTTCTGGTCTATTGGGCTTCGCCTATCAGCCGGGAGTTGCGGCCAGCCTGGACGGGCTTGTCATCGGCTACCGTTTTTTCGGTAGAGGCGTTTCCGGTCTGTCAAGCACCTATAACAAAGGACGAACCGCCACCCACGAGATCGGGCACTATTTCAATCTTGATCACCCTTGGGGCACCAGCGCATCGAATCCGAATTGCAACCTGAGCGATTTTGTGGATGACACGCCCGTGCAGCTCGAACCGAATTATGGCTGCAAGACCTTTCCCTACGTTAGTTGCAACAACGGCCCGAACGGGGACATGTTCAACAACTACATGGACTACGGGAATGATGCCTGTCTGTTCTTCTTCACGCAGGGACAGAAACAACGGATGCTGGCAGCACTGAATGGCCCAAGGTCGAGTCTGAAGACCTCGTTGGGCTGCGTTCCCACCAACGTGGGAGTAGATGAGATGCCGGTGTCCAGCAGATTCAGCATCCACCCCAACCCTGCGAACGGTTTTATCCGCATCAAGGACATCACCCAACAGGGCGGAACGGTCTCGGTCCGATTGCTCAACCTGATGGGAGCGGAAGTGTACCGCCATGCTTGGAGCGGCATCAACGAAAAAACTTTGGACATCAGTTCCCTCCCGTCAGGTCTCTATTTCCTGGAGGTGGCCTCAGGAGCCGAAAGAACCGTGGAACGTCTCAACATCATCCAATAAATGAACGCTTTGAATCACATCATCTCCAGTGACATCGACCCGAGACTGAGAGCCATTGCCCAGAAAGTGGCCGACCACCAACGCATCAGCTTTGACGAGGGCGTCTATCTCTATGAGCATGGTGAGCTGGGCTACTTGGGCGCCCTCGCCAACCATGTGCGCGAAAGGCTGCATGGAGACAAGGTCTTCTTCAACCGGAACTTCCATGTGGAACCCACGAACATCTGCGTGTTCGACTGCAAGTTCTGCTCCTACAGTCGCCTTTTGAAGCAGAAGGAAGAAGGATGGGAAATGACCGAGGAACAGATTCTGGACAAGGTGCGCAGCTACGAGGGCAAGCCCATTACCGAGGTGCACATCGTGGGAGGCGTGCATCCGAAAATGGGACTGCACTACTTTGCCAGCCTCATCCGTAAGATCAAAGAGATACGTCCGGACATTCATGTCAAGGCCTTCACGGCCGTTGAATTGGACTATATGTGCCGTAAGGCCAAGGTCAGTTATGAGGAAGGTCTGCGCATCCTGAAAGAGCATGGACAAGACTCGCTGCCCGGTGGTGGGGCAGAGATCTTTGACGAGGAGATCCGCAATGAGATCTGTGCAGACAAGTGCACGGGCGAGGAGTGGTTGGAAATGCACCGCACCGCCCATCGCCTCGGCATGCCCAGCAATGCGACCATGCTCTATGGCCACATCGAGCAGTTCAGACATCGGGTGGACCACATGGAACGACTGCGCAAATTGCAGGACGAGACGGGCGGTTTCAACACCTTCATCCCGCTCAAGTTCCGCAATGGCGACAATCAGATGAGCCATGTGCCGGAGGTGAGTACCATAGAGGATCTAAGAAACTATGCCGTGGCCCGCATCTACATGGACAACTTCCCGCACATCAAGGCCTACTGGCCGATGATTGGCAGACACACCGCGCAAATGAGTCTGGCCTTCGGTGTGGATGATGTGGACGGCACGATTGACGACAGCACCAAGATCTATAGCATGGCCGGAAGCGAAGAGCAGAATCCTGCCCTGTCCACTCAGGAGCTGGTGCAGCTCATCAAGGACGCTGGGCGCCACCCGATTGAACGGGACACGCTCTACAACACCGTGACCGATTACGCGGAATATGATTTCAGTACTGAGGAAGCCACTGCCTGACGCATTCAGGTGCGGTCAGTTCCCGGCCTGCGCTTCGAACATCTTGATCAACTCCTCCTCTGAGAGACCAAGATTCTGAATGGAGAACTGAGCGTCCTTGACCAGCACATGGTCAGGATACTTGGCGATGAAATCCTTGTAGAAGAATTGCGCCTGCTGCATGTCACCGTTGAGGGTCTCCTCGCAGAAGCCTTGCAGGAAAAGGGCCTCCGGTGCTTTGGAGAACGTGGGGTGTTGCTCGGCCACGGTGCCGAAGTACTTCACCGCCAAACGACCATCACCCAGACCCATGCTCACCTCACCGGCCTTGAACAGCATGTCCACAGCGGCACTGTCCTTCGGATATTTCTGATAAAAGGAAGCGTAACTCTTGACAATGAGCTGAGCGGCAGCACGGTTGTCCATGCCCGACTCATCTGCGAACAACACGGCCTCCAATGAATCAATCACGGCCTTTTCGGCCAAGGCAGGGTCTTTGACTGCGTCCGTGCCACAGGCACTGAGCAACGAGACCGAAATCAACAGACCAAAAAGCGATGCCCTCATCGAATGACCAACTTAATCGTTGATCATCACCGGCATGACGAGCATAAGCACGTGCTCGCCCTCGATCGGGGACTCTGACGGGGTCAGGATACCGGCCCTGTTGGGCTCTGACATCTCCAGAATCACCTCATCGGTCTCCAGATTGGTCAACATCTCCATGAGGAAACGCGAGTTGAAACCGATGGTGAGGTCATTGCCCCTGAACGAGCAGGTGAGCCGCTCATCCGCATTGTTGGCGAAATCGGGGTCTTCGGCAGAAACATGAAGCTCGCTGCCCGCTATCCTCAGTTTCACCTGATGCGTGGTCTTGTTGGAGAAGAACGATACGCGCTTCACAGAACCGAGGAAGGCCTGACGGTTCACCGTGAGCACATTCGGATTCTGCTTCGGGATGACGGCCTCATAGTTCGGGTAGCGTCCTTCAATCAGGCGGCATGTGAGCGTCACATCCCCGAAATTGAAGCATGCGTTGGTATCGTTGTAGGTGATGGTAACGTCCACTTCTTCCGCAGAGAGCACATTCTTCAACTGGTTCAGCGGCTTCTTGGGCATGATGAAGCTTGCACCATTCTCTGCCCTTGCATCAGAACGGGAGTATTTCACCAGTTTATGAGCATCGGTGGCCACAAAGCTGAGACCATCGCCCTTGAGCTCGAAATAGACACCCGACATCACGGGACGGAGGTCGTCATTGCCCGTGGCGAAGACGGTCTTATTGATGGCCCGCGCCAAGAGGTCGGAAGGAACGGTGACAGAGGATGCGCCTGCAACCTCAGGTGCCTTGGGGAAATCATCCCCGTTCAGGCCTGAGACGTTGTATTCACCATATTCGGAGACCAGCTTCACGGCCTTGGTCTCATCGTTCACACTGAAGGTGATCGGAGTGTCTGGGAAGCTCTTCAACAGATCGAGCAGAATCCGCGCAGGGATGGCCACCACGCCACTGTCCTTGCTGGTAATCTGCAAAGTGGAGCTCATGCTCGTCTCCAGATCGGAGGCGGTCACGGTCAGCGTGTCCTTGCCGATGGTGAACAGGAAATTGTCGAGGATGGGAAGCGTGTTGCTGGGATTGATAACCCCGAAAAGCGATTGCAGGTTGCGCACCAGCAGTTGACTCGAAACGATGAATTTCATTCGGCTATCGGACTTGTGGCCTGCGGCCAACGTTGAAGTTGAGTTCGGATGCAGATTTCACATCAGCGGGCAAATATAAACCCGTGGCACTCCCTGCCTTGTCGCTGTTGAAAACTAAGGATTACTCGTCTTCCCTTTCAGGAAACGGGAATAGTCCACCGTGAGGCGGTCCATGACGAAATACTGCGCCAGCACCACCTCGTTCACATTGCCATGGATCACAGCGTGCATCTGATCGGGATCCCAGTCCAGCTCGTCATCGTGCAGTTCAAGGTCGGCCGGGTCGAATGGAATGCGATGGGTGGTGATGGACCGCACCCTGCCGTCCGGCTCCGTCAACTTGATACGGTAGTACCATGGCGACTTCACGATGCTGTCCACCATCGCCTTCGGGTAGCCCTGCACCTTCTCGAAACGGATGTTGTCATAGCCGAGCAGATACTTCATCACCTCCACCGTATCGAACTGCGCGATCGCCTTGGGCTGCGGATGCATGGTCTCCAGACTGAACACGCCCCCTTTCGCACGCTTGATGCGGAACGACTTCTCGGGGAACTGGTTGTAGTCTATCTCCAGCTCTGCGATCTGGTGCAGCTTGTTGGCGAAGACCTCCGTGTCGCGCCAGGTGAGCTCGTCAGTCACATACCGAGAGGTGAGGTATCCAATGAAACCGGGAATGTGGCAGATGAAAGGCGAACCGCTGCCTTCCAGCAGCATGTAGGTGCCCATGTTGTCGTTCGTGGCATCGCCCACGAAGTAGGCCTTCACCAGCTTGTCGCCATGATAAATCTCGGTGCGGACCGATTTGCCGGCCAGCAGTTTCACAATGTTATTATGGGCCGATTCGGCCACAGGGGATTTCATCTGCACACGGTAGATGGTCTTGAGCAGCACATCCATCATGTCCTTTCGCGCCTTGTGCTTGCCGTTCAGGCTCCATTCGGTTGAACTCACCCTGTCCAGCGTCACCTGACGGCCATACTTGTCGGCCATGAAGATGCGTGTGATGGCGGTCGTGTCCTCCACCGCGAAATCATGAAGCGCTGGCTTCATGGTGCCGGAGCCCCGCTGCTTATAGACATAGTAGGCCGCACCGCCCAGTATCAGCAGAATGAGCAGACCTATGAGATTCTTCTTCATCTTTCAGTTCGGACTTCGATTAAAACGGAACGCGCCACCCATGAGGCCGCTTAGCAGGCGGGCAAAGTTACCTTCCAATCTTGCAGCATAGCGCAACAAAAAGCCCCTGACGCCAGCGTCAAGGGCTCTTCCATGAAATGTTCAGGGAAAAGGGAGTATCACTTCCCTCCCATCATGCCCCCCATGCTCTTCTGAAACTCCTCGAAGCTCTGCTTCTCATAACCTTCTGGAATAACGAAGAGACCTTTGTCCAACGACTCCTGCTTCACAGAGGATGCCGTGAGTTTCATGGTCATGGGGCCAGAGACGATGGAGTATTCCAATGGGAAACCCTTGAGGCCTTTGAACTCGCGGTTCACGCCCGTTGGCAGTTCGTCCGTGTAATACAGTTCCATGCCTTCTGCACCTTCCACAATGACCTTGGCCTTCTTACAGTTGTAGCCTGCGATCTGCTTCACATCACCGTCCACATACTCGAACTGTGGCTCCTTCGCCTTGTCGCCTTTCTGCTTCTCCAGCTGTTCGGAGGTCATTTCAACAGCCGCCTTCTTTCCCATCATGTCCAAGAGCAGGGTACCGCGGTTCTTCTTGGTGTCGAACAGGGTCACCTGCTTCATGCCCATGCCCAACGACTGCTCTGTGCGGGAATTGTCGCCTTTGATCTGCATGGTGGTCTTGTCGGGCAGCATGGCCTCGAAGGCCGCCATCTCGGCAGGAAGGTCCTTGTATTCGATGCCGAACACCACGGTGCCCTCAAAACTCTTCTGCGCCATGGTGGGCAGGGCGGCCATCAGGGCGAATGCTACGATCACTGATTTTCTCATGTTGTTGCTGTTGGTTGGTTTTGGTTGATGTCTGTTCTGAGTGCAAAAACGCCACCTTGAACGGTGGCGCCTCTGTCAAAGTCCCTGCCAGTTCACGACAGGCACGGAAAAATCATGGGTTGCTGCCGAAGACGCGCTGCAGAAGATCGCTCACCTGATGGCTCACATCCGTGCGGATTTTGGCCTCCTCCTCGGCCACCATAACAAAAAGGCCGTCCGTGGCTTTGCGGGTGGTGTGGTCGGCAAGGTCGGTGTTCACCAGCGGCTGACCAAGGATGGGTGCAATCGTGTTGTAATTGCTGGTGAGCGTCTCCCAGGCAGTCTGAGCGCCAACGGACTCCAACGAGCTCACGATGTGAGGGCGGAACGCAGTGATGATCTGCTCCTGCGTGGCCCCTTTGAGGTAGAGCGTGGCGGCATCATCATTCCCGTTGAGGATGCCCACAGCATCGGCAATGGTGATGCCGGTGATGGCATCCACGAAAATGGGCGTGGCCTCCACTGCGGCCTGCTCGGCTGCACGGTTCACTTTCAACACCACCTCGTTGAGCAGCGTCTGCCCGCCCGGAACCTGATTGATCACACTGAGAATAGGCTGCGCCTCGGGCGGCAGCAGGATCTTGATGATCTCGTTACCGAAATAGCCGTTCACGGCCGAACCACGCGATACGGATGTGTCCGTGCCCACGGTGAGGGCCTCTTTCAGCGCCTGTGCCACCTCGGCATCTGAGAGTTGGAGATAGTCCAGCACCTCCTCACAGGAAGAAAGCGAAATGGTGAGGCCGAAGACGGCAATGAACAGGGCAGCTACTGAGAATCTTTTCATGATGATGGTTTATTGAACTCCTCTGATCCTGTGGAAGTAGCCCTGCAACACATCGGCCCGGCCCGGAACTTCCACTACGTAAAAGTACACTCCGTCCGGAGCGTTGCCTCCGTCCCACGGGGCGAGGTGATAATTGTCCGCCTGATAGACCTTGCGGCCCCAACGGCTGAAGATGGACACCTTGTTGCCGGGGTAGAGTTCGAGGCAGGGCAGATGGAACACATTGTTCTGTGGGGCGCTTCCGCAGAAGTCGGCACTGCCCAGATGGTTGGAGTTCGGGTTGAACACGTTCGGCTGAACGATGTCGCAGTTGATGATATTCACCGTGACAGGCACCACGACCTGAACGCCACACTGGTCCGTCACAGTGACGGAGTACACCTCAACCACCGAAGAGTCGGGCGTGAGCGGGAAGGGCACGTTGATGCGCACGGAATCATTACCGGTGCCGATGACCGTGGCAAGGCTGCCGCTCCATGCATAGACATACGGTGCCAGACCACCTGCTGCATTCACTCCAAGCGTATCGGACCAAAGCTCGCAGATGGTGACCGTGTCCGCCTCTGACGTGAGCCCGTCATTGATGCTGGCCGTGAGCGCATCGTACTGGGCCACAGTGAGCGCGATCTGACCAGTGACCTGTGTTCCGCAGAAATCGGCCGCAGTGATGTCGATGGTCTGGTCCTCGGTCGGGTTCAGCGTGTTTGAAGCACCACTGAGGCCATTGCTCCACTGCACGGCCACGGGTGCAAGGCCGTCCGCAAGGTTCACCTCTACCAGCAAATCATTGCCCGGGCAGGCCACCTGATAATCCTGCACCTGCATGGTGAGCGGTGTGTAGGGACTCACGGTGACGGTGATGGTATCCCGCACCACGCCCCCGAAACAGTTGTCCGTTACCGAGATCACATAATCCGTGGTCTGGGTGGGCTGCACCTGAATGGAGCTGCTGCCCTGACCTGTGCTCCAACTGTATGTGTAGGGCGGTGTGCCCGAACCCGCCTGCACGATGGCCGTGAGGGTGGCCGTCTGTCCGGGACATGCCAGCGTCACATCATTCGAGGTGTTGACCACCGGGGCCGGGGCCGCCACACTTGCCGGCACTGTGATGCTCATCATCTGACTGCCCGCCCCACAACTGTCGGTCACGGTGAGGGTGTAGGTGGTCTCCACAGGTGGGGCCACGTTGATGCCGGCAGTGGTCTCGCCATTGCTCCATTGGAAGTAATAAGGAGGATTGCCCCCTGACACCTGCGAAGTGATCTGCGAATACCCATAGATGCCCCCGCAACCGACAAGCGTACTGTTCAATTGAACATCGAGGTTGTAGTCCTCTTTGATGAAGATGACACCTACCGTTTCGGCCGTGTCTCCGCAGAGGTTGATGGTGTATACCGTGATGATGATGGTGTCCTGCTCGGGGTTGAAGATGCCGTCCTCCAACGGAATCACCTCGAACGATACCGATGTGGCGTTGGGCAGGAACAGCAGTGTGTCGGGAATGCCTGTGAAGTTCACACCGTCAATAGCGCTGCCGCTCAGGTAGATGGGGATGGCCAAGGCCGTGTCCGACTCAGGCCGGTTGAAGGTCACCAGCGCACTGGTGCAGCCCTCTACGATGGCCGAATCGGCAGAAAGCGTGGCGATTTCGATCTGAATGGCATTGGACGAGAAGCTGCGCGCCTCGATGAAAACGCCCGAGTCGTAGATATTGTCACCTGCATCGGCCAATGCGAGCTTGATGCGGTAGGTCTCACCGCACTGTACCTGCGCCTCGGCACGGAGCGTGACGGTATAACCATCGAACACCACCCCGTTGGGCCCACCGTTGCCGTTGTTCACGTAGTACTGACTGTTGACGCCATCGTTCACATTGTCGATGGACACCGGGGTCACCGTGCCGGGAATGAGGGCAATGTTCACCCCGTTGTTGGAGAAAGGCCCGTTGAAACCCGGACCGCTGATGATGAAGGCGAACACATCGTTGAACCCTCCGTTGACGAACTCCGGATACTCCTCCGAACCGAAGATGTAGTTGAAACTGATGGAATCGCCCGTGGGCACGAAATCGAACGAGAGCACCACCGCATCCCTTGTCAACGCGGAGGATATGAGGTTGAGGTCGGCATCCTGCGTCTGCGAGTAGCCGGTGGATGCGAAGGCATTGCCCGCTCCCGGCACCTGCAGCACATTTCCGGAGGACATGATGAGCCCCTCACCGATGGGGAACACCCCATTGGCGGCATTGAAAGAACCGATCTGACCGGCATTGCCGCTGAAAACGATGTTGGTGGCCTCCACTCCTTCGCCCAAGAGCACCTGCTCCACAAGTTGGGTCGGGGTGAGTGTATTGTCCACAGTCACCTGAGCGATGGCCCCTGAAGTGAAAAGTGAGATGGAAAGAACGGCAACAGCTTGGAAGATCTGTCTCATACGGAGAAGGATGGAAAGAAGTGGGGCGGCTAAATTACCGCTTAAAAGAAAACCGCATCGGTGGAATGCAGGACTTGGACGCATCCGCCTCCGCTACGTTGCCAACCGCTCGGCAATGAGGCCTGTGAAGCTGTTTCTTTGCGTCCGCACCTTCAAGACCCATGAGAACATTCCTTCTGTTCATCGCACTGCAAGTGTTCGCTGCCTCCCCCACCCTACGGGCGCAGGAACTGAAACCCTACGCCATCTTCAATGCAGAAGGGAAGCGGTCGGACTATGGGAAGATGCTGAAGCAGCTCGCCAAAGCCGACATCGTGCTCTTCGGGGAGCTGCACAACAGTTCCATCGCCCACTGGCTGCAACTGGAGGTGGCGAAAGAACTCGCACGAACGGGAACGCTGGTACTCGGGGCCGAGATGCTGGAAGCGGACAACCAGACCGCGGTGGACCGCTACCTGAAGGGCGACATCGATGCCAAGGCGCTGGACACGCTGGCCCGCCTCTGGAACAACCACGCCACCGACTATGCCCCGCTGGTGGACCTGGCCAAGGAGAAGGCCCTGCCTTTCATCGCCACCAATGTGCCCAGACGCTATGCCACCATGGTCTATAAGAAGGGATTCACCGCGCTCGACACGCTGCCCGATGCCGAGAAGGCCTGGATGGCCCCGCTGCCCATCGCCTACGACCCCGAGCTGCCCGGATACAAGGGCATGCTGGCCATGATGGGCGGCCACGGGGGCGACAACCTGCCCAAGGCGCAGGCCCTCAAGGATGCCACCATGGCCCATTTCATCCTCAGGAACATGGAGGTCGGCCAGCGGTTCCTCCACTTCAACGGGGCCTATCACTCTGACCGCCATGAGGGCATCGTGTGGTATCTGCGGCAGGCACGGCCAGAGCTCCGCATCGTCACCATCTCTACCGTGCAGCAGAAGGACATCACCACCTTGGAGGCCGAACACCGTGGCAAGGCCGATTTCATCCTCTGCGTGGACGAGGACGTGCCGGGATCGTATTGAAATATCGACATTCGCGACCCTGAGAAAAGGCCATTAGCTTTTCGCCTTTCGCTTTTCGCTGTTCGCCTTTCGCTGCAATCATAAATCATCCATCAACAATCATCAATCGAAAATTCATGAAACCTACCCTTCTCATCCTTGCCGCTGGCATGGGCAGCCGCTACGGAGGCCTCAAGCAGATAGACCCCCTCGGCCCCAACGGGGAGACCATCATCGAATATTCCATCTATGACGCCATTCAGGCCGGATTCGGCAAGGTGGTGTTCGTCATCCGCGAGAGTTTTGCCGATGCCTTCAAGGCGCAGTTCAGCGGCAAGTTTGACGGAAAGATCGAGGTGGCCTATGCCTATCAGGATGTGAACACCCCCGTGGAGGGCATCGACAACCTGCCCGAAAGAGAGAAACCTTGGGGCACCATGCACGCGGTGCTCGTGGCGCACAATGTGATCAACGAACCCTTCGCAGTGATCAATGCCGATGATTTCTACGGGGCCGATGGTTTCCATCAGGTGGCCGATTTCCTCACCAACCGCTGCACGCCCGACACCTATGCCATGGTGGGCTATGTGCTGCGCAACACGCTGAGCCCCAACGGCCATGTGTCGCGCGGGGTGTGCGTGGCCGATGCCGACAACTGCCTGGCCACCGTGAACGAGCGCACCAAGATCCATTGGGAGGGCGACAAGGTGGTCTATCAGGAGGGCGATGCCAAGCACGAGGTGAACCCCGACTCGGTGGTGAGCATGAACTTCTGGGGCTTCCATCCGAACATCTTCGAACAGTCGCGCCACATGTTCATCGACTTTGTGCGCGAGAACCGCGACAACCCGAAGGCCGAGTTCTTCATCCCGCTGGTGGCCGACAACCTCATCGCCTCGGGCGGTGCACGGTTCCACATCCTCACCAGCAACGACCTCTGGTATGGCGTCACCTATCAGGAAGACCGTCCGGGCGTGGTCGAGGCCTTCCAGAAACTCACGGCCGAGGGCAGGTATCCCTCGCCTTTGTGGAAGTGAGGTGATCCGCCTCAGGCGGAAAGGGGAAAATCGAAAATGGGAAATGGGGAAATGGGGAAATGGCCCCCACCCCGTTATTGCGAGGACGGAGGACGAAGCAATCCTAAACTGCAAAGCCCCCGCTGGACCTGATGGTCAGCGGGGGCTTTGTGCACATGGGTATTATCCGACATCCCATAACTCTGCCCCCCCCGTCAATACTCGAATCGTATTTTTCCAAGTCCGTCTGTCAGAATTACAGGAGCACTTTTATTTTTCCAAGTGGGTCTGTAAGAGTCACAGGGCACTTGGATATTCCCGACCGCGTCTGTAAGAGTTACAGTAGCACTTGGAAATTCTTGATCATGTCTACAAGAGCCGCAGGAGCACTTGGGAAAATCCAAGTGCTCAGCCCGCTCACACGAGGCCCATTCACCCCTTCACCCCCAACCTTCCCCACACCGTGGCCAGCACCATGCCCGAAACGATGTGCCACACGCCCCACCAGGCGCACACCAGCGCCATCTCGCCTATGGCCGGGAAGAAACTGAGACTGATCACCAGCCCGAGCCCCGCATTCTGGATGCCCGTCTCGATGGAGATGGTGCGGCACTGCCGCTCGGGCAGACGGAAGAGGCGGCCCGAGAGGTAGCCCGCGCCCAGTGCCAGCAGATTGTGAACCAGCACCAGCAGGAACACCCGGTCCACATGGCCCACGAACCCTTCGCGGTTGTTCCACACCGCGAACACCAGCAGCAGCACGAACAGCAGCAGCGACAGGCGCCTCACCGGGGCCGTGATGGCCGCAGCGGCCTGGGGCAGCCACGCGCTGAAGAGCATGCCCGCCACAATGGGCAGCACCAGCAGCGTGACCACCGAGCCGAACAACTGCCCCCCATCAAGGCTCACCGACCGCAGCAGCCCCTGCACATGCGGCACCGCACTGGCCCACAGCCCGAAGTTGAACGGGGTGAGGAACACGCACAGCAGCGTGCTCACCGCAGTGAGCGATACCGACAGGGCCACATCGGCCCGCGCCATGGCCGTGAAGAAATTGGACATGTTGCCCCCCGGGCAGGCCGCCACCAGCAGCAGCCCGAGGGCCAGCCCCGCATCGGGCCGCCAAAGCACCAGTAGCAGGGTCGTGAGTGCGGGCAGCAGCACGAACTGAGAGCCCATGCCCACCAGCGTGGCCTTGGGCCGGGCAAAGGCCGCGCGCAGGTCGGGCAGCCGCAGCTCCAGCGCCACCCCGAACATGACGAACGCCAATATCAGATGCAGCAGCACCTGACTGTCGGGGTCGAAATGGATGCGGATGCTGTCCTCCACCGCGCTATCTATATGAAGAAGTCATGGATGCCGCGCCTGCTCATGCTGTCCATGCCACCAGGATGTCCCTCGGCCCCTGATAGGGCAGCCGGCCGTGCGAGGTGCTGAAGTTGTCGATCATGATCACATCGCCCAGCTTCCAATCGAACGGCATCAGGTTCTTCCAAATGATGTCCTCCACATGCTTCACATAGGCAGTGGGCACGGCCGTGCCGTCACCGAACAGCACGTGCATCGCCTCGGTCATCGGGTCCTTGAACATCCGTTTGTAGGCCGTGGCCGCCTGGAGCATGATAGAGTACCTCAGCGCGAGGAAATCCTTGCGATGGCCGAGGATATGGCCGTATTCGATGGCGGCCGCATCGCGATGGAAGACCTGCAGGTGGTTGAACCACACCATCTCGCCCGTGTCGGGATGCTTTTGCACCGCAGGGCGGTCGTTCTCCAAGCGCAGGCGGTCATCGTCCAGCCAGGTGAACCGCAGGCCGGTCTCCGCACACTGGCGCTCCACCTCTGCCCTGTCGGTGGTCTTGAAGAGCTCGTTCCACGGTTTGAGCTGGAACATGTCCTTGCCCTTTTTGCTCTTAGGACCGGAATAGTTGCGCACATAGCGCACCCCCTTCCGCTCGAACTCCTCGCGGATGGCGGGGTCCAGCTGCTGATAGACCTTGCGGAAATCGCACACGGGCGTCTGCCCGCCCCCGCTGGGCTGCACATGGCAGAAGAAGAACAGATAACGCGGAGCGGTGGGAAGGAAACTCATCTCGCAGTGCTGCATGATGGGATAATGCCCCGGCAGTTCGCTGGCCGAGTGCACATAGGTGGTGCGGCTGTTGCGGGGCGATGTGCCCTGATAGTTGTTCTGCAGGTCGGAGCGCAGCGCCAAGGCCACCTGCTCGAAATCCTCCGGGGTGCGCAGGTTGAAATCACGGAAGAGGACAGCCCCTTCGCGCAGCAGGTCCTGATGCAGTTGCTCCCGTTGCTCGCCTATCCGGCCTACAAGTTCGGAGAGGGAATTGCCGGCCTGCGGTGTCACGGTGAATGGGATGGCCATGATGGTCTTACGATTGGATGCCGTGAAGGTGGAGAATTATAGGGGCTTTAACAACCCTTTGCATTCGGTGCGGGAAAGTTCCATCTGCCCGAGGCGGATTGGGCGTTTCTTTGCGGTGATGCTCAGGCCTATCCTCTTTGTAGCACTCCTTCTCCTTCAATTCACCGCTGCACAGGCCCAGTTCAAGGCCCAGATGAGCGGTCTGCTGCTCGATGCCTACACCGAGGCGCCCATCGGGGCGGCCCACGTCATCAACTTCTCCGACTCGCTGGCCAGCATCTCCAGCAACGAGGGGCTGTTCCGTCTGCCCGCGAAGGTGGGCGACAGCATCTACATCTCGTGCATCGGCTACTCGGCCAAGGCGATGATCGTGGACGAGGCCAAACTGCTGGCCGAACTGGTGGTGATCCGCCTCATTCCAAGGCAGTATCAGCTGGCAGAGGTCGAGGTGAATCCGTTCGGGTCCAAGGCCCAGTTCAAGGAGAAATTCATGGAACTGGAGGTGAATGACGGAACCATCGATGTGGTGGGCATCGCCAAGCCGTCCAAGGCCCCGCGCACCATCCCGGTAACCGAGGACGCGGACGAGATCAAGAAGGCCAAGTACCTGCTCAATCCGGCATCGTTCATCTACGGCAACCTGAGCAAGGATGCCAAAGCCCGACAGGAGCTGCACCGCCTTAAGGAAGAGGACCGCAAGCACGATTACAACCGGATCAAATACAATGAGAAGGTCGTCACGAAGATTACCGGATATGAAGGCGATAAAGCACTGGATTTCATGAACTTCTGCAACTTCAGTGATGGAG
>CAZATP010000032.1:0-39482 GCA_964488095.1 uncultured Chryseobacterium sp.
CCGCCTTGGTCTGGTTGTAGTCGCACGGGTTGATCACGGTCATCCCCGGAAGCATTTTCATCAGGCCGATATCCTCCAGAATCTGGTGCGTGGCTCCATCCTCACCCAGCGTGAGGCCCGCATGACTGGCGCAGATCTTCACGTTCTTGCCCGAATAGGCCACCGATTGCCGTATCTGGTCGTAGACCCTTCCAGTACTGAAATTGGCGAAGGTGCCCGTATAGGGGATCTTACCGCCTATGGTCATGCCGGCCGCGAGACCGATCATGTTGGCCTCGGCAATGCCTGTTTGGAAGAACCGCTCAGGGAAATCCTTCTGAAAGGCGTCCATCTTCAGCGACCCTGTAAGGTCGGCACATAGCGCCACCACATCGGGGTTCGATTTTCCGAGTTCATGGAGTCCTACTCCGAATCCTGACCGTGTATCACGGTCTTCTGTAAGTTTTTGCATGAATGATGTTGTTACATAGTTTTTTGCCACGGAAACACGGAATACCACAGAGAATCATACTCAGAAGACAACTCTCTTAAGTCCAATGACCGATGAGCCAAAGTTCACAATCAGTCCGACCTTGCAGCCAGAGCACTTGAGATAATTGATGGTCTGCGCCAAGTCCTCATTGGCTATGGCCTCTTTGGCCTTCACTTCAACTATCACCTTCTCAAAAATCACAAGATCAGCGTAAAAACTGTGCTTCAGGACTGTTCCCTTATACCGCACCTTATACTCTTTCTCCCTCTCATAGAAAATCCCTCGCTTCCTGAACTCATATTCCAAAGCATCCTTGTAAACAATCTCCAGAAACCCTGAGCCAAGCTGCTTGTGAACCTCAATGCAAGCACCTATGATCATGTCGGTCTCCTGTTTGAGGGGGAGATAGGTCTGATCTGAATCCATTGGGCCCATCAGATGGCGATTTCCTTTTTCCGTGTTGTTCCGTGTTTCCGTGGCCAAGTCATTTCTATGGTCAATAAAGTTCTACCAGCTGCGATTTGCCGGATTCAATCTTGAAGTCCTTCTCCACGGTGTAGAAGGTGCGCTTGGAACCAGCTGGACGGAAAACGCATTTGTAGTCGCCCGGCTGCAGCACCACGCTGTCGCTCGTCCCTTCATCACTGAGGCTCCAAGTCCATTCGAGACCTTTTTCGGTTTTCAGGAAAACATCACCTGCTCCTTTGGTCTTGCGCATCACGTGGGCCATGCCGGGCTGTGGTATTTCTATAGTAGTTGTGTGGCTCTGAGACACGTCCACGTCAGGTATAAGGATGCGGGGCGTGCTCAGCACCTCCAGGTCATACTTCCCCACGAGGTAGCGTTCCTTCTGGTCCACCGCCTGCACATTCAGCGTCTCCATCTTCCCTTTCTGCCGCACGATGACCTGCAGATGCTTGTAGTCCTGCTTGCCCTTCACCTTCAGGACAAGATCACCCTGCGGGGCATCGATGCCCACCACATTGTGGATGCCCGGGATGAGCACCACGCTGTCCTTCTCCACCGGTGGAATGGTGTGCACCTGGATGCGGTACGATGCCATGGCATCGATCGTCAGGGTGTCGGGCGTGCCACGGTGGTTCATCGTGTGCATCAGGTTGTAGCGCATCCTTCCGCTCTGCATGTCGAAGAAGGTCATGTTCACATCCGTCTCGATGGGCTGCCCATGCACGTTGAGCAGGTTCACCTGCACCGAGGTCGGGTTCAGCGCTTGGGCGATGACCACGTTCAGCACCTTGCGGAAGGCCGACTCGTTGCTCGCATCGAACACGTTGCCCATGCAGCGGAAATGGTCGATCAGATTCAGGTCCAGTCCCACACCGATGATGAAGGGCTTGAGGATGATATTGTTTCGCTGCAAGGCTGCCGACACCGCACAAGGGTCTCCATCGCATTCCTCAATGCCGTCAGTGATGAGGATGATCATGTTGCGGCACTGGTCGCGCGGACAGGCCGGAAAATCCTTGCCCGTCTGTTCAAGGCTGTAGGCGATGGGGGTAGTCCCGTTGGGGTTGATGGTCTTCAGGCGCTTGCGTATGGCCGATGCGCCTCCGCTGTTGAACGGCACCTCCAGTTTCGTGTCCTTGCAATCGCGCTGAGTGCCCGATATGTACTGGCTCTGATGTCCGTACACCCGCAGCCCCAGATCGAGGTTCTCCACCTGTTCCAGGCTGTCCAGCAGTTCGTTGAGCAGTTTCTTCGCGATGTCGATCTTCATCCCGTTGTCCCAACGTCCGTACATGCTCTGAGAGGCATCGAACACGAACAGGATGCGGTTCAGCGGCTCGGCCGGTTTCTTCTGCGCAGAGGCAGGGGCCGCAAGAAGCAACAGGGAAAGCAGGGCGATATGTCTGTGAAAAACCTTCAACTTTCTATGTTCAGGGGACACAATTCATGAACCTGAACGGAAAATCCGA
This sequence comes from uncultured Chryseobacterium sp., assembly GCA_964488095.1. GTDB lineage: Bacteria > Bacteroidota > Bacteroidia > UBA10329 > UBA10329 > UBA10329. The sequence goes on from CAZATP010000032.1 coordinate 2,410, forward strand.
TTCAATAGTCTCCGAGGGTTTCCTCCACCTGTGCAAGGGCCGTGGCCAACTGCGCATCGTTCGGGGCCACTCCGTGCCATTTGTGGCTGCCCATCATGTAATCCACGCCCTGCCCCATCTCGGTGCGCATCAGGTTGATCACCGGCACACCCTTGCCGCTGGCCTCCTTGCAGGCCTTCATGGTGCGAACCAGATTCTCCAGGTCGTTGCCGTTGCACTCCAGCACCTTCCACCCGAAGGCCTCGAACTTGGCGCGCAGGTCTCCAAGGCTCAGCACATCGTCCGTGTCTCCATCGATCTGCCTACCGTTCACGTCCACCGTGGCAATCACATTGTCCACCTTGTTGGCAGCGGCATACATGGCCGCTTCCCAGACCTGTCCTTCCTGAAGTTCTCCATCACCCATCAGCACATACACCGTATTTCCGTCTCCGTTCAGCTTCTTGGCCTGTGCCGCGCCCACCGCAACAGACAGTCCTTGTCCCAGCGATCCGCTCGACATGCGCACACCCGTCAGCCCCTCGTGTGTGGTCGGGTGGCCTTGCAGACGCGTATTCAACTTGCGGAAGGTGGCCAGCTCCTGCACTGGGAAATACCCGTAGCGCGCCAGCACACTGTACCACACTGGGGAGATATGACCGTTAGACAGGAAGAAGAGGTCTTCCCCCTTCCCGTCCATCGAGAAATGCTTCGGGTCGGGGCGCATCACCTCGTGATACAGCACCACGAAGAATTCCGTGCAGCCCAGCGAGCCACCCGGGTGGCCCGAATTCACGGCATGCACCATGCGCACAATGTCACGTCTGGTCTGCGAGCAGAGGGCTTTCAGTTCAAGGGTAGAAGGCATGTTAGGAGCGGTTTCTTGAGGTGTTCAAAAGTATCCTCCCGCCCTCGGGCCGCAAGGCCGGGTTGATAACTTTTGACAAACCGCAGGGCGCTGGTCCTGCCTCGTTCAGCCCACATATTTGGCCAACAGCACCGCCACAGCCGCACCTACCAGTGGCGCCACCACGGGCACCCACGCATACGGCCAGTCGCTGTCGCGCTTGCCGCTGATGGGCAGCAGGCTGTGCATGATGCGCGGGCCAAGGTCACGGGCTGGGTTGATGGCATAGCCCGTGGGGCCGCCAAGCGAAAGCCCGATGGCCAGCACGATCAGCGTCACAGGGATTGCCCCCAGCGAACCCATCCCCACCATCACCGCGCTCCCGTTCGGGCCGTCCAGCACAGGGGGCACCACGTGCAGGATCGCATACACCAGTACGAACGTGCCCACCGTCTCACACAGGAAACTCGTGCTCAGCGTGCGGATGGCCGGGGCCGTGCAGAACACCGCCAGCTTCGTGTCCCCGTCCTCCGTGGCCGAGAAATGGTCCCTATAGAAAAGCCAGACCATCCCAGCGCCCAGCATCGCACCCGCCAATTGGGCCGCGATGAAGGGCCCCACCTCTCCCCATGCGAACGAACCGTTCAGCGCCAGCGCCAAGGTCACCGCAGGGTTCAGATGCGCCCCGCTGAACGGGGCCGCCACCGTCACTCCTATGAATACCGCCAGCGCCCATCCCACCGTGATCACGATCCAGCCCCCTCCGTTGCCCTTCGTTCCCGTCAGTATCGTGTTGGCCACCACCCCACCGCCCATCAGCAGCAGCAGCATCGTCCCAAGAAGTTCGGCCGTGTATGCGTTCATCTTTTTTTTGCTGCAATTTGGGAAACAAGTCCGTTCCCCGTCCCCGCGCTTCACTTTTTCCCTTCCCCCTTCGTCAGTCGGCAGGGCCTCATGGCCATCGCCCTGCGAACATTTTCCTTGCACTTTGACGATGATCTCTACATTTAGCCACTCGTTAAAATCCAAAGAACATCAATGTCGCAGAAAGAAGCTTGGGGTTCGCGTGTCGGACTCATTCTCGCCATGGCCGGCAATGCCGTGGGGCTCGGAAACTTCCTCCGGTTCCCCGTTCAGGCCATTAACAACGGAGGCGGGGCCTTCATCATCCCCTATCTCGTCTGTTTCCTCCTCATGGGCATCCCCCTGCTCTGGATCGAGTGGAGCACCGGCCGCTTCGGGGGCAAGCATGGCGACCACAGCACCCCCTTCATCCTCAACAGCCTCGACCCCAAACGCTCCTTCTGGAAGTACATCGGGGTGTTCGGCATCTTCACCAACATAGCGGTCGCGTCCTACTACTGTTATATCGAGAGCTGGACCATGGCCTACGTCATGCACTCCCTCGCAGGCACCTTCCAGGGCATGGGGCAGTCAGAGGTGGCGGCCTTCTTCGGCAGCTATGTCGATGTCATGCAGTCCACCACAGGCATCCCCTACGAAGGGGTCCTCTTCTTCCTGCTCTGCCTGCTGCTCAACACTTATATCCTCTCCAAAGGCCTCGATGGGGTCGAGAAGGCCGCCAAGATCGGCATGCCCATGCTCATCCTCTTCGGCTTCTTCCTCGCCTTCCGCGGGCTCACCCTCGGCACATCCGGTGCCACGCCCGAAAACCCCGATGCCAGCGCCATCGCAGGCCTCAACTTCCTCTGGACCCCCCAGTTCGACTCCCTCCTCAACCCCAAGGTCTGGCTGGCAGCTGCCGGACAGATCTTCTTTACCCTCTCCCTCGGCATGGGCTCCATCCAGTGCTACGCCAGCTACATCCGCTCCAAGGACGATATCGCCCTCAATGCCGCCTCCGCAGGCTTCATGAACGAGTTCGTGGAGGTCGTGCTCGGCTCCTCCATCGTCATCCCCATCGCGGCCGGCTACCTCGGCCTCGACTGGGTCAAGGAGAATGCAGGCTTCGGCATGGCCTTCCAGACCATGCCCTACCTCTTCAACAATTGGGGCCCTGCCCTCGCCACCCTCGCAGGCGTCATGTGGTTCGGCCTCCTCTTCTTCGCAGGCATCACTTCGTCATTGGCCATGGGAACGCCATGGATGGGTTTCATGCGCGATGAGTTCAACTGGACCCGCCAGCAGGGCGCCTGGTCCTTCGGGGCCATCATCCTCGTCCTCGGCCTCCCCACCGTCCTCTTCTTCAATCAGGGCGTCTTCGATGAGTACGACTATTGGGGCGGCACAGTCTCCCTCGTGGTCTTCGCCCTCATAGAGTCCATCCTCTTCGCATGGGTCTTCGGCATGGACCGCGGCTGGAAAGAGATCAACCAGGGGGGCGACATTCAGGTGCCCCGCATCTACAGGTTCATCATCAAGTTCATCACCCCCGTCCTCCTCCTCTTCGTCTTCATCGGCTCCCTCGTCACCCCCCTCGGCAACGACTGGCTCGCAGCCACCGACAGCCTCCTCGCAGGCACCGGTTGGCCCCTCGACAACGGCTCTCTCCTCAAGCAGGTCACCAATGCAGGCCTCCATCAGCAGATAGCCTCCGCCACCGACCCCGCCATCATCGCCTCCCTCCGCGAGAAGCTCTTCTTCGTCAATGCCGCCCGCATCCTCCTCCTCTCCGCCTTCCTCGCCATCGCATCCCTCGTCTTCCTCGCCCACCGAAACCGACTCAAACGCGCCCGATGAACACCATAGCCCTCGTCCTCATGGTCTCCACCATGACCATCGTCACCCTCATCACAGCCTACTTCTTCGTCCGCGTCCTCCGCACACCCCCCCGTCCCGAGCCCGATAGCTTCAAGGACAACGATGACGAGCCCTGATAGGGCCTGCATTTCAGCTCAACTCCAGCCATGTTCAAAGAATGGTTGCAGGCGTTTTTGCAGTACCACCGCACCGAACGGAGAGGCTTCGCTATGCTTATGGTAGCCCTCCTGTCCGTCATCGGCTACAACGCATACCTGCGCCTCTCCTTTTCCGCCCGCACCGCCCCACACCGCATCGCCTTCGGCCCCTCCATCGCCTGCTTCAACGCCTCCCTGCCTCCCTTCGGGGCCGACACCCTCGCCTTCGCCCACCCGCGGCCATGGGATGCGCAGCGCGCCCACCCGCACGGGCGCACCCCGCAGCGCTTCCCCTTCAACCCCAACACCCTCGACAGTGCCGGATGGGTACGCCTCGGCTTCAGCCCACGCCAGTCCGCCTCCATTCTCAGGTACCGTTCCCGAGGAGGCACCTTCAGGAAGTCAGAGGACCTCTTGAAACTCTTCATGGTCGATTCCGCACTCTACCTGGAGCTGCAACCCTTCGTCACCATTCCCCCCGCAGACGACACCGCCCCCCAGAGCGCATTCGCACCCCGCTACGAGCGCCCCGCCCTCCCCATCGTGGACATCAATCGGGCCGACACCCTCGAAATGGAGAACATCCGCGGCATCGGCACCACATTCGCAAGACGCATCTACAGATATCGCGAACGCCTCGGTGGGTTCCGCACAACGGCTCAGTTGCTGGAGGTCTTCGGCATGGACTCCGCCCGCTTTCAAGGCATGCTCCCCCAGCTCACCATCGACACCACCGTCCGCACCCGCATCAACATCAACACCGCAGACTACACCGCCCTCATTCGCCACCCCTACCTCCAGAAGAACCAGGTCCGCGCCATCATCGCCTACCGCCAGCAGCACGGCCCCTTCCGCTCCGTCTCCGACCTCCGCAACATCCACATCATCAAAGAAGAGGACCTGAAACGCCTTGGCCCCTACCTCACCGTCCACTGATACGGGTCCGCTCCCGGCATTCCCTCATCCGCCCTTCACCCATTCCTCATTGGCTGATTCCCTGACCCCCTGACTCCCTGATTCGCTGCCCCCCCCAAATTCGCTAATTCGCTAATTCCATTCCCCCCATACCTCACTCCCAAGTCGTAAACTTGCGCCCCCGTTACCACCCACCATGCTCGAGCAACGCCTCAGAGATGCCATCCGCGATGTGCCCGACTTCCCCAAGCCAGGCATCCTCTTCAAGGATATCACCCCGATCCTCCTCGACCCCGCCCTCTGCAGCGACACGGCCGATGCACTGGCGGAAGGCGTCCGCCAGCTCAGGCCCGATGTGGTCATCGGGGTCGAGAGCCGCGGCTTCTTCTTCGGCCTCATGATGGCCCAGCGCCTCGGAGTCCCCTTCGTGCCCGTGCGCAAGGCCGGCAAACTGCCCTACCATACCGTCAGCCACCAGTACAGCCTAGAATACGGCACCGCCACCGTGGAGATGCACATCGATGCCGTCCGTCCCGGTCAGCGCGTCCTCATCCATGACGACCTCCTCGCCACAGGCGGCACAGCAGCAGCTGCCGCAGAACTCGTCACCCGGCAGGGCGGCACCGTGGCCGGATTCTCCTTCCTCGTGGCTCTCGACTTCCTCAACGGGGAACAGATTTTGAAACCTTACGCTGACAACATTGTTAGCCTTCTACATTATTAAACGTCAACCATGAACTTCGAACAGAACGAGAACCAGAAGATGATCGCGGACATGTGCCGCGACTTTGCCGAGAAACACATCCGCCCCAGCATCATGGAATGGGACGAGGCCCAGACCTTCCCCGTCCCCCTCTTCAAGGAGATGGGCAAACTCGGGCTAATGGGCATCCTTGTCCCACAGGAATACGGGGGCGCGGGCCTCGGCTACCTCGAATACGTCACCGCCCTCACCGAGCTCGGTGCCGTCTGCGGTTCCATTACCCTCAGCGTGGCTGCCCACAACTCCCTCTGCACAGGCCACATCCTCCAGCACGCCAATGAGGAGCAGAAGAAGAAATGGCTCCCCAAACTCGCCACGGCCGAATGGATCGGGGCATGGGGCCTCACAGAGCACAACACCGGTTCCGACTCGGGCGGAATGGCCACCACAGGCGTCAAGGACGGTGAATACTGGGTCATCAACGGGGCCAAGAACTTCATCACCCATGCCATCAGTGGCGATATCGCGGTCGTCATCGTCCGCACAGGAGAGAAGGGCGACTCACGCGGAATGACCGCCTTCGCCATCGAGAAGGGCACGCCAGGTTTCTCCTCCGGAAAGAAGGAGAACAAGCTCGGCATGCGCGCCTCCGAGACCGCAGAGCTCATCTTTCAGGATTGCCGTGTGCACGAGAGCAACGTCATCGGCAAGGTGGGCGAAGGCTTCATCCAGGCCATGAAGGTGCTCGATGGTGGCCGCATCAGCATCGCGGCCCTCTCCCTCGGCATCGCCAAGGGCGCCATCAAGGCCGCCACCAAGTATGCCAAGGAGCGCGAGCAGTTCGGGCAGCCCATCGCCAATTTCCAGGGCATCGCCTTCAAACTGGCCGATATGTACACCGAATACGAGGCCGCAGAGCTCCTCACCCTTCAGGCGGCCGACATGAAGAACCGGGGCGAGAACGTCACCGTCAAATCGGCCATGGCCAAGTACTACGCCTCTGAGGTGTGCGTGCGTGCCAGCACCGAGGCCGTGCAGATCTTCGGGGGCTACGGCTACACCAAGGATTTCCCTGCCGAGAAATTCTACCGCGACTCCAAGCTCTGCACCATCGGTGAGGGAACCTCCGAGATCCAGAAGGTCGTCATCGCCAAGAACCTCCTCAAGGGCTGAGCGCACACCTTCCCGAAACGAAAATCTTTCATCCGCGGCCACGTTGCCGCGTGAATGAAAAAACTACATTTGCACCCCGTTTAATAAAAAGGACATCCCATGTTGATCATCAATGTAAAGGAAGGCGAGAACATCGAGCGTGCGCTGAAGCAGTTGAAGCGTAAGTTCGACAAGACCGGTACCATGCGTCAGCTGCGTGCCCGCAAGCAGTTCACCAAGCCTTCTATCGTTAGCAGGATGCAGAAGCGCAAGGCCGTTTACGTGCAGGGCCTCCGCCTCTCCCAGCAGAGCATCTGAGGCAAACGCCTCTTACCAGTACCATAGATGTCCGACCGTGCCCCATGGCGCGGTCGGACTTTTTTATGCCATAAAGCGATGGAGGAGAACAATGAGCGAGGCCGATTCCTTCGTTACGTGTCAGATGTCCGGTAAAGCTCTGAGCATCTCTTCATGCATTAGCTCCCAACAGGATCATTCTATAGTGATACCATGAAAATATCCGATATACCGGAGCTATTGATACTAATATTTCCAGTGTAGTGGAAAAAGTAATAGTTTTGTTTCATGGATGTGACGAAACGGAAAGTACTTCCTGCGCTGGAACACTGGTTCTTCAAGGGCAAGGCACTGGTGCTCACTGGGGCAAGGCAAGTGGGCAAGACCACGCTCATCGCCCACATGCTGCGCGACAGGGATGATGTGCTCTGGCTTAATGCCGATGATACCTCGGTGCGTGACCGTTTACGTGAGATAACAGTTGCGAACATCAAGGGTGTGGTGGGTGATTATCGTGTGGTGGTCATTGATGAAGTGCAGCGCGTGGGCAACGCGGGATTGTTACTCAAGCTGATGGTGGACAACTTCAAGGGCGTGCAGTTCATCGCTACGGGGTCATCCGCGCTGGAGATATCCGAGAAGGTGTTTGAGCCACTCACGGGTCGCCACATCTTGTTCCATCTATTTCCGTTCTCTCTGGCCGAGATGTATCCGGGCAGATCACCGTTCGAGGTGGAGCAACAGTTGCCCTTCCACCTTGTCCATGGCTTCTATCCCGATGTGACTAAAAATCCAGCAGACGCGGAGACGCTGCTCAAGGCCCTTTGCGATCAGTATTTATATAAAGATGTGTTGGTGTGGAAGGACATCCGTAAGCCTGAGCTTTTAGATAAATTGCTGAAACTGCTCGCCTATCAGATTTGTTCTGCGGTGTCGCTGCACGAACTTGCACTGCATCTGAAGGTGAAGTCAGAGACTGTGGAGGCCTACATCGACCTGCTGGAGAAGGCGTTCGTCATCCACCGCCTGCATGCCTTCAGCACCAACGAACGAAAGGAGGTGACCAAGATGACCAAAGTCTATTTCTGGGACAACGGCATCCGCAACGCGCTCATCGACAACCTTGACCCCATTATGTCGCGCAACGATGTGGGGCTACTGTGGGAGAACATGATGGTGAGCGACCGCAGGAAGATGAACGCTTGGACAGGCTCCAACGCGCGCAGCTATTTCTGGCGTAACTACAACCAGAGCGAGGTGGACTACTTGGAAATTCAGGGTCGGAAACTGTCTGCCTACGAGATGAAATGGAACACGCAGCGCAACCATCGGGTGACCCGAGCCTTCACCAACAGCTACCCCGATGCAGAGACCTCGGTCATCACACCGAGGGACTTCGTGGGATTCTGTGGAGTTTGAAATACTCAATCGGTCACCACCACACGGTCCGTCACCTGACGTCCGCTCCTGTCGGTCATCTGTATCAGATAAAGACCGTGATGGAAACCTGAAAGGTCTATGGTGCTGCGGCCCTTGGTGGCCGGAAAGTCCAGAACCATGACCCCGTCCGTGCTGAAGATGCGGCACTGAATGAAGTCACCTTCCACGGTTACAATGCCTGTGGTGGGGTTGGGGTGGATTCGGAAATCATTGCTGAACGAAACATCCTCAACAGATGTGAGCGGATTGTCATCCTCGTAGGCCCCCATGTCCGGGTTCGTGCCGAGAGGAATGGGGCGGGGATTTCCCAGGATGTCTGTTTCGGGTGCTCCGTCCAATGTACCTGTACCTATGCAAGGGCTGGGAAATTGAAGACGGTAATCGCCTTCGCCCATGAAGTTGGGGTCGAAATCGATATTTCCTTCTCCTTGGTACCCACCTTTTACATCGCTGTACCTGATGATTATACCCGACCCTTCCAATTCACTACTCAATGAGGGGTTCCAAAATATGCTGTTCAAAATGTTTGCTCCCGAATTGTGATTGAGGGAGAGTGCAGTTGTATTCTCATTCTGCACAAGCTCAAAATTGTCAGTCACAGTGACGTTTGTCATGGAGAATTCGTCCATGTGATTGATACTGATCAGTCCTTGATAGTCGTGCCCTTGTAAGTCCTCCAAAGGTGAATTTCGAGCAATCAAGCTATTTCTCAATTCCAGGGTGCCTGACCACGTGTGTATAGCCAGCCCGTGCTGTTCGAAAATATCAGTAGTTGCAAACACATGATTTCCTGTGACTACCAAACGTTCAGCCACGGTGAAACTACCATGCAAGTGCACAAAACCTGTTGCTGGGTATTCACTCCGAACTCCGGACATTGTATTGTCACGAACAACTACATCTGTAAGCTGGACAATGGCCCCTCCTGTGCTGATACCAGCCCCTACCTGCCAGCTTTCCCCACCGTCAAGGTGATTTTCAAAAATCTCTACATTCTCTGCATACAGATTTGAACTTTCCATGTTGATACCAGCTCCGGCTTGTGTGCTCCAAACTGTCCCTTCACTGCGATTGCCTGAGATCACTGAGTTTTTGATACGAAGCTCACATCCCAAGACCGCGCTTATTCCGACTCCTCTCACCTCAGAGCCATTCATAGAAACTGCTGTGTTTTCTGCAACAATCACAGAGTCGAGAAGTGCATGCGATGCATACATAAGTGAAACCCCGGAGCCCCACACCTTGAATCCGAACGCTGAAGAATTGGACCTGATTATTGAATTGGTGATTACCACATTGGAGGTGTCTAGAATGGACACTCCTGCTCCGCCTGCTTGGCTGCTGCAATTCAAGTGATTGTTGTCAATTGTGCACTCCGATATGTGTGCGGAGGAATTAGTGAGGCACAGACCTGCGCCAGCACCATGGTAGCCTGTGCCGGTATTGTTTGAAATTCTGCACCGTACAATCATTGGACTGCTTCTATGACAGAACACTCCTGCACCCAGCCCCCATCCTATGTTGTAGGCGCCATTTCTTATTGTGAATCCCCTAATGACCGTTGAAGTGTCAACACCCTCGTGCTCCAGTGTTATCACTCTTCCCGTTCCTCCGCCATCGATGAAAGTATTCGAGGTGTCCCCTTCCGCTATCAGTTTGATGCTATTGACAGCAGGCCAGACGATGTTCTCGAAATAAGTGCCCGATGCCACAAGCACCGTGTCTCCCGACTGAGCTGCATCAAGACCTGCCTGAATGGTTGGTAAATCATCAGGAACGCGGATGACCTGTGCTTGCACAAACGAAGAGAGCAACAACGATAAAATCGGCAGATGGTAGCGCATGGCATCGAGGTTTAGAAGAGAGATAGATTCAACTCTCGAATGCGAAACTACCCAGTCAAAAAATCGACACCAAACCAACTTTAGCCATTGATTGCAGTTCTGACAGCATGGATTTCGGCCTACAGTTGCACGTGCCAACGGTTTGATTGCACGAAAAAGGCCGCCCCGAATCTTCGGAGCGGCCTTTTTTCAGTGCCATTGGCCGTAGCCGATCACTTTGTCAGGATCATCCTTGTCGATATCACGGCATCATCCTGATAGCGGAACCGGAGCGTGTAGAGACCCTGCGGCAACTCAGAGAGGTCGATGGAATTTCCAACGTTCGTCATCGCTTCCTGCACCATCGCTCCCTGCATGTTGAATACCTGCACTGAACGGATACCGTCACCAGTCCAGCGCACCACGCCTGTCGTGGGATTAGGATAAAGCGTGAAAGATGTTTCCTTAGGCGCATCCTCAACAGATACGGACGCACAGGCCGGATGCCCTGCCCCGCTTTGACTGAGCGACAGCGCATAGTTGTACAGAGCATCCACCACATAGAGGTTGTCGCCCTCGCCATTGCTCAGAACGGCCACGCCTATGCCATTGGAAGGATTGATGTAGAGGTCGGTGGATACGCCTGTCTCACCGCCATTGTGGCCCCATAGCATCACTGTTCCGCCATCTTCGAGGAAAATCTCCTCCGGGTACCAGTTGAGGCCCATCACACCTTCGTCACCCGAGACCTGCGCTGAGAGCATCTCGGCCACCGATGCGGATGAGAGCAGCTGGTTGCCGCTGAATGTGCCTTGCTGCAGGAAGGTGATCATGAAATGGGCCAGGTCGGTGACGTTGGAACGCAGCAGCCCGTCCGGGTAGTCGGCAAAGCCATAGTGCGCCAAGGTGGTGTACTGTTCATTGGCAAAGGTGTGCGGCTTGGCCACCTGCGTCACGTCAAGCCCAGCAAGGAACCACGAGGTGCTGCGCATGCACAGCCGGTCGAAGATGTGCTCATTGCAGTAGGCATCGAACGGCATCTGCGCCACGCGCTCCACCAGATAGCCCGCCAGCGCAGTGGCGATGTTGGAATACTCGAATGCGGCCCCGGGCGCAGTTGTCAGAAAGTTGTTCTGCGCATCGTAGTCGGCACCGGAGGGCGAGAAGTAAAGCTCCATCAGCTCCGAGAGCGGGATGGTCGGGTCGCCTTCGCTATAATAGTTTTCCATCACATCATAGTTGTCCTGTATGGACGAGGTATGCGTCATCAGCATGCGGAAGGTGATGGGCGTGCTCGGATGGTTGGGGTTCACCACATCGAAGGGCATGTGCGCGTTGATGGGGCCGTCAAGGTCGATCTGACCGCCCTCGGCCAACTGCATCAGCGCGGTGCCGGTGAACAGTTTGGAGATGGAGGCCAGCAGGAATATGGTGCTGTCCGTCACGACCACATTGCCCGCTACATCGGCCAGCCCGTAGCCTTTTCGCCATACGACCTCCCCGCCCTTCACAATGACGGTAGCCATGCCGGGGATGTTCTCCGACTCCATCTGCTCCACGATGTAGGTATCGAGCGCGGCATTGGGGTTGGGGTTCTGGCCGAGTGCAAGCAGTGGCAGGGCCAGTATGAGGGGGAGGAATAGTGTTTTCATCGCGTGTTAACGGATCAAAGGAAAGGAAACCTGATTGGAGGGCTGTAGATAATCAATTCTTCACAAGCCGCAATGCACGCGTACCAACGGAAGACAGGATGTTGAACACATAGACACCTTGAGGCAGGTGTGAAGTTTCATATTCCGCAGCGTTGCCTGTGTGCATGACCTTGTCCAGTGTGCGCCCCATGGCATCGGTCACGTGTATCTCAGCATCAGGGGTCAGTCCAGTGATGTGCACCAGGTTGTCAGCAGGGTTGGGGAAGAGTTTTAGCTCGGACATCCTTGCCGATTCTATGGAAGTGCTTCCCCCGCCTGTGGTAGCTGTGCCACCGTTCGCAGGGGCCTGAATGCCTGTATAGATTTCCGTGGTGCCATCTTCAATGATGAACGCCAGCACATCCACCTTGTCAATGTCCATGGGGTCGATGGCATCGGCCAGGTTGAAGGTGAGCTGCCGCGTATACAGGCTTCCGGCTGTGGTGGGCCCCGTGATGGGGTCGCCCCAGGTGCCCTCGGTCACCGTCTCGCGGAAAAAATTGTTCTTGTACAGGTACGGGCTGTCGTCAGAACCTGCCTGGTAAGGCGAGGTGAGATCGTGCTCGCCCAGGAACACATAGAGGCTGTTGCCGGCCGTGATGGTGGTATGGTAGTACACCTCCACATCCACGGTGATGGTCTGGGCCGCCCCATCGTAAACGGAGCGCACACCGATGTTCATAGGAGAACTGCCGCTGGAGATGACCTCCTCCACGTAGGGTTCCCACAGATTGGTATGCTGCCATCGGTCTCCACTGGCCCAGATGCGCCTATTGATGAAGGCCGAGGGCATGGCGCGGGTCAATGTGCCCGGTGCGCAGTAGGCATGCATGTAGAAATCATCAAGGAATGCTCTGCGGAAATCCGAGGCAATGCCGTACGGGTCGGTGAAGCTTGAATTGGTGGGGCTGTACATGATCACGTAGAACTCATCGTTGGGATGGTTCTCCAGCATGTAGGCAATCTCAGCGTGGCCCTGATCGGGGCATAATGTGCAGTTGACACCGGTGAACTCCTCTACAATGGCCTTGCGCGGACCGGGCTGGGTGCTTACGAACTGCTGTGCATTGACCGCACTGGCGGCCAGTAGCGCAAAGGCTGTGATGGTGAATGATACTCTCATGGCTTTAAGGTTTTTGCTGCACCAAAATTCCAAGAGGCAGTGTTCGATTTGACGGATGGTGGTGTTTTGGTGGTGTGAGGTACACGTTTCACCCCGATACTTTTGGCAGTGTCAATCATCACCCGAATCATCATCACCCAAACCCAATTCACCATGAGAACACTTTCTACAGCCATTCTTTCACTGCTTGTGCTGCCGCTGATGGCGCAGATTACCATCGATCAGGGCAATTTCCCACGGCCTGCCGCATTCATTGACGCTGGATATGATGCTTCGGTGACGGGCGTGGCCGTGCCATCCGAAGGCCAGGGGCAGACCTGGGACTACTCCGGTCTGGTGGCCACAGACCCGTTCACCTACACTTACCTGGATGCAGCAGCAGATACGGACTTCCCTGACGCACTCAACTATCGGAACACCACTTTTGTATTTCAGGCTTTCGGTATGCTCGGCCGTGTGTATGAGGGTTTGGATGCCACCGGCTGGTATGATCTGGGCCGCGTGATAGAAGACACCACCCATTCCATCACGGCCATCAGCGGTGGGGCCAACGATGTGCTCAACTTCCCTGACCAGGTGTCGCCATACGGGGGCACGTTCGACATCCTGTCGTTCCCAATGAGCTATGCGGACTCATGGACCCCCGAGTACATAGAATACACCCAATACAATCTCACTGTGGCCGCATTCGGACTGAACAATGTGCCCGGCCTGCAGAAGCGTTACATTTCACAGACCCGCACCGTGGTGGGCGAGGGAGCGCTCATCATTCCAAATGCACAGGGCAACCCGTCCGGCCCGCTCGATGCCTTGCTTCTCAAGGTTGACAATCATACTCGAGTGGACAGTTTCTTCCTCGGTGGACAGCTTGCCCCCGCACCACTCATGGCGGCTTTCGGCCTCACACAGGGGGCGGTCTCCACGGTGAATGACTCCTATGTTTTCTATGTGCCCGGATTCGGCAAGACGGCCTGTGGCTTTACCTTGAACGCAAGCGGGGGCATATCCACGGCTTTCTACCGCCCCGATGTGGCTGGCCTCGCCACCTCCATAGCAGACGCATCCGCACCTGAAATGATGCGCGCCTTCCCGAATCCCGTGGAGGCGGGCGGAACGCTCCATTTCGGACTTCATAATGATGGCACCACGCTGGTGGAGCTGACCGATGTGACGGGACGCACCCTGATCACCACCTCAGTGGCCGGAAACGGCACAGTGGGCCGACTCGACATCCCATCGTCCATCACGCCCGGCATCTACACCTTGGTGACGCGTCACTTGTCCACTGGCGATGTGCGCACGCAGAAGGTGAGCATCCGGTGATCCGTTATCATCGACCTGTTTATTGACGAAGGCTCCGCTCCGAATCTCCGGAACGGAGCCTTTCTGATGAATGCCCTTTCTTTGAATAACCAAACGGACTGATAAAGATGTCGGGGCAATGTTTGAGATTGCTTCACTCCTCGTTCCTCGGAGTTCGCAATGACGCTCCGATGGCCGTCATTGCGAGGGAGGAACGACCGAAGCAATCTAAAAATCCCGCTTCACCCAACTTCTTTACTGTTCCGTAACCAAATTGCTCCTGACCGGATGAATGATGCCAATGAGATAGCCCGCCTGAACGAGGAGGCCTGGAACATCCGAACCAAGCAGCGCGAGCGGGCTGCAGAGCTGGCCGGCAACGCACTGGAACTGGCCCTCAAGGCCAAGGACAGGGATGCGGAACTGCGTGCACGGCTCATCCTCACAGACGGTCACAGTTTCGCCATGCAGCTCGACCGGGCACAGGAGGAACTGGAACGTTGCCTCGGTCTGCTGCGGTCAGACACTTCGAGGCGCACGCTCATTCTGCTGAGGCATCAGCAGACCTATCTCAGTTTTCAGCAGGGCGAATTGTCGAACGTGATCGCGCATGGGCAGGAGATGCTCAACTGCATCAAAGGCCGTGGCCATGAGCAGGAGCGCGCATGGGTTCTGCAGACCATGGGCATCGCCTATCAGCGGCTGGGCGACCCCTACCGCGCACTCACCTCCTACCGTGAGGCCGAGACCGTCATCGTGAAACAGGGTGAGAAGAATCACATCTCCAACATCCGCATGTCCATCGGTGCCGCCCTTGGCGAGCTGGGCAGGAAGGAGGAGGCGCTGGAGATGTTCGAAGAGGCACTGAACCTTCGCCTTTCCATCGGTGGCGGATTTCACACCGGGCTCATCATAGGCAACATCGCCAAGATCCTTCACCAGCTGGGGCGCTATGCCAAGGCCCTGCCCAGATGGGATGAGGCCGAAACTTACTTCAAGGAGGCTGGTGGAATGCAGTTCTGGGCGCAGGCCATCGCAGGCAAGGCCGACACGCTGCGCGAGATGAAACGCCCCGATGATGCTGTGGGCCTGCTGCTGGGGGTCTTGCCAGAGACGACATCCCTGCCCCTGTCGCTGCAAGTGGGCCTGCACCTCTCCCTGTCAAGGGCCTATGCCGACCTGATGCAATGGGACGAGTCGCTGAACAGCCTCAAGAACGCGGAAGAAAGGCTCACCGACAGCACCGACCACACGCAGCATGTGGAGCTGCATTCGGGTTTTCATCTGGCCTACAAGGCCATGGGCGATCCCGCATCGGCCCTGCATCACCACGAGCAGATGCTGCATCATAGGGACAAGAGCCTCAACGAGCTGAGCACCGCGAGGCTGGCAGAATGGAAGGCGCTCTACCAGATGGACCGCCTTAGACATGAGACCGATGTCCTGGCCACCGAGATTGCCGCGCTGCGCAAGGCCAATGACCAGCTGCGCACAGACCATGACCAGCTGATCAACAGGTCTGAGCGGTGCATGCAGCTCTCGAAGGAGATGTTGGGCCTGCTGCCCGCACAGCACGCGGGGCGGTTCACAAGGCTGCTGCGGTCCACCGAAAGACAGTTCACCGATTCGGATGCGGACTCCACCATCCGCGACCGCATCTCCAAAGCGCACCCCTCCCTCACCGCGGCCGAGCTGCGCGTGTGCGGCATGGTGGCCCTCGGCTGGTCGGGCAAGGAGATAGCGGACAGGTTGGGCATCAGCGTAAAGGGCGTGGACAAGCACAGGCTGTCCATCCGAAAGAAGATAGCACTGCCCAAGAGTGTGACCCTTCAGGTGTATCTCGAAGGGTTGGCAAGGAGGGTGTGAAGCGAGTTTTGAGGAAAATGATAATGGCCGCCCCGAATCCTCGGAGCGGCCTCTCTCGTCCTTCGCTCTTGTCCCTCGTCCCTGTTTCAGACAAGCTCCACACTCCGCTTCAAAAACTCGCTCAGCGCTTTTCCTTTTAAAAGGCCCTGACCCAGAAGAGCGAGGTCGGTGAGCTGCTTGGTGCGCTGGTTCTGCTTTTCGGTGTCGGTCTCGGCCAGGATCTCGCTCACCTTGGGATGGTTGGCGTTCACCACGAGATTGAAGAACTCGAAGCCGCCCATGCCCATCATGCCATTGTTGCCGCTCATTTTCTGCATGTCGTTCATCCTGCGCATGAATTCGGGCTGGGTAATGGTGACGGGCATGTCCTTCTCGCTCAGATTCTCGAACGTGACGGTGAACTTGCCACGGCCGCCCTCGGGATTCACCTGTGCCTCGAACACGGGCTTCAGCTTCTCCTTGTCAGCATCGCTCAGTTTTGACGGGGCCGCATCATCCTTCTTGATGAGCTTGTCGAGCGTGTCGGCATCCACACGGGCGAAGGTGCTGTTCTCCAGCTTCTGCTCCAGTTGGTTCACGAAGTGTGCATCGAAGGGGCTGTCCATCACAAGTACATCATAGCCACGCTCGGTGGCCGTTTCGATGTAGGTGTGCTGCGCCTCGACATTGGTGGTGTAGAGATGCACCAGCTTGCTGTCCTTGTCGGTCTGCACAGGAGCGATCCTCTCCTTGTATTCCTCGATGGTGAAGTACTTGCCCTCGGTGTTCTTGAACAGCCAGAACTTGGTGGCGCGCTCTTGGAACTTCTCATCGCTCAGCATCCCGTACTGGATGAAGATCTTGATGTCGTCCCATTTCTTCTCAAAGTCCGCGCGGTCTTCCTTGAAAAGCTCGGCCAGCTTGTCGGTCACCTTCTTGGAGATGTGGCTGCTGATCTTCTTCACGTTGCCATCGCTCTGCAGGTAGCTGCGTGAAACGTTGAGCGGGATATCGGGCGAATCGAGCACGCCATGCAACAGCGTGAGGAACTCCGGCACGATGCCCTCCACCGAATCGGTGACGAACACCTGATTGCTGTAGAGCTGGATCTTGTCCTTCTGCACAGAGATGTTGTCCTTGATCTTGGGGAAGTAGAGGATGCCCGTCAGGTTGAACGGATAGTCCACATTGAGGTGGATGTGGAACAGGGGCTCCTCCCAGTTCATCGGGTACAGCTCGCGGTAGAAGTTGTTGTAGTCCTCGGTGGTGAGGTCGGTCGGGTTCTTGGTCCAGGCCGGGTTGGGGTTGTTGACGATGTTGTCCTCCGTCACCTCCTTGTCCTCGCCCTTCTTGTTGCCATCCTCGTCACGCTCGGCCCACTCGGTGCGGGTCTTCGTGCCAAACTTGATGCTCACGGGCAGGAACTTGCAGTACTTGTCCAGAATGCCCTGAATGCGGCTTTTTTCCAAGAACTCCTTGCTATCGTCCGCGATGTGAAGGATGATGTCGGTGCCACGCTCGGTGCGGGCATGTTCCTCCAAGGTGTAGTTCGGGCTGCCATCGCAGGTCCAATGGGCGGCCACTGTGCCGGGCACATGGCTCTTGGTGATGATCTCCACCTGCTTCGCCACCATGAACGAGCTATAGAACCCAAGGCCGAAGTGGCCGATGATCGCCTCTGCCTTGTCCTTGTATTTGTTGACGAACTCCTCGGCACCCGAGAAGGCGATGTCGTTGATGTACTTGTTCACCTCCTCGGCCGTCATACCCACGCCACGGTCTTTGATGGTGAGGGTTCCGGCCTTTTCGTCCAGCACGATCTCGATGGTCAGGTCGCCCAGCTCGTCCGTGGCCTCGCCCAGCCCGCTCAGGGTCTTGAGCTTCTGTGTGGCATCGGTGGCGTTGGCAACGAGTTCACGGAGGAAGATCTCGTGATCGCTGTAGAGGAATTTCTTGATGATGGGGAAAATGTTCTCCGTAGAGACATTGATGGTGCCCTTCTTCGGGGCCTTTGTTTCAGTAGTGGCTTCTGCAGACATGATGCATCAATGGTTTTGGTTCGCTGCGCGGATGGCAATGCCCGTGCCACCCTCATTTAACTGACATACGGGCAGTGTACCGCGATGTTTGCGGCTATGTGGCTGACAGGTTTTCAGTTCTGCCTTGCCTGAATCGCAATGTCGGACAATCTCACCGCAAATTTCGACCAACGTGATCATTGTCAGTGTGAACACATATATTTGAGCCGATAAATAGTCGATTATCATCGATGAACACATCCGTAGAAACGACCTGTTCCATCATCTCCTTCGAGGAGCCGGATCTAGTGCGTTCCATCTCGAAGCCGAACACGGATATGTCGCTCGAACATATCATTGAGAACGCGGATGTGGTGCATCATATGGTCGGAGGGAGGCGTTACTTCCTCATCATCATAGGCCATGAGACGGCCACGTATTCCAAGGAGGCCCGCGAATATGTGGATGACCGTATCGAACCGCTCAAGAAGGCCGAGGCGCTGGTGGTGCAGTCGCTCCCGTTGCGCATGTTGGCCATGTTCTATGCCCGCACCCGCAGAAAGCACCACCCCATCCGGATCTTCGCCACAGAGTGGGAGGCCGTGGAATGGATAGGGTCGCTCCGGCAGAGGGAGCTGCTCTGAAGTTCACATCATCAGCATCTGGAGCAGGCCGGCCACGAGGCCCAAAGCGGCCCCGACCAGTATCAGCGTCATCTCATCCTCTTGGAACGCAGGACGCAGGGTGCCCTCATATTCATCGGGTGCGAGTTTCCCGAGACGGTCGCGCAGGGTGTTCTCCAGGTCGAGGGCACGGTCGGTGTGAGCGAAGATGAGGTGCGCGTGGTCGGGCAGCCGCACAATGAGCTCTGCGGCCAGATGCAACCGCACCTTGTGCATGTCGTCTGCCGCCCCGGCCAGATTGAGGATCACCGAACGCATGCCTGCCGCCCTGTCCACAGCCCGGCTCACATGAAGACCTACGATCTCTGCCAGGCGGCCCGAGATGCCGTTGCGCAGCACATGACCGAAGATGTTCTCGGCCGATAGGATGTCGTGCGCCACCATGCGGCCATACTTCTGCGCCACCTCTGCCTGCCGTTTCATGAAAAGTCCCTGGATCACCCAAGGTCCGATGCGCACCGGCTGCTGAGGGCGGAAAATGAGTTTCAGCGCCAGCCAGTTCGTGAGATAGCCCACCAGCAGACCTCCCAACGGCAGCAGCCACCATTGCTCCAGCCACATCCAAACCACCATCTGCACCAGTCCGAACAGGAACCCGAAATACAGCCCCGACCGCTCTATGAATTTGAACTCCCGGTGGCCACACTCCATGAAAAGACGGTTCATCACGCGCTTGTCCTGCGCAATATGGTCCACCACCATCTCGCGGATGTTGAAAATGGTGCCGATGTCCTTGTTCATCTCATCCATCACGGCCTTCACCGAGGCGGGCAGCTGCTGCTCGGCCTGCAGGTATAGCCGCCTTTTCTCCATCTCGGGCATCAGCCACCAGATGGTGGGCATGTGCTCCTGCATGGCACTGTCAATCATGGGCCGGGCCATTTTGGAAAGTACCGGCTGCAGTTCCTCCGCGACCACCTTCGGGTCGATTCGTGAGAAGAGTTCCTTCACATCGATGAGGTGGGCGGTGAGCAGATCGACCGTCTTGCCCGCCATCTTCTCGGCCTTGGCCGGGATGATGCCCTGCCAGCCGAACGGACGGATGCCCATATACTCCAGCGGGTGGAACGTCATCTGCAGCGCAAGCCAGTTGGTTCCCCACCCTATGAGGGCCGAGATGACCGGGATGAGCAGCGTGGCGAGATTGAAATCAGCGACCTCCATTCGTGGCCGAAATATCGGCAGGCCGGGCCTGTGCCGAACAGGGTAGGGAGATTACCCCTTCATCTTCTCCGGATGCTGCCGCGAGTCGAAAATGTCGGTCACATACACCGTCTCATCCTCCACCCGGTAGATGATCTTGAAATGACCCTCGATGAGCCTGCGGTGGCCTTTGCCCTCGCCTGATAGGCTCGGTTCAAGCTGGCCGTGAAGGGCAGTAGACCCAAGAGACTCAACCCTATCCAGAACCTCCATGAAGAGAGAATCGAGCTTGTTGGCCGGAAGCTTGTGCTCATAGAATTCAACCGCTCGTTCGAGGCTGTTCATGGCCTCTACGGTGACGATGACCCTTCTCATGCACCAAAGCGGGAACGAAGGCGCGACCTCACCTCATCCAACGTGAAAACCCTTCCTGCCTTGATGTCCTCTTCCGCAAGTCTTGCCCTTTCAACCATCCAAGCCCTGTACTCTTCAGAGGGCTCTTCCACAGATGTGCCCTCTATGCCCAACATGAGTGTTATCTCTTCAATTAGCGCGGCATCGTTGCGCCTTTTCAGCTCATCGGCAATCCGCGAAATGGCTTCTGCTGTGCTCATGATTCTGGATTTGGTCATGCTAAGGTAGGGAACAGGCGCACGCAGATAAAGCGTGAGGTCAGTTACTCAACTTCCCCGCCAGCACCCCGTCATACAGCTTCACAGCGTCTTGAAGGCTGCCGAAGTGGTGGCCATCGATCACCATTGTGTCCGAGGAGGTGACCTCACCAAGGAACGTGAACTCCACCTCGCTGGCGGTGAGCCGCTCCACAAAGGCCTCCTGCTGGTCGGGCCGCAAGGATACCACCGCGCGGCTCTGGCTTTCGCCAAAGAGGAAGGCATCGGTGCGGAACTCCGCATCGGTGCTGATGTCGAAACCGAGCCTGCCCGCACGTGCGCTCTCGAAGAGGCTGATGAACAGGCCGCCATCGCTCACATCGTGCACCGAGGTAACTTCACCACTATAGATGAGGTCGAGCAGCAGGGCATGGAGCCGTGCCTCCTCGTCCAGGTCGAGGAACGGGGCGGGCGATCCTTTCACACCGAGGTGCGAGTAGAGGTATTCTGAGCTGTTGATGTCGTTGCGCGACTGGCCCACGAGATAGATGAGGTCGCCTGCATGTTTGAAATGCAGCGTCATGTGGTGCTTCTTGCTCGTCAGCAGGCCCACCATGCCGATGGTCGGTGTGGGGAACACGGGCTCCACCTTGCTGTCGAACACGCTCTGGTTGTAGAAGCTCACGTTGCCGCCCGTCACAGGCGTGTCGAACTTGCGGCAGGCCGCGCCCATGCCCTTGATGGCGCCCACGAAGGTCCAATAGACCTCGGGCGAGTAGGGATTGCCGAAGTTGAGGCAGTTGGTGATGGCCGTGGGCTCGGCACCGCTGCACACGATGTTCCTTGCAGCCTCGGCCACGGCAATGGCAGTGCCTGTCTCGGGGTCGCTCTTGATGTAGCGCGAGTTGCAGTCCACCGTCAGGGCCAGGGCGCGGTCAGAGCCTTTGATGTTGACAATGGCCGCATCGCTGGGGGCGTTGGTGCTCATGTTCACCGTGCCCACCATGCTGTCATACTGGTCGCTCACCCATTGGCGCGAGCAGATGTTCGGGTGGCCGATGAGGTGCCAAGCGGCCTTCTTCAGCCCCTCGGCATCCGGCACAGGAATGCTGTCGATGCTGAATTTCCTGTAT
Source organism: uncultured Chryseobacterium sp. (assembly GCA_964488095.1). Taxonomy (GTDB): domain Bacteria; phylum Bacteroidota; class Bacteroidia; order UBA10329; family UBA10329; genus UBA10329. The sequence goes on from CAZATP010000032.1 coordinate 23,973, forward strand.
TCCTGGAAATAAGTGGGCTCGGCATACTCGCGGGTATAGACGGGTGCGCCACCGCCCAGCACCAGGTCGTGGGCGGGCACATCGGCCACCAGCTCACCGTGCATGTAATAGCGCAGGCGCTCTCCTTCGGTCACCGTGCCTATCTGCACACAGTTCAGGTCCCATTTGTCGAACACGGCCAGCACATCCGCCTCGCGGCCCTTGTGCACCACGATGAGCATGCGCTCCTGACTTTCGCTCAGCAGGATCTCCCAACCGAGCATGCCCTCCTGACGGGTGGGCACTCTGTCCAAGTGGATCTCCATGCCGTGTTTGCCTTTGGCGCTCATCTCGCTGGTGCTGCAGGTGATGCCCGCGGCACCCATGTCCTGCATGCCGACCACCGCACCCGTGGCGATGACTTCCAGCGTGGCCTCCAGCAGCAATTTCTCCTGAAAAGGGTCGCCCACCTGCACCGCAGGGATCTTCTCGGCCGATGCCTCGGTGATGTCCTCCGATGCGAAGGTGGCGCCATGGATACCGTCTTTTCCTGTGGATGAACCCACGATGAACACCGGATTGCCCACCCCTTCCGATGTGGCACTGATGGTCTTGCCCACTTCCACGATGCCCACGCTCATGGCGTTGACCAGCGGGTTCTGGTTGTAGCATTCATCGAAATAGACCTCACCGCCCACGGTCGGGATGCCGAACGCGTTGCCATAGTCACCGATGCCCTTCACCACGCCTTTCATCAGCCATTTGGTCTTCGGCAGGTCGGGATTGCCGAATCGCAGCGAGTTGAGCTGCGCGATGGGGCGCGCACCCATGGTGAAGATGTCGCGGTTGATGCCGCCCACGCCCGTGGCCGCACCCTGATAGGGTTCCAGCGCGCTCGGGTGGTTGTGCGACTCTATCTTGAAGGCACAGGCCAGTCCGTCACCGATGTCCACCAGCCCCGCGTTCTCCTCGCCCGCTTCCACCAGCATCTTGCTGCCTTTCTTGGGCAATGTCTTGAGCCAGGTGATGGAGTTCTTGTAGCTGCAATGCTCGCTCCACATCACCGAGAAGATGCTCAGTTCGGTGAAGTTGGGCGTGCGGCCCAGAATCTCCTTGATACGCTCGAACTCCTCGGGCAGCAGGCCGAGTTTCTTCGCGGTTTCTACGGTGGTGAGGGGCTGTGATGCGGTCTCAGACATGGCGTTGTTTTTCGCAGGAAAATGTTTGCCGCGAAGGTAGCCACAGGGCAGGGGAGGGTTATTGTGGAGTTATTAACAGGGACAGAGCTGCAAGAGGTGCGATTGCCGAAGTCCCGACACGCCCATGCGCTGAGAATTCCGCAACTTTGAGGCTTGAACATGATACCAAGCAATCTGCGCACGATCGGTTGTGTCCTACTGGTGTTGGGGCTGTCCCTCTCGTCCTGCTATGATGAGGACCTGAGCGGCATAGACCTCGGCTACCAGTATTTCCCAATGGAGTTGGGCAAATACGTCATCTACGAGGTGGACAGCACCTGGCGCGATGATATCATCGGGCCCATAGGTGCAGGGCAGCTCAGTTACATCCTCCGCGACCGCAACGAATCCGTTTTCATTGATGAGGCGGGCCGCGAGGCCATCCGTGTGGAACGGCAGCGTCAGGTGGCCGGAGGTTGGGTGATGAAGGACGTTTGGAGCAGGGTCATCACTCCGACATTCGCGGAGCAGAACGAGGAGAACGTGATTTTCATCAAGCACAATTTCCCCATCATCGAAGGGAAATCCTGGGAGGGTCACGCCCGCGCCACCCCGCTCAGTGTGCAGCAGTACTACAAGGCCGAGAACATCCCTTTTGATTGGGACTACACCTATCGTGACCTTGATAGTCCATTCTCTATCAACGGTCTGCAGTTTGACAGCACAGTCACTGTGATTCAGATCGACCGCCCGGCCGCTTTCGGTATCACGCTCTATTCCGAGGAGGTCTACGCGAAGCATGTGGGCATGGTCTACAAGAAGTTGTTGGTCTATAACGTTCAACAGAACGCATCTGACCCGGCTGGGAGAGACACCATCGGCTACGAGCTGGAGATGCAGGCCATCGATTTCGGACAATGAGATTCCTCATCCTCCTTCTGCTGCTTCCTATGGCGGTGGCCGCGCAGGTCGCTCCGGAAAAGTACTGGGTAAGGTTCACGGACAAGGACAATACACCTTATTCCGTTTCTGCTCCAGAGCAGTTCCTCTCGTCCCGCTCCATTGAGCGAAGGCAAAGGCAGCAGATAGCCATCGACCAGAGCGACCTTCCCGTTGACCCTGACTACATCGCCCAGGTGCGCAACGCAGGGGCCGAGGTGCTGAACGTTTCCAAATGGTTCAACTCTGTCACGGTGCGCATCACCGACCCATCTGTGCTGCAGCAGGTGTTGCAACTTCCGTTCGTGGCCCATCACCAGCCTGTGGGGCGATTCGGGTCGCCCTCCAAGGAGTGGGAAAAGGATGTGGTGGTCTCCGATAAATCCGACATCGAACTGCCTGCGGACGAGGATTACGGTACTGCTCTCAATCAGATAGCGATGCTCAACGGGCTGCCGTTGCACCGCCAGGGGCAGATGGGGCAGGGCATGCTCATCGCGGTGCTGGACGCTGGTTTCAACGGTGCCGACCAACTTTCGGTGTTCGACAGCCTTCGGCAGAGTGGCCGCATTATCGCCACGCGTGACTTTGTGGAACGGAATGGCAACGTGTACGGTCATAGCACCCACGGCATGGCAGTGCTTAGTACCATGGCGGCCTACCAGCCGGGAGTGATGATAGGCACCGCGCCCAAGGCCAGTTACATGTTGTTGCGTACCGAGGATGTGGCGAGTGAGTTCCCCATCGAGGAGCACAATTGGGTGGCCGGGGCCGAGTTTGCGGACAGTGCTGGGGCCGATGTGCTCAACACCTCGCTGGGCTATACGGACTTTGACGACCCGGCCTACAATCATACTTATGCCGACATGGACGGACGCACCACCATGAGTGCCCTTGGTTCGGTCATGGCCGCCCGCAAAGGCATGCTGGTGGTGACCAGTGCAGGCAACATGGGCAATAACGCCTGGCAGTACATCAGCACCCCGGCCGATGCCGACAGTGTGCTGGCCATCGGGGCCGTTACGCCCGACAGGCTCGGGGCCTCTTTCAGCTCCATCGGTCCGAGTGCGGACGGCCGCGTGAAGCCCAACGTGTGCGCCCAAGGGCAGCAGGCCATCGTTGCGAATCTCTCCGGAGGGGTGGGGCCGAGCAACGGGACATCTTTCGCGGGGCCCATCCTTGCGGGCATGGCGGCCAGTCTGTGGCAGGGTTGGCCCGATGCATCCAACATGCAGGTCTATGATGCCATCCAGAGAAGTGCCGACCTTTTTCATGCCCCGACCCCGAAGTTGGGCCATGGCATCCCGGACTTCGTGCGCGCAAGGCTGCTGCTTTCCGGCTACAGCCCGACCAGCGTGGAGAGCGATGAACTGTTGCGGCTGTTCCCCAACCCCTTCACCGATCAGGTCTCGGGGGTGTATTACAGCTCAGAGAATCAGCAGGTCAAAGTGAGGTTGGTGAACACTTTGGGGCAGACGGTCCGCTCATTGGACATCAATGCTTGCGAAATGTGCGTGCATTCCTTCCATTTTGATGGGCTGGGGCGTTTGTCAGCGGGCAATTATGTGGTCGAGGTGCTGGTTTCCCAGGGGAAACTCAACAGGAAGGTGGTCAAGGCCACGTGGTAAAGAATGGCCTTCCGGGCCGGGAAATCGCGGTGGTCATCCTTCTGTTACAGGCATCAGGATTGAAGTGTGAGCACGATGTGGACAATTTGTGGCCACCCCTTGTCTTCATAGAATGAATGGGTTACCTTCGCGGCCCGAAAACAAAGCCTTTTCGCAACTCAAAATACTGACCCAAATGTCCGTTCTAACAGGAAAAATCGCCCAGATCATCGGCCCCGTGATCGACATCAGCTTCCGCACCGAAGGTTCTGAGCTGCCCAGAATTCTTGATGCCCTTGAAGTGACCCGTCCAGACGGTGTCACTGTGGTGCTCGAATGTCAGCAGCACATCGGTGAGGACACCGTGCGTGCCATCTCGATGGATTCAACGGACGGACTGAGCCGTGGAACAGAGGTGCGCGCCCTGGGCCGCCCCATCACCATGCCGATCGGTGAGCAGGTGAACGGACGTCTGTTCAACGTGGTGGGCGAGGCCATCGATGGTCTTCCTGTCTGCTCGAACGAAGGTGGCTATGCCATTCACAAGGCACCCCCGCGCTTCGAGGATCTTTCAACCGCAACAGAGGTGCTTTTCACGGGCATCAAGGTCATCGACCTCATCGAGCCCTATGCGAAGGGCGGTAAGATCGGTCTGTTCGGTGGTGCCGGTGTGGGCAAGACCGTTCTCATTCAGGAGCTCATCAACAACATCGCCAAGGGCCACGGTGGTCTTTCGGTGTTCGCAGGGGTAGGGGAGCGCACGCGTGAAGGAAATGACCTCCTCCGCGAGATGATCGAGGCAGGTATCATCAACTATGGTGATGCGTTCAAGCATAGCATGGAGGAAGGCGGATGGGACCTCTCCAAAGTGGATATGGAAGGTCTCAAGACCTCCAAGGCCACGTTCGTGTTCGGTCAGATGAACGAGCCTCCCGGAGCACGTGCCCGTGTGGCCCTTTCCGGTCTCACCATCGCAGAGTATTTCCGTGACGGTGATGAGCAGTCGGGCGGTCGCGACATCCTTTTCTTCATTGACAACATCTTCCGTTTCACACAGGCGGGTTCCGAGGTGTCGGCACTTCTGGGCCGTATGCCTTCAGCGGTAGGTTATCAGCCTACATTGGCCACCGAGATGGGTCTGATGCAGGAGCGCATCACCTCTACCAAGCGTGGCTCGATCACTTCGGTGCAGGCGGTCTATGTGCCTGCGGATGACTTGACCGACCCGGCCCCTGCCACCACGTTCTCGCACTTGGACGCCACCACGGTATTGAGCCGTAAGATCGCGGAGCTTGGTATCTACCCGGCCGTTGACCCGTTGGATTCAACATCCCGGATCCTGACAGCAGACATCGTGGGCGAGGAGCATTACCGCACTGCTCAGAGGGTCATCGAAATCCTACAGCGTTACAAGGAGCTTCAGGACATCATCGCGATCCTTGGTATGGACGAACTCTCAGAGGACGACAAACTCGTGGTGAGCCGTGCACGTAGGGTGCAGCGTTTCCTTTCGCAGCCATTCCACGTGGCCGAGCAGTTCACCGGCCTCAAGGGGGTGTTCGTGAGCATCGAGGACACCATCAAAGGGTTCAACATGATCATGGACGGTGAAGTGGACGAGTACCCCGAAGCCGCCTTCAACCTTGTAGGTACCATAGAGGAGGCCATCGAGAAGGGCAAGAAACTCCTTGCAGAGGCAGCTTAATTTGAACGAACGGCTGTTGTTGAACGTCACGCAGCCGAACCACTGACAAACTGAAGCATGCGTGTAGAGATAGTCACTCCCGATGTAAAGGTGTTCGAAGGCGAAGCGCGTCATGTGCAGCTGCCTGGGGCCAATGGTCTGTTCGGAATACTGAAAGACCACGCACCTATCATCTCAACCCTTGTGAAAGGCAAGGTGAAGGTGGAGGCCAATGATGGTGACATACAGATTTTCAACATCACCGGAGGCGTGGTGGAGGTCAATTCAAACAAGGTAATCGTACTTGCCGAGAAAGTACTTCAGTAAGTCTGGCACATAATGAACCGAAACCCCGATAGGTCCAGCCTGTTGGGGTTTTCTTTTTGTTCGCCAAACGGCATGAAAATCATGGAACGCCTTTTGCTGAGCGGGCATTCACTGACTAATTTTCCGCCATGATGCGCATACGTCCTCTGTTGGTCACCATGCTGGCCGTTCTTACAGTCATTCCCGTTCTGGCACAACGGAAGGTGATGTTCCCATCGAAGGACGGACTCACCATCACGGCCGATCTCTATGAGACAGACCCCGAGCATCCATGGGTAGTGCTCTTCCATCAGGCCAACAGCAGCAGGGGCGAGTACCGCGACATTGCGCCACGCCTCAATAAGCTCGGTCTGAACTGCATGGCCGTGGACCTGAGGTCGGGCAAGGAGAAGAACTTCCGTGTGAATGAGACCGCTGGCCTCGCGAAGGATGCCCGCCTGTCCACCGACTTTCTGGCAGCCGAGCAGGACATGCAGGCCGCTATCGAGCGGGCCTATGGCATAGGGAAGCGTCCGGTTATCGTGTTCGGAAGTTCATTCTCCGCCTCTCTTGCGCTGAAGCTGGCCAAGGAGATGGACGAGGTGCGCGGTGTGGTGGCATTCAGTCCGGGAGAATTCTTCGAGAGCAGGATGAATGTGCAGCAGACCATCTCCGGACTTTCGAAACCGGCCTTCGTTACCTGCGCGGCCTCTGAGAAGAAATGGGTCAGCGATCTGGTGTCGGGCATTCCGAAGAAAAAGTTCATCCTCTATGTGCCGGGCAAGGGTGGCGCCCACGGTTCGGCCAGTCTGTTGAAGGACACTGAGGGGCAGACGGAGTGTTGGATTCAGCTCATCAACTTCATTCAGACCCTGAAGAAGGACCAATAGTCCGCCTCAGAAAACGAAGATGGCCGCCAGAATGAACATGATGACCATCACCACCAGCGTGAAGGTCATGTCGTTCATGATGTAGGGACGGTAGCGTTCCCAGTCGCTTTTCGGCTCTGTGCTCATTTCAGCTTCGGGTTGTCGGCATGGCGCTGGCTGTCGCGCTGGGTCTTCTTCTCCAGATTGCGCTCCAGGGCCTCGGTGAGGTTCACGCCTGTCTGATTGGCAAGGCAGATGAGCACGAACAGCACATCGGCCATCTCATCACCAAGGTCCTTGTTCCTATCAGACTCCTTCTCTGACTGTTCCCCATAGCGTCTGGCCATGATGCGTGCCACCTCGCCCACCTCTTCGGTGAGCATGGCCATGTTGGTCAGCTCGTTGAAATAACGTACCCCTGTGGTGGTGATCCATTGGTCCACCACTTTCTGTGCTTCTTCGATGGTCATGGTCGGCTCTTGGTGCAGGCAAAGTAACGCAAGTGTCGGGGCAAGGGAGAATATTCCTTGCAAGTGGGATGTAGGTGACTTAACGATCGCTTAACACTGGGAGATATTCACGTAATTCATCGTCCCAACCGATCATTGCACCGCATGCGCAAGCCCATCGTTCTGCTTTCCCTATTGGCGCTCATGACCTCGGGATGTGCCAAGGAGGAATGTCCTGAATTCGAGCTTTACCCCGATTTCCCCGAGCGGTCCTATCACGACAGCGTCCTGGTGGGCGGTTTCAGCCCTTTTGGATTTGTGTTGCCTTGCAATGGCCATCCTCAGCTCTGCGACCGGAGGTTGGACGAGGTGTTCTTTGCCATGACCCATAACTCACACGCCAACACTGGCCCGTTCTCCGCCTTGGCCGCCAATCAGAACGGGGATGTCACCGCACAGCTCAATGCGGGGATACGGGGCCTCAACATCAAACCCTACTGGACGGCCGATGCCAATTGCGGTGAGCAGGGACTTTATCTCTATCATGGCTTCCCCGTGCTGGGCTGTGAACCGTTCATGGACTACCTGACGGACGTGCGCGAGTTCCTGGACGAGCATCCGAGGGAGGTCATCGTGATGACCATCGAGGGCGATGCCAGCACCCAGCGTATGGATAGCCTTTTCAACCACACCGGTCTTCGACCTTTCATGTTGGACTACAACGGTGCCCAGTGGCCCACGCTATCGGAGATGATCGCCTCGGGGAAACGGCTGGTGGTCTTTGCCGACCGCTCCGATGCCGAGAGTTTCGAGGGCTTTCACAGGATGTGGAATCACATCGTGGACGTGAACTACGACCATCAGAGCACCGCCACGTTCGACTGCGCCTTCGACCGTGGCAATCCGAACGGGTCGTTCTTCCTGCTCAACCACTTCCTCACCAACATCACCCCACAGGCGGGCAGTGCAGCCCAGACCAATGCCTACGGACTGCTGTATGAGCGTGCGCTCCAATGCTGGCAGTCCAACAGCAAGCGTCCCAATTTCGTAATGGTCGATTTCTACGCCACGGGCGATGTGGTGCAGGTGGTGGACAGCCTCAACCTGCTGCACTGACCTATGGCCTATCGGCCCACGAACTGCTGTAGGCCCGCATACACCTTTCTCAGCGGCAGTCCCATCACATTGAAGAAGCAGCCATTGATGCGCTCTATGCCCACATAGCCGGCCCATTCCTGAATGCCATAAGCCCCGGCCTTGTCCAACGGACGGAACTTCTTCACGTAATAATCAATCTCCTCTTCTGAAAGATGTCGGAAATAGACCTCCGTGCGGTCGTGGTCGGCAATGGTGATGTCGTGGCTGCGCAGTTGGATGGCGGTGTACACCTCGTGCATGTTGCCCGAGAGTATCCGCAGCATGCGCTTGGCATCCTCGGCATCTTCCGGCTTGTTCAGCACATGGCCGTTCACCCACACGATGGTGTCTGAAGTGAGGATGATGCGCCCATCGGCCAGCTCGCTGTCGCGGAAGGCCGCAGATTTCTTGGCCGCTAGCAGCACCGGTATCTCCTCGCGTTGCAGGTGTTCTGGGAAATCCTCCTCGGCATGACGGGGTTCCACCTCGAAGGGAATGCCCAGTCCCTCCATCAGCTGCCGTCTGCGCGGTGAGGCCGAGGCAAGGATGAGCCGTCTGGGTCCGAGGTCTATCATGGCGCCAACATTCTGAACAGCAGCATGGTGCCTATGCCGCCCACCATGAGCATCTTGGCCCATCGGCTGGCGAGGCGGTATCCCGCAGCATTATCGGCCACTATCAGCGAACGCAGCATGAGCACGGCCGGAAGCTGCACCACCGCTGCGATGACAAGGAACGATACCATGTCGTTCTCCTCCCACTTCACATACTGATAGCGGGCCACAGCGGCCATGAGCATCAGCGTGAGCAAGCCCACGACCGCCTTTGCCGCCTTGCTGCCTATGACGATGGGCACAGTGCGGCAACCCGCGCGTGCATCACCGGCCATGTCCTCCATGTCCTTCACCAGTTCGCGTATCAGCGTGCTCAGTGCCGCAAAGAAGGCATAGGCCACGATGAACGGAGCCCACGGTAGGAATCTCCACCCGTTGGGGTCGCATTGCATCTCGAACAGCAGAGGAAGATAAACGGTGAGGCCCGCAAGGAACGCGATCACCAGATTGCCGAGAAGGAACTGGCGCTTGTAGGAGTACGAGTAGAACCACAGCCCGCCCAAGGCCAGCAGGAACACCAGCCCGTTCGAGGTGTTGCCCAGCATGTAGGCCAGCAGGATGCCCAAGGCCAGACCTGCGCCCGAAAGGATGTAATACAACGTCCAAGCGGCATCCTCGGTGATGAGGGGCCCGATGATGCGCCTGTCGGGCCGGTTCTCCAAGTCGATGTCCTGATCGAAGATGTCGTTCACCACATTGCCCGATGCCGCTATGAGGATGGTGGCCACGGCCATGAACCACCAGTGCAGCGGTTCCAGGCACGAACGCAGGATGGTAGTTCCGTAGAAACCCTCCATCAGTCCGAAACGGAGCAGTAGGAATATGAGTCCGATGATGACCAGATTGGGCCACCGTACGAGCTTCAGATACGCGTTCACCACGGCCTACTTCGTCTTGCTCTTTTCCTTGGCGGCCTTCTCAGCGGCATATTCGGCATTGAGGCCGGCCACGATGTCGGCCGTGATGTCCAAAGCAGGGTCACCAAGCAGAATGCCGCCCGCTTCTGATGAATAGGCCAGCACATAGGTGAAGCCCTTGTCCTGATTGTATTGCTTGATGTAGGCCTTCAATCGGTCGTTGATGTCCTTGGTGCCGTTGGCCTCCTTCTCCAGCAGTTCATTGGTCAGCGTCTGCTGCAATTGGGCGACCTCCTCACCGGCCTGCGCCTCGAACTGGCGGGCATTCTGCTCCATCTCCTGCAGCTCGCGCATCTTGGTGTTGTAGATGAGCTCACTCATGCCTTTCGAGCTGCCTTCGAAGTCCTGCGCCTTTTTCTGCAGGGCGGTCATCATCTCCTTGAACTGGGCTTCCAGCGTGCTGGTGCGGCTCTTGATGCGGTTCTCGCTCTTGGTGCGCTCGGCCTCCAGGTCGTCCTGAAGCACCTTGATCATCTCATACTGTTCCCACAGGGTGTCCGTGTTCACGTAGGCGATGCGCATGAAGCTCGACACACTGTCCACAGCCGCCATGTTCACGGTCGATGTGGGGGCCGAGCTCTGATTCCCGGAGGAGAAATGGAAGTAATAGAGCACCGCAACGGCAACGGCCAGCAGGGCATTGATAACGAGAGACAGGTTTTTCACAGGTTCGGTTTTGTGCTTGAGGGGTGCAAAGGACGTGAATGCGGGGCGAATGGCTCACTTGAGCTTTGCGAGGGCCTCGGCAATGTGCTTCGTAGGGTTCAGTTGGCTGTCGAACTTGTGGATCACACGGCCTTCCTTGTCGATCACGAAGGTGACCCGACCGGGAATAAGGCCAAGCAGGTCGTAGGCGCCATAGGCCTTTCTCACCTTCCCGATGATATCGCTCAGCAACACGAAAGGCAGGCGGTGCCGCTCCATGAACTTGGTGTGTGCGGACCCAGAATCGCTGCTGATGCCGATCACCTCGGCCCCAGCGGCCTTGAAATCCTCATAGCTGTCGCGGAACGAGCAGGCCTGTGCCGTGCATCCCGGAGTGTCGTCCTTCGGGTAGAAGTAGAGCACCACGCTCTGTTTCCCACGGAAATCGCTCAGCTTGACCAGCTTGCCGTCCTTGTCCTTCAATTCAAAATCGGGGGCCATATCGCCCACGGTTATCTTTCCCATGTGTTCGTCTGTTCAGGGCGCGAAGGTACGGGACGTTCAAGGTGCAATTCCTACGGATCCTCTATCAGATCGCCCATGCCTTACCTTCGTTCTGCCATTCCATTTATTATGAGAAACATTGCCACAGCAGCCCTTGCCCTGATAGCGGGGACCACTTGCCATGCCCAGCCCACTTACTTCCCGCCTGCGGTGGGCAACACCTGGGAGACCACCGACCCCGCCTCGCTCGGCTGGTGCCAGCCCAACATTGACGAGCTCTACACCTATCTGGAGCAGGAGAACACCAAGGCATTCATCCTCTTGAAGGACGGCCGCATCGTGTTGGAGCAGTATTTCAACGGCCACACGGCCAGCTCCCTGTGGTACTGGGCCTCGGCCGGCAAGACCCTCACCGCCTTCATGGTGGGCATCGCGCAGCAGGAGGGCCATCTCTCCATTCAGGATGCCACATCAGCCCACTTGGGCACAGGCTGGACCAGCTGCACCCCCGAGCAGGAGGCCGCCATCACCGTGCGCCATCAGCTCACCATGACCACGGGGCTGGATGACGGGGTGGCTGCCCTCGACTGCACCCTGCCATCCTGCCTCAGCTATCTGGCCCAGCCCGGCACGCGATGGTCGTATCACAATGCCCCCTACACCCTGCTCGATCAGGTGATCGAGTCGGCCACGGGTGTCACGCTCAATCAGTACACCACCCAGAAGGTGAAGACACCGACCGGCATGACGGGCACGTTCCAATATGTGGAGAGCAACAACGTGTTCTTCAGCAATGCCCGCAGCATGGCGCGTTTCGGGCTGCTGGTGCAGAACGGGGGCAACTGGAACGGCAACCCCATCATGACCGACACGGACTACTTCACCGAGATGGTCAACACCTCGCAGGGCCTCAACGAATCGTACGGATACCTGTGGTGGCTCAGTGGGAAACCAACCTTCATGGTGCCCGGCCTACAGACCCAGTTCCCCGGCAGCCTGATGCAACACGCACCGGATGACTGCGTGATGGCCTTGGGCAAGAACGGTCAGTTCATCAACGTGTCCACGTCAGAGAACATGGTGTGGATACGGATGGGCGATGCACCCGACAGCAGCCCGGTTCCCTTTCTGCTGAATGACAGCATCTGGGAGCGCATCAACCAACTTGGCTGCACGGTCACAGGAATTGAAGGGCAGCTATCTGACAGGGACAGTATGGTGGTGGCCCCCAACCCCTTCGGGCGAGGGTTCGCGGTGAGCCGCGTGCCTCAGGGTTCCCATTTCGTGCTCTTCAACCCGCTCATGCAGGCCGTTTGGAGCGGAACAGATCCGAGCGGACACGATTTCTCGGCCCTGCCCTCAGGCATGTACCTGTTGCGCATGCACGCAACGGATGGGGACAGAACTGTTAGGCTCATCAAGGAGTAAGTGGGCGGCAAAGCCCAGCCTATGCCAAAACAAGAGCGTGAGATTCTGACAATTCTTAGGAACTTCTGCGCGAGCGCAGTGGAACACTTGGCCGGGCGGGGGAATAGGCACGGACCGTAACCGCTAATCGACCTCAATTATGTAGACGAATTTAGTAAGTTGTTTAACCTGCTCTATAAAAGGCTTTCCAGCCAAAGAATTAATGGTGTGAAACTTATGAGAGCTTGGCAACAGCTCCAGTAAGTTCTTTAAGTATGAAGCCTTGATTGCATATGAAACATTTTCACCTATTGTCAATTTCGCGTTTACAATACCGACTAAATTTCCGTTTAAATCAAACAATGGCCCACCACTATTTCCTGGTTGCAATGGAACTGAAATTTGATAAGATGTCACATCTCCTTGATAACCGCTTTTGGAGCTTATTATGCCATTTGTTAATTTAATTTCATCACCCATTACTGCTTTTAGTGGATATCCCATTGTAAAGACCGAACTGCCTACATCTATCGATTTATATTGGATTGAAAATGGGACGTCACCTAACGATGAGAATGAGGAATCTACAATTTGAATTAAGGCTAAATCATTCTTTTTGTCTTCAATCTGGATTTTTCCCTTAAATAATTTAGAAAAATCGCCATTCACACCTCTTACGGAAATTCTATTTGCATCCTTAACCACATGGTAGTTTGTTGCTATTAATCCAGTTGAGGTAATCGCAAATGCGGTTCCAGATGAAGGAGCATAATTACGTTTAGAGAAATCATCGCTGGCCGTTGGAAAGAGCTTTAAGTAAGTTTGTTTCTCTTGGTCTTGCGTAATTAAATTCATTAAACCAATCTCAAATGAGATATATGCATTGTTATTTTCTCGTTTATCGCTCATCTTCCAATTAGTTTTGAATAGATTTTGTGTAGCTGTCTCACTCAATTTGGCTTTAATCTCACCCTCCGTCCAGTCTTCGTGATTGAGTGCGCCTGCCAAATAAATAAGCATATAACCATGCTCGGACTTCAGGACACCGAGTTTGTACTTTGCTGTTGATGGGCCTCCAGTAGCACTTTCATAAATACCTTCGATTGGGTCTGCTCCACTTTGTCGGAAATGGTCTTTAAGTTTTTGTTCATTCCACTTCGTCATTTCCTTTGGCAATCTCAAACGTTGGCTGATATTATAAATGTTTCTGAGTCCATACATCTTGCCGCAAATCTTATAAAATGCAGTTCTCACATTCACATTGCTACTAACAAAAATATTCTCATCCGCGGAAAATTCAAAAACATCTAGATTACATGAGGTGAAAGTGAGTTTGATATTAGTACAAGTTGAATTGCTATATGCCCATGACGGATATACAAGTACTACATCACATATTGATGATACACTTATTTGGCTTGTTGCCGAGCCCCAGCTTACGTATGCAAACCCCATATCCTTAAGGTAATCAAGAATACCTGAAATTGCTTGAGAATTAATGCTAGTGGGATTTTCAGTTAGAAACTTTATTTGGTTGTCCGGTACAATTAAGTAGGCATAGTTCACACCACTTAAATAGGTGGTAAAATCCAATGTGTAATTGGTCTGGTGGGATGTCTGAAATCTCTGAGCAAAAACAGATACTTGTTGAGCTGCAATTATAATCAGAATGATTAATGATGTTCTCATGTTGTTTTGTGACTTACTTATTTAAGTTTATAAGGTATTCACTCTAATTTTCTGAATGTTCCTGTTAAAAAAATACTACGTCATGATTTTAATATAAAATTCACTACATATCCAAGTGGATTAAAAACGATGGACAAGGAGAATATCTTAGACAATAAATTCATTTACACTTTCTGTTTATTGTCAGTCTGTATATCAAGTCATCAATTTTATGCAAACGTTCTTGAAGTTTACTGATGTCATTGTCCTTGTCAATTAAGCTTCTCGTTGGATGGGCAATTCTCTTTCGCAGTTCGTTTATGCCACTTAGTTTCTGCCATTCTTTTTTTGAGAAATCAATTTCCTTATACAATTCATTATCTTCTATGATGGAAAAAAAGTCAACAAAAAAGAGGTGTTCCGTGAGTTGATTTTCTAAATCTAATTTGGTTAAGTCATTGTAACTTGCCAGAATTTTTCTGTACTTGTCATTTTCCTTATTGTCCTCAGCTTTGGTTTCGATCCAGCTCTTAATAGCTTCGGTTGTAAGTTGTGAATTTAGAACATGTCCTAATTCCCTTTCCAATTCACATATTAAACTGAAGATATACACCTGAACTTGCTTACAGTTTAAGTTGCCAATCGTTATAAGGCCTGAAATATTTTTTTGATACTTAATGAAGAAAAAGGTTCTTTGCTCAGTGGCAAATCTTTCAATTATATCTCGGATATTTGTGTCGATGTTTATGACGTCACTGTATTGTATTTTGCATCTTTGAATAGAATCGTAATTATTGGGTTTTATAGTTTTAAAATATTCTTTGATTACACCATTGCTTGGCTCAATAGGTAAATGATCAAATCTATTTCTCGACATTATCGAAATATAATTACCTAGTTTAACGTCTTCTTCACTTGCAGAAGTCCATCGAAGTCTACTTATTCCAACGGAAGCAGCAGTTATTCTCACGGAACCTTCGTCTTGAAAGTACAAGTCTTCAATCATGGAATAATTATTAGAGGTAAATGCACTGAGTGCATCGGATTAAATGAGTGAATAAACTGCTGATTAATTCAATCTGTAGAATTCGATTGGGCGAGTGTCGTGCAATCTCTGTAAAAGTTGTTGAACTCTAGTCCACCTCGTCATCCTCGCGCTTCACGTGAATGCAGCCACGTCAAAGGTGAACAATTCTCTGTTCACGGTCGGGTCGGGCTGGTCACCTCGCTCGGCCGAGCGTCTTTTCGTCCGTTGTATTCGGTGGGCTCAGGCCCACCCGATAGCTGCTTCTGCATCGCTTAGGTGCTTCAGGTATCACCAAAGATCAACTATTTCACGTTCACAGGGAGCTTCCGAAAGAAAGCCAGCATTCGTTGGATACCGTCATACAAGTGTGGGTCAGAACCTCAGGTGTTGACTTCAGAACCTCAAGTATTGAATCCAGAACCTCAGGTATTGATGTCAGGACTTCAAGTATTGAATCCAAAACCTCAGGTGTTGACGTCAAGACTTCAAGTATTGAATCCAGAACCTCAGGTGTTGACGTCAGGGCTTCAAGTATTGAATCCAGAACCTCAGGTGTTGACGTCAGGACTTCAAGTATTGA
>CAZATP010000033.1:0-29287 GCA_964488095.1 uncultured Chryseobacterium sp.
AGAACGGGTCATCGCGCTTGGCGAGCAGTTGCAGCATCAGCTCGTGGGGCTGCATGCCTATGCCGAGCAGAATGCTGTCGTCACGGTAGTAGGGGGCCACGAAATCCTGCGGCTTCAACTGGAGGCCGAGGGCGAGCTGGATGGCCTCGTGACCGCGACTGGTGGCATGGACGTACTTGCCGGTGACGCGGGCGTTCCGCTCATACAGCTCGGTCATGGCCTTGGCGGTGCAGATCAGGCGATAGGCCTGCTCCAGTACCGCCTTCTCTACCGCTGCACCTTTTCTCTTCATTGTGGCTGTGGACATGAGGCAAAAATAACCGTTGCGGGCAGGAGTGATGAGGGTTGTAATACTCCTCATAACTTGGACAGTTGGCTAAGAGAAGCTAAACTTGTCCATCATGAGTGAAAAGAGAAGCAGAAGGCGGTTCACCGCCAAGTTCAAGGCCCGCGTTGCCATAGAGGCGATCGAGGGGGCCTACACGGTCGCAGAGCTTGCGGCCCGCCATCAGGTGGCACCGGGATAGTTCTCCAAAAGCTTCGGTGGGTCCCGACACCGAGCAGCTCTATGCAGAGATCGGAAGGCTCAAGATGGAGAATGACCTTCTAAAAAAAATGGGTCTATGAACGTACGGGAGAAGCGCAGGGCCGTGAGCGGCCACAGGGAGGGCAGCGTCAGCGCCCGCTGCCGTGCAGTGGGGCTGGCACGCAGCACCTACTATCACAGGCCCAAGGGTGAGATTGCCTACAATCTGGAGCTGATGAGGCTCATGGATGGGCTTTACATGGACAACTGCCATCTGGGTGTAATGGGCATGCGCGACCACCTGAGGCTACAGGGCCATTGGGTCAATGAGAAGCGTGTGCGCAGGCTCATGCGCGTGATGGGACTGGAGGCCGTAGGGCCAAGGCCCGACACCAGCCGACCTGCACCGGGACACACGGTGTACCCCTATCTGCTCAGAGGCGTCACCCCTGACGGCCCTGACCACATCTGGAGCACGGACATCACCTACATCGCCATGCCAAAGGGCTTCCTGTACCTCACAGCGGTGATGGACTGGCACAGCCGCTATGTGCTGTCATGGCAGGTGAGCAACACCCTTGACACGGCCTTCTGCATCGATGCGCTCAACGATGCCCTGACCATGGGCCGCTGCCCGCGCATCTTCAACACCGACCAGGGCAGCCAGTTCACCTCCAACGAGTTCACAGGACTGCTCAGGCTCAACGACATTGCCATCAGCATGGATGGCAAGGGCCGGGCAACCGACAACGCCTTCATAGAACGGCTGTGGCGAAGCCTCAAGTACGAGTGCATCCATCTCCACGCACCTGAGAACGGCCATCAGCTAAGAAAACCGCTCAACAGGTACTTCAACGACTAAAACCACCGAAGACCCCACAGTTCTCTATACGGACTCACACCCGCACATGCGTACTTTGGCCTACCCGATGAACGAAGAACAATCAGACAACCCAGTTCAATAACAGAACCACAATAACTGTCCAACGATTGGGGAGTATTACAGCCTGCGGCCCTCCCCTATCTTCGCGCCATGACCGACCAGCGCCCCGCCCCTAGAAAATGCCCCGAGACCAACAGCCTGATCTTCGGCATTCACCCTGTGCTGGAGGCCATTGAGGCCGGAAAGGAACTGGAGAAGGTATATGTGAAGAAGGGCATGGCCTCGGATGTGATGGGCCGCATCAAGCGTGCGCTGCGCCAACGCGAAGTGCCCATTCAGGAAGTGCCGCAGGAGAAACTGAACCGCCTCACCTCCAAGAACCATCAGGGCATCATCGCCATGCTCTCTCCCATTGAATATGTGGACGTGATGGAGGCGGTGCAGGGTGCCTTCGATCAAGGGCTCGACCCCTTGGTGGTGGTGCTGGACCGCGTGAGCGATGTGGGAAACTTCGGGGCCATCTGCCGCAGTGCAGAGTGTGCCGGGGCGCATGGCATACTTATGCCCGCAAAGGGCAGCGCGCAGGTGAATCCCGTGTCGGTGAAGACCTCGGCCGGGGCGGTGTTCAACCTCAACATAGGCCGCACCTACGACCTCAAGCGCACCGTGATGCAGTTGCAGGCATCGGGCCTGCGCATCATTGCCTGCACCGAGAAGGCCGAGCACCCGCTGTACGATGTGGACCTTACCGGACCGGTGGCCATCCTCATGGGTTCGGAAGAGGACGGCATAGACCCCGCCCTGCTCGAAGTGGCCGATGCCCGCGTGTCCATTCCCATGGCCGGGAGCACCGGTTCTCTCAACGTGAGCGTGGCCACAGGGGTGGTTCTCTTTGAACGCCTGCGCCAACTGCGCGCCAATGGATAAGCGTGAGCGCAGCATTCTGTTGGGCCTTGTGCTCATTGTTGCTGCGGCCCTGCGCCTGTGGCACTACTGGCAGCCCTCCTACAGCAATGATGAGCTGAGTGCCCTTGCCCGGCTCGACTTCGGCAGCCTGAAAGACCTGATCTTGAACGGAGTGCGACCAGATGGCCACCCGGCCGCTGCTCAGGTCCTGCTATGGTATGTGGTGCGGCTTTTCGGGGACCGTGAGGCATGGGTGCGGCTTCCGTTCGTGCTGGCTGGCATCGGGGCCGTGTTCTACGCCTACCGCACAGGCCGCGCGTGGTATGGCACCAGTGCCGGACTGCTTATGGCCGCGGCCATGGCCACCCTCGAATTCCCCCTACTCTATTCGGGCATTGCCCGGCCCTATGCCCTCGGAATGCTCTTCGCCACCATGGCGGCATATCATTGGGTGCGCGTGCTGCGGGGCACGCATAGCACCCTGAACCTCTGGATGCTGGCCCTCGCGCTGGCCCTCTGCGCCTACACACACCATTTCTGCGGCCTCACTGCGGCCCTCATGGCCTTGGCAGGCACACTGCTGCTCAAGGGCGAACGGCTGCGGCACTACCTCTACGCGATGGGCGGGGCCATCGTGCTCTTTCTTCCGCACCTGTCCATCACCCTGCATCAGCTGAGCATGGGCGGGGTGGCCTGGGTGGGCGTTCCGCAGAACGACTGGCCGGTGGAGCATCTCCACTACGTGTTCAACGGATGGTATCCCCTCATGGGCGTGATGGGCGGCATCGGACTGGGGGGATGGGCGGTGTTCCGTCCGCAACGGTCGTGGGGGCAGCTGCTCCTGCCATTGGCACTGTTCCTCGGACCATTGCTCATCGGGTTCTTCTATTCCAGACATGTGAGCCCGGTGCTGCAGCACAGTGTGCTGCTGTTCTCATTCCCCTTCCTGTTAGCATTCCTTTTCTCGGGTTGGGACGACCGTCATCGGTGGCTCACCGCCTTGGCCGTGACGGTGGTGCTGGGCACCGGGGTGTACAGCACCGTGTACCTCAACGATTTCTTCGGGAAAGAACATTTCGGGGTCTTCCGCCCATTGGCCGACCGGGCTTCCGAATGGCACACTGAACTGGGCAACGACCTGCTGCTGGTGGCCGATGTGAACCATCCCTCCTATCTGGACCGATACATGGCGCGCACCTCCACCCCTGATGTGCGCTTTGCCACCTATCGCGTGACGGACGAGGACGGCCTGCTGCGACTGAAACGGCTGATGGCCGAATCCAAGACCGGACACTTGGCCTACGCCCACAGCACCATCAACCAGACCCCTGAGGTGGAGCGCATCATCCGCGAGAAATATCCCGTGGTGGTGGAATCGGAAGTGCATTTCAACAGCGGCATCACCCTCTACAGAAAAGGGGAGGCACAGCATCGGGTTCTGACCGCGTTCCAGTTCTCACCCATGGAAGGTTGGATTTGTGATACGGCCTTTGTGCAAACTGACAGCCTTGGACTGCGCAGCTACACCATTGGGGGCGATGCGCCCTACGGCCCCACATGGATGGGACGGACGACAGCACTGAACACCCGGGCCGTGACGGTCTATCTGGAAGGTGAAATGCCGGACGCATCGCCCGTGGAACTGCTGCTGGTGATGGAGCAATGGTCGGGCGAGGAAAGATACGTATGGGAGGCAAGGCCCATTCATGCGCAGATTCCCTCAGGTGAGGAAGGTTGGGCCATCTTAGATTTCGCTTTGCAGCAAGCCCGGGGCGCAGACGATGTGGTGAAGGTGTATGCGTGGTCGGCATCGGGGCATCCGTTGCTTATACACCGAGTAGAGGTGCGGGCAGCGGATTAGCCCCCGCGTGCCCTAAGGAATGCGCAGGCCGATGAGCAGGGTGTCGTCCAACTGCATGAGGTCGCCCTTCCACTCATTGAAGCACTGGCGCACTGCACGCAGCTGCTCCGCTGGCGTAAGCTGATGCACATCGAAAAGCAGCGCGCGGAAGTTGTCGTACTTGAACTTCTTGCCCAACCGTCCTCCGAACTGGTCTGCAAAACCATCAGAGAAGATGTAGATGGCATCCCCCGCCATCAGCTCCACAGGATGATTGGTGAACTTGCGTAGCTGGTCATCAATGGACATGCCGATGGGAAACTTGTCGCCCTTTACCTCGATGAGCTTCTCATCGCGGATAATGTAGAGCGGATTGTAGGCACCGGCATATTCAAGACTACGGTTGTGCAAGTCGAGACTGATGAGGGCGATATCCATCCCATCGCGTATACCCATGGTGTCCTCGGTCTTGTTACGCAGGGTGTCGCTCACGGCCTCATTCAGATAATCGAGTATGAGGGATGGCGTGGTGAGCCCCTCCTCGCGCACCGCGGCATTCAGCGCATTGTTGCCGATGATGGACATGAATGCTCCCGGCACCCCATGGCCTGTGCAATCGACCGCGGCAATCAGGATCCTGCCGTTGTATTCCTGAATCCAGTAGAAATCGCCACTCACGATGTCGCGCGGGGCATGGAACACGAAAGATTCGGGGACCACGCTCCGGAAGCGCTCGGCCGATGGCAGGATGGCCTCTTGGATGAGCCTCGCGTACTGAATGCTGCTCAGCAGGTCCTCATTCTTCTCGTTGATCTCGGCATAGGCCTTGGTCACCTTTGCCTTGGCGGTGTTGAGCTCGCGTGAACTCAGGTCGAGGGCACGCTCCAGCAGATTGAGGTTCTCCTCATAATGGGAGTAGGCATTGTCCACAATGCCAAGGAAGTCGGTCATCGGTTCGGGGATGACCACGTCCTTCAGGTACTTCCTAATCTGCCGCTCGAGCAGTTTGCTCCGAAGTCGTTCAAACACGGGGTCAGATCTCTGCTAAGGTGGTGATGGTCATGGTCTGGTTGTGAAGCTCGCACTTGGCGGACTCGACCACAGGCGAGATCTCGCCATAGGAGTAGAACCCGGTGATGGTCGCCCCGGCACCGAGCACTTCCCTGACGGCCTCCACCTCCTCATCGATGCGCTGACCGAGAATGAGCTTGCGGCCCACGCAACTGATCAGGATGGCGAGACTGTCGCCCTGCGGACCCCGCACCTTGGTATGCTCTGCGGCAAGATTGGCCCCATCGATGAGCTTGTCGAAGTTGGCCTTCATCAGGCGGACATAGCAGCCTTCCGGTATATCGCCCGCGAAGGTCATGCTCCCCTTCTCATCGTCCACCGCAAGCACTGTTCGCACGATGGTGTCCGAGTCCTCATCGAACTTGATTCCCAATGGAAAGAGCAGGGCCGAACCGGGCAGTTCTGCGGCCTTCTCACCGAGATACATCTTATACAGGTCAAGTGCACACTGGCCATCCAACTCGTAGAGCACGTTGCCCTCGGCACGGGTTACAAGGCGTTCGGCACCAAAGTTGTCCCATCCGCCAACGGAGCCGTAGCCCACTTTGATACTTTCACCGTAGAACCCCACGGCCACAATCTGCCTGTCAGTGGGAGCGGCATTCAGTCCAACGAGTGTCTGCCCAAAATGGGCCGCATCGCCCGCCAGACCGCCCGTGCAGGTCACCTCGTTCGAGAGGGCCGAGTTGAGCCCCTTGACAATCTCACTGCCGTTGACATTCAACCCGTCAGAAAGCAGGAAGATGTGGCACAGATCCTCGCCATGGAGCATGCCTGCCAGTCGCACACCCGCATCGAAACTGTCTGCGGCCGCATTGATGGCAATGTTGACCGCCCGCACCTGCGTCTTCTCAAATTGTATGGCCGTGATGGCCAAAGTGTCATCGGACACCATATCCTCCAAAATCTCACCGGCCGTGCTGCCCAAAATGATATGCGCTTTAGGATATCGGGCCCTCAGCTCATCAAATCGGGCCGGATCGGCCAGAATGGGCCGCGCCCCGAACACCATCACCAGATCGGCACTGTTGGAAAGGCCCTTGTCACTGATCGTTCTCAGGCCAGACCGCGCTGACCACTGCAACTGCTCTGTCTTCATCTCTTTCTGTCTTGTTACGGGCGGCACAACGCCCAACACAGGACAGGGTTACAGTTTTTAGACGGACTGGCGTACTTTTTACAAAAAAGTGTCAGGTCTACGCAAAATGCGTACTCGGTTTCCGCATCCGAGAAGGCACCTCTGCTGTTCAGATGATGCCATGCAGGCTTCCGCCCTTAGCACCGAGCGCATCCACCCTGCGCTCAATGGCAGGGTCGGCAACGAGCGGTGGGGCGTGGTGCGGTTTCACCCGGGCATCCAAAATAACAGGGCCTGTGCAGCCCCAATGCTTGTGGCGCGTGAAGGCCCCTACCCCATCCACATCATGCGAGGGATTGCACCGCGTGAAGGCCACCCATAGAAAGTTGTGGAGGTTCTTGGAGAGGAAGGCACTGTCGTCACACACGACCAAGAGCGGCCAGTCTTTGAGCGCCTCCTGCTGCAGAATCAGCTCATCGGCCAGCGCGCGGATGTCCTGACTGCCCGAAAACCTGCGGGCCTGCAGGGCCAGGACACCGGGCATCACCGTTTGCGGGTCGGAGAACCCGTCTGGCAGGGACAGGCCGTCTGGCAAATCGGTGCTTAGACTGCGGATGGGACCGCCCGCGGCCGCTATCACCACCTTGGAGCCTGTGTTCAGCCCGTCACCGCTGTAATCGAGCGTATCGATGGTGGTATTGGTATGAAAATGCAGGTCGCGCTGCGGGTCCATCCGCTCCAGCACATGGCGGAGGAACGCACCCTCATCATGCGTGCTCAGCTGTTCATTATCCTGCCGTGCCGCAATGATGAGGAACTTGGCCAGTGACATCTGGTTGAATCCGAGAATGGCATTGGCGATGGTAAGGATCTCCTGCGGCCTGCGTACATCGCTGTAGGGCGTGTAGCGCTCGCTGCCGATGGCGAAGAGCAACGGATGCACCCCAGAGGCATCCACGGCATGCACCTCTTTGAGTCCGGGAATGGTCTGTGGAATGATGGGACCCGTAATCTCATGAATGAGCGCCCCGAAACTGGTATCCTCCTGAGGAGGACGGCCCACCACAGTGAAAGCCCAGATGCCATTGCGTTTGGCGAGAACGCGCTTCACCCGCATGAGAGGAAAATCGTGCGTCAGGCTATAGTATCCCAAATGGTCACCGAACGGTCCTTCGGGCTTGTTCTCCTTAGGATAGACCTCACCGAGGATTACAAAGTCGGCATCACTGGAAATGGTGAAACCCTCCCAAGTCTGATAACGAAAACGTCTTCCGCCCAGTGCGCCAGCGAAACTCACTTCCGGAATGCCCTCGGGAAGCGGCATCACGGCAGCGAAGGTGTGCGATGGTGGCCCGCCCACGAACACCGCCACCTTTAGCGGAAGGCCCAACGCGTTGCTCTTGGTCTGATGCACCCCGATGCCCCGATGCAGCTGATAGTGCAGCCCGATCTCCTGGTCCTGAACATAATCGTTGCCACCGAGCTGAATGCGGTACATGCCAAGATTGGATCCCAGCACGCCCGGACGGTCTGAATCCTCTGTGTAGACCTGTGGTAGGGTTACGAACGGCCCTCCATCCATGGGCCAATGCTTGATCTGCGGAAGGTCGCTGATGCGGACGTCCTCAAAAGCGGAAGCGCTTCTGCGCGGCAGGGCTGTTAGACCGCCCAATGCCGCGGGGAAGAGCCAAGAGGGATTCTTCATCAGCAGTGCCGGATCACCTTTCAGGCGCACCAGTTTGCTCACCCTGTCCAGTGTGTCGCGGAAAAGGAAGCGGCTGCGTTCGATGGTACCGAAGAGGTTGGACACCGCGCGATACTTCGACCCTTTCACATTTTCGAAAAGCAGGGCCGGCCCATTGTTGGCATACACGCGGAGATGGATGGCGGCCATCTCCAGATTCGGGTCCACCTGCTCACGGATGCGCACCAGATGGCCGTTGCGCTCCAGATCGATCACACACTGTTCAAGACTGCTGTATCCCATGCGGCTAAAATAACCGAAGACCGTCCGGTATGTTCGGTGAAGGCCGTCACCGGTTCAGCGCAGGCGGTAAACCCCCACAATCGGGTTTCCGTCCACCTCGATCACATGCAGAGGATGCTCGTATGGATAACGCTGCTCCAGAAAAGCTTCCAGATGTTCCTGATAGCGGTAGTTGGACACCAGATAACGTGCCTCGCCCAGCTCCACTTTTCGGAAGCGTTCGCGCTGGTCCGGAGGCAACATCCACAGATTCAGTTCCCCAGGGAGATGTGCGGGAAAAATGGTGATTTCCTCGTCCTCACAGTGCTCAGCAAGCCACTCCAAGGCCTGCTTGTAGCTGCCTCCCCAGTAGTCCATCTCATAGTTCTGCCAAGCGTTGTTCACCGCCAGAGCATTGAAGAATGCCGCTTGATGGGGATGATTCCTCAATGACCAAAGCAACGGACCGGACAGAGTTACCGCCAACACGGCCCACACCGCAACGGCCGGCACCCGCTTTCCCAGCCTCTCGACCGCCCATCGTGAACCTGCCACCGCCAGCATGACAAAGGCAGGCCAAACGAAGAAAACGTGTCTCCATCCGTCATACACCACCGCACCTTTTCCCACCACCACCGCAAGTGGCAGGGCAGCCCAGAGCAGCACCATCAGGAAATGTTCCGTGGTGACACGCCCCTTGTCCGCAAACCACGCATAGGTTCCCAACGCGACCAGCACGAGGTGAATGAGCGGTGTGGTAATGATCATCCAGAACGGGAGATAGAACCATGGCAATTGGGTGGAGGGGATGAACTCGCCTCGGAACCTGACCGCATACTCCCATGGATAGGCGCTCATGGTACGCAGGGCATTGACCAGTTCCCAGAGCGGTGAGTGCCAGAGCGTGGGCCAAAAGGCCACAACCCCAATTGCGAACAACATTACGCACCAGAGCAGCAGCGGCACCTTGGCCATCTGCTCACGGAAAGACCAGAAGTATCTGGGCAACAGCAGCACAGCGGTGAATACAGGCACAAAGCCACCCAGGATCCGCATATCGAACAGCACCGCACAGGCCAAGGCATGCACGGTCACGGTCCTGAAGTTCATGTTTGACAGCATACGAACCATGGTATACATCGCTATGATGAACATGTACATGAACGCTGCGTCCTTCGAATTGTAGAACGAATGGGAGAGAATGCGCGGGCTGAGCACCAGCAGCACGGCACCGAGCAAGGCCCAGCTCCTACTCCTGAAAATCTTCAGACCCAGAAGATAGAAGCAACCGACCCCAACTATCGAGAAAAGGAACGTGAGCAAATGCCGCAGGCGATAGACATCCCCGGAGTCCTGTGGGCGCAGCCAATGCTCCACCTGATAGAGCAGATACTGCAGGGCCGGACCATGGTACCGGCTCTGATACTGATGCAGAAAGGTGTCTCCATAATGCACATAGTGATGCACATACTGTCCATAGTCGCGCTGATGCTGCTCGTCCCAAGTGATACCATAGTCACCCACAGCAGCAAGCCCGGAAACCAGAAGCACCGCGAGGAAGACAAGGACCCAACGGTGTTCGCGTAAATGCATGATGACAGCATCCACCATGCCTCAGGAACGGATAAGGTCAATCCTCTTGAAGAAAATGTACTTGAGCACGAAACTCAGGCCCGTGACCACCAAAGATGAGTACAGAGCCGGAAGACCGAACACATCCACAGCAAGGGTCATGGCACCGATGATGAACAGGGAGAACACACCGCTTGCCGAGACATAGGTCCAGAACTTGGGTTCCATGGCCTTGAGCAGCAGATACGTGTAATAGCGACCCACATACAGCACCACCACCCCGATGGTGGAGCCCAACCAGCCAGGCAGATGCCAGATGTCGATGAGCAGCCACATCATCCCGATGTTGATCACCGTCCAGATGCCTCCTGCCACCGAGAATCGGAAGAACTTCGACCCAACGGTTTCCCTCACATGGCGTTGCAAACCCATCTGGGCGCAAGATGCGAATTACCCGAACATTAAAAAAACATGAACAGAACATGTTCCACGAGGTAATCCGACCGATTCTGGGACTTTAACATCTCGTTAACGAATCGGCCCCAAACGGTTGGATAACTTTGGCCGTCACTAAACCAAAAAACATATCACCATGAAAAAAGCAATGCTACTTCTGGCCTTGGCCGTAGGTTCTTTCGCTCTTGCACAGGCTCAGGTGGCCGGTGCCAAAATCGAGTTTGAGAAACTGGAGCATGATTATGGCACCATCGACCAAGGTGCCAATGGGGCCACAGAGTTCCGTTTCACGAATACAGGTACAGAGCCGCTCATCATCAGCAACGCCAAAGGTTCTTGCGGATGCACCGTGCCTGAATGGCCTAAAGAGCCCATCGCACCAGGGGCCTCTGCCTCTATCAAGGTGAAGTATGACACTAAGCGCGTAGGCCCCATCAGCAAGACGGTGACCATCACCTCTAACGCAGTGGACAATGCCAATACCCTTTTGAAAATCAAAGGAACAGTGAACGCGGTGGCTTCTGAACAGGATGCCATGCCTGCCGCTAAGACCATTGATGGCGCCACTCCGGTGGAATGATTTTGGTTGATTGCAGAGTGGGAAGCCCTTCCGAGTAATTCGGAGGGGCTTTTTCTTTGGGTACCACCGATCCTATCTTCGCCCGCTCGAAACAAGATAACTCCCATGCCCAAACTGTCTTCCAAAGGCGCTAAGATGCCCGCCAGCCCTATCCGAAAGCTGGTGCCCTTTGCCACTGCCGCCAAGGCTGCCGGTAAGAAGGTGTATCATCTGAACATTGGCCAGCCCGACATCGAAACACCCCAGGTGGCCCTTGACGCGGTGCGAAACATGGACCGAAAAATCATCGAATACAGCGACTCGGATGGTTTCTCAAGTTATCGTAAGGGCCTGGCCGAATTCTACACCCGTGTAGGTATTCCGGTGACCCCGGGCAACATCATGGTCACCACGGGGGGGTCGGAGGCATTGACCATCGGTTTCATGACGGCCATGGACGCTGGTGACGAGGTCATCATACCCGAGCCCTTCTATGCCAACTACAACGGCTTCGCCACGATGGGCGGCATCACGGTGGTGCCCATCACCGCACATATCGAGAACGGTTTCGCCCTTCCATCGGTGGTAGAGTTCGAGAAGCGGATAACCCCTCGAACCAAGGCCATACTGATCTGCAATCCCGGCAATCCGACCGGGTCGCTCTATTCACAGGAAGACCTGAACGGGCTGGCAGAGCTGTGCATCCGCCACGACCTGTTCCTTTTTGCGGATGAAGTGTACCGGGAATTCTGCTACGACAATGCCCGTCCGTTCTCATGCATGAACCTGACAGGGGCCGAGCAGCATGTGATCATGGTCGACTCTGTGAGCAAACGCTACAGCATGTGCGGGGCCCGCGTGGGTGCGCTGGTGACACGCAATGCGGAATTCATGTCCACTGCCATGAAATTCGCCCAGGCGCGCCTGAGCCCTCCGACCTTGGGACAGATTGCCGGAGAGGCAGCGCTGAACACGCCACCATCCTATTTCGAGGCCGTGGCGGCCGAATATGTGAAGCGCAGGGACACATTGGTGAACGGTCTCAACAGCATTCCCGGGGTGCTATGCCCGAAACCCGCAGGCGCATTCTATGCCATGGCCCGCCTGCCCATTGACAGTTCGGACCGCTTTTGCCAATGGATGCTGGAGGAGTTCTCGGTCGATGGCGCCACAGTGATGATGGCCCCTGGAACGGGATTCTACAGCACAGCAGGCGCAGGACAGGACGAGGTGCGGATGGCCTATGTGCTCAACGAGGCCGACCTCATCGCCTCGGTGCGCATCATCCGAGCAGCACTGCAGGCCTATCCTGGAAAGACGGTCGCCTGAGTGAAGGCCCTTCCCACCGAACCGAAGCAAACCTTACCTTCAGAGGCATGAACGTGGAGGACGTGCGCGACTATTGCCTATCACTTCCCGGTGTGGAGGAGACCCTGCCCTTCGGACCGGAGACGCTCGTTTTCAAAGTGATGGGCAAGATGTTCTGCCTCGTGAGCCTCGATGAGATTGAACTCCGCTGCAACGTGAAATGTGACCCCGACAGGGCCGTTGAACTGCGCGAACTGCACACTGGGGTGATACCGGGCTATCATATGAATAAGCAGCACTGGAACACACTGGTGTTCGATGGCTCCTTCTCCCCTGCCGATGCCCGCGGGTGGATCCGAGATTCCTACGCTCTGGTCGCAGCCAGTCTGCCTGCCCAACTTAGAAACGAACTCCGGTCTCTGTGATGAAGAAAATGATCTCCTCCCTTGCGGGATACTCCCTCAGTGGCCTGCTGTTCGTGGCCCCGATAGCCGTCACAGTGGCCATCATCGTATGGTTCGTCCGGCTCATGAACGGTCTCATCTCACCGCTCACCGAGGAATTCACGTCTTCCAGCCTGCCTGGCATCGGGGTGGCCATCGTCATCATCCTGCTGACAGCAATCGGGTATGCAGGTTCGCATTTCATCAATGTTTCGGCCGTGACATGGCTTGACAAGCTTTTCAGTCGCACACCGCTGGTCAAGGTCATCTATTTCTCGGTGAAGGACATCATCTCCCTTTTCTCCGATAAGGAGGAGAAATTGGGGCGCCCCGTCAAAGTGCGCATGCAGAAAGACCCCGCGCAGTTCCGACTGGGCTTCGTCACGCAGTCCGACCTCTCCACCTTCGGGTTCAGGGATGACATGATCTCCGTCTACCTGCCGCTCTCCTACGGCATAGTGGGCAACCAGATGGTGGTGCACCGTGATGATGTCGAGTTCCTTGACCTCCCCACCACCGAGGTGATGAAATTCATCGTCTCGGGCGGGGTGACGCACATCAATAGCAAAGGGAAGGACGGAACTCACCACCATTCCCACCCGTAATCGTAGGCTCAGGGACCATGATCCGGGTCCGAGATGAAGGTGTCATCCGTGAGAGCACCGAGAAAGGCCACAAGATCGTCCACCTGCTGAGGGGTGAGCTGTAGCGGTCGGATGCGCTCGTCCTGAAGAGGATGGCCCACTCCGCCAGTATTGAAATGTGCCACTGCCTCGTGCAACGTGGCGATGCTCCCATCATGCATGAAGGGCCCCGTGACAGCGATGTTACGCAACGAGGGAACTCGGAATTTCCCATTGTCCTGCGGCAGATGCGTGATGCGTGCCCTTCCTGAGTCGGCATAGCTCACATACAGACCGATGTTGACATACTCGAAGGTGGTGAACAGCGGTGGCGCGTGGCATGCGCTGCATTGCGTGACACTGCTAAAGAAAAGGTCGCGGCCCAGCTGCTCGGCCTCGGACAGTGCACCTGCATCGCCCAGATACTCGAACCGGTCGAACCGCGAATTCCCGCTGATGAACGTACGCTGAAAGGCCGCAAGGGCCCATGAAATGCCGTAGGCATCGGGCTCGCGGCCATAGGCTGCGGTGAACAGGGTCCGGTAGGAGGCGTCCTGACCGATTCGGTCGAGGAATTCGGCAATGGTGAAGTCCATCTCCTCATGGGCGAAAATGGGCGCCTGTGCCTGCAATTCCAGAGTGGGGATGCCACCATCCGCGTTCAGGGCAGGCACATAGGCCACATTGCCGAGCGAAGGCGCGTTGCGCTGCCCCGTCCGTCCGCCCACGCCCATGCTCACCGGCCGCCCATCGGTGAAGGCCCGAGATTGCACATGGCAAGAGGCACAGGAGATGGACGAATCGCGTGAGAGCAGCGGCTCATGGAACAGGCGTCTGCCCAGCGCGATGCGTTCGGAGGTCAGGGCATTATCGGCAGGAACAGGAAGGTCGGGGAACCAAGCAGGCACCTCCACCAGTGGCACGGGCGGAATGTCCTTGGTGCAGGAACCCAGTATCAGTACGGGAAGTAAGAAAATGGAAAATGGAAAATGTACAGCGGGTGGGCGGGCACGTTGGCTCAGCGTAGGAAACCCTCGTCCCTTCTTTCCCATTTTCAATCGTCCATGTTCGTCCACTACTCCAATGCGAAGGCCGAGGGAATGTTGGCATGGAAGGCCGTGGCCAGCGGCATGTCGTTGGTGGTATGGGTCGAACGGTCTGCCCGCAGGTCGATATTGTTGAAGAACTTCAGCCAGTCCACTTCTACCGCCACGGTGACATCCGTCTCTGTCGTAAACTGTCCATCGAGGTAGACCGCGGTCAGGAACTCGTCCATTCCGATGTGGAAAATGAAGTTCGCATTAGTAGGGCCGTCCTTAGTGGCAGAAGTATCGACCAGCCCCTCCACCCTGATGAAGACATAACCGGGATCCCAGCCCCAATGTGAGTGGAAGATGTTGTTGGACGAGAGCACATGTGCACTGGGCCAACTGGCCGGATTGGCATGGTTGGCCAGCGAATCGACACCTACCCGAAAACGCAAACCATCATAGACACCGGGCTCCAACGTACCTATGTCATGCAGTGGGCGGTCGGGCGTGACAAAGAGGTAACGGTCCGCGAATTCCACATTGCCCACCTTCACCCCGCTCGCATAGAACTGCGCCAGCGTGAAGCGCATTTTACGTCCTTCCCAGTTCAGCACATCGGTGCCGAAAGTGAAAGGTGCAGTGCCCAGTTTGGAGATGAAACTCAGTCGGAGCTGCGGGCCCGCCTGGGCATAGACGCACGAACCATCGTCCGTGGACACCTCCGCATCATAGTTGATGGCCGTAGGGTCGGTGCAGCCCTCCTGCCGCGCACAGCCCGCCAGGACGGACAACATCAACGCCACTGCCATACTCTGAAGTGCTGTCCTCAACATCTTGTGGGTCATTGGTTCGGGTCGCTGAATGCAGGGTTGGTCAGGAATTCCGTATCCGTGAAGGTACGCAGGAACGCGACCAGGTCCTCCTTCTGCTGTTGGGTGAGCTGGGCTCCGCTGGTGCCCACCAGTTCCATGAGCGGACTGATGGTGGGAGATACCTTCACATGGTCGCTGTAGTGCTCCACTACCTCCTCCAGCGTGAAGAAACGGCCATCGTGCATGTAAGGTGCGGTCATCTCGATGTTGCGCAGCGTGGGCGTGCGGAAACGGCCGCGGTCCATCTCGTCTCCTGTGACGAGGTAGCGCCCCAGATCGGTGAATTCCTCGTCCAGTCCGTTGTTCCCATAGAGATTATCGGTGATGAGCCCGCCCAGACCGTGGCAATGGAAACAGTCCGCCTCCTCGGTGGTATAGAGAATGAAACCCCGCAGTTCCTGCTCACTGAGCTGGATCTCCTGACGGTTGTACCATCGGTCGAACTTGGAATTGCCCGAGATCAGCGTGCGTTGGAACTGAGCCAAGGCTTTCGCCACGGTGAGCGAATCAATGTAGTCCACATCGAAGGCCCTCTTGAACAGCTCCGGATATTCCGGGTGAGCGTTGAGTTTCGATTCGACCTCCGGCCAGCTTGAATTCATCTCGATGGGATTGCGCACAGGCTCCAAGGCCTGAGCCTCCAACGAAGGCGAACGTCCATCCCAGAAAAGCCCGGTGCGTATCCAGCCCAGATTGATGAGCGACATGGCATTGCGTGTGCCCACGGCATCGAACATCACCCCTTGACTCACCTGACGGGGCTCTGCGAACCCATGCTCCTGCATGTGGCAGGTGGCGCACGACATACGGTTGTCCTTGGACAGCAGCCCCTCGTAGAACAGTTTTCGGCCCAAGGCCACGCCCTCCACCGTCATCGGGTTATCGGCCGGAATGTCCAACGGGGGAAGACCCTTCGGAATGGTTAGGGTGAGCGGAGTGGGCGCGTAGGTGGTATCGACCGGATCGGAGTCGCAGCCTGCGAGGATGAAAATGGGAACAAGAAAATGGAAAATGGACCTTGTCATGTAGGTTCGGAGCTTTCGTCCTGACATGTAACCCATGCACGGCTGTTGAGTTGCCTTCATTTCTCAGGAAAAACCTCGTTCATCAGCAGGGCGACATCTTTCTTCAACCGTTCCATCTCTTCCTTGGAAGTGCCGTCATAAAACCCTCGGATGCGGCTTTTATTGTCCACAAGGATGAAATTCTCGGTGTGGATGAAATCGGCATCGCCCCCATCGCCTTCGGTGGTCACCGCAAAATAGCTTCTGCGGGCCAGTGCATAGATGTGCTCCTTGGGTCCGGTGACGAGTTTCCAGCGCTCGGGGTCCGCCCCATGCTTCGCCCCGTAGGTCGCAAGGACCGGAACGCTGTCCACCCGAGGCATCACGGTGTGGGAGAGGAACATGATCCGTGGGTCATCCTTGTAGCGTACGGCCACCTCGCCCATGTTGGCGGTCATCTTGGGGCAGATGCTGGGGCAGGTGGTAAAGAAGAAATCGGCCACGTAGATCTTCCCCTCGAATGTGGCGTTGGTCACCGTATCGCCCCTCTGATCGATGAGCCTAAAAGAGGCTATGCGGTGGTCGCGGCCTTGGCGCTGCATGTCCTTGTCCACCAGTTTTTTATTGAGATCGGCAGGTTGGTAGATGCGCAGACGCTCCTCCTTCTTCAGCATCGGATAGACGATGAACATGCCTGCCACCCAGATGGCAAGAAATGCACCGATAATCCACATGTAGCTCTTCATGTCCCCTTTTTGCAGCGCAAAGATGAAGAGTCGTCCCTTCGCGGAGGGAAACATTGGTCACATTGCACAAGGTCTCTATTCCTGTTCTGTTCACCTTATCAACTGTAGCCAATTCTTTTTCAGGGCCGTCCGCCCACTCATCAGGGTCACTTCGCCCACGTAATAATATGTGCCTACCGGTTCGGGCTGGCGGGTCACGTGATGCGTGCCATCCCAGCTGTCCTCTACCTTGTTCAGGAGATAGATGACATGTCCCCAGCGGTTGAAAATGGTCACTTGCTGCGCCACCACGCCACGGGTGTAAAGGGTAAAGGAGTCGTTCACGCCATCTCCGTTCGGGGTGAACACCGTAGCCTCCAGCGGATCGCAGTCGATCACGTCCACCAGAAGGCTGTCCGTGAGCACACAGCCCCCATCCGTTCTGGCGATGACAGTATAGGCTCCGAATTCTTCAATGACCACCTGATGCGATTGCTCGCCCGTTGACCAGCTAACCTCGCTGAACACATTCTCATCCAGTTGCAACAGAAGCGGGGCATCCATGCAGATGGCGGTATCACCGCCCAGATCGAGCACGGGCGGGGCGGCCACCTCTACGAGTATCGATGCCTTCGGCCCCTCGCAGCCCTGCACAATGGCATACGCCCCATAGTTCCCGCCCATCCAGAGTTGCATGTCGGGCATCACCAGTTCGGGAGATTGCCAACTGCCCGGGAGCGGGTCTGTCCAGTAGAGGTCGGCATCCTCGGAATGCTGGAGCGTCAATCGCAACGTATCGCCCTCGCAGATGAGCCGATTGCCGATGATGTTGGGCGCATGCGGCAACGGCAACACCTCCAACAGCAAGGGTTCCGTCTCTGCAATGCATTGCGCGGTGGCGTAGGTGAGCACATATGCGCCCGCGTCCATTTCCATCAGCGGCCCGAACTGGATACTGGCCCCTTCACCGATATCACCTGCCGGCCCTGACCATTGATACGTGACGTCCGGGTGCTCATCCGTTGAAAAGATGGCCGTATCGCCCACGCAGAGCGGGTTGGTGAGCACACTGGCCGTCAGTTGCGGAAGGGCGATGATGCCCACGGTGATCTGCGAGGTATCTGAGGTGCACCCGGTGGAGGTATCGCTTACGCTGAGGGCCACGATGGTCTCCGCCAACAGCCCGGACATCATCAGCATAGGACCACTGTTCCCGTCCGGCTGTCCATCTATCATCCAGTGATAGTCCAATGCCGTGACCGCTGTGGAAAGCTCAAGGTCTGCACCTTCACAGACCAACGTATCGACCAGACCCGCAGGCACCTGCGGAGCAGGCAGCGCGAGAATCTCCATCGTGTCTGACGGGTGCGTGCAACCCAGTGAGTCGATGGCATGCAGCACATACGCCCCTGCGGACTGGATGGTGAACTCCTCGCCTCCAGTGCTATCAGGCCACCAGACGTAGCTGTCAAATCCCGAGGGGGCGGACAGTTGAAGCGTGGCATTCGGGCAGAGGGCCAAAGGCGCATCAGCCGCTACCACCACGGCCATCTGCGGAACGATGCCCACATGGAACGTGTCTGTCACGCTGCATTCCCCATTGGATGCCGCGATCAGATATGTCCCTTCCTGTGGAACGGCCATGAGCAGAGAATCGTTGATGATGGTCTGTGCATCGGGCAGGGTCCACGTCACCACCGCATCCTCTGCGCCTGTGAGGCCGACCAGCAGCGGCCCGTGATAGCACACCGCAATCGTGTCTGAAAGAGCTCCCAATGCTGGGAACGGGATCACCTGAATCAGGAAGGTGTCCGCCAACCCCGCACACAGACTGTCGAACGGAGTGACCATCACCGCCCCGCCTGTTTCTATGGAGGCGATGAACAGGGTGTCGGCCACGGTCTCCTCCCCTTCATCCACGAACTGCCACGTGTAGGAGCTGCCCGTCTGCGGGAAAGGAATGAGCACCTCCTGCCATTGGCAGAACGTGGTGTCTGAAAACATCGGGGCGGCAGGTGGTGCATGACCGGTCACGGTAACGGTATCGGACACCACGGCACACCCGTTGGTATCGAGGGCGGTGGCGTAAAGCTGCACCGCTCCCTGCTCCTGCACATGGACGGTAGTGCCCGGCCATTCCATCGGGAACCAGATGACCTCGGAGACAAACTCCACGGACAGACTGACCGAATCGGTGGTGCAGTAATGCAGGGTGGAAGTGCTCACCGTAGGCGATATCGGCACATGCACGACCAGGGTGAAGATGCTGTCCACCACGGGGCACACCAGCGGGTCGATGCTCAAGGTGTAGGTTCCCTGCACGGGTGCAGGAATGTGCAGTGTGCGTCCTGTGAGCGGATCACCGTTCAGGGGAGTCCACGTGATGACGGCATTGCCCGTATCGACCACGGTCAGATGAAGGGTATCGCCATCGCACAGCACGGGGCTCCCGATAAGGGCAGGCGGGCCCGAGGCCACGATGGGTGCCACATTGACCAAAGCCGACTGGCTGGTGCACACGCTGTCTGTAAATGCCAAGGCGCTGCTGCCTGCCTGCGTGACGGGGCCGATGAAGATGGAATCTACGACCACCGACCACTCTGGGCCAGTGGCCGTTGGCGCATAGAGCAGATGCAGTGCGCCATTGGTCTGGGCGGGCAGTGCCAAGGTCAGGCCGTGGCACACGGTGGTGTCCAGCCCCACGGGCATGGGCAAGGGCGGACGGAAATAGGGCGTGAGCACATTGGACACCGCCTCGCAACCGCTATCGTCCCTTATGGTGACCGAATAGTTGCCGCTCTGGGTCACTTCCAGATACTGCGAATTGGAACCATCGGACCATTCCATGAAGGGATAGGCGGGCGTCACCGTGAGCAGTATCGTCTCGCCATGGCACACCGAGTCCTGCCCCACCATGATGGCCTGCACGGGCAGATTGAACTCGGAGATGGTGACGCTCACCGTCTCCGTGAATCCGCACAACGTGGCAGAGACCGTGTAAGTGCCCGTGTCGCTCACCGATTGGTACATTCCTCCCCCTGTGAGCGGTGGCCCCCATTGCAGTATGGAACCGTCATTGGCGAATACCTCCAAGGTGATGGTCTGCCCTTCGCACAGTTGCAGCGAAGGTTCGGCCACGATGTAGGGCGAGGTGTATTCGGCCAGTTCCACCCCGTCCGACACGAGCGCGCAGCCCGTGGGATCGGTCATGGTGCCATAATACGGCCCGGCCACCTGCCCATAGACCGATTGCGTGGTGCCGATGACCGCACCGTCAGGGCCTATCCATTGGTATCCGCTCCCTGCGGGCAGAGTCATCAGCACAGAGTCGTAGGGACAGATGATGCCATTGAAAGGCACCAGCGAGATCAATGGGGCCGCCCGCACCGGAAGCGCGAAACTTGTCGTATCCTGATTGTAGCATCCCTCCTCCGTGAGCACCGTTGACCACAGCACATACCTGCCGCCCTGCGTAACGCTCGCTGTGGCCGTATTGCCCGGTGGCACCACTGCCGGCCCTGTCCAGTAATAGGTCTGCCCACCTGAGGCCGTGAGCACCACCGTGTCGCCCGGGCAGATGTCCGTGGGGCCCGTTATCTGCGGGTTGTTCTGCCAATCGGCCATGTTGAGGTAGAAGGTGCGCGAAAGCAGGTAGTTGGGATACTGGGCGTTGCACGCATCCGTCACCAGCACATTGAACGTGACCCATCCGGATTGCAGCACATTGTAGTGCCGGCCGTTCGATGTCGAGTTGTCTGGAAGGTAGCTGACAAGACCATCAGGGGTCACCGTCCAGTTGAAGCCCATGTAGGGCATAATGAATCCATTGCCGGAGACCTCCAAGCTGTCGAACACCTGCACCAGAAAGGTGTCCAGTCGGCATACGTGCATGGTATCGCCCGTGAGCACATCGCCATCGGGCTTGTAAATGAGCAGATGAGGGTCAATAGGCTCGAAGTTGGCGAAGTCGTCCACGATGACCTCTGTCTCGTTTATCCGCATACACCCGGCCTCATTCTCTGCAATGCGCACCACGTTGGAGGTGTAGGTCACGCTGATGGTGTCCGCATAGACCATTCCCATCGGTGTGGACCAACGGTAGGTATGGCCCGGCTGCATGTCCTCTCCCCACATCAGCACCGAATCGGGATGGCAGACGAAAATGTCCTCTGCATCAGGCGGGGCAGCGGTATTCACCCCTTGGTCATCGCTCACCAAAGGAGGGATTGCCGGAGGATGTATCGTCACGTGAATGGTGTCATGGAACACACGGCATCCATCGAGGCGGGAGGTTTCCACCGTGAGCACCTGTGAGGTGGTCACCCAGAACGTATCGACCGTGAGGCCGTTCGACCAGTTGTAGGTGTGTATCGGACCGATGCGACCATGGCGGTCGGTCTGGGTAAGCAATTGAATGAAGATGGGCACACAGGCGCTCAGGGAATCAGCCCCTCCGTTTATCTGCGGCAGGAGATACCCGCGCTCGCATTCCGGCCCGCTGCGAAGAAAGTAATCGTAGGGCTGGCGCAAAGGGTTGTAGCCCTCGGTGATGAACACATCGCGCTGCCCAGCAGAGCTCACGCTTACGAAACGGGCATAGTTCGCATCTCCGCAGTAGTTGAGTGAGGAAGGATTGACATGGTTGAATACCACATTCACCGCATTGTTCATCTGAAACGCCTGCGGCACATACGGCACGTTGAGATGCGCCTGAAAACCGCCTGCCACCACAGGCCGGTCCACGGACCGCAATGCCAGCCCACCGGCACGGTCATCGCGCGGCCCACCAATATGGTGCTCCCAGAGTCGCGCTCCGTCTGCACTGAACTTGGCCGTGAAGATGTCCTTGAACCCTGCGCTGTAGAACACCCCCTCGCCATGCAGGGCCGACAGCTCGGAGAATGCGCACCTGAAATCGCCCGCTATGTAGGGTGCTCCATCGGTGTCCAGCGCCACCTTCTGCGCACTGAGCTGATTGTCCGACCCCAGGGTGCTTATCCAATCGGCACCGCCATCGCCATCAAAACGGGCGAGGAACACCTTCTTCGGGTAAGGATTTGAGGCATAGACCGTCTGCGGCCCGAACACGGCCATGTTGCCGAGGAAGTCGCCCGTGAGGTAGATCTTTCCGTTGCCGTCCACCGTCATGGAGCGCGGCAGGCACATGGTGGCCCCGAACCGCGTCATCCATTGTTCCGTTCCATCGGGGGCCAGCCGCATCAGGAAACCGGCATTGAACATGCCGTTGGTGTAGGTCTGATCGAAGGTGATGGTGTCGGAGAACTGGCCGGCCACGAATATGCTGCCATCCTGCCCGGTGGCGATGGCCATGCCGCGGTCCTCATATTCTGCCGCGCCCTGCTTGCCCCATTGCAGCGCGCCTTGCGGGCCATATTTGAGGATGTGGATGTCGTACGAAGGTTCTTCCAGAATGGGGTCGAAGGTGCTGGTCATGGCCTGACCGCTGAAGGTGGCCGCACCTTTGAAAGACCCGGTGGTGACGATGTTGCCCTCACTGTCTGCCGCTATGCCGTAGGGAATGTCCGAGTCCGCCCCCCCACCCGTGCGCACCCAGAGCACATTGCCATCGGCATCCAGCCGCAGCACGAAAATGTCCTGCGAACCCGCCATGGCCGACACCTGCTGCCCACCGAAGTCGGCCTGCCCCTCAAAGAAGCCCGAAACGGCCAGGCCACCGCCCGTAACCGTGGTCACAGAAACACCAGCGTCTGCCCCTGCCCCACCGAATGCCTTGGCCCAGATGAAATCGCCCGTGGTGCCGCTCACCTTGGCTACAAAGACGTCTGTGCTGCCCACGGCCGTGAACGATGTGGTCCCGAACACGGCCCCGAACGAGAAATAACCGGTGATATACAGGTCTCCGGCCGCATCGCGCACCATGTCCTGCGCCTCGTCATTCCCTGCGCCACCGGCCTTGTTCAGCCACCGTTGCTGTGCCTGCGACAAAAGGCCGCTATTCAGCATAAGAATGAAGATTAGAAGCTGTCTCATGTGCACTTTCGTTGGTTCCTTTCCACACAAAGGAAGATGCACGACTCTTTTCCGGCATTACCAATATACTTGGATAAATCTCAGTTCAAAACAGTCATTTTCACAGGTATAGCATTGATTTTCATATTCATACGCTGATTATTTCATGTCAATATCCAGAATCACCTAATTCCGCTCAGAATATCAGTTCTAACCCACAACTTTTTACCAAATAGTAATTGATATTCAATCATTTAACCATTAATACCATAACGCATTCACCTGCATTCCTGTTGATGTACCGTGGTCTACGAACTGCGGTCTATTGACCCTATGCCCGCCCCACAGCGTGTCATTCCGCCCGAGATTTGCGCATCATGCTACCTTACCGCAACCGACTTCCGTTCCCGAGGTTCGGCCACGACAATCGGCACGGTCCGCATGCATTCTCCAGTGAGGGCAGGGAGCTTTCCCCAATCGTCTTCCTTTTCTTCATCTGCTGTTTCATCATCTCTTTCCTGCTGGAGGTAAGACTGATGCCTCTGGATGAATCAGAGCGAATTCCAACTGCACCTGTGAACAATCTCTTCCCCCTCAAAAGCTCCATGTGTGGACATTCGTGTTTGTTACATCTATGGCTAAGCCCTGTGTTAATGGTGTTAAAGTCCAAATGAGTCGAACGTTTAGCCGGTGGCACTCGGATTGAATCCCGACCCAACTGAACCTCACGCCTAAACCGTACTTTTGCGGCCCGAAGCAAAACACCTTAACAGTTACAGATGGCTACGAACAGAACGTTCACAATGATCAAGCCCGATGCCGTGGAAAGCAACAGCATCGGTGGCATTTTGGAGATGATCAACACTGCGGGTTTCCGCATCATCGCAATGAAATACACCAAGCTCACCCCCGAGCTGGCCGGTGAGTTCTATGCCGTGCACAGCCATCGCCCATTCTATGGCGAACTGGTGGAGT
Organism: uncultured Chryseobacterium sp.; assembly: GCA_964488095.1. Taxonomy (GTDB): domain Bacteria; phylum Bacteroidota; class Bacteroidia; order UBA10329; family UBA10329; genus UBA10329. The sequence continues at coordinate 23,830 of CAZATP010000033.1, forward strand.
ACATGAGCAGCGGACCGATCGTGGCCGCCATCCTGGAGAAGGACAACGCAGTGGCCGATTTCCGCACCCTGATCGGTGCCACCGACCCTGCCGAGGCCGCTGAGGGCACAATCCGCAGAAAATTCGCAGAGTCAAAGGCCAAGAATGCCGTCCACGGTTCGGACAGCGATGAGAATGCAGCCATCGAGGGCGAATTCTTCTTCTCGAAGTTCGAGCGCTTCTGAGCCTCGGACCACCAAAGAACTGAGCCCACGCACAGTTTCCGGGAATCCCTTGGGCTCAACCGCCCCGGGGATTTCTTTTTTGCGACCGCAGATGACGGCCGCCCCCGAACATTGAACTTTGAACCTTGAACCTCTCATTTCCTCGGAATGCTTCAGACCACATTTCTCCGTGACAACCGCCAAGAGGCGATAGACCGACTGACCAAGCGCGGTTTCGATGCCTCGGCCACGGTGGACGCCATCATCGCATTGGACGACACCCGCAAGGCCACGCAGACAGAACTGGACGCCCTGCTGGCCGAGGCCAACCGCATCGCCAAGGATATCGGTGTGCTCTTCAAGGAAGGGAAACAGGCCGAGGCGGCAGCCGCCAAGCAGCGTGCCACCGAGCTCAAGGACCTCACCAATGCGCTGCAGGAGAAGATGCAGCAGGTGGAGAAGGAGCTTCAGGATAAACTCTACCAACTGCCCAACACACCCCACACGAGCGTTCCCTTTGGCAAGACCCCCGAGGACAACGAGACCGTGCGCACAGGCGGACAGATGCCACAACTCCCCGAGGACGCCCTGCCACATTGGGACCTTGCCAAGAAATACCGCCTGATCGACTTCGAGATGGGCGTGAAAATCACCGGGGCGGGATTCCCTGTCTATTGCGGACAGGGCGCACGGTTGCAGCGGTCGCTCATCAACTGGTTCCTCGATGAGGCGCGCGATGCGGGCTACACCGAGTACATCCCGCCTTTCGTGGTGAACGAGGCATCGGGCTACGGCACCGGCCAACTGCCCGACAAGGAAGGCCAGATGTATTATATGCCGGCCGATGACCTCTACATGGTGCCCACGGCCGAGGTTCCGCTCACCAATTTCTTCCGCGATGTGATTCTGAAGGCCGAGGAACTGCCCGTGAAACTGACGGCCTACACGCCCTGTTTCCGAAGGGAGGCGGGTTCCTACGGCAAGGACGTGAAAGGCCTCAACCGCCTGCATCAGTTCGACAAGGTGGAAGTGGTGCAGGTGGCCCATCCCGACAAGAGCTACGGTATTCTGGAGGAGATGGTGGCCCACGTTTCCGGACTTCTGGACAAACTGGGACTGCCCTACCGTGTGCTTCGCCTCTGCGGTGGCGACATGGGCTTCACCTCTGCCCTCACCTACGATCTGGAGGTGTGGAGCGCAGGTCAGGGCCGTTGGTTGGAGGTGAGCTCCGTATCCAACTTCGAGACGTTTCAGGCCAACCGCCTCAAACTGCGTTTCCGAGATGGCGCGGAGAAACCACAGTTGGCCCACACGCTGAACGGAAGTGCACTGGCCCTGCCACGCATTATGGCGGCACTTCTGGAGAACAACCAGACGACCGATGGCATCAACGTTCCCGCTGTGCTTCACCAGTACACCGGTTTCAAGACCATAGGCGCAGCATGAGTTCCCGGCCTGCATATTTCCTTGCCATTTGGGGAATCGTGTGGGCCATCACCGGCTGTCGGCCCGATTTCACGCAGGAGATAGCGGCCGTGGAGAGCATGGTCCCTGTGCTCGATGCATTGGAGCAACGGCTCATGGCCATGGACACCACTGCCGCGAACCAGGTGGCAGAGCGGCTCTCCTTCCAGTGCGACCGCATTCTACCCACCATGGATTCCCTTGAAGTGGACTCCCTTCCTATCTGGTTATCAGGCACATGTGAAATCCCTGTTCAGATTTCCGCATCGCTCGGGCGCAGGCGGGTCCTTGCCCAAGAGCTTGACCATACACGTAAGCAACTGAACGACCTGATGGTGGACCTGCGGGAGAGGCGCGCCAACAAGGACAGCGTTTCTGCGTTCATAGAGGTGGAATTCCAATATGTGCAGCACCTGGGCGAGCTGCTCGAAGAATTGGAAGGCCGATTGGAACAGTTCACGCAGATGGAAACGGAGGTGCGGAGCGGCATGGACAGCCTTATGACCATTACAACAGCTAAGTTTGTAGAATGAGCCTTTGGCGGAACCTCTTAACGCTGTTTATGCTGACCGTGATGCCATTCTTGGCATTGTGTCAGACCAACACGGACGAGCAGCTGGCCGCTCAGTACTTCAAGAACGGAGAGTTCGACAAGGCCGAGGTGCTCTATGAGAAGCTCTACAAGCGCACCAACGATGAGTTCTTCTACCGGTACTACATCGATTGCCTATTGAAACTGAAGAATTTCAGCGAGGCAGAGAAGGTGGTGGACAAGCGATTGAAGAAAGAGGCCGATGTGGTGCTGCTGGTGCAACTGGGCCACATCTACAAAACATCCGAGGACGAGAAGAAGGCGCAGGCCACTTTCTCAGAGGCCCTGAAGCAACTGCCGCCCGTTCAGCGGCAGATTGAGCGGATGGCCGAGGCCTTTCTGGAGATCAAGGAATACGATATGGCCGTGAGCACCTATGAGAAGGGCCGCAAACTGCTCAACGGCATCGTCCCCTACCGTTTCGAACTGGCCCGCATCCATGCCTCTCGCAACAAGATCGACCTCCTTTTCAACGAGCTGCTCGCAACGCTGGACGAGGACCCCAACCAAGTGAACGAGGTGAAGACCATGCTGCTGGACGTGCTGGCCGATGACCCCGAGGACCGCAAGAGCGAATTCCTGAAAGAGAACCTGATCGGGCGCATTCAGCAGAGTCCCGACAAGCTCATCTACCCTGAACTGCTCATCTGGCACTTCGAGCAGAAGAAGGATTTCCGAGCGGCCCTCACGCAGACCAAGGCGTTGGACCGCAGGAACAAGGAGGACGGGTCGCGGGTCTATCAGTTGGGGGTGATCTGCAACAGCAACAGGGCGTATGACGCGGCCGTGGAGGCGTTCGAATATGTGATCAAGAAAGGCAAGGATAACTACTACTACCTCCCTGCCAAGAAAGAACTGCTCAGCTCGCTCTACCTCAAAGTGACGGATGGGCAGAACTACACCCCGGAGGAACTGATATCACTGGAGCAGACCTTCCTCACCACCATCGATGAGTTCGGCCGTTCGGCCCGCGTGGTGGAGATGATGATGAACCTCGCGGAGCTTTACACCTTCTACATCCACGACACGCAGAAGGGCATCGACCTGCTGAACGAGGCCATAGCCCTTCCCGGTCTGCAGCCCGAACAGATGGCGCAGGCCAAGGTGCAATTGGCCGATGCGCTGCTTTTCGTGGGCGATGTGTGGGAGGCCACCCTGCTCTACTCGCAGGCCGAGAAGCTGGTGAAAACAGGCGACACGGGCCGGATGGCCAAACTCAAGAACGCCAAACTGGCCTACTACACGGGCGAATTCGAATGGGCACAGGCACAGCTCAATGTGCTGAAGGCCGCCACCAGCGACCTCATCAGCAACGATGCGCTCTACCTCGCCATGCTCATCAGCGACAATTCGTTCATGGACACCACCTATGCGGCTCTCGGCACCTTTGCCCGTGCCGACCTGTTCATCTACCAGAACAAGATAGACAGCGCCCTGATGGCGCTCGACAGCATCGAAACCTTCCACTCGGGCCACAGCCTGCAGGACGACATCCTGCTCAAGAAGGGCGAGATAGCGGAGAAGCGGAAGGACTTTCCAGCGGCTGCCGCGTTCTACCATCGCATCTGGAAGGAGCATGGCTTCGATATCCTTGGCGATGATGCCGTGTATCGCATGGCCCGGATACACGAGGAGAAGCTGAACGAGCCCGACAAGGCGATGGAATACTACCAGGAGCTGCTGCTCAACTATCAGGGCAGTCTCTACACGGTGGAGGCCCGCAAGCGGTTCCGCGCACTGAGGGGCGATCTTTTGAATTGACAGCCCTCAATTACCGAATTGGTAATTTCCATAGTTTTGGGGCGTGAGGATTCTTGCACCGCGAACCCTTAGAGAGTTTTGGCAAAAACCCGGTCGGCACGATGCAGAGGCATCGCTGCGGGCTTGGACGGCTGAAACTGAAAAGGCGAATTGGCGGAGTATGAATGAGGTGAAGCAGCAATTTGGGAATGCCAGCATTGTCGGAAATGACAGGGTTGTTTTCAACATCAAGGGAAATGATTACAGGCTGGTGGTGGCGATCAACTTCAAATTCCAGATTGTTTACATCCTCTTTATTGGCACACACAAGGAATACGATAAGATAGACGTTAGAACAATCTGAAGAATGGAGATCAGACCTGTGAACAGTGAAGAGAGCTATGACGCGGCCTTGGCACGCGTCAGAGAGCTTTGGAATGCAGAGAAGAACACGCCTGAAGGTGACGAGCTGGATATTCTTGTCACTTTGATGGGTGCTTATGATGCAGAGCACCACCCCATTCCGCCCCCGACCGCAGTCGAGGCCATCAAGTTCCGTATGGAACAGATGGGGCTCACCAAGTCAGATCTTGCCAAGTATCTGGGAAGCAGAAGCCGGGTGAGCGAAGTGCTTTCGGGGAAGCGCAAACTTTCGCTCAGTATGGTGAAATCCCTCTACAAGGACCTTGGAATACCCGCGGAATCATTGTTGGCCTGAACAGAACACTGCCATGAACATCGTGACCATCACCACAGAGGAAGAGTATGAGGCCGCCATGGCTCGGTTGGACGAACTCTTCGAGATTGAGAAAAGAAGCAAGGAAGAACAGCGGGAATTCGACTCATTGGCCGCACTCATCGAGATCTATGAGGAGGAGAATTGGCCGTTCGATGAGTAGTAGGGGTTTACATTTGAACGATTTTCAATTTCCCCATTTCCTCAAGCATCCATGATCATCTACAACGTAACCATCAACGTGAACGACAGCATCCATGACGAATGGCTTGCTTGGATGCGCGATGTGCACATCCCGGAGGTGATGGCCACTGGCTATTTCCCGGAGAACCGCTTCTGCCGCATCCTGGTGCAGGAACAGGAGGGCACCTCCTACTCCATCCAGTATCTGTGCAAGAACATGGAAGACCTGCGCGAATACCAGCGCGACCACTCCCCTGCCCTGCAGAAGAAGGTGCAGGACCGCTATGCCGGCAACTTCGTGGCGTTCCGCACGCTGCTGGAAATGGTCGGTTGAGGTGGTCGGAAAATGGAAGATTGAAAATGGAACCGACCGAAGGGAGCTCATTGCCTTCGCAATAAAATGGTAGGGCGGTGATGGAACCGTTCGCTGCGCTCATCACTCGTCACTCATCACTCGTCACTCATTTCTCATCACTCTTCATTGATAAAGCCCAAGAAACACCTCGGTCAGCATTTCCTAAGGGATGAGCGCATTGCCAG
>CAZATP010000033.1:29387-37277 GCA_964488095.1 uncultured Chryseobacterium sp.
TAAAGCCCAAGAAACACCTCGGTCAGCATTTCCTAAGGGATGAGCGCATTGCCAGCGACATCGCCCATGCGCTCACCGGCCACGGGGGCTATCGCGATGTGCTGGAAGTGGGGCCGGGCATGGGCGTGCTCACCAAATATCTGTTGCAGCAGGAGCACATCACCCTGCACGCGGTGGAGATGGACACCGAGTCGGTGGACTACCTGATGGCGCACTATCCGCAGATCTCCGGGCGGTTGCGATCGGGCGATTTTCTGCGGATGGACCTGGACAGCATGGGTGATGGGCCATTGGCCATCATCGGCAATTTCCCCTACAACATCAGTTCGCAGATCTTCTTCAAGGTGCTGGAACACCGCGACCACATCCCCGAGGTGGTGGGCATGTTGCAGAAAGAGGTGGCCGAGCGGCTGGCCGCGCCTCCGGGCTCGAAGACTTATGGCATCCTGAGCGTGCTGCTGCAGGCGTGGTTTGACGTGGAATATCTTTTCGATGTGCCGCCTACGGTGTTCTTCCCTCCTCCGAAGGTGGTCTCGGGGGTGATCCGTGTGAAACGCAACGCGCGGACGGAACTGGGCTGCGATGAGAAGGTGTTCCTACGCATCGTGAAGGCGGCCTTCAACCAACGAAGGAAGACGCTGCGCAACGCCTTGGGCGGCATCGAGTTCATCACTGCGCCCGACCCGCACCTACTCACCCTCCGTGCCGAAAGGCTGAGTGTGGCCGACTTTGTGACGCTGACCAAGTGTGCCACGGGGTAGGCGTTCGGCCACCTGCCATAGCGCTTCCGCTCATGATTGCGTGAGATTGAGTTACTTCGTTGTAACAAAAAATCCATCCAAATGAAGCGACTTGCACTGTGCTTCCTGTTCCTGTATGTCTCAGGCGCGTTGGCGCAGGACTTCCGTTGTATCGTGCCCGGTGAGGACCGTTTCTATATGGATGGAGGTCGTATGCTGGGACTACGGATCATCGCAAGTGAAACAGTGGATGAAGGCATAATCCATCATTTCAACCACGACCTGCGGCCGGTGGGGTTCAATGATCCGAGCGGGTGCAATCCATATTCTGAATGCGCTTCATCGGGAATGGACTACGCCTATTACACGCTTTCGGGGGCCAGCTGGATGGGAACGCATATGTTGGAGGCTCCGGATGGGATGAATGTCTTCTTCAACCTGAATGGTGATACGATCCGAGTGAGCACGTTGGCTGAACTGGATGAGAGTTGGACCGTGTTCCAGTGGGGTGACGGGTCGCGGTTGGATGCAACGGTACTGACCATCGATCCGGAGGACGTGCAGGGGATGGTTCAAGCGGTCAAGACCATCGGGCTTCAGGTTCTGGATGACGAGGGCTCCATGATTCCTCACCCATTGAATGATGAACAATGGAAGCTCAGCCAGCATAATGGATTTACGCAGGTGCATTCACTCTACTGGTTTCCCGACTTTCCAGAAATGGAAGACCATCAGGGCTATCAATGTCTCTCCTATAGTGAGATGCCAGACGGTGAACATCGTTCAACCTCATTGATGACGATGAGCGCGGCTCTGCCTGTTTCCGAAGGTGAAATGCTGAGTATGATCGAGGTGGGTGATGAGTTTCAGTACAGGGGCACGGCCGCAAGCGGCAGCTCAAGTGCCATCTATTATTATCTGATGACGATCACCTCAAAGACCTACAATGGTGATGCCCTTGATATTCAATTCACCATTGAGACCATTTTCATGCTGAATGGGAATGTTCAGTATGGCACAGGCTCAGTGAGCAGTTCCGACACTGCTCAGTATTTCCCTTTCGGGCTTCTGCCCGGTCAGATCGCACAGACTTTCAAGAGAACTACAATGGTGGATGCTGCATATCTCGATACATACATATCCAATGCCGACAGTATTCTGGCTGCATTGCAGGAGACCTGTAGCGTGCATGTGGTCAGAACACAACAAGTGGATGTTGGAGGCTCTGATATTTCCGGCTGTGGCGCATTCCACGGGCTTGAGAATTCACCTGAGGGGCCACGATTCCACCTGTCAGGATTTCCACGTCCACCATATTTCAATGCATGGGACGGAGGTGGATATGATTTGGTTCCCACCTATGTCAATACAGCCGGGTGCCAGTTCGGTGAGCAGGTACTACCTATAGGGATTGCGGACATGCAGAAGCAACCATTGACCATCCACCCCAACCCCGCCTCCTCCATTCTCCGTTTCGAAAGCCCAGCACCTACCGCATACACCGTCATGGACGCAGTGGGCAGAACAGTGATGCAGGGACAGTCACAGCAGGGTCAGAACACCCTGAGCCTGGATGGCCTTCGGGACGGGATGTATGTGCTGCGGCTGGAGGGCGGCAGCGGGGCGGGGCGGTTCGTGAAGGCGGGGCAGTAAGACACTGCGCTGAGCCGCGAAGCATCACGGCTCTACTTCCCGAAACGCTTCCGCTCGTTCTCCTTCAGGTAGATCTTGCGCAGGGCGGATGCTCTTGGGGTCATTCCCGATCGATCTCCTCGATCACCGTCTCCAGCCACTCGCCCATCTCAGGCAGGTCATTGACCACAATGTTCCACACGATCTCGCGGTCAATGCCGAAATACTCATGAACGATACGGTTGCACATCCCACGGATCCGTTTCCACGGAATCTCAGGATGCTGAAGACGGAAATCCTCGGGAACCATATTGCCAGCCTCACCGATGATCTCGATGTTGCGGACCACCGCATCAATAGTTCTCCTATCGGCAAGGAAGGCATCGATTTCCATTCCGTCCACATACGTCCCGATGAGGCGGATGGACTCCAACATGTCCTTCAACAGCAGCAGAAGATGCCGCTCAGACATGGATCAGGTCTTTGGAAATGACCTCAAGATAGCCCGGTTTCACGCCCCGCTTGGAAACGAGGTCCACTTTCGTGCCCAGCATCTCTTCCAGCTCGTCTGCAAGGTCTACGAAATTGAGACCCATCGGGCCATTGAACTCCACAAGGATGTCTACATCACTTTCAGGCCCCTGTGACCCACGTGCTGTGGAGCCGAATACGCCCATCGCCCCGATAGGGTAACGTTGCGCAAGCATTGGCTTGGCGGTTCTCAGTTTGGAAAGCACCTCTTGCAGTCGCATGACCGCAAATTTACTGCGCGCCCAAGTTACTTCCCGAAACGCTTCCGCTCGTGCTCCTTCAGGTAGATCTTGCGCAGGCGGATGCTCTTGGGCGTCACCTCCACATACTCATCGGCCTGGATGTATTCCAACGCCTCCTCCAACGAGAATTTGATGGCCGGGGCGATGCGCACCTTGTCGTCCGAGCCGGAGGCCCGCATGTTGGTGAGTTTCTTGGTCTTGGTGAGGTTGACCACGAGGTCGCCCGCGCGGCTGTTCTCACCGCACACCTGTCCCTCGTAGATCTCTGCTCCCGGATCCACGAAGAATTTGCCGCGGTCCTGCAGGTTACTCAGGGTATAGGGAATGGCCTGCCCCTGCTCCATGCTGATGAGCGAACCGTTCTGACGGCCGGGGATCGGCCCCTTGTAAGGCTGATATTCCTTGAAGCGGTGGTTCATGATGGCCTCGCCCGCAGTGGCGGTGAGCAGTTGGTTACGCAGTCCGATGATGCCACGCGATGGGATGAGGAAATCGAGGATCATGCGGTCGCCTTTCGGGCCCATGTTCACAATCTCGCCCTTGCGGTTGGTCACCATCTCCACCGCCTTGCCGTGCACTTCTTCCGGAAGGTCGATGGTCAGTTCCTCGATCGGCTCGCACTTCACACCATCGATCTCTTTGATGATGACCTGCGGCTGGCCGATCTGCAGCTCGTAGCCTTCCCTGCGCATCGTTTCGATGAGCACCGAGAGGTGCAGAACGCCACGTCCGTAGACCGTGAACGCATCGGCAGAATCGGTAGGTTCGAGGCGCATGGCGAGGTTCTTCTCCAGCTCCTTCTCCAAGCGGTCCTTGATGTGGCGCGAGGTGACGAATTTGCCCTCCTTGCCAAAGAACGGGCTGTCGTTGATGGTGAACACCATGCTCATGGTAGGCTCATCGATGGTGATGGGCGTCATGGCCTCCGGATTCTCCGGGTCGGCCACCGTGTCACCGATCTCAAATCCCTCCAGACCTGTGATGGCGCAGATGTCGCCAGGTTGAACGAACTCAACCTTGGTCTTGCCCATGCCCTCGAAGAGGTACAGGTCCTTGATGCGGGTCTTCTGCACGGTGCCGTCACGCTTCACGAGCGCAATCTGCTGGCCGGTCTTCAACTGACCGCGGAACAGGCGTCCGATGGCGATACGGCCCGTGTAGGGCGAGTGATCGAGCGAGGTGATCTGCAGCTGAAGCGTCCCTTCGGCCACCTTCGGCTCGGGGATATGCTCGATGATGCGGTCCATGAGGTACGAGATGTCCTCGGTGCGCTCCTTCCAATCAGCACTCATCCAGCCTTGCTTGGCAGAACCGTAGACCGTTGGGAAATTGAGCTGATCCTCGGTGGCACCGAGGCTGAACATGAGGTCGAACACCGCCTCCATAGACTCCTCGGGAGTACAGTTCGGCTTGTCCACCTTGTTCACCACCACAATGGGCTTCAGGCCGAGCTCCACGGCCTTCTGCAGCACGAAGCGCGTCTGTGGCATCGGGCCTTCGAAGGCATCCACCAGCAGCAGCACGCCATCGGCCATGTTCAATACGCGTTCCACTTCGCCACCGAAGTCGCTGTGGCCCGGGGTGTCGATGATGTTGATCTTGTATCCGTTCCACGTCACCGCCACGTTCTTGGAGAGGATGGTGATGCCGCGCTCACGCTCCAGGTCGTTGCTGTCCATCACCAGTTCTCCCATCACCTCATGGTCGGCAAAAACCTTGGCGGCACTGAGTATTCTGTCCACGAGCGAGGTCTTGCCGTGGTCAACGTGGGCAATGATGGCGATATTCCGTATTGAAGTCATGAGGGTCTTTGAAAAGGCGCGCAAAGGTAGTTCCCCTTTCGCTCCCGTGGATGGCCTAATTGTTACCCTTCCCGCAGGCAGGATATAGGCGCATTCCGGGCCTACTCCCCTATCTCCAGTTTCGTCAGGAACAGCCGCCCGTTGGCACCCGTGATTCTGGGCTGCTTGCCGGTGCGCTCCACATGAAGATAGTTCACCTCAAGCACCACGGCCCACGAATCGAGCGTATCGCTCAAGGTCATCTGGCTCTGCCCGAGCTGATGCTGCATGCTATGACCATGGCGGGCTATCAGCGCGGTGGCGAAACTGTCGAGGGCGAAACGCACCTGTCCTTCGTTTGATCGGATTGTGTAGCGCCCGTCCTTTTCCTCCCATGTGTGATTCTCTCCATCCAGCTCAAACTCCCGGGTCATGCCCAAACTTCCCGACATGTCCAGCATGTAGTCATAGTCGGCAATGGGGATCACGGTCCTGTCCACCGCGTTGAACTGCATGTACTGCGTCTGCTCGTCCTTCATGCGGAACTCATAGGTCAGCCCCAGCGACTGCATGTAGATGCGCGCCTCATTCACGTACCGGTCCTCCTTCACCGCCATCAGGATGAGCGAGTCCATGTCCTGATTGAACCAAGGGCGGATGGCCCCGAACCCGTGGTGCGTGTCCAGATAGTCCAGAATGGAATGCACCTCGTTGCTCAGCGAATCACTCAACACTTTGTTGTTCCCGTTCAGGTTGTCCGATACCAGTCCGTCCGTGGCATGCAGCCGCCAGAGGGCCTCCTGCTGCACTTTGCCATCCTTCAGTATCCCTGCATCGGTGAGCAACTGCTCCAATCGGTTCACCTGACTGCGCTCACCCACTGCGAACATGCCCCACGGGCCGAAGCCCGTAAGCCCCAGCATCACCGCCAATGAAACGGGTATCAGTTTGATGTTCTCCCCGCGCAGCACCGCGAAATAGACCGCCACCACCGACAGCCAGATGCCCAGCACCACAATCGCATAGCGGTTCACCGTGATACCGTAATCGTCCAATCGCAGGCCGATGGCAATGAATAGCAGCGCGATGAGCGGGAAGAGCAGCCAGTAGTAGCCCAGCGCCACCTTCCGTATCCAGCCGTTACCCTGCTGCCCACCGTAAGGGTGCAACAGCAGCAGTGTGAAGATGCCCAACACCGCTATGGCACTGATCATGTAGGCCACAATGCCCTTGGGCCAGTCCCACCCCACCAGGATCTTGGTGCCATAGCCATAGAGAATGACCAGATAAAGCACTAGCAGCGGCAGCAGGATGTACTGCGCGAACACCTTCAGCTCCTTCGGATAGGTGCGCTCCTCCTCCAACGCATCCAGATTGTCCGGTATGCCCGCCACGAAGAACCACGTGTTGAACACGCCCGCAATAATCACCCAAAGCTCCGGGTAGCGCTTGGGGTCTATCGTGACATTGAACAGCACATCGAGTGCGCCCATGGCCATCGCCAACCCTGCAAAGAGCACCCCCGAATAGATGCCGGAAGTCACAATGCGGATGAACAGCCCCTTGTTGTAGTTCCAGAAACCGTTCAGCTGCCTTACCCGCACAAAGGGCGCGAACGACACCAGCAGATGGACAATCACATTGAACAGCCCGTAGCGCACATAAGGGATGGTCGTGTTGTGTGTCACGTCCGTGCCCGGCAGCGACAGATACATCAGGCCCAACAGCCCTACGCTCACCGCAACACTGCCCCATTTCGCCACCGAACCACCCCACCGTTCGCTCACGATGGCCGCACAGAAGAACAGCGGAATGCCCAGCGCGGCCGTCAGCAGCACATTCAGATAGGGCAGCACATTGTCCACCTTGCCCTCCATCTCCATCAGGTAGATGGCCACGCCCACGCCCACCGCGGCACTCACTATGCTCAATGGGAAGCGCAGCAGCGCGGCCACAGACTGTTTCCAGAGATGTTCTACCGATATCAGGCGCATGGCTCGAAGGGGTTAGGTTCAGAGGTTCAAAGCTATCCGTAAAACCATGACCGGCACATCCCGGAAGTCCCGCCCTGAAGGGCTTGGGCACGCCTTTCACAGGCAACAGGCTTTGTCAAACTTTGGAAGTTTGACAAAGCTTGAGACGGCCTGCGCCTTCTTCACGAACCCCGACCATAGGGCCATCTGCCCGAAACCTTCTATGCGGCAGTGGATGAGGGGTCTCTCACCTGAATTTTCAGGTAGATAACCTGAAACTTTTGGTGAGTCACCTGAAGTTTCAGGTCTTTTACCTGAACGATTCGGTAATTCACCCGATCCTTTCGGTGCTTCAACTGAAACTTTTGGTCTTTCACCTGATTCTTTCGTTGCTTCACCTGAAACTTCAGGTGAAGCACACCCTAAGTGCGCCCTTCGCGGGCAATGAGCTTTGTCAAACTTCCAAAGTCTGACAAAGCTTGAGGCGGCTTACGCCTTCTTCACGAACTCCGACTTGAGGGCCATCTGCCCGAAGCCGTCTATGCGGCAGTCGATGTTGTGATCGCCTGTGGTGAGGCGGATGCTCTTGACCTTGGTGCCTGCCTTGATGGGCTTGGGCGCGCCTTTCACGGGCAGGTCTTTGATGACCACCACGGCATCGCCATCGGCAAGGATGTTGCCGTTGGCGTCTTTCACCACGAGGCCCGCTGGCTCCTGTTCCGCTTCGGGCACCCACTCAAAGGCGCATTCGGGACAGACGAGTTTGGCGTCCATCTCGTAGGTGTAGGGAGAGTTGCAGGAAGGGCAGGGCGGTAATGCAGACATGAACGAAAGATATGTTTGAAGAATTCAGGACGCAAAAGTCAACAATCCAAAGCTTCAACCCCTCCGCATCACATACATCTTCACATCCTCCTCGGAGATGGTCTTTCCACCGAGGATGATGACGTGTCTATCCGCGCTGCATCTTCACCGCGTCTGTAAAACGACT
>CAZATP010000034.1:0-36351 GCA_964488095.1 uncultured Chryseobacterium sp.
CCCACTGCTGGCCCTCCTGCTTCACGTTGTCGCTCATCACGATGACGCGGTTGCCATACAGCCCGCGGATGACGGGCTTGGCGATGCCCACGCCCACGTTGATGGCCGACACGCCCGCCACCCTTTCGAGGGTCTGCGCCAGTGCGCCACGGGTCTCCATCTCCACGAAACCCTCGTCCAGATGCACGTTGCTCAGCATCTCGTCATGGTGGCCGTGTTCGCCCTCAATGAGCACCTCGCCCAGCCGCTCGGGCGAATAGAGCAGCGAGAAATCGACTTCCATGGGCACTTCCCTGTACCTCACCTCCCTGCGCACGCTGCCATGCGCCACATAGCGGGCCTCCAGCGTGAAGGTGCCGCTGCGCGATGGGGTGAGCACGTACCGCCCCTCACTGTCAGTGACCACGAAGATGCTGTCTGGCAACAGCAGCACGGTGGCATTGGGCAGCACATCGTTGCGCTCATGGGTCACCGTGCCGCTGATCTGCGCCCCCGCCTGCGAGGCCAACAGCAGCAGTAGCAGCAATGATGACAGAAAGGGAGAAACGCGCACCGGGCCTATGAAAAGGGGTGCAAAGATAGTTTATGCAACGGGGTTGCGTTTGATTATCCTCTTCTATATTTGCATCATGGTTGCATAAACTAACTAAACCAACAAGACCCAATGAAAAAGTTCATACTACCTGTACTCGCTCTCGGACTGTTCACCTTCTCGGCCTGTGATGATGCCCACGATCATGACCATGGGCATGTCACCATCTCTTTCCTTCACCCTACGGACAATGAGCAGATTCCAGTAGCTCAAGCCAACAATGTGGATATCCATGTGAAATTCGAATGGGACAGTGAGGGAGGTGAAGCTGTGAAGGTGAAGTTGATTGCTGAGGTGAGCCCTGAGCTGGTCATCATTGATTTCGATCAACATCAGCACGAGAACATGTTCGAATTCGAGCAGGCCGTCAATCTCTCCTCCTACCCTGCTGGAACAGAATTCCACTTGGAAGCCAAGGGTTGCGAGGATCACGATTGTGTTGAATTCAAGGAGGCCAGCATCCATTTCACGCTGGTAGAGTGATCGCTCTGTGGTTGGACGCGATTACCGAAGGGGCGGCCATGGTCGCCCCTTTTTCTGTTGATACAAGCAAATACCCACGATGTTTCTGAACTTTGAGACCATGAAATCCATGCTGCGCCTATTGCCCTTCCTCCTGCCCGTCCTGCTCACCGTTGTCGGTTGCAGCGATGCGGACAACGAGCCGCCCCTTATCGAAGGTCTCACCATTACGCCCTCGCCCGGGATCGGCATCGTCTGTGGCGAGCAGGACAGCGCGGTCATCACCCTGAACACGGGCGACAGCATCGTCATCTCCTTCACCGCCACTGACAATGAGGACCTGTCGCAATACAAGATCGATGTGCACAGCAACTTCGACTGCCATGGTCACGCCCGGGTGGAGACTTCCGTCTGGGAAGTGATTGACATCGTCAACCTGCAGGGCGTCTCACAGGAGGTGACCCATGTGCTCCGCGTGCCCGACAGCACCACCGCAGGGCTCTATCATTTCTCTATCCAATTGGCCGACTTCTTCGGCAACTCGGCCAAGACCGAGATCTTCCATATATCGGTAAGGAACCTGGACGACACCGTGCCGCCCACGCTCACCGTGACCGAACCCTCGGTGGATTCCCTGACGGTGAACCTGAGCGACACCCTCGCCAACGACAGCATCCGTTTCGCAGGCCTCGTGGCCGACAACCGCGCGCTGGAGGAGGGCGGCAACGGCAAACTGAGCCTGCGCTACTGGCAGCAGGGCTCCACCAACGTGTTCGAGATTTACAGCGTGCTCTTCATCCTCGGCACGGGCCCCAGCTATGCCTTCGACTTCACGGTGGCGGTACCGGCCATTCTCGTGGCAGGCACCTACACGTTCGAGCTCCGCGCTTTCGATGGCGTCAACAATGCATCCAACGTGCTACAATATCAAGTGACCATCGAATAGCATGGACACCTCACAACTGCTCAAAGACCACGGACTTCGGGTCACCGACTTCCGTAAGGGTGTCTTGGAATTGTTCGGGGAGCGCTCGTCAGCAGTGGATAGCCGCACCATTGAACAGGAAATGCATCCAGCCGACCGAGTGACCATCTATCGTACACTGCGCAGCTTTGAGGACAATGGCATCATACACCGCATTACCGATCCCACAGGAGCCGTGAAGTATGCACTGTGTAATGCCCACTGCGATCAACACTCCCATCACGACAGCCATGCCCACTTTCACTGTGAAAACTGCCATGCCACCACTTGCCTTGACAGTACCACCGTATCGCCATCATTCTACAACCTACCTGTAGATTTCACGGTCAAAGAGATCCACGTCACGGTCAGTGGCCTGTGCCCCACGTGCAAATCGTAATTGTAATTCCCTACAAAGCATGAGGAAAAGGTTGATTTGGCTCACTATGCTGGCCTCACCGATCACAGGACTATGTCAGACAGGCTGGCAACTCCGCAAAGACGAGAGCGGCATTCGCATCTACACCAAAGACGTGCCTGGCGCTGCCATGAAGGCCACCAAGGCAGAGACCGTATTCGATGCCCCTGTGCTTACTTGCATATCAGTGCTCAAAGACATTAATTGCTTCACCAAGCTGTTCCCCAGCTGCATAATGTCCAAGCACATTTCATCCTCAGGCGACACCGTCCAGGTCCAGTACATTCAGTTGGATGCCCCTTGGCCGGTAACAGACCGTGACTATGCATTCGAGTACCGCTACCGTGCTGGCAAGGAGAAGGGATCGGTCCACGTTCACACCGCATGCCTGCCCAATGCATGCCCGCCAGAGCCCTCCATGGTAAGATTGGATAAAGGAGAAGGACTTTGGGTGTTCTCACCGACTACCGATGGAAAGACCCAATTGGTCTATGAGTTCCACGGCAGTCCAGGAGGCACTGTACCTGCCTGGCTCGCCAATACATCTGTGGTTGATTCACCCTTGCAAATGCTCAAGAACTTTCACCAACTCGTAAAAGAGCCCAGATTCCGAGGCAAGCATTACAGTTTCGGAAAGAAATGACATTGAAGAATAAATAGAATCGGCAGGACACGAAACGAAAAAAGGGCCGTTCTCACGAACAGCCCTTTTTTGCGACACCAGATAATTACCTTATCAATACTCCCACAAATCGTGCTCAAGAATGAAGATATTCTCCTTTATCTTCTCTGCTTCAAGCAACTGATCCAAGGTGTTCAACATATAGTCCGCTATGGAACGGTCATAAACGTTCTTTTCCTTGTATATGTATGAACCGAACATCCGTTTCCAGAAGATGTCCTCCAACGTCTTTCTCTCTGCATCGTTCTGACGGTTGAACACCTCAGCACTGGCGAAAATATTTCTTGCCTCCGGGAAGTAGACCCAGAACATCGGCTCGGTACCACGCACCTCACCGGTTGCCTTGTCCTTGTTCTCCGCAACAGGCTGTATGCCTATGATGCGTACATCCATCACCGAACGTTGGCGATCGAAAAACCAATCTTCCTTCACCCTGAACTCCTTCACGTCCGCTGGATCGAACTCCTCCGGAATCAGGGTCATCACGAGGTCGTAAGGAGGGTCCGGACTCTCGATATACTGCGTATCAACATAGCTCAACTTACGCTCAATCTCTGCTTTGGTAAGGGTGATAGTGAACTCGTCATCCAATGCATCGTAGGCAGTAAGGCTACCTTCCCTAACAGCTTCAACAATAGTCTGAGCCAGACTCCTGCGATTCTTAATGGGCTCAGTGGGGTAATATAGAGGATGATTGATCTTCTCACGAAGGTCAAGCTTGCGCCAGATACGGGTGGCCCACATCACGTCCGCCTCACGCAAATGGGTGTAGGGAATGATTTTACGCGTAGGGTAATGTTCCTTCACGTACACACCGTCCAACACATTCTGACCAATCACCATATCAGCAGAACCGAGCCCTGCGACAACAATGATTCCAAAAATTGTGAGCGTCTGTTTCATAATTGTGGGTTTTAAGTCCCGTTAATCCATCCTAAGACTGATGGGAGCCAATTTCTTAGGAGTAACGCCAGAAGCAGGCTGATTATTTTCATCCAACATCACCGCGCTGATATTTTCTATGAAAACTCGAGACCCTTTCTTCAAACGCTTAATCTGATCCACAGCATCTGGCGGAATACTGGCACCACTTACATTCTTTGTAATCAGGTCAGTGCCAACTTGGTAGACAAGGTCAAACTTGGTGACTCGGAAAAACAGCTCAAAGTCGAAATTCTCCATCTTTGGAATTACAGTTGGAGCTGCCGCAAGTCTACTTGCCGAAATCAAACCTTCTTTCACACCCGCTATAGTACCAACTGGATTCGGAACTTCCTTCACACGGAATGTGAAATCACCCATTGGCCGCGGCTTACCATCAACTTTAGCTGAAACCCGCACCTTCGCTTCAGATCCTCCTGCAACTTCCGCAATAAAGTTACCCTTACCTGTTTTGGGGTCAGGACTCAACTTCCCGCCATCCAAAGTTGCAATCACATTCTCCGGTGCGACACCGGGAACTGATACGGAAATAGGATTCTTAACACCACGGTAAAGCACATTCATCTTAGTAGGTGAAACAACCACACCCGTCTTCATTACCATGTACTCAGATTTGAATGGGTAACTCAGCACCTGACCCGAAGGAGCTTTTACCTTGATCAGACCACTATACTCCTTAAGCCCCTCAGCGGTGGCCTTGACCGAGTATATACCTACACCCCTTTCCACCTTTACCGAAGAGGAATCTACTCCACCTACAATGGTATTCGTGGTAGTATCAACTCTGCCCAGCATAACAGTTGGATTCTGAGTGGTACTAAAGGCCGCAACGAAAATCTCAGCCTTGTACTCATCTCCAAAGAACACAACACTAGGTGCGATAACCTTGGCCGCCAATGTGTCAAATTTAAAGTCACTGGCATCAACCTCACGGAAAAGATACTTAATCACATCAGACTCCGCATTGCGCACATCAGTTTGAATCTTACTTAAATTAGTCACAACAGCCGCCAGAGGTATGTGATAGAAATTAGCCAATTGCCAATTCTGCTTCTCAGAATCACTAACTCTGAATGTTGTATCGGTATTGAAATTCAACTTCAACGCATCAATAATGGACTGACCTTTCTTAGGATCAACCTTAGAGACAAGCTTGTCCCTGTAACGGTCCAAAATACCTTTTAGCTCTTCAGCGGTATGAGCACCCTTTTTGGGATTCCCTTCGTCACCACCAATCATGATGTTTGTCGGCTCATCATAATTGTCTTTACTGTTCACGTTCCGTAGGGAAAAAACAGAATCAACAACAATCTGAGCAGCCTTCTTCTGATCTTCCGAGGTCGCATTCTTGAGATTCGCTAGCAGAGCATTCACCTCCACTGAGTCCATCTTGTCCGTGCGCATAATCAGGTAGCGCTTCAAATCTTCAATATGATCAACGACCGAATCGGCAGCAGTTTTCACCTCAATCGCAGCGTTATACCACGGTTCAACCTTCTTCCTGTCATTCAACAAAGCCGCTTTGAACGCATCATACTGAGAGACATTCTTGCCCTCAAAGTTGCGATTGGTAACCACCAGACTGTCATTTATCAGGATAAAGGCATTTAGCACGTCCTTGGATACGTTCATCGCCAACAGAGCGGTGAGCACCAAGTACATCATCCCAATCATCTTCTGCCTGGGGGTTTCTTTTCCTCCTGCCATTTTCTTTTGTTAAACTGAGTGATCTTAACTGAAACAGAGAGGGATTAGGCCTGAGGGCGATTCATGGCAGATAGCATGTTGCCATAAACCGTATTCAAAGAACTAATGTTGCGCGCCAGAGTAGCGACCTCATCCTTATACTTCTTCGCATCGCCAACAGACTCGTTCAGAGTGCCCATCAACTCACCCATACCTCCATACAACTGGCCAGAGGCTTCCAAGAATTGCTTTGTGCCTTGCAACTGCAGAGCATACTGCGTGTTCAACTGTGTCAGGTTCTCTCCCAACTTTTGCATCTCTTCACCAAAAGACACGCCACCTGAATCAACCACCATCGCACCGAGTGATGACGAAGCCTTGATATAAGCCTCAGAGAGTGAACCAACCGTTTGGGAAGCCTTTTTCACGTTCTCCACGTAGGTCTCAGTTGCCACAGACGCATCTGTGATGTTGCTCATCTTGCTTACATTCTCTCCAAGCGAGCGCAGATTATTGCCAAGGCTCTCAATCAATTCAGGGCCAATCTTGGCGTCTTCCAACATTTTATCGAGTTCTTGACTTACCGCAGAGCCTCCTCCACCTGCACCACCTCCATGACCGGCACCATTACCAGGAAGTCCAGCCAACTCAGGATACACTAGACTCCAATCTGGATCTTCGTGCGGCTTCTCAAATGCGGAGAAGAAGAAGATGATAGCCTCTACAGAGAGTCCAACGACAAGCATCGGACCTGCTCCAGGCCAGTGCTGAATCTTGAACATCGCTCCGATGATTACTACCGCTGCTCCAAAACCATAGAGCTTTGCCATGAAATTCTTCCACTTCTTACCGTGCATGACTTTAGTTTAAGTTGATTGTTGGAATGATTGAACTGTTTAATTGTTAATTTGAGAGAGTCTCATTTAAAAATCCGCCTTGTCTCTTCCCAAGAAGGTCATCACCGTCCGGAATCCCACGTAACACTTCGCAGTGTCTTGGTACTCATAGGTTCGGGTACCCGTTTGTAGGTAGTATCCAATGTCCTTCCAAGACCCTCCACGAATCACCTTACGCTTCAAGGATGGTGGATCGGAATCCTTCGCCTCATAGACGTAATCCGGATTCAGGTCATGACTGAAACTGTAGGCGCTTTCATCGAAAGCATTGCTAGTCCACTCCGCAACATTACCCGCCATACAGTACAACCCATAGTCGTTGGGTGCATATCTCGATGCATTCACGGTATGGAAACCGCCATCCGCAACATAGTTACCACGCAGCGGTTTGTAATTCGCCAAGAAACAGCCCCGGCTATTTCTCACGTAGGGACCTCCCCAAGGATACGACTGCAATGCCAGACCTCCACGTGCAGCATATTCCCATTCAGACTCAGTTGGAAGACGGAAATCATTGACATAATCCTCCTCGTTGCCATCAAACCAGCTGCTGAGCAACTGAGTCCTCCAGATACAGAATGCCCTTGCCTGCTTCCATGACACCCCGACAACTGGGTAATCATCATAGGCCGGATGCCAGAAGTACATCTGCGTCATAGGCTCATTGAAGGCGTAGGTGAAATCATGAATCCACGCCAACGTGTCCGGATACACATTGATTATATCCTTCTTAATGAAAACCGAACGGTCTTTCATGCCTTGCTCACGATTCTCTTTTCTCGCGGCTTCCTTCAGATCGATCCAGAAATACTCGAAGTTCAATTTGCGCGTATCAATCTCACGCCTTTTGTAAAAGCGCTCATGCTCGGGGAGATACATCTCCTCAAGAACCTCCATCACCTCCTCGTCATCATACTCTATGCTCTCCTCCCAGTTGATGCGCTCTCCATACTCCCCTTCCTCAAGAATGTGATCCTCACCCAAAAGAAGATGGGCAATAGAATCCCTGACGTGAAAAACAAACTGACGGTACTCGTTGTTAGTAATTTCAGTCTCGTCCATGTAGAACGCCTGCACGGAAACCGTTTTTGATTGAGCGGTAACGGCATAAGGCACGTCCTGATCGCTTGGCCCCATATTGTAACTTCCCATTGGAATGTACAACATTCCGAACGGGTCGTCCATGTACCATTCCTCACGGCCCTGCACACCTGTCAACTGGCCGCGACCGTCCTTTCCGCAACTCACGAGAGTGAGAATGGAGGCGGCAGAAAGCCCGAACATCAGCATCTTTCTCATGGCAGTCCTGTTTAGACGGGGGGCTGTGGAAACGAGCCCGCCATATTGGTTAACATCCTGTGATTGAACTGTTCCTTTCATGACGGCAATCGATTTTGGCCAATAACAAGAGACCGGATTGGCGAGACTTGAACGGAACAATTTCCCAAATGTTGCAAAGGGGGTGTAAATCACAGGAATCGTACGTTCCTGTACTTCTGATTAGCGACTGGCTTACGGAGCTTGTAGCAGTATCCAAGCATAATCTCATGGCTGCCGTTGCTGTACGAATTCAGACCTGAAGTGGTGATATCGTATGAGTATCCCAAACGGAAATCATATAACTGAACCCCTGCCAGAATAGCAACTGCATCATCGATGCGATAGGACGCTCCAGCCCAAACCATGTTCTTCCACATCACGTTCAGATTGAGGTCGAACTGAGCGGATGCCGCATCGGTCTTCACAAACACTGAGGGTTTCAGAGCGAAATTTGCTGATACGTCCCACGTGTAACCAGCCATTGCGTAGTAGTGGCGGGCAATAGTAACCTCACTCACATTACCTCCTTCTGCGTACTCCAATGTCGGGCCAATGAGGTGGTTGGCCGCGATGCCGGCATACAACTTATCAGATGTGTAGTAAACCCCGAAACCCAAATCCGGAGCTACGCCCCCTTGATTGGAGGTGATGATGTTCTGATCACCTGACTGCACAGGATTGAGTTGAGAACCATCCAAGGTGTTGAACAATATTCCACCCTCGACACCAATGCCGAGAATACCACCACCGAGACGCAGGTGATATGAATAGGACAACTTCACTCCTCCCGAGTATTGGGCTCCCAACTTATCAGAGAGGATGGACAGGCCGAGACCACCATGGAGTGCCTTCACAGTTCCATCGATGTTGACGATGGTGGACACCGGGCGGCCATCAAAACCCACCCACTGCTGACGGTGCAGAGCTGTGGCGCAGATTCCGTCACTTGTCCCTGCATAGCCAGCATTGCTATAGAGCCGATTGAACATGTTCTGTGTGAACTGCGGGTCCTGCTGAGCATTTGCCATGGTTCCGATGAACACAAGAGAGGCGGAAGCTGCTGCGGTAAAGATCTTTTTCATGTGAGGTTGATCGATTTCCTAACTAAACAATGTTGATAATGCCTGTTCCGATTGAAGCGGCTAAGTAAGTAAAAATCCAAATCAATTTAACAGGCCTTCATCAAGACATGGAAATTGGAACGGATGGCAAAGATGTATATTTTCCATGAACAACTGCATCACCCCAATTTTTGATAGGTCTGCCACCAACGGTCGGGCATTTCGTTGGAGCAGGCGCTTGTATAATCTGCGTAGCTGCAAGGAACCATGAAGTGTCTTTCATATTTCTGCCCATGCTTGGATGGATATGGAACCTCCATCCACCAACGGTCACTGCGCGGACTCTTATAGAAGACGATATCATATTGGCCATCCTCGATGGTGACCGTATACTTGATATTCTCCTCGCGGTCTGCAAAAGGATAATCTCCCTTGCGACTGGCCAAGCCCCATGCGAAATACCACAGCATCTGTCCCACGAGTGCTGCTGCGCGGCCATCACGATCAAACTCCTCATCGTACTCGTAAATGCCGAACGAGGACAACTTATCGCTCAGTCCAGCGTAGCGAGAAAGAGCACAGGCCTCCTCACCATATAGGCCGTTGGGTTCTCTTCGATGATTGGCAGGATTGTCCGAGTATCGGATGGCGGAGAGATCGAACGATAACATATCCGCAGTTCGGATGACGGGTTCGGTCTCTTCCAACCGAGATTGAACCTCGCCCAAACGATATGTGTCGAAGAACATGCGATGCATGAGCTCAATCTGTGCTGGCAGAACATGGTACGACTGAAATGCCAGGTTACTGAAATTGAATAGGATATTGGGCTGATGAAGCACTATCCTCTGAAGGAAACGCTCTGATGTCATTTCGTCCTGAACATCACCCATGTCGAAACGGGAATCGACAGTGGCCACATTCACAACCTGCTCCAACTTCTGGTAGGCGAGATAGTTGGCAAAAGTGAGATCCTGTCCCCCCCCGAGTATCAGAACGGTCGCATTGGCCTTCACAATCTCAGCCACAGTGGCACTGAGCGCGAAGTAAGAGTCTTCAACGGAATCACCTGGAAGGATATCACCAATGTCAACGATACGCTGATCGGGGAAATGGGTATGAAGGCTGTAAAAGGCCACCCTTATACGCTCCAAACCTACAGTGGTGATCCTCGACCTGCTTCTTCTCACCTCAGGGCACCCCACCACCACGAGCGTCCCCCTGCTCCAAGAAGGGAGTTCGGTACCCTCCAGGTGAAAGCTCACTTTGCTTCCAACCGTACCCTCCAAGAACTGGGCGGGGAAATCAACACGATGCGGCTGAAAGAAAATTCCGATGTCGTTCATTCTCTCACTCACTTGCTCCTACCCTTCGGCTTGAAACGGCTCTTAGGCTTGGCATCATCAGAGGCCATTATGGTCTTGCAGGCCTCCAATGTAAGGGTAGAAGGATCCGTTCCTTTCGGAATCTTGTAGTTGGTCTTGCCCACAGCTATGTACGGGCCGTAACGCCCCTCTTTGACCTGAATGACATCCTTCCCATCCTCAAATTCAAGGATGAGCGCCTTCGCAGCCGCATCACGCTTACCGACCACGAGTTCTATCGCCTGTTCCGTGGTTATCTCCAAAGGGTCGATTCCCTTGGGGATGGATGTGTAAGTACTACCATGCTTTACGAAGGGACCGAAACGGCCGATACCCACTGAAAGCGACTTCCCCTCAAAGTCTTCCATCTTGCGGGGAAGCTTGAACAGGTCAATCGCCTGACTGAGGCTGATATCACTGAGTCGCTGACCGGCCAGAAGGCTGGCGAACTGCGGCTTCTCCTCAGAGTCGGTCTCGCCCACCTGAATCATTGGGCCGAACTTGCCAAGACGGGCATAGACATTCTTCCCTGACTCGGGGTGCACTCCCAAAAGCCGTTCGCCTGTGGCCCGCTGCGAATGTTCGGCAGTGAGCAGTATGGTCTCATGGAAGGGTCTGTAAAAAGAATCAATCATGCTGACCCATCCTTTCGACCCCTCGGCTATCTCATCGAATTCACGCTCCACCTGTGCCGTGAAGTTGTAATCGAGAATCTGACTGAAGTTCTGAACCAGAAAGTCGGTGACGACAACACCTATGTCGGTAGGGAACAGCTTCGCCTTCTCCGCTCCGGTCACCTCCGTCTTCGTCTCCTGCTTGACCTCTGAACCTTTCAACTGAATGAGCACATACTTCCGTGTCACCCCTTCGCGGTCCTCCTTGGCCACATAGTTCCTATTCATGATAGTGCTGATGGTGGGTGCGTAGGTGGACGGTCTCCCAATGCCCAACTCCTCCAGCTTGCGAACGAGACTTGCCTCCGTGTAGCGCGGAGGAGACTGCGTGAAACGTTCTGTGGCCTCGATGCGGTCCAAATCCAACTGCTGACCGACCTT
This sequence comes from uncultured Chryseobacterium sp., assembly GCA_964488095.1. Lineage (GTDB taxonomy): Bacteria > Bacteroidota > Bacteroidia > UBA10329 > UBA10329 > UBA10329. The sequence continues at coordinate 11,443 of CAZATP010000034.1, forward strand.
GACGGCTGGCAGCAGCCCTTTCTGTTCTTCATCGGTGCTCTCATCGTCCGTGTCCTCCATATAGACCTTGAGGAAGCCATCGAACTTGATGACCTCGCCCTTGGCCACGAAAGGCTGCGGAACGCCTGACACCTTTATATCAATGGTGGTGCGTTCCAGTTCGGCATCGGCCATCTGTGATGCGATGGTGCGCTTCCAGATGAGCTCATAGAGCCTTTCATGCTGCGCGCTGCTGCCTGCCTTATGCTTGTTCATATAGGTAGGACGGATGGCCTCGTGTGCCTCCTGTGCACCCTTTGCTTTGGATGTGAACTGTCGCGTTTTATGGTATCGCTCGCCAAAAGAGTTCACAATCTCATCCTTGGCGGTGTTGATAGCCAATCCGGATAGGTTCGTGCTGTCCGTACGCATGTACGTGATATGTCCCTCCTCATAGAGGTTCTGCGCCAATTGCATGGTTCGCGCCACAGGAAGCCCGAGTTTTCTGCTGGCCTCCTGCTGCAGGGTGGAAGTGGTAAATGGGGCAGCGGGAGTGCGTTTGGCGGGCTTGGTCTGAAGATCGCTCACTGTGAAGGTGGCTTTCTTGCAGCTATTGAGAAAAGCTGTTGCCTCGGCCTCGGTGGTAAAACGTTCGGACAGCTCGGCCCGGAACTCCTTCCCATCTGCTTGGAAATAGCCAAGAACACGGAATGATGACGTGCTTTTGAAGTTGTCCACCTCCCGCTCGCGTTCAACAATGAGGCGCACTGCCACAGACTGTACCCTGCCAGCGGAGAGACTGGGTTTCACTTTCTTCCAAAGCACGGGCGAGAGCTCGTATCCCACCAAACGGTCCAGGATTCTGCGGGCCTGTTGCGCATTGACCAGATTCTGGTCTATGGTTCGCGGGTTCTCCACTGCCTTCAGGATGGCCGATTTGGTGATTTCGTGAAACACGATTCTGCGTGTCTTTGCATCATCCAGACCGAGGGTCTCATAGAGATGCCAGGATATGGCCTCTCCCTCGCGGTCCTCGTCCGATGCCAACCACACCATGTCAGCCTGTTTGGCCAGCTTCTTGAGCTCCTTGACCAAGGCCTCCTTGTCCTTGGGGACAACATACTCGGGGAGGTAACCATTCTCCGTGTCCACCGACAGTTTTTTCTGAGGAAGATCTCTGATATGACCGAAGCTCGACTTGACCGTGAAGTCCTTTCCAAGGAATCCCTCGATGGTCTTGGCCTTGGCCGGTGACTCGACAATGACAAGATTCTTCATTCAAGGGGTTTAGTGGAACCGAAGGGCGGCAAAGAAAATCAAAACGGTGGAGTTTTACGGGCACTATTATCACGCCCGCCCAAATCGGGCCTCGAAGCGGGCCCCATGAGGCACATTATCTGCCACTGAAATTGTGCCTGACTGCATATGGACCAACTGCCGGACAAGATAAAGACCTATGCCCGTGCCCTTGGTGGACCGGGTGTCCTCATTCCCCAAACGGAAGAATCGCTCAAAGATGCGCTCACGGTCTGCCAATGGGATTCCGGGACCATGATCGGCAACGGAAATGACCACCCCGTGGCGGTCCTCGTGAAGCTGGACCTCGACCTTGCTACCCACGGCATACTTCAGGGCATTCTCAACAAGGTTGACCATGATGCTGCGCATGGCGTCACGGTCGCAAGGCATGACGATACCATCGCTCACATTGAGCGCAATCAAACCTGCATCGAGTTGACTCTGAAAATGGGTCTGGCAGATTCCACGGACAAGATCGGAAAGGTCGGTCTCCTCCAAATGCACAGGGAATCGACCTGCCTCCACGCGGTTCACCAACAGCAGGTTCTCGACAAGTCCTTGCAGTCGGTCCGTGTCTGACAGTGCGCGGCTGTAAATCTGCTGACGCTTGTCCTCGGGAAGTTCTCTTCCTGCAAGGGTCTGCAACTGAAGGCGAATGGCTGCCAGAGGCGATTTCAACTCATGCGTGACCGACAATAGGAAGTTGCGCTGCTGAGCGGCCAATTGCAGCTCACGCACCACGCTGCGCTGAACAGCACGGAAACCGAGCATCAACAGGACCATGAACACTGCGCCCTCGCCAAGGACCATCCAGATGCGCTTGGTGAGTCGGGCATCCAGGTCGGCCTTGGCTATCTGCTGCTCCGGAGCCGGCATACCGGACACAGAGAGCATCTCAAGTCTGAGTTCATAGATCTCACCATTGAGATCTACCAGCATGTAGGCCCACCAAACGAACTGTAGCAGCACATAGCCGCTGAGGATGTAGATGAGAACGCGCTTGGGGATGGAATCAAGCGTCCAATTGAAACCAGAGCCGCGCATCAGGGAAAGTAGAGATGACCGTTGTCTGCGGCATAGCGCACAAGTCCCACGACATTCTTGACCCTCAACTTCTTGATGAGATTGCGTTTATGGGTCTCTACCGTCCGAAGACTGATATCCATGCGTTCGGCTATCTCCTGATTGGTGAATTCCTTGGAGACGAAATAGAGCACCTCACTCTCTCGGGCACTGAGGTTCACATCATCGGCCTCATCCTCGAATCCTTGGGTCAATGAATCTGTCATTACCCCGAGCACATCGCGATCGTAGTAAACATCTCCTCGCGCCACGGCCCTGATGGCATTCAGCAATTCATCATAAGGTGCACTCTTGGTCAGGTATGCCGTGGCACCGGCCTTCAGCATCCTTCTGATCACCTGCACCTCGTTGTGCATGGAAAAAGCCACTACCTGAATGTGCGGCCAGATTCTCTTGATACGCTCGGTAGAGGAGATATCAATCGTCCCATTCAGGTTGATGTCCATGACCACCACATCGGGCGAGCGCTGCTCAATGAGCGCCATGGCCGATGTGCCATCTGAAGCTTCTCCTACCACAAGCATATCCTCCTGCCGGTCCAAAAGTGACATCACTCCACCGCGCAACATGGGATGGTCGTCCACGACTAGAATTCTTGTCCTTTCCATAACCTATCTTTTAGGGACATCCACAATAACCAAAGTACCTGATGTACTCGAACTTTCTACGGACAATGTGCCTCCAAGGATACTGACCCGCGAACGTATATTCTTGAGGCCGATACCTTTCACGGCCTTCTCGGGGTCGAAGCCGAGCCCATCATCCTCGATGGAGAGAGAGAGTGAATCTCCGTGGTCAATGAGATTGACATGGATTCTCGAGCAATGCGCGTGCTTCATACAATTGTTCATCAACTCCTGGGCTATGCGATAGAGATGCAACTCCAAGGCCCCGGGATAACCCTTGGCAAGGTCCACCCCGTCAAAGGCCACCGATATACCCGCTCGACCTCGGACATTCCGGCAGATCTGCCGAACGGCATCCTCCAGACCGAAATTGTCCAGAACGCCCGGCATCAGGTCGTGTGAGATGTTTCGGATCTCAGAGATCGCCTCGGTGACCCGCCTGCCTGCCTCCTCAATGCGATCCCTGATCTCCTCATCGCAGTGAGGCACATGCTTCAGTTCTGACAGGTCCAGGGCGATGGAGGAAAGAATCTGGCCTACGCCATCATGCAGTTCTGCACCGAGCCTTTTACGCTCTTCCTCCTGTCCCAGGGTCATACCGTTCATCATCTGAAGCTCCGACTCCTTCATGTGCGTGATATTGGTGGAGACACAGATGAGCATGTCGCGTGCCTCGACCGGGCAATAACGGGTGAGGTACCATTCGCTGGTGCCGTCCAGACCGAGATGGCGCATGATCATCTCAAAAGGCTCTCCGGTGACTCTTGCCATTTCGAGATTGCTCTTAAGCTGATCGGCCACAACGACCTCCATGTTATGGTATATGCTCTTGCCGACAACATCGGACTCCTTATAGCCCTGCTGCGGTCTATTTATCGAGTGCACAGTACCGTCCCAGTGAAGTCCGATGATCACATCATTAACATTGTTGAACAGGAAACGCAACCACTCCTCTGATTTGCTCAGTTTCTCCTGCTGGCTGCGCTGCTCGGTCCTGTCGCGAACCAATGACTGGATCAGGACCTCTCCTTCCTCTATCTTCTTCACGAATCGCACCTCCACTGGAATCGGACGACCATCCTTGTGATGAATGAACGTTTCGTACGTGACCGGGGTGTCTGGGCTGACCTTTTCCAATCGTCTGGGATACTCCGGAGTTAGCCACCCCTTGTCGATGCTACTGATGTTCATGGTCAGCAGCTCCTCCCGCGAGTATCCGAGCAGAGTTGTGGCAAAACTGTTCACATCCAGAATCTCGCCTGATAAGCGATGAAGACAGAACGCGTCCCCGGAGTGAAGCAGCAGAGACCTGTAGCGCTCCTCGCTGACGCGCATTTCTCGCTCAGCCGCAAGTTTCTCCGTGTTGTCGAGCGCGCAGGAATAGAACCCTTGAATCTCTCCCTCTTCGTCATAGGCCGGTGCGAGAATGGCTGTGAAGTAGTAGGTTCCCCCATTCTGCAATGTTATCCTGTCATCATACTGAATGGTCTCACCTTCAAGCACGCGCTCAAGGGTTGGCATTACACGCTCAAACTGTTCGTCCCCCAAAAGCTCGGACAGATGACGACCCAGCATCTGCTTCGGATGCACTCCCCACTTGATGTAAGTGGCGTTGAGAAACTGGTATCGGAAATACTTCGAAACCTTGGAGATATTTATCGGAATCGCATTCAGGATGTTGCGCAGCTCCGATTCGCTCCGCGCCAATCGCTTTTCCACAGCCTTCCTGCGGTCAATCTCAAACTGTTGCCGGTCATGCAGCAGCATGTTCTCCAGAAAGAGCGAAAGGTGCTGCGCCAGCTGTTCGGCCCGCTGCAGCTCGGTCGTAGAGAACGTTTCCGTTCCGGCAAGCCTGCAGAGGCAGATGGCACCGAAGGATTCCCTCCGTTGCAAGGGCCAGAACCCCACTGCCCGGGGAATCAGCAGCGGCTCCATATGCACCAGATCAATATCGAGATGCTGCGCATCAAGCCTGATGAAAGGCGCCCCATTCCGACTCACATGGATAGCCGTGCTCAGACCATTCTCAAGGTCGGCACTCACAAAAACGCGCTGCAATGCACTTCGCACCTCCAAATCCTGGTGATGAAAGGCTCGCGGACGCATCTCTCCCCGCACCGGATCGGGCAGGTAGATCACACAGAACACGTTGAAATGGGAGGCCACCAACTCGCAGAGACTGAAAAACAGCTTTTCCCTATCTGCACGCAGATCCGACAGCAGCCTGGACACCTGAAGAAGAAAATCGGTCACCTGATTGGCCTGCACCAGTTCATTCTGTGTGCTGACCAGCTTCTCAAACTCTCGGAGACGGTCCTCGCGCAGCCACGCATTGTCGAGAAAAAGTGCTGCATTGGAAGCCAAACGCCTCACGATGTCCACCTCTTCTTCTGTGAATTGTGCATCGCCAACCAGTCTCACCAACGTCAGCACGCCAAGCACACCACGACCTGTGATCATGGGAATGTACATGAACGACTCGGGCACGATACGTGGACTGAAAGACGCAATCCTGTTCTTGAACTGTTCATCCACGCTGAGCTGAACAATCTCCTCCCCATCGGCCATCACCTTTCCGACAATGCCCTCCCCTACTCTGATGGTTGACATCTCAAAGGCCTTGCGGATGTCCGCCACAACGCTCTCGTCATGGTGGTGCAGTGCGATGGGCCGGATGACATCTTCGCCCGGATGAACAACAGAAATCGTGCAGACCGCACTGAAGTGCTGCGAAACGAATTCGGCAAGATGCTGCAGCGTGACCGCATGGCGCGACCCAGTCTCTGCAAGGATGCGTGACGATGCCAGCAGGAACTCCAGCGACCGTGAGGTTCGCTCCAAAACACCGAGAGCCTCGTTAGAGGCTCCCTGCGGTTCTTCGAAAGTCAAATTCCGAACCATGTCGCTGGGCATGGCTGAAAATTAGTGACTTCTGTAGGACTATAACTAAGCAGAACAACCTATTTTCTGCCATAGACGTACTGCAGGAACTCCTCCTTCACCTCCTTTTTCTGAAAAGCCCCGTGATAACTGGCAGTGAGAGTGCTGCTTGCCACATCCTCAATGCCTCGGAGTGACACGCACATGTGACGCGCGTCCACCAGCACAGCAATGTCATCTGTCTCAAGAAGCTCCCTGAGGTCGTTGGCGATCTGTACCGTGAGACGCTCCTGCACCTGCGGTCTTCGGGCATAGAAGTCCACAATGCGGTTCAGCTTTGAGAGACCCACCACCTTACCGTTGTTCAGATAGGCGATGTGCGCCTTGCCGATGATAGGCACGAAGTGGTGCTCGCAGAAACTGTGCACGGTGATGTCGCGCTCTACCAGCATCTCTTTGTAGCCATACTTGTTCTCAAAAAGTTTCACGTTCGGGCGGTTCTTCGGGTTCAACCCGTTGAACACCTCCTTCACATACATCTTGGCCACCCGCAGAGGTGTTCCCTTCAGACTGTCATCGGTAAGGTCGAGTCCCAGCGTGTGCATGATGCCATAGAAATGCTCTGCGATGCGCTCCATCTTTTCCTCATCGCTGATGTCGTGGGCATCAGGGCGCATGGGAGTGTCCAGATTGATGGAAGCATGGCTGTCGCCTATCTCTTCGATGCGGTCCATGTCAATTCCCATCATAGTCAACGTAGTTCCGTTCTGTTTCATGAATTCTGATTGTTAGGTCCAACGCCTCGCTCAAATGTGGTCTCAGCTTCTGCCAGATGACCACTGCAATGTTCTCTGCGGTTGGGTTAAGATTTCTGAAGTCCTCAGTATCGAGGTTCAGGTTACGATGATCGTATGCATCTTCAACATGCGTGCGAATCAATTGTTTAAGCACCTTCATGTCAATCACATACCCGGTCTCGGGGTCGATCTCACCGCGCACACTCACAGTCACCTCATAGTTGTGGCCGTGGTAATTGGGATTGTTGCATTTACCGAACACCTCAGTGTTCCGCTCTTGCGACCAGCTCGGATTGTGAAGACGGTGGGCCGCATTGAAATGGGCCTTTCTGTGGACTGTGACCTTCATTCTACTCCTCCCTTTAAGTGGGATTCCATTCCTGACAGGTGCCCGCTGACCCTTTCGAAGATAGCACGGAACCAAATGGTGAACTGCTGTGGGTGCGCCTTGAGGCGTTCAGCAATCTCATCCAAGGGTTCAAAGGTACAATCTTCCACTTCAGACGGGTCGGGAAGCACCTGACCGTCATAGAATCCGATGAATACATGATCCAGTTCATGCTCAATGAGTCCATTCTCCACATCACCCCTGTAGATGAAAGAGAAAACAGGGGTCAACTCACAGGTGAAGCCCATTTCCTCTTTCAACCTCCGCTCTGCGCAACGCTGGTAACTCTCGTCCGGACGCGGATGGGTGCAGCAGGTGTTCGTCCAAAGACCAGGGCTGTGATACTTGGTGCTCGAGCGTTTCTGCAATAGCAGCTCGCCCGCTGCATTGATTACGAACACCGATATCGCCCGGTGAAGCAGACCGTCCTTGTGAGCCTGCATCTTGCCAATGGTTCCGATGACACGGTCCTCAGCATCTACCAGCACCACCTGCTCTTCTTGATCGGTCATCATTATTACTCGCGCACTCCCTTCAGATTGGCCATCAGGGTTTGCTTCGCAAGATAGATACGGCTTTTCACCGTGCCGATAGGAATGTTGAGCTCCTCAGCGATCTCCTTGTACTTGTAGCCATTGAAGTGCATCACGAAAGGAATGCGGTAGGCATCACCCAACTGATTGATGAAGCCCATGATCTCTTTGTGGCTGATTGCACTGTCGGGCGCAGCGAAGGTTGTGGCGGGCACGAAGTCAAGCACTTCCAGATCGTCCTTCGTGGTCACCACGGTCCTTGCACGGGTAGCCTTGCGGTAATCGTTGATGAAGGTGTTCTTCATGATGGTGTGCAACCAGGCCTTCAGGTTGGTCTCCGGGGTGAACTTGTCCTTGTAGGTGAGTGCCTTGAGGAGGGTTTCCTGAAGAAGGTCCTGTGCCTGCTCCTTGTCCTTGGTAAGGCTAAGGGCGAAGTACTCCAGCACATCACTCAGTTTAAGCAAGCGGTCATTGAAAGTAAGTGCAGACATGGCGATTGGTTTATGTTTGTTTAACGTTGTTTCAAAATGATGGAACAAATGTAGGGCTCATTCTCGAACCTGCAACTTTTTGTTTCATCTTTTTTTCTACTTGTTAAACAAATTGAGTTCAAACCATTGATAATGAAGCATTTTGTTTCACATTAAATCCCCATTAGATGAACAGAACATGCTTCATTCATCAAATCAGACCGGTGCAGCAACGCTCAAACGGGCCTCAGCTCACGTTCCGCAGCAAACAGAAAGCCCTGCTCGGCATCACCGAACAGGGCTTTTGTTGAACAATCGTATAGGTCAGCGCAGTTCCTCTATGTGCTCAATGAACACGGGAACGGAAGGACAGTAGGACACTTGCGCTGGCGGAGGGGTATCTATCATACCGACCTGCCCACCCGTGGCAATGATATGCGCCTCTGGCAACTTCTCCGCAAGGCAGGTTACGTAGGAAACCAGCTTGTCCGGAGCGATGGATGCCACGAAGGCCGTCACCACAAACTCTGCCCTGTGGGCCTTCACAGTCTGCACCAGGTCGTGGAACGGAACACTCTGACCAAGGTAAATGGTATTGTATCCACGCTTCTCCATAAGAAAACGGTAGAAGAGCAGGCCAAGTTCATGCATCTCGCCCTCGGGCAGGTACATCACCGCCTTGGGCCTACCATCAAGATTGGGGTCATAAAGCTCATCTATGGCCACAAAAAGCTTCTGGCGGATGAGGTTGCTTATGAAATGCTCCTGCGCAGGATTGATGGAATCGGTCTGCCACATCAGCCCCACCTTCTGTAGGAACGGGTAAAGCACGCGGATGCATGTGTCCTCAAAACCCATTCTAAGGGTGCAGTCACCCAGAATCTTCTCGAATTTCCTTCGGTCAAGGTCCACCATCGAGACCACGAGGCTGTCAATCTGCGTCTCGTATTTCGAGTCGGTCTCAGCGATACGATTGAGCTCGATATTCAGATCTTCGGGCTTCAGCTTTGCGATCTTCGAAATCTTGAGGCCATGGTTGTTAAGGATGCTGACATTGAGCAAGCGCTTCAACTCATCGTCCGAGTAGGTGCGGATGTTCGTATCCGTGCGCTCGGGGTTGATGATGCCATAACGCTTCTCCCAGATTCTAATAGTGTGTGCCTTGACGCCCGTGAGCTTTTCGAGGTCCTTGATGCTGTAATGTCCCATGGCCTTCAGACCTGATCGGATTTCACTGTTGAAGAATGAGCGGCTCCATCTGTTCGGACAGTGCTTGTTTTGAACAGCCCGTCAAGCACTTTGGTCCGGTGTTCAAAGATGCCGTTCACCTTTTTGTCGATGAAGAGGATGCCCAGCAATTTACCAACAGGACCGAGGGGAATCCGGTAATGCAGTATGTCGGTCATCATCACACCGCCATCTACCACCTCGAAGCGGTGCAGATGATGCCACAGACTGTAGGGACCGAAACGCTGCTCGTCCACGAAATACTGCCTTTCGGCCACATGGGTGATCTCTGTGACCCACGGCATAGGGATGCCCAGCAGAGGTGTGACCGTGTATTGTATCACCATGCCGGGATACATCGGACCATCACCACCGCTCAGAATGTTGAACCTCATCTCCTCAGGGGTGATCCGGTCCAGGTTCTTGGGCGAGGAAAAGAATTCCCATGCCTCATCGAGACTGATCGGAAGGAACTGACGGTATTCTCTTCGGGTGAGCAACATTGTTGTGAAGTACTAAGAAATGAATTGGAATCTACAGGTGGCAGAAGTTGGAGTCTCACTCGGTGAACACGGTTCTAAACTTCCTCCGAGCTTTTATTTCCGGATTAAGGTCAGCAATGCAGGCTTCAATTCAGGATAGTTGAAAACGAACCCTCGTTCCAAAAGCCGTTGGGCAGAGACCCTGCTTCCTTCTGTCAGCATCTGAGCCATTTCGCCCATGACAAGATTGAGGGCCTGTGATGGAACACCGGGAAGGAAGAAAGGTTTACCGATGGCCGCACTTATTTCGGCAAGGAGTCGCTTCTGTGTGACATGTTCTGGCGCCACTGCATTGAAGGCCCCGTGAAATTCACGGTCTTCCACCGCCATCATGTAGATGCGACAGATGTCCTTCAAGTGAATCCAAGGCATCCATTGCTTGCCGCTCCCAAGACTTGCAGCCAGCCCGAATCTGGCAGGCATCATCAGCTTGGGAAGCGCACCGCCTTTGGTGTCGAGCACAATGCCCGTGCGAATGCGGGCCTCCCGTTGGGCCATACCATCGAAAAGCTGCACCGAATCCTCCCAGAGCTGGCAGGTCTTACCAAGGAAGTCATCCGCAGGGGCATCCTCCTCGGTGAACACATGGTCTGAAGTGATGGCTCCATAGAAGCCGATGCCCGATGCGGTAATGAATGCCTCGAGCGTCTGTCCGCGTCTGTTCAGGGTATCGGCCAGCAGTTTCATCGGCATAACCCGGCTGGTGAGAATCTCCTCCTTCCTCGCGATTGTCCAACGGCTATCTGCAATGCCTGCCCCCGCAAGGTGAATGATGTGCGTCACTCCCTCCAATGAGGTCTCATCCATAGTCATTGCACCGATATCCCACCTGAAACTGGGCACCTGCGCATTCCTGCGAACCGAGCGACCGATAATGCGCACCTGATGGCCCGCATCGCGCAGCATGGGAACGAGGGCATTTCCAATGAGGCCTGTGCCTCCGGTGATAAGGATGGTTGACATATCTCGCGCTTCTTGCTGTAAAACAACGAAGGCCCCGCTCCTGTTCGGAACGGGGCCCCCGAAGGTTCAAACTAAAATCATTTCACCACCTGAAGGCGCTGAGAAGCCTGTCCGTTCTCTGTGGTGAGACGCACCAGATACATTCCACCGGCGAGCTCGCTCGTGGGCAACTGCACCGTACGTAATCCAGAGGAAACAGACCCGAGGTCGAGGCGCATCACTCTTGAGCCCAGCAAATCCAACACATCCACCGCCACACGGCCAGCTTCATTCACCTCGAAACTCAGAGTGGTATTGTCATTGGTCGGATTGGGATACATACCAACTGCACTGATACTCTCCAACTCCTCGATGCCAGTAACTACTGACAACGGCTGAAGCGGTCCTGCCTCGCCTGTTGAGAACCACAGACCGAAGGAAGGCCCATTGGAATTAGCCAAGGGATTGAGGAAGCCTGAGGCCAGAATGGTAATTGCAGCACCCTGAACGACCTGGGTTGGGGCACTGAAGGAGACAAGAACGGGTGACCCTGCTGCCGGGGCAATATCTAACTGATATGTGGCCGGGCCTACAGACAGGTACCCTTGAAATTCGCTGTACGCGATATCATCCACAATAGTGCCTGCTCCCACGGCAGATTCGATCACATCCACAGTTGGGGCATCTGTGGCACCGTGATACACCAGTATGTCGGTCTCGTTCGAGTTCACCGCTGCCTCACGTGCTCCGGCATAGATGTCAACACCGAAAGGTATGGCAGGTGTGTAACCTGTTAAGCTAACGATGCCGTTGGCCACCACAATGTAGGTCTCACCGTCAGCAAGCGTAAGTGGAAAAGTGGCGAGAGCGTCATCCACGCTTGAACTGCTGCCTCCGGCAACGGCTATTTCCAGCGGCATTGCAGCAGGCAGGTCGAAGAAACCCGTGGTGGAGCGGAAAGCGAAATCATCTATCACAAGCTCACCGTTCAGATAAATGTCCACTTCAGCAGCATTCAAATCGGCAGCATTGTGTATCACCTCCACGCGGGCTGTTGGTGTTGGTAGCGGAATCAAGTCCCCCTCCACACCCAACGATACGTAGAGGCCGAAAGCCGCTCCATCGCTGTTCTGAGATGGGTCCAGGAAACCTGATGCCAAAACCGTGATAGCCGCACCGTCCAGACCGAGCGTCTGGAGTGGAGCACCGTAAGCTGCTACAGCAGCATTGCTTTGCCCTTCCTGAATCTGGAGAATGTAGTCGAGCGTCTGAAACGTGGTATAGCCTACGAAATCAGCATACGCCAAATCGTCAATGATGACCCCGGCACCAACGCCCACTTCATCCACATCAACTGCGGGAGCATCCGTGGCACCGTGGAACACCAGCACATCCGTGCCTGCACCTACACCTGTCTCACGCGCATCGGCATACACCTCAATGGTGAATGGGGTCTCAGGGCTGTAGCCATTTGGACTTACAATGCCACTGGCAATGGCGATGTATGTGCCTCCATCCTCTAAGGTGAACGGAAAAGTGGCGAGCGCTTCGGCCGCACTCGTGCTGTTCCCAGGGGCCACGCCCACATTCAGCTGCACACCTGCGGGCACGGTCAGAAATCCGGTAGTGGTGCGGAATGCGAAGTCATCTCTGAAAAGCTCACCGTTCACATAGATATCCACCTCTGCTGCAGCGGCATCAGCGGAATTGTGTATGATTTCCAGTCTGGCTGTCTGCGCTGTGGCTGAAAACGAAGCAGCGGTCAGCAGAGAAAAAAGGAGTTTGATTTTTTTCATGATGGAAGAAGTTAAGGTTGAGCATCATTAACATCATCTACTTTGTTTTTGTTTAATTAGAATGCGATTAAGTTAAACGCATTGCATGTCGGATGGAGGGTGAGTCCACCCATCGCGGATGGGTATACCTTCGCAGACCATGACCCGAAGAACCATACGTACCGTCATTCTGCTGGCCACCGTTTCCATTATCGGACTGGTGCTCACGCAACTTTTCTGGATAGACAAAGCCTATGAACTGCAAGAGCGTGAGTTTGATGACAATGTGACCGCAGCACTCCGCGAGGTGGCCATAGAGATCAAGGACATTACCAACGACAGCACTGAGGTGGCCCCTGTGCGCAAACTCTCGCGCAACTACTTCGTGGTGGCCACCAGCGACACGCTTCATCCGTATCTGCTGGAGAGTCTGCTGGAGAACGAGTTCAGGGCGAGGAACATTCTCACCGACTTCGAATACAATATATATGATTGCTTTACCGACAGTCTTGTTTTCGATGGTTCGGTGACACTCTCGGGCAAGTCTTATGAACGGCCTGTGAATGTGGATATACCGAGGTCCGACTCGGACAGCCACTATTTCGGCATCTACTTACCGGACAAAGAGAACTATCTGACCGGTCAGATGGGCATCTGGGTGCTCACATCGGGAATACTCCTTATGGTGTTCTCCTTCTTTGCCTACACGCTGGCGGTCATCGTGAAACAGAAACGCCTCTCCGAGATCAAGAGCGACTTCATCAACAACATGACGCACGAGTTCAAGACTCCGATCAGCACCATCTCCGCATCGAGCGACATCCTGCTTTCAGGAGCGGTGGAGGGCGATATGTCCAAGCGTCAGCGCTACTACCGGATGATCCACGATGAGAGCGACCGGCTTCGGCTTCAGGTCGAGAAGGTGCTCCAGATGGCACAGTTCGACCACCGGTCCATTGACCTCAATCTGGTGGAGGCCGACCTGCACGAACTCATCCGTAAGGCCACGGCAAGCGTGCAGATCCTGCTGGATGAAAGGAAAGGAACCATCGACCTTGAATTGGATGCGCCTCTGCACCTCTTGAAAGTGGACGGGCTGCATTTCTCGAATATCATCCGAAACCTGTTGGACAACGCCATCAAATACTGCAACAAACAGCCGCACATCATCATATCGACAGCCAATAGTGAGAACGGCATCACGATAAGCGTGAAGGACAACGGCATTGGCATTCCCCCGAAACTGCAGCGCGAGATCTTCGGGAAGTTCTATCGCGTGCCCACCGGCAATATCCACAATGTGAAAGGCTTCGGACTTGGCCTGTTCTACGTGAAGTCACTTGTGAAGGCGCACGGAGGCAACATCAGCGTCCGCAGCAATGGTAACGGGAGCACCTTCACCATCTGGCTGCCGGAACAGAAGGTGTGAGCAAGAGAAAGGCCGCACCGGGAGTCCCAGCGCGGCCTTTCCTCGAAAGCAGAATGAACAATTACTGCATCACACTGAATCGTGTCTGCCAAACGAAACCGGCAGCAGAGCTGATGCGGGCGGTGTAATGGCCTGTGGACAGTTCTGCAAGTGGAAGCTCGACCGTGTTCTCACCGGCAAGAAGGTTGTCGACCTGCATCACAACCACCTTCTGTCCCATGATGTCATACACCTCCAAGGTGGCCCGGGCCGCAGCATTGAGCTCAAAACGGAGGTTCACGACATCGGCAGCAGGATTGGGGAATGCCACAACAGCACCGGAAGTCAGCTCCGCATCTTCGATGCCCACGTTTCCAGTGCAGCTTTTCGGTGAAATGCCCACGCTGTTCAGTTGACTTGCCATAGCATTCACAGAGAACGGCCAGATGTCCTGATTGACAATCTGACGGTTGGGTGCTATGAGGATAATCGTAGGCAGGGCAGAGATACCGTATGCATCTCCTGCACCGATACCGCCACCAGTGCCACTGGCGGTAGGAGCTCCGTCAAGCACCCCATTGTTGGTCTCGAAGGTGAGCGTCTGGGCATCCGTACCGTCCACATCCAACGACATGTAAAACACATCACCCGTGTTGCATCCGAACTGCTCGTATGACTGCTTGTAAAGTGGTGCAATCTGCGCGCAGGTGCCACACCAGTAGGCAAAGAAGTCGATGGCCACGTACTTTCCCTCATCCAAGAGGCTGAAAAGATTGATCTCATCACCGTCCATGGTGGTCACAGTGAAGTCCACTGCGGTGGTGAGAGGCGTTTGAGCCTGTACGTTGAAACCGAACAGTGCGGTAACAGAGAGAGAGAGTAGTAATTTCTTCATGCTGAGATGTTGGTTGGTTAAAAACTCTCCAAATGTATCGGTTATTCGCAGTTATAGGCCGAAATCGAAGGGGTACTTTTGCCGCACGTAAGAAGCCGACAGATTTCCACGCCTACCATGCAGCAGACCATACTCATTCTTGATTTCGGGTCACAGTACACTCAGCTTATTGCCCGCAGGGTGAGGGAGCTGAACGTGTACTGCGAGATTCACCCGTTCAATAAGGTCCCATCCTTCGGTGAAGAGGTGAAAGGGGTGATCCTTTCCGGAAGTCCGTCCTCCGTGCGTGATGCACAGGCCCCTGCCCCCGACCTCTCCTCCTTCCGCGGGAAGCTCCCTCTGCTGGGCGTGTGCTACGGAGCACAGTACCTATCTCATGCCTATGGCGGGAAAGTGGAGGCCAGCGACAGCCGCGAGTACGGCAGGAGCGACCTCTCCTTCGTGAACTCGGGCAATGAACTGCTGAAAGGCATTCCGACCAGCTCCACGGTATGGATGTCGCATGGAGACACTATCACCGCATTGCCAGAGGGCTGTGAGGTGATCGGCAGCACGAAAGATGTACGCGTGGCTGCATTCCAGTTCCAGAATGAGCCCACCTGGGGCATTCAGTTCCATCCCGAGGTGACGCATTCAGTGGACGGACTCACACTGTTGCGCAACTTCGTGGTGAACATCTGTGGATGCGACCAAAGCCACACGCCCGATTCCTTCATCGAGAGCACCGTGGCGCAACTCAAGCAACAGCTGAGTAGTGACCGCGTGGTGCTCGGCCTGTCGGGTGGAGTGGACAGCAGCGTGGCGGCCATGCTCCTCTCCAAGGCCATCGGTCAGAATCTCTATTGCATCTTCGTGGACAACGGTCTGCTACGTAAGAACGAGTTCGAGACCGTTCTCGAAACATACCAAGGCCTCGGACTGAACGTGAAAGGCGTTGATGCCAAGAAGCACTTCCTCGATGCCTTGAAAGGGGAATCTGACCCAGAGACGAAGCGCAAGATCATCGGCAGGGTGTTCATCGAGGTGTTCGACCGCGAGGCACACGCCATTCAGGATGTGAAATGGCTGGCGCAGGGCACCATCTATCCTGACATCATTGAATCAGTATCAGTGAAAGGCCCATCGGCCACCATCAAAAGCCATCACAACGTGGGCGGCCTGCCCGACTTCATGAAACTGAAGGTCGTAGAGCCTCTCAAGACCCTCTTCAAGGATGAAGTGCGCGAAGTGGGCAAGCACCTTGGGCTTCCGGAGCGTTTGCTGGGCCGCCATCCGTTCCCCGGGCCTGGACTGGCCATCCGGATACTTGGCGACATCACCGAGGACAAGGTGCGCATCCTTCAAGATGTGGACGACATCTTCATTTCAGCTCTGCGCGAATTCAATCTCTATGATGATGTGTGGCAGGCCGGTGCCATCTTCCTTCCGGTGAACAGCGTTGGCGTAATGGGCGATGAGCGCACCTACGAGAATGCCGTTGCCCTCCGGGCTGTCACCTCACGTGATGGCATGACGGCCGATTGGTGCCATCTTCCGTACGAGTTCCTTGGTACGGTGAGCAACCGCATCATCAATAAGGTGCGTGGCATCAACCGCGTGGTGTATGACATCAGCAGCAAGCCGCCTGCAACCATCGAGTGGGAGTAAGCCGCTATTACTCCCTTGGTGGGATCATCCTGTGAAATTCGATGTTGAAAACCCATTACAACAGATTTTCACATCACAGTGTTGATTTCTCAAAAACCTGCTTACCTTCGCAGCCCCAAATTTGGGGACAACATATCGTCAGAATCACCTGAGTTAAGATGGCAACACTGAAAGCACCGAGCTTCAAGACCATTTCTGCCAATAAGGCCACTACCACCAAAGAGTGGGTGGTCATTGATGCAGAGAACCTTCCTTTGGGCCGTTTGGCCTCAACCGTTGCATACTACCTGCGCGGAAAGAACAAAGTGAACTTCACGCCACACGTGGACTGCGGTGACAACGTCATCGTGATCAATGCCGACAAGGTGGCCCTCACAGGCAACAAGCGTGAGACCAAGGAGTACATCCACTACACCAACTACCCAGGTGGTCAGCGCAGCCGTTCGGTTGCCCAGGTGCTTGCCAAGCACCCGACCGGCCTTGTGGAAAAGGCCGTGAAAGGCATGCTCCCGAAGAATCGTCTGGGCAGCGCCCTTTTCAACAATCTGCACGCCTACGCATCCTCAGAGCATCCGCATGAGGCGCAGAAACCACGTACCATTTCACTGAACTGATATCAATACTGTCCTGATGGAAGTAATCAACGCTCTCGGAAGAAGGAAGACCGCGGTAGCCCGTGTCTATCTCAAGCCTGGCAAAGGTGGCATCACAATCAACAAGCGTGACGTGAAGGACTATTTCCCCACGCTCATGTTGCAGAGCTCTGTGCTGCGCCCATTCAAAGTCCTCGAACTCGTTGGCCAATATGACGTTACTGTCAATGTGGACGGTGGCGGCATCACCGGTCAGGCCGAGGCGGTCTCTCTTGGTATCTCCCGCGCACTGGTGAAGATCAATGCGGAGAGCAAGCCGGCCCTGCGCGCTGAAGGTCTGATGACCCGCGATGCCCGCATGGTGGAGCGTAAGAAGTTCGGTCAGAAGAAGGCCCGTAAGAAATTCCAGTTCAGCAAGCGTTGATCGCACCGCCACAGCAACTCTATTCAGAACCAAAGAATGGCTCAACCTACAGTACAGCAATTGCTTGAAGCCGGAGTTCACTTCGGTCACCTCAAGCGCAAGTGGAACCCAGCAATGGCCCCGTACATCTTCATGGAGAAGAACGGGACGCACATCATCGACCTCAACAAGACCGCTGTCAAGTTGGAGGAGGCCTGTGCAGCTGCCCGCAGCATGGCCCGTGCAGGAAAGAAGATTCTTTTCGTTGCCACCAAGAAGCAGGCGCAGGCCATCGTTGCAAGCGAGGCTCAGCGTGTGAACATGCCTTATGTGACGGAGCGTTGGCCGGGCGGAATGCTCACCAACTTCGCCACCATCCGCAAGGCGGTGCGCAAGATGGACTCCATCGATAAGATGAAGACCGATGGCACGTTCGAGACCATGAACAAGCGTGAGCGTCTGATGGTGAACCGTCAGCGTGAGAAGCTGGAGAAGAACCTTGGTTCTGTGGCCGACCTTACCCGTCTCCCATCTGCCATCTTCATCGTGGACATCGTGAAGGAGCACATCGCTGTGAACGAAGCCCAAAAGCTGGCCATTCCTACGCTCGCCATTGTTGACACCAACGGCAATCCGAAGGAGGTCGATTTCGCCATCCCAGGCAATGACGATGCTGCCAGTTCGGTAGAGATCATTGTGAAGGCCATCACCAATGCCATTGCAGAAGGTCTTGCAGAGCGCAAGTCGGGCAAGGACAGCGGCAAAGAGGAAGAATCTGAGGCTGTTGAGTCGAGCACCGAAGAGAACACCGAAGCCTGAGCGCTTTCCCTTAACATTCCGGAAAGAGGCCGACTTCTTTGAGAGGCCGGCCTCTTTTCTTTTCGCACCATCGGGGTGCAACTTTCCTCAGAATCAAACAACGTTACACTCTTAAAAAGCAATGACACAGATTTCCGCATCACAGGTGAATGAACTGCGCAAACAGACGGGCGCAGGAATGATGGACTGCAAAAAAGCACTGGTAGAGGCCAATGGCGACATGGACACTGCAGTGGACATCCTTCGCAAGCAGGGTCAGAAAGTAGCTGCAAAGCGCTCTGACCGCGATGCGCGTGAGGGTGTTGTTCTTGGTGGTGCCAGCAACGGGGTTGCGGCCATCGTTGTGCTCAACTGCGAGACTGACTTCGTGGCTAAGACAGACGGCTTCACGGGTTTTGCCAACGACCTTCTGAAACTGGCCCTTGAAAAGCAGCCCGCCACAGTTGACGCTATGCTGGCCCTTGCCTATGGCAATGGTACTGTGGGTGATGCTATCACCGACCAGAGCGCCAAGACCGGTGAGAAAGTGGAGATCGGTGGTCTCGAATACATCAAGGCAGGCACTGTGGTAGCCTACAATCACCCAGGCAACAAGGTGGGTTCCATTGTCGGCCTGAACAAAGGCGGTGATTTTGAATCCGCTGCCAAAGACGTGGCCATGCAGGTTGCAGCCATGGCACCCGTTGCCCTCAACAAGGACACGGTTCCACAATCGGTGATCGACAAGGAAATCGAGATCGGCAAGGAACTCGCCATTCAGGAAGGTAAGCCTGCCGACATGGCCGAGAAGATCGCTGTAGGCCGTCTCAACAAGTTCTTCAAGGAGAGCACTCTGTTGGAGCAGGTGTTCGTGAAGGATGGCAAGATCAGCGTGAAAGAGTATCTGTCCCAGGCAGACAAGGAACTCACGGTGACAGATTTCAAGCGATTCTCACTGAACTGATACACACTTTGAAAAAGGGGGCCTCGGTCCCCTTTTTCTTATCTGAAAATCACAACTTGCAATCATGAAGTACAATCGCATCCTCCTCAAGCTCAGCGGTGAATCGCTCATGGGCCAGAAACAGTTCGGTATCGACCACGACCGCCTCGGCCAATATGCCCGAGAGATAAAGGAAGTGGTTGACGGAGGCATGCAGGTCGCCATTGTGATCGGTGGAGGGAACATATTCCGCGGAATACAGGCCGCAGAGGGAGGCATGGACCGTGTTCAGGGAGATTACATGGGCATGCTGGCCACCATGATCAACAGCATGGCCCTCCAATCTGCGTTGGAGGCATTGGGCGTTCAGACACGATTGATGTCGGCCATCAAGATGGAGCAGGTTGCTGAGCCCTTCATCCGGAGAAGAGCCGTCAGGCATCTGGAGAAAGGCCGTGTGGTCATTTTCGGGGCGGGCACTGGAAATCCGTATTTCACCACGGACTCGGCCGCATCGCTCCGGGCCATTGAGATCGAGGCTGATGTGATTCTGAAGGGTACACGCGTTGATGGCATTTACACGGCCGACCCATTCAAAGACCCCACGGCCACCAAGTTTGACACCATCACCTTCAGCGAGGTGTTCAACCGTGGTCTACAGGTGATGGACATGACCGCATTCACACTGTGCCATGAGAACAATCTGCCCATCATCGTCTTTGACATGGACAAGGGTGGCAATCTTCTCAAACTCCTCAATGGGGAGCGACTAGGCACTTTGGTGCAGGGCTGATCAGCCCTGTTGAAGCCTCGGTTTCACCCTGCGCACATAAAGATCCACCAACATCCATCCTGTGAAGATCAGCGAGATGGCTATAGAGAAGGGGAAACTGTAGGTGAACCAGTCCTGAAAATAGGTATAGTAGCAGAGGTTGTAGACCACCAGAAACATCAGGTAACGGGCAATCTCCACGATATAGAACCAAGGTTTGTTCTCTAGGATTGCACCTACGGACAGTGTACTGAGACAGATCAGGAAGAAGAACGCCAGCTGATAGAACAGCGACAGGTTGTCGATCTGACTCATGTAGGCCACCAGAAAGTAGGTGAGCAGAAGGAACTGCAGCACCACGTAGACCATGAGGTGCCGTGGAGTTTCCGTGTGGTATTTGGGCTCTGGGATGTGCCTAACCGAATTCTCCTTCACCTGACCCAATAGACGGCCGAGATACTCTGGACCTTTGAAGATCAAGGCCAACTTGTCCTTCAAAGATTTCAGTCTCTTGCCTCCCTCCCACATCTCGACATAGAAGTGCAGGTTGGCCCAAACGGGGTTCCAGCTGTTGAGCGGGGTGGTGATGCCATAGGTAGGCTCCTCCTCCTCTTGGACGAATGTGCCATGGATGCGGTCCCATAGAATGAACGTTGCCGCATAGTTCTTGTCCAGGTATTTGGCATTCGTGGCATGGTGCACCCGATGATGGCTCGGTGAATTGAATATGTATTCGAACCACCCCATGTTCTTGATGAGCTTGGTGTGGATCCAGTACTGGTAGATGGTCACAAAACCCGCGGCCGCTGCGAAGGTGAGCGTGTCGAACCCGATGAACGGGATGGGCAGAAAGAGCGGGAAAGCAATAAGATTATGGAACCAGCTTTGGCGGAGGGCCACCGTCAGGTTATACTCCTGACTCTGATGATGAACGATATGCGCGCCCCAGTAGATATTCCACTCATGTCCCCAACGGTGGGCCCAGTAGTAGATGTAATCGAAAATGATGACACAGAGAATGAAATTGAGGGCTGAGAACTCCAAGTGCCAAACCCCATAATTGGAGCTTAGCCAGTCATACCCCATGAGCAATCCCGCCTTGCTGATCGCTCCAACCGCCTGACTACCAATGCCCAGATTGAGATTGGTCATGCTATCGGCAAAGTCGAAGTCCCTGCCGCGATTCTTCCACCAATTGTGGGCCCACTCCCCTATTACAGTGAACAGGAAGAATGGAATGGCCAGTAGAATGTAGTTGGGATTCATCTGCGTGTGCTTTGAACGGTGGGCCGAATTTAACAGGCCTCACCTGCACAATCAACACTTACGCAGAATTTGAATCCTTATTCCGCATTCGCCTTGCGGAAGATGTAGGAATTGATGCGCTCCACCTCCGCTTTCAGGCCATAATGCTCTGTCTTCAGACTTTCATGTGCAGCTGCTCCCTCCTTCAGTTGTGAGCGCAGTTCGTCAATCAATGCCTGCTGCTCCTGAATAGCCTTGGTGAGCACCGATACGATGGGTGACATGTTGAGGGTCTGAGGTTGAATGGTGCCCTTCGCTGTTAGCGCATCCTTTTCACCATTCACCGCGCTGGGAATCACCGCCTGAAGCTCATCGGCAATGAAACCTTCCACCACTTCCGGGCCGCCCTTGAACACAGTTCCTTCGATATTCCGGTACTGGAAGCTCACCGGCTTCAGCGCCATCACACGGTCCAGAGCCGGTTGCTCCATACACGTGATATTCTCCTTCAATCTCCGATCGGAGGTGAATTGGAACGAACCGATATTCGTCACATCGACCCAGAGCTCTGCCTGCGCACCCGTCCAATCGATGTTGAAGAGGTTACCACCGATGGCCGCAGCCGACCCGGCCTTGGTGCGATAGCCCGTGTTGGCGGCAACGTCCCCGCCCACCTGCAGTGTACTGACGGGTGAAAAACCCGTAGGTAGATTCACAGCCACTCTCGCTCCGTCATTGGCATGAGCCGGGATGGTGATTGCGGGGGTGGAGTTGGCGTTGTAGAAGAACCGCAAGGTATTGGGGGTCGAAATGGAATTGTAGTTGTCCATCGACCATGAACTGAGTTCGGTCGGTGATGCCACTCCAGCGTTGTTCAGAATCAGATGACCGCCCTCGGTACTTGCATCATTGGAGGTCAAGGTGAGCAGACCATCCCCGCGCAGAGCCATCACCAACTCCTCCACTCCGCTGTTGTCATACCTCCTCCAGTCAAATCCGCGGTGCACATTCTGGTTGGCCGTAGCCTGATTGTTATCGGTCGTGTTCCAAAAATCCACGTTGCTGGTGCCTGATGAACGGTTCATGCCGATGGCCAATGCCCCTACTCCAGCGGCAAAGCTTGTTCCCGGATGGTCGGCCGCATTGTTGCCCGTGTTGAAGTTGCCGATGCGCGTGAATCCACCTGTGACATCCATACGGATGTTGGCCGCATCTGCTGCACTTGGTGAAATAGTGGCTGCAGCAGCACTTCCTACCCTGAGGTTGCCACCACCGGTGATCCTTACACGTTCGGTGCCCTGTGTCAACCACTGAAAACCTCCGCCCTCCATATTGTCCTGAAAGAAGTTGAAACCCGCGTTGGCGAAACCATAGGCGATGCCATCATTCACCGTGAGGCCGGTGGTGCCCGATGTGTATTGACCGATCCTGGTAGCACCAGTGGCTGCGGTGTGCAGATGAAGATTGGCCTGTGGAGCATTGCCCACACCTATGCCCACGTTGGTGCCATTATCATAAATGATGCTGCAAGTGGCGGACGAACCTGTGGACTTGAGAACGAAATCGGCTGTGGCGCAACCTACGGGACCTGTAGCGCCCGTTGGCCCAGTAGCTCCATTCGCACCATCTGCTCCACTTGGTCCTGTTGCCCCATTGATTCCATCCGCACCACTCGGACCAGTGGCACCATTCAGACCGTCAGCACCTGATGGACCTGTAGGGCCCGTGGCTCCGTTCAGACCATCTGCACCTGACGGACCGGTGGCTCCTGTCGGTCCCGTTATACCATCAGCACCGGTAGGACCAACGGAGCCTGTTCCACCCGGACCGGTGGGACCAGTAGGGCCCGTGACACCGTCCACACCATTGACACCATCTGCTCCGGCCGGCCCCGTTGCACCATCAGCGCCTGATGAGCCTGTGGGACCTGTGGCCCCATTTGTACCATTGACACCGTTGGCGCCCGTTGGTCCGACCGCACCGGGCTGCCCGGCTGGGCCTGCCGCTCCGATGGGCCCCGTGGCACCTGTGGGACCCGTTGGTCCCAGGCCACCCCCGCCCGCGGGATCGATGCAGGTCCAGGCGCTCAGCCCCACATTCCAGTAGCAGAACTGCGTGAGGTCTGTGTCATAGACCAGAAGCCCATCGGCCGTGGCAAGTGGATTTATCAGCAACCTCTGTAGTGTGTTCAATCTTGGCACCAACAATCCTTTGTCCGAGGCCGACACATCGAGAATAGCATTGGCCTGAGGCGTGCTTGTGCCGATGCCCACGTTATCGGTCTGGGCATGCGCCACCTGCGCAGCAAAGGCAATAACCACTGTGATCGGGGCGACAGAGCGTAAGAGATGTCTCATGGGCGTATGGTTCTGGTTCTCACCGTTTTCAATTCCGGATGAAATAGTCGGACGAATATCTACTTTTAAAACATTGTCGGATAAGACCGAACGCAAAACAGACCATTTCTCGTGAAACTGCATCAGCAGCGTAGCACATCAAGGTCTGATTCCGAGCTGTTTGAACAGGAACGCCAGCACATCCGTGCTTTCCTCAATCTGCATGCTGAGCGGTTTGCCCGCACCATGCCCGGCCTTCTTGTCGATGCGGATGAGCACGGGGTCCTTTCCCGTATGATGCGCCTGCAATGCTGCAGCGAACTTGAACGAATGCGCTGGCACCACCCGGTCGTCATGGTCGGCAGTGGTGATGAGCGTGGCGGGATAGTCCACGGGCTTCAGGTTGTGCAGCGGTGAATAGGCCAAAAGTGCTCGGAACTCCTCCTCATTGTCGCTGCGGCCATAATCGCCTGTCCAGGCCCAACCGATGGTGAACTTGTGGAACCGCAGCATGTCGAGCACGCCCACGGCCGGGAGGGCCACCTGAAAGAGGTCGGGGCGTTGCGTCATGCACGCGCCCACCAGCAGCCCGCCATTGGAGCGGCCGGAAATGGCCAGTTTCTGCGATGAGGTGTATCGCTCCGAAATAAGGTGTTCGGCAGCGGCAATGAAATCATCGAACACATTCTGCTTCTGGAGCTTGGTGCCGGCCTTGTGCCACGCCTCGCCATACTCCCCGCCTCCGCGCAGATTGGCCATGGCGAAGATGCCGCCCTTCTCCATGAAATGCAGATTGACCACCGAGAACCGGGGTGTGCTGCTGATGTTGAACCCGCCATAGCCATAGAGCAGACAGGCGTTGTTGCCATCGAGCACGGTCCCTTTGCGATGCACGATGAACATGGGGATGCGAGTGCCGTCCTTGCTGGGATAGAACACCTGCTTCACCTCAAAGTCATCGGGGTTGAAATCGAGGTTGGGCTGTTTGAAGACGGTGGTGGTGCCATCCTCCATGTTATAGCGGAAAATGGTGTTGGCATAGGTGAAGGAACGGAAGCCGAAGAAGGCGATGCTGTCTTTTCTACTTCCACTGAAATCGGCCTCGCCCATCGTTGGGAGTTCGATGTCGCGGAGGTGCGTGCCGTCAATCGTGTGAATGGAGAAATGACTGCTCACATGCCGCAGATAGGTGGCCACGAGCTTTCCGCCCGCCACCTGCACACTTTCGAGCACATGTTCCTGTTCCGGTAGGATGTCCTTCCAACGCTCCGGTGCAGGGTTCTTGGGGTCGATGAGCACAAGGCGGTAGTTGGCCGCCCCGCTGTTGG
>CAZATP010000035.1:0-35813 GCA_964488095.1 uncultured Chryseobacterium sp.
AGTACCGTCTGGGCGATGAGGTGCGGGTGCGGGTGAAGGAGGTGTCGGTGGAGAAGCGGCAGATCGATCTGGTGATGTTGGGGTAAATGTTGTTTTCGTTCCTGTCGATCTGCTGAGGTAGAGGATGGCAATTAGATACAAGAGCGATGACGTTCGTGTAAAGCGAAGTCCTTTGAAAACAATCGAGACATACTTAAACATTGTCCACTACTGTCTGTACAGAGCGGATTACAGATTTCATATGCTGTCCAATAAAGTCAACCCGTTTATGCTATTGGGGAAAATACCTGCTGTAAGGAGAAAATTTGAAGAACAAGGCACCACTCATTCGGATGTGGTCAATAAGATATGGACAGAAAAACGATTTGGCTTTGGAATTATGGTTTCAGGCGCAGGCATAGTTATAATTGTAGCTTTCATGGTTTGGGGGTTGGTCTCAACACTTGCAGGTTTAAACGGTATTTATTTCTACGTCAAGCCAGTTCAAGTGATACTGTATGGTGCATTTGCCTATCTAAGTTGTTACTGTGCAGTTTTCAAGAAGGACAAGTACATCGTTTATTTTGAACATTTCGAGCAATGGTCTGAGAACGAGAAGTGGAAGTATGGTGTGCTGTCTCTTGTTTCCGTGGCTATCTCCCTGATGTTATGGCTGTATAGTTTTCGTTTTACACCAATCGAATGATTTCTGCAGCTTTGACAAGGACACGATGACGGTGACGGGTTCCACCACGGGCAACGAGTACCGTCTGGGCGATGAGGTGCGCATCCGCGTGAAGGAGGTGTCGGTGGAGAAGCGGCAGATTGATCTGGTGATGTTGGGGTGAGGGGAAAGAGCTACTTTTGAGACATGAATATCGCGGCCAAGAAACTCGAACTGCTCGACTGGCTTCTCCACGTGACGGACGATGCCATCATTGCTCAGCTGGACAGGCTCAGGCAGAAGACTGTTGACAGGACATCAGACAGTCCTAAGTTCGGAAGGCTGAAAGGGAAGATTCGCATGGCGGACGATTTCAATGCCCCCCTTGACGATTTCAAGGAGTATATGTGATGCACGCGCTGGTCGATACGCAGGCTTTGCTCTGGTTTGAGGCTGGCGACAGAAGACTGTCGTCCATTGCCAAGTCAGCTATCTCCGACCGCGACAACATCAAGACCATCAGTATGGCCTCGCTTTGGGAGATCGCCATCAAACTGTCCATCGGCAAGCTGGAACTGGATGTCACCTGTGATGACATCCTCTCGCTCTCAGGCTATCAGCATCTTGCGGTCGAATCGGCCCATCTGCGCGTAGTCAGGAATCTGCCGCTGCACCATCGCGACCCGTTCGACAGGCTCATCATCGCTCAGGCAAGTCATCTGCATCTACCTATCGTCAGTTCCGATGAGCAGTTTGACAGCTACGGGGTGAAGCGGATCTGGTGACGGCTGCGCATCCGCGTGAAGGAGGTATCGGTGGAGAAGCGGCAGATAGACCTGGTGATGTTGGGGTGATTGATTCTGATTTGAACTTTGGGCCGCGCAAACCGTTTCCAGTTCATGAACCGTCTGATTATCTTTTTCTCGCTCCTCACCATGACCGCCACTGCCCAGACCAAGGACACCATTCTCTATGTCTATGACCCGATGTGCGGGTGGTGCTACGGGTTCGATCCGGTGATGGAAGAGGTGTCGAAGGAATGGGGCGACCGGTTCCATTTTGAGGTGGTGAGTGGTGGAATGATCACAGGCGACAGGCAGGGCATCATCGCACCGCAGATGGCCGAGTACATCCTCAACACGGTGCCCAGACTGGAGAAGATGACCGGTGTGAAATTCGGAGAGTCGTTCCTGTCTGCCCTGCGCAATGGCACTTACTATGCCTCATCCGAGCGGCCATCGCGGGCCATGGCGGTGTTCAAACAGTTGCATCCCCAGAAAGCGATCGCCTTTGCCCATGCCATGCAGAAGGAGCTCTTCCTGCATGGAAGGAGCTTGGAGGACGATGCCACCTATCGGGGTCTCTGCAAGGATTTCGGATTGGATGCTGATGCATTTTTGAAGGGACAGGAAGCACCTGCCGCTGTTAGCGCAGCGCAGGACGACTTCGAGCACAGCGGACGGCTTGGCGTCTCAGGATTTCCAGCCGTTATCGGAGTGCGGGAAGGGAAAGCCGTGGTGCTTGCCAATGGCTACACCGAGGCAGCGGCCCTCAACCGTGCCCTGAGGCAATTTGAGAAACAGTGATCCAAGAGCTGTAACGTTGCGGCTTACTTTTGGAACATGCGTCCAGCCCCACGCCAGCTCCAAGAATTCAGCGTTTCTGTGGTGGTGCCGTGCTTCAATGAGGAGGGCAATATCCGCGAACTCTATGAGCAGCTCTGCGAAGTGCTGCGTAATCAGCGGGCGGTGGAATTCCTGTTCATGGACGATGGCAGTTCCGACCGCACCTATGAAATCCTGGAGCAATTGGCCGCAGCCGACAGCCGTGTGCGCCCTTTCGGGCTGAGCAGGAATTTCGGGCATCAGTTCGCCCTCAAGGCCGGACTGGACCACGCTTCGGGCGATTGCGTCATCAGCATGGATGCCGATCTGCAGCATCCGCCTCAGCTCATCCCTCAGCTCATCGCCAAGTGGAAGGACGGTCATGATGTGGTCTATACCGTACGCAAGGAAGACCCCTCGCTCCCGTGGCACAAACGCGCAACTTCCCGGCTGTTCTATAGGATGATGAGCCGCCTTTCTTCTGTCGAGATCCATCCGGGCGCGGCCGATTTCCGTCTGTTGGACCGCGAGGTGGTGGAGGTGCTGCGCCAATGCGGGGAGAACCACCTTTTCATTCGCGGACTGGTGAGTTGGGCAGGTTTCAGTCAGGTGGCTGTGGAGTTTGCGCCCAACCCGCGCTTTGCCGGAAGCACCCAGTATTCCCTAGGAAAGATGATGGCCTTCGCCCTCAGCGGCATCACAGCCTTCAGCATCCGCCCGTTGCAACTCTCCATCTTTCTGGGCCTGTTCATAGCGGCCCTTGCAGGGCTATACGGCACCTATGTGGTCTATGCGTTCCTGTTCACCGACCTTACACTTCCGGGCTGGTCGAGCGTGGCGGCCAGTGTGCTGTTCATCGGTGGTATTCAGCTCATCATGCTGGGCATCATCGGTGAGTATCTCGGCAAGACCTTCATCGAGAACAAGAAGCGGCCCACCTACATTTTGCGGAAGCGCAAGGGTCAGGGCGCTGCATAGAGGCTCAGGCGCAGGTCGTCCACGTAGAGCGGGTCGTTGCTGCCACCCCACGCGAAAACGAGAATGCGGTCATCGGGCAGCAAGGGCATTGGGGGTCGGGCCACCAGCATCGCATCGAACCATTGACCCGCACCGGGCGATTGCTCGCGGAATCCCTGCGTCATCTCCCAAATCACCTGTTCGCCCCGCTCCACTTTGAGGTACACGGTGGAATTGGCCTCCGATGTGGTCTGGAAAACCTTCATGCTCACAACGGCCTTGACCGTTCCCTCGGCCTTCTTGTCCTTGAGGGTGATGCGGATGGCCGGACTTCCCTGCATGGCAGCGTCCATCCGCCAACTGAACCTGCCGCTGTACGCCCGCAGGCTGTCCGTGAGCGATGGGTCGTGGGGCCAGTCTGCCACCGGGTGTTCAAGGTCGTTGATGATGGTGAACAGCGGCTCTGGCCCCCCATCCCTGTGGAATTCGGAGATGGACAGATGGCCTGATACCAGTTGTTCTTCCCGAGGGAAATACTGGAGAATGAGCTCGCGGGCCGATGCGCTGAGCGGAAGCGCTGCCCTGCCCACCAGAATGGACTCATGCCCTTCCGTTGCGGCACCGCTGAGCCACTGCCGCAGGGCGATGGACTCCTTGGCGTCCGAATCGCGCAGCACCAATGGCTCGATGTCCGCTTGAAGGTTGTGCCGAATACTGTCAAACAGCGCGGGCACGTCCACCAGCACCAGCATGGGAACTTTAGGTCGTTGCTCGGCAGACCGCACCAGTTCCTCATAGGTTTCTACCCGCCTCTCCTGGTCAGAAGACTTGCTGTTCCATAGAACGAGCACGGAAGCGCTCAGCAGGGTCATGATGGCAGCAGTAATCAGGACTGCGCGTTGCCTGTGTTCTCTGAGAAGGTGGAACAGCACGGCCGCACAGATGAGCGCGAACATGCCGTAGGAGACACCGAAAGCACCCATCACCATCGGGTTGCGGTAGTGCAATTCCACGCTATGCATTCCCGCAGGCACCTGCACGGTCGGGAAAATTCCGTTCAGTGTATGTTCCACCGCCACTCCGTCCAAATAGGCCTGCCAACCGGGGTAGTCGGTCTGTTGCAGTGTCACGGGGCTCTCACGCTTGCTTAGCGTTGTGAAAGCCACAAGTCCCGGAGCGAAACGGAGCATGATGATGCTGTCCGTGGGTGTTTGGCCATCGCTTCCCGAGAAAAACACCACGGGCCTTCCAAGAGCCGTTTGGAAGGCCTCTGTCGAGTCTTCGCGGAAACGTTCGAATGCATCGAGCCGGAAGCTGTTGAACCCATCGTACGAGACGGTCTTCGTCAGTATGTTTGTATTGCGCCACAGTGGGCTCATGTGTTGCGGTCCATCGCGATGTGCGCCCACAGACGTGCGCAGGTCGGGCACGGGGAATCCATTTGGCTGTGCGTCCAAGAGGCTTTGCAGTTGGGCTGGCGAATACCCTGACCCGACCGTTATCGGGAAATTCAGCCGCACGGCAGCGCCCATCTCGAACAGCAGGAAGACCGTGAGGAGTGCGTAGACCGCTGGTTTCCTTCCACGCGAAAGCCACAGGCCCACCATCAGTAACAGCAACAGAGCGCCTTGCAGCACCGCGTGAATGAGAACATGATGCACACGGGGCGTGTTGCCCAGATGCTCGCGGTATTCTGCCAGAAACACCAACGGCCGATACGTCACCTCGTTGGTAGCGTAGAAGTAGATGCCTATTCCGAATACGGCCATTAGCAGTGTGGCAGCGGCCAGAGAAAGCCGTTTCCATTCTGCAACGGAGCCGTTCATCAGCCGCCCCATTTCGGCCGTGCCCACCAGGATGAAGCAGAGCAAGGAGAAATAGTAGAAGTGGCCGGACATGCGGAACAGGTCCATCAGTGGCACATGGTGATACAGGAATTCCCGCACCGGAGTGTAACGACCGAACGAGGCGAACAGACAGATGACTCCGAATCCGAGAACGATATGCTCCATCAGTCCCCGTTTTCGGAAC
The DNA here is from genome assembly GCA_964488095.1 of uncultured Chryseobacterium sp. Classification (GTDB taxonomy): domain Bacteria; phylum Bacteroidota; class Bacteroidia; order UBA10329; family UBA10329; genus UBA10329. The sequence continues at coordinate 5,236 of CAZATP010000035.1, forward strand.
AATGCTGAAAGCAGACCCATCAGCATCAGTAGGCCGATGTGTCCGTTGCTCATGGACAGGTCCGTGTCATAGAAATCGGTGTCGGTGATCACTGCGAACGGGGTGACCAGCGAGATGAGGCACTGCGGGGAGAACGGCATGAAGTGCGCGTCTTCCAGGGTGATGCCCCCGAACCGTTGAATGTGCTGTGCCACCTGATAGAAACTGACCACGAGCACCGAAAGGGACAGCAGCACAACGACCGATAGCACAGCATTTAGGCCCAACAATCGGAGCAGTGAGGCACGGTGCGGCCACTTTCGCACCGCTTCCACCGTGAAAATCGCCACCAGCAGATAGAGCAGCATCATGCTCAATGCCTGATAACCGCCCGTGAGTTGCAGAAAGAGGAAAAGCGCGAGTTTCCAGAGGTCGGCCCATTGCATTCGCTGCTGCAGTCGGATGAAATAATGGAGCACGAACGGGATGAATGCAGCGGCAATGATGCCTCCCAGGTCCTGTCCGTGGCCCACGAAATGCCCGCTGAGCATATAGGCGAATCCGCCCATCAGTCGGGCGCGGTGCACGGGCGTAAAGTGTCCGGCAAGAAGGTAGAATCCTGCTCCGGCCACGCTCAGGTAGAACAGGAAGAGTATGTTGATCAGGGCCACCGAGTATCCTCCCAGCAGTCCCACAACAAGAGGCTCGATGTAGAACACCGAGCGCATGTCGGCATGGATCGGATAGCCAAAATGCTGATAAGGGTTCCAGAGCGGGAAGATGCCATGTTCAATGCTCTCTCCCACGAAATATCGCCACGGCAGGTAGCAGTCGAGCGCATCCCACTTCAGGCTCTCCTGCATCAGCGCGATACCCGAATAGGCGATGGCGCAGACTGCCAGCATAAGGCCGAATACGCGAAGCATACGCGCCATGGTCACTTCGGCCCCTTCTGAATCGGTGATGTGGTCGCCCATCGGTCTGTTGGGCCGTGAAAGTAAGCACCTGCTGTAAGGTGATCATACAAGAGGCTGCCCGCGTAGGTGCTGCGACATACTGGCCTGCGGTGCGTACGTAGTTTTGTGCCATGGCCATCTCCCCAGTCCGTAGCCGACATCGCCTGTTCCGATCGCTGCTCAAGCTGTCGCTGGCGTTCACTTATCTGGTGATTCTTGCAGGAGGCGTGGTACGCACCACGGGCAGTGGCATGGGCTGCCCCGATTGGCCCAAGTGCTTCGGGCAGTGGATTCCGCCCACCGATGGCAGCCAGCTTCCGGCCGACTACAAGGACAACTACATTGAAATCCGCAGGGAGAAGAATGCCAAACTGGCCGACAGGCTCGCCCCCTTGGGAGCGACCGATCTTGCCGACCGCATCCGTCATGATGAGAGCATTTATGAGGAGACCGATTTCGTGTGGCAGCGCACTTGGGTGGAATATGTGAACCGTCTTCTGGGTGCACTGTTGGGCCTCTCGCTGTTTGCCACGCTGCTCAGTTCGCTCATCTACTGGCAGAAGAGCAAGCGGGTGGTTTTCACTGTTCTCGGGGTCATCGTGGTCACCGGATTCCAAGGCTGGTTGGGCTCCATTGTAGTGAGCACCAACCTTCTGCCCGGCACCATCACGGTGCACATGCTGTTCGCATTCGTCATCATCGCAGGACTGATGCAGGTCTATGTGAAGACCTCGCCCGGCAGACGCATGACCGCCAGTTTCGGGATGAGCAATACCATGCGCTATGCCTTAGCCGCTCTCCTCATCCTCACCTTGCTGCAGGTGTTTCTGGGTACGCAGGTGCGGCAGCAGGTCGATATCATCGCCAAGGGATTCGGGTTGGAACAGCGTGAACTTTGGATAGACCGGCTCGGTGCCGTGTTTTATATCCACAGGTCGTTCTCGCTGCTGCTGCTTGCGGGTCACGCATGGCTATTCTATCAGGTTATGCGACACCTGCGCCACTACTTTGTGGTCTACCGCGCCACGGTGTGGCTCATGGCCTTTGTGTTGGCCGAGGTGCTTACCGGCATCATCCTCTCCTACCTCAGCATGCCAAGGGCCGCGCAGCCTTTGCATCTGCTGCTATCCTGCATGATAGTCGGGGCGCAGAGCTATCTGCTGTTCGTTTTCTTCAGTCGGAGAAGGATAGGCTCGGGCAGTGATTTCAACGTTTCCACCTGAACGTTTCGACCATGTGTTGTAGGTCCCGGTCGATGAAATCTATCACCGGGGCCAGAGAGTCGTTGTTGGGCACCGTGTTGAAGTAGAGTGCGCCCCTTAGGAAATGGGTCGTGCTGTCCGTGAGATAGAGCTGGATGGCTGATGCAGCGCCACTTCCGGCCACCTTCCAATACATGCCATAGACCTTGTCCTCCGGGTTGATGATCACCCGCTCCTCAATGCCCGAAGCCTTACTGATGTGCTTGTTCGTCATAGCACGGGCATCGTCCAGATACTCGTCCAGATTGCCGTTCACAGGCTTGTAACTGAAGTGCACACGCGCCTTGAACTGAGGCACATGCAGGTCGAACCAGCAGGGTGATGACGTGGGGCGTCTGTCGGGCTCAAAATTGGCATACACGGGTATCTCGAAGGCAAACGGGCAGTCCGTCTCGGCCGCCACATAGGCCTTCTCGGGCAGGTCGATACGCATGTATCCGCGGGGCTTAGGGGTGTGCTCTTCCCCACATCCCGCCATCCCCATCGAAAGCATGAGTAGGACGGCCAAGGTCAGTAGGCCATTGGAGGACGACTCTTCTTCGGAATCACTGTCCGAGAGAATGGTCACCTTCAGGCGCTTGATCCTGCGTTTGTCCACGCTTTCCACCGTGAACTCATAATTGCCGAAACGGATGCTCTGGTTCTTGTGCGGTATGCGGCCCGCCTGTTCCAGCACGAAACCTGCGAGTGTGTCGGCCTCGCCCTTGTTCTCTTCGAAATCATCCCCGTCAATCTGAAGTACCCGGTAGAACTGCCGGAGATTGGTCTTGCCCTCGAACACGTAGCGCGATGCGTCCAATTTGGAATAGACCACCTCCTCGTCATCGAACTCGTCCGATATCTCGCCCACGATCTCTTCCATGATGTCCTCAAGGGTCACCAGACCTTCGCATCCCCCGAACTCATCCACCACAATGGCCATGTGCACCTTGCGATGACGGAATTCCTCAAGCAGGTCATCGATCATCTTGCTCTCTGGCACGAAGAAGGGCGGTCGCACCAGCGGTCGCCAATCGAAACTGTCATCCTGACCCATATGCTGCAGCAGGTCTTTCACGTGCAGGATGCCTTTGATGTTGTCCAGCGTCCCACTGTATACCGGCACCCTTGAGTAGCCTGATTCCAGGATTTCTTTCAGCAGTCCGGTGAAGGGCGTGTCGAGGTCCACGGCCTCAATGTCCGGTCTTGGCTGCATGATCTGTTTCACATCCGTGCTACCGAATTGTACAATGCCTTCCAGGATCTTGCGGTCGTCATGGTCGCGTTGCGTGATCGGTTGCGCAATGTCCAATGCATGGGATAGTTCATCCACGGAAAGGTGGTCCTTCAGAGCCACGGCCCTGCGGTCGATGACAGATGAGAGCCGGATCAGGGGCAGGCTGATGAAACTGAACGCATAGGACAGGTAGTGGAGCGGATAGGCCATCATGGCCGCGAATCCCACACCGACCTGCGCGGCATAGACCTTCGGTACAATCTCTCCGAAAAGCAGCACCACGGCAGTGATGCCGAACACTTCGATGATACGCATCACGGGTATGATGCCGAACAGCGAGAGCTTCAGCACCTCCTGAGGCACATTGGCAGAGATCATGTACGTGGACAGGATGATGATGGCCACGTTCACGAAGTTGTTGGCAATGAGAATGGTGGCCAAGAGCCTTTTGGGCCTTTGAAGCAGGCGCGATACCATTTTCCTAGGCGCGCTGGCAGTGTTCTCCAGCTCTTCCACATCCGTTCGCGAAAGGGAGAAGAAGGCCACCTCCGCACCGGAGATGAGTCCGGAACAGATGAGCAGGAGGATGAGCGCAACAGGGCCGTAAAGCAGCTCGGGATGAATGCTGACCAGCAGAGGCCACATCAGCAATGCCGGGGTTTCCGGAGGGGGGTCTTCCAAGTTTGGAATGATTCGTTCTACTTAAAGGATGCCAACTCAGAATGGAAGGTCATCGTCAATATCGCCAATGGGTTGTTGAGGCGGTTCGCCAACACGGTTGGACGGAGCGCTGCTGCTTGGTGCACTATCACCACCTGGACCTCCAAGCAGCGTCATTTCGCGGGCCACAATTTCGGTCGTGTAACGGTCTGCACCGCTTTGGTCGGTCCATTTGCGGGTCTGCAGACTGCCTTCGATATACACTTGTCTGCCTTTCTTCAGGTATCTCTCGGTGATGTCGGCCAGACCGCGCCATAGTACCACGTTATGCCATTCGGTACGTTCCTGCGGGTTGCCCTCGCGGTCTTTGTAGCGCTCAGTGGTGGCCAGTCGTATGGTCGCCACCTTCGTGCCACTCTCCAAGGTCTTCACTTCAGGGTCTGCCCCGAGGTTGCCCACAAGTATCACTTTGTTCACTCCTGCCATGATTTCAGAATTAGAGGGTTAGACAAAAATCAGGTGAACAAATGTTCTAAACCTTTTCGGAATCTGCAAGCAGTTTCTTCTCAAGGAAGTGATGCACCAGCCTGGAAAAGGCCAGATGATGGAGCGATTCCCACGTAACAGCCTGATAGTGCGAGGCTGGCAGCCTGTCCGTACGCCATTCGAAGAATATGGCATGAATGCGCTGATGCGATAGCAGATGCCGCAATGGCCCTACCGACTGCTTGAAAAGCGCTTCATCGGCCCAAGGGACGAGCTTCAAGGCCTCATCGGGCCCCAACGCCCTGTCCGATTCAATCAGAGGGAATTGATAAAGCCCTTGCCAGATGTCCCCGCCCGGTCTGCGCTCCACCAATGTACGTTCGCCATCTGAGAGCACCATGTAATGGAAGAAACGGTCGCGCACCTTGGTCCGCTTGGCCTTGCAGGGGATGGACTCCATCAACCCCAGTCTGAGGGCCACGCAACCTTCGCGCAACGGACAGTTCTCGCAGCGCGGGCTCTTTGGCAGACAGACGGTGGCACCCAGTTCCATCATGGCCTGATTGTGGTCACCGGGATGTTCCCTGTCCAATGCTTCCTTTGCCAGTCGGTCTATCTCCTTGGCAACGTTCGTGCTGTCTACCGGGTCTGTGATGCCATGGAATCTGGCCATGACACGTATCACATTGCCATCCACACAGGCCACCGGCAGGCCGAAGGCAATGGAGCCAATGGCCGCTGCCGTGTACGGCCCTATCCCTTTCAGCGAGCGAAGACCCTCGTAACTACTGGGGAATCGTCCCTTATGCTCAGACAGGACCTGTTTTGCCGCAGCGTGGAGATTCCTGGCCCTGGAATAATAGCCAAGGCCTTCCCAAAGTTTGAGCACCTCGTCCTCGCTGGCTGCGGCAAGCGCGCTTACGTTGGAGAATGCTGAGAGGAAACGATAGTAGTATGGAGTGCCCTGGTCAACCCGGGTCTGTTGCAGGATGACCTCAGACAACCAGATGGAATAGGGGTCGGTGCTTCCGCGCCAGGGCAGGTCGCGCTTCTCCCGCAGATACCATTCACGAAGGGCGATGTAAGGAAATCTGTGGGGATTCTTGAGAACTGACACGGCACAAATTTACCATGGAAGGGTTTTGTGTTCGGATAATTCCGCTACATTTGCGCCCCCCAAATCATAAGGTATTAATCTGTTCAAAATCAACAACTAATGACCAAGGCGGACATAGTGAACGAGATTGCCGAGAAGACCGGCTTAGAACGTGTTGAGGTATTGCAGACCGTGGAGGCTTTCATGGTGTCTGTGAAAAACTCGCTCTCGCGTGGTGAGAACGTCTATCTGCGCGGCTTCGGAAGTTTCATCGTTAAGAAGCGTGCCCAGAAGACAGGTCGCATCATTTCGCGCAACACCACCATCGTCATCCCTGAGCACAACGTGCCGGCCTTCAAGCCTGCGAAGACGTTCGTGAGCCGTGTGAAGGATGGTAAACCTGCCAAGAAGGCGGCCAAGTAAGGGAACTGGTGCTGGGTAAGGGACAGATACTTTTGGTGATGGGTGCTGCGGCTCTTGCCGTGGTGCTCTATGTGCTGCCGTTCTCTCCGCTTCCCGCCAAAGAGGCCGAAACCCCTGCTGTTGACACGACTGCCGCCTACGCGCTCATCGATGATGTGACCGAGGTGAACAACGGTCTGGACAGCGCCTCGTTGGCCATCATCACTCGTTACGAGATCGGAGTTGACCGGAAGGGTGAGACCGCTTACCGTGACAGCCTGATGGCGGTCTATGATATGCTGCGCCAGCCTGTCGCTTCGTCCTATCATGCCATGAAGAAGGCGGAGGCCATCAACAGTGCCGATACATGGACCGAGGCTGGGGAGCGTTTCCTACTGAATGCCAAGTACATGGGTGATCAACGTCAGAAGACGGCCTGGTACGGGTTGTCAAAGGACTGCTTTGAAAAGGCGTTGGCTCTTGCCCCTGACGACCTGGATATCAAGGTTGACCTCGGTGTCTGCCTCGTGGAAGGAGCTGGTTTTCTGGGCATGGCCCCCATGCAGGGCATCGGCCTGCTGAAAGAGGTGGAACAATTGGACCCTTCAAATATCAAGGCGCTCATCAACCTCGGCTACTTCTCGGTGCGCTCCGGTCAGTTTGACAAGGCCGAGGAGCGATTCAACAAGGCTTTGGAGATAGACCCTGAGTATATTGAGGCCTACCTCTATCTTGCTGACCTGCACGAGAAGCAGCAGCAGACAGGGAAGGCAATCGAGGCTCTCAATGCCTACAAGAACAAAGTGAGTGATCCACAGCGCAAAGCGGAGGTGGAGAGCTACATCAAAGAGATTTCAAACAAACTTCAATAACACCAAAACGTAACGGACATGCCTTGCGGAAAAAAGCGTAAAAGACATAAGATGGCCACCCACAAGCGCAAAAAGCGTTTGAGAAAGAACCGTCACAAGAAGAAGAAGTAATCGGCCTTTGAGATAAGGTTCACAGTCCGCCTTGTCGCGGCACTGCCATCACGATGTAAAATAGGCCCTCCCTGCAAAGGGAGGGCCACTACTTTGCTGTACGCTCGTGCGCGGTAAGGCGGCCAACTAAACCGCTACCCGTGAATTACGAACTCGCAATCTCATCTCAACCCAATCGGGTCGACATTGCCCTTCTTCAGGACCGCCAGCTCGTTGAGCTGCACCAGGAGACGGGCGATTCAGGCTTTCAGGTCGGTGATCTCTATTTCGGCCGCGTCCAGAAGGTGATGCCTGGCCTCAATGCTGCTTTCGTGAACGTAGGTTTTACGAAGGACGGCTTTCTGCATTACCTCGATCTGGGGCCTCAGGTGCAGTCGCTCATGCGGTTCGTGGACCTCACCCGCAGTGGCAAGGTCAAATCGCCCATGCTCGACCGTTTCCGTCTGGAACCGGGCATAGAGAAGGGCGGGAAGATCGGTGACGTGGTGAAACAGGGTCGTGAGATCCTGGTGCAGGTGGCCAAGGAGCCGATCAGCACCAAAGGACCTCGACTTACCACCGACCTCTCGCTGGCCGGACGCTACATGGTACTTGTCCCTTTCGGAGAGAAGGTCTCCGTGTCTCAGAAGATTAGGGAGAATGACGAGAAGCGCAGGCTCAAGGAGCTGTTCGACAAGATAAAGCCAGGTGGTTTCGGGCTCATCATCCGTACTGCTGCTGAAGGCAAGAAGGTGGAGGACCTGGAGTCTGACCTGAACGAGCTGGTGAAGCGTTGGACGGATATGATCACCGAGGTGAAGACTGCTCAGGCGCCCTGCCGCGTGATGGGCGAACTGAGCCGCACATCGTCCATTGTGCGCGACATGCTCAGTCAGGAGTTCTCCAACATCATCGTGGACACGATGGAGGTCTATCAGGAGATACATGACTACCTGTCGCTCTCATCGCCCGACAAGCTGAAGCTGCTGAAGCTCTACAAGGGCAAGGACCCGCTTTTCGAGGCACTCGGACTGAACCGCCAGATCAAGGCATCGTTCGGAAAGAATGTCACCTACAAGAGCGGGGCCTATCTTGTGATTGAGCACACTGAGGCGCTGCACGTGATTGACGTGAACAGCGGTCCGCGCACCAACGCGGAGCACGACCAGGAGACCAATGCCCTCGATTGCAATCTCGGGGCAGCCAAGGAGATTGCCCGCCAGCTCCGCCTGCGAGACATGGGCGGCATCATCGTGGTGGATTTCATCGACCTGCACAATCCTGATAACCGGAAACTCCTCTACAACACCCTGAAGGAGGAGATGAAGACCGACCGGGCCAAGCACAATATCCTGCCTCCTTCCAAGTTCGGGCTGGTGCAGATCACGCGTCAGCGTGTGCGACCGGAGATGGACATCAAGACCCTTGAGAAGTGCCCCACCTGCAAAGGTTCGGGCGAGGTGGAGGCCACCATCCTGTTTGAAGAGGAACTGGAGAACAGTGTGCGCTACGTACTGGAGCAGCAGAATGAGCAGGCTATCACCATCAAGGTGCATCCCTACATGGGCGGGTATCTGACCAAGGGTGAGTTTGAGATGTTCGGATTCAGCATGGGCAACTCCGTGCGTAAGAAATGGAGTGCCAAGTATGGCAAGAAGATAACGGTCGAGACGCTGTCGGACTATACATTGCTTGAATATCACATCCTTGACGCCAATGGGGAGGAAATTCGACTTGACTGAGCCGAACCTCACCAAGAAGCTGGCGCGCTTCGCGGAAGTGGCCGGTCTTGATAATTGCGTGGAGGTGCCCGGGGCGCACGTGGTGGAGAATTTCCCATTGCGCGGCAAATGGGCCTCCGACCATTTCAGAAACAACGGGCCGATCACGCTGGAGCTGGCCTGTGGTCGCGGGGAATATTCGGTAGGTCAGGCGAGGATTTTTCCGGAGCGCAATTTCATCGGCCTCGATATCAAAGGCAACCGGCTTTGGAAGGGTGCCACCGAGGCCAAACGTGACGGATTGCACAATGTGGCCTACCTGCGCACCCGCATCGATTTCGTGGACCGCCTATTCGCCAAGGATGAGGTGTCGGAGATCTGGATCATCTTCCCCGATCCACAGCCTCAGAAGGACCGCAAGAAGCTCACCTCACCGCTGTTCCTCGACCGCTACCGCCAGATTCTGAAGAAGGGCGGAACGGTGAATCTCAAGACCGATAATTTCCCATTGTGGGAATTCACGATGGAGGTCATCCGAGAGCAGAATCTCACTGTTCTGGGGCAGAGCACAGATCTCTATGCCGATCTGGAGGCGGGCCAATCACCCTACCTGAACGAACGGGAGGAGATTCTGCGCATCCGCACCTACTATGAGGGACGGTGGCTTCAGGAAGGCCGCAAAATCAACTACCTCTCGTTCACTCTGTGACGGGTCGCTTCCGGTGCAGGGCGTTCTGCTGTGTGACCTAAGTAACGTTGAGCGCGGCAGGTGGTCCTGATGTTTGTGTCATCAATTCTCAATCCTGAACCATGCATATCGAACAGATCTATACTGGATGCCTTGCCCAAGGGGCCTACTACATCACCAGTAACGGTGAGGCCGCCATCATCGATCCGCTGCGCGAGGTGCAGCCCTATCTCGACCGTCTAAAGCGGGACGGGGTGAAGTTGACGTACATTTTCGAGACGCATTTCCATGCCGATTTCGTGTCTGGTCACTTGGACCTAAGTAAGGCCACGGGCGCACCGATCGTCTATGGGCCCACGGCCAAGGCCGAATTCGAGTGCATTGTGGCGGAAGATGGGCAAGTATTTCAGGTAGGAGATGTGCGCATCAAGGTGCTGCACACGCCCGGCCACACGATGGAAAGTTCCACGTTCCTCCTTACGGACGAGCAGGGCCGAGACCATGCCATCTTCAGCGGTGACACGCTCTTCATTGGCGATGTGGGTCGCCCGGATCTCGCGCAGAAGGCCGCCAGCATGACGCAGGAGCAGCTGGCCGCCACCCTGTTCCATTCGCTACGCACCAAGGTCATGACGCTTGCCGATGATGTCATCGTCTATCCGGCACACGGGGCGGGCAGCGCCTGCGGCAAGAACATGAGCAAGGAGACCGTGAGCACGATCGGTGAGCAGAAGCGCAACAATTACGCTCTGCGGGCCGATATGACCGAGCAGGAGTTCGTGAAGGAAGTGACCGATGGTCTGCTGCCGCCACCGGGCTATTTTGGGATGAATGTGGCGATGAACAAGCAGGGCTATGAGAGCTTTGAGCAGGTGCTGAGCCATGGCATGAAGGCACTGAACGCAGCGGAGTTCGAGACGGTGGCCGAAGCATCGGGCGCGCTGATCCTGGACACCCGTGCACCAGGTGATTTCGCCAAGGGTTTCGTGCCGCAGTCCATCAACATCGGTCTCAAGGGCGATTTCGCGCCCTGGGTGGGAGCCATGATTGTGGATGTGCGCCAGCCGCTCCTGCTCGTGTGCGATGCAGGCTCGGAGCAGGAGGCCATCACACGCCTCAGCCGCGTAGGATTCGACAATGTGCTCGGACACCTCAAGGGTGGTATTTCCACTTGGACCGAGGCAGGAATGGAGCTTGACACGGTGAACCGAATCACGCCCGAAGAGTTTGCGAAGCGGTTCAAGGCGGGCGAGAGCAAGGTGATCGATGTGCGCAAGGAGAGCGAATATGCCGCTGAGCATGTGGAGGACGCCTACAGTTGGCCGTTGGCCTACATCAACGACTGGGTGAAGGACGTGAACCCAGAGGAGCACTTCTTCCTGCATTGTGCCGGAGGCTATCGCAGCATGATCGCAGCGAGCATACTCGAGAGCAGAGGTTATCGCAATTTCTCGGAGGTGGAAGGCGGTTTCACGGCCATTGCCAAGTTGGAGGATGTGCCGCGCACCGATTTTGTCTGCCAGTCCAAGTTGAAAAGGCAGTGAGTGATATGCCTTCCCATGGTAGTGCTCCGTTCCCCGATTCCTTGCGTGCCGGAACACTTTGCAGGTATTGCAGATAATGATTCAGACACAGAAAACCTCTTCGTACAATGCAACTGAATGAACTCATTTCAGGTCCGTGGCCATGGTATGTGGCCGGCCCTTTAATCGGGCTTACCGTGCCGCTGCTGCTTATTCTTGGCAACAAGTCGTTCGGCATAAGCTCCTCCATGCGCCACATCTGCGCGGCATGCATCCCCGGGGACGTGACCTTCTTCAAGTACGATTGGAGGAAGGAGATGTGGAACCTCTTCTTCGTTGCCGGAGTGGTGATAGGGGGTGCACTGGTGGCCCTGTTCATGCAGGGAAGCGAGGCCATTTCCGTTGCCCCGACCTTGGCGGCCGACCTTGCCGCCAATGGTATAACCGATTTCAGCGGACTGGTTCCCAACGACCTTTTCAGTTGGGAGAGTCTGTTCACCGCCCGAGGATTCATCCTGATGGTGGTGGGCGGTTTCCTGGTCGGATTTGGAACGCGCTATGCAGGTGGCTGCACCAGCGGACATTCCATCACCGGTCTGTCCAATCTGCAGTGGACCTCCCTTCTGGCCACAGTCAGCTTCATGGTCGGTGGATTCATCATGACCAACCTCATTCTCCCCTTCATACTACAGTTGAACTGATAAGCACCGCGGGATATGGTTAAGAATTCTGGAAAATCAATGCAGGACAATACAGATTATGAGGTGCGCTCGCTCGATGCGATGTGTGTCAATGAGAGCCGTCTGGGCCATGAATGGTACCACAACATCAAGTATCTGGTGGCAGGCATACTCTTCGGTATTCTTCTGGTGAAGGCCGAGGTGGTCAGCTGGTTCCGGATACAGGAGATGTTCAGAATGGAGTCATTCCATATGTATGGCGTCATCGGCAGTGCAGTGGCTGTTGGGGCCATCTCCGTGCTGCTCATCAAGCGTCTGGGCATCCGCACCATCTACGGGGAAGCAATCACATCGCACCCCAAGCCATTTCACAAGGGGCTGGTATACGGAGGCCTGATGTTCGGTCTGGGATGGGCCATGACAGGTGCCTGCCCGGGGCCATTGTATGCGCAGGTGGGCACAGGTGCCACTGCTGTTCTGGTCACCGTGCTCTCGGCCATTGCGGGCACCTATGTCTATGGCGTGGTGCGCGACAGGTTGCCGCATTGACGGGCCCCAGCCCTATACATTATTGGTATTTTCGCCTCCTCGAAGACGACAACCATGCACATCGGATTGAGGAATTTAGCGTTTGCAGCCACCTTGCTGACCTTCGCGGGCGGATGCACTCCTACCGACCAGTCTCCATCAACAGAGAATAATCAGTCGATTGCTGAGGATTACGAGATTGATGTGTCAGATGCTGAGGATATGATCCGGCAGATGCCCTCTCCCATCGAGATGGCCATCCTGGTGAAGCATTCGGGGGGGCAGTACAATGCGTCCCTCCTCAACCCGGTGCAGAACATAGACCGCTATGTGACCACGGGAAAGAAGACCATGAATCTTGGTGTGTACAGTGCCGATGTGGGTTATACCAGCCTCTACAAACAAACACAGGAGACGATATTCTACCTCAACAACGTTCGCAAGCTGTCGGATGCCATTGGACTTTCAGAAGCCTTTGACAAGTCGGTGTTCGAGCGGGTGGAGGCCAACATAGAGCATCGTGATTCACTGTTGTATATACTCAGCGGGGCTTACGATGTAGGCAATGAGTATCTGAAGAACAATGATCGGATGAACACATCCGTGCTCATGCTGGCTGGGGGATGGGTGGAAACCATGTATCTGGCCGCACACCTTGGCACTTCAGGTGGTAGGCCAATGGATGATATTGCCGCCCGTGTGGCCCAGCAGGACATGCTCCTGCGCAATCTTCTTCTAACCATGCGCTATGCGAAGAATGACCCGTTGGTGGCCGAATTCGCAGAGCGACTTGAGAAACTTGCAAAGGTGCTGGTGGCCAAGGACCTTGTCTCTGGAACGGAGGAGGCCCCCAAGGTGGATGCCGCCAAAATGGAGGAGGTGTTCAGGATCATAGATGAGATCCGCGCTTGGGTGGTTGCGTGAAACACCATGTTCTGATCATGAAGCATGCGGCCCTCCTTCTCTTCATGCTCGGAGGTCATTTCGCAGGCTTGCGGGCCCAGACGTTCGATTGGGCGATAGAGGCCGGGGGGTTGGGCCTGGATGTGGGCAGGGCGGTATGTACTGATCCGGAAGGCAATGTCATCATGGTGGGTTCCTACTCCGGCTCTGCCAGTTTCGGTGACACTGTGCTCGTGGGGCTTGGAGGACCCGATGCCTTCATTGCCAAGTATGCTCCGGGAGGCGAGCTCCTTTGGATGCAGACCGTCCGTGGACCTTCCGAGGACCTCGCACGTGGTGTGACCACCGACCACCTTGGTAACGTATTGGTGACGGGGCATTTCACCCACCGGGCCTATTTCATCCTGACGGAATCCGACACCGTGGAGCTGACCTCGGCAGGCAAGAAGGATGTCTTCATCGCCAAGTACACTCCCGATGGTCAATTGATCTGGGCCGAGCGGGCGGGCGGACCGGAGGATGATACCGGTACCGATATCAAATGGCACCGCTATTCGGGCAAACTTGCCATTTCAGGCGGGTTTCAGGGACGGGCCACGTTTGCCAATGTGTCCATGCTCGCCCTCGGACTGACAGATGCCTTCCTGCTCTGCATGGATGGCAATGGCACCTCGCTCTGGGTGCGCAACGGAGGAGGCCCGCAGCACGATGTGGCCGCCAGTGTGGCATTTGACCCCTACGGCAATGGCATCTACATCACGGGCGACTACTTTGCCAGTGCCTTCTTCTCCGGGACCACCATTTATGCGGCCGGCAGTTCGGACATCTTCCTGGCCCGCTACGACCTTCAAGGGAACCTGCAATGGGTGAGCACACACGGGGGCATCAATCTCGATGTGGCCACCAAGGTCGATTGCGACCTGCAGGGCCATGTCTTCGTAGCCGGTCAATATCAGATGACCACGGTTTTCGGACCGTTCAGCGCCACATCGCGGGGTTACAATGATGTTTTTCTGGCGAAGTTCAACGGTTCCGATGGAACCCCTCTGTGGTTACGCAGCATGGGCGGCACCGATCTGGAGACTTGTCAGGGTCTTGTGGTCGATTGGAGCGGGACGGCCTACGTCACCGGCATGTTCGACACGCGTCTCATATCAGGTCAGGACACGCTCACGGGAAACGACTACGACATCTTCATCGCCTGTATGGAACCATCGGGCCACACGCGCTACCTGAAAACGGCAGGGGCGGGGAGTGCCGATATCCCAATGGGCATCTGTTTCGGTCCGGACCAGAGTATCTTCATCACGGGTTTCTTCTACTTCTTTGCCGCTTTTGACGGTATCACGATCGGCAACGCCCTCAATGGCGACATCTTCCTCGCACGCCTCACGGATATCGCAGGTGTGCAAGACGTCTCCCAGACCGGACCGGTGAATTGCCTACGGTTTGACGCTGTTCACCGGTCCATGCACTTGGGCTGTGACCTTAGAGGCCCGTGGCAGGTGGTGGACCTGTTGGGAAGAGTGCTCATGCAGGGCCATGCCATGTATAGTGACGTGCTGCTCAGTGGCCTTCCAGCGGGATATTATCTTTTCCTTGCTACAGACGAGCCCAAGCGGGCCGTGCTGCCTTTTGTCGCTCCTTGAGGGGAATCAATGTCCTCCGCAGCCGTGCTCCACGCCCATCTCGCCCATGGTGTCGCAGTGGTAGAAGAGCTCTTCGCCCTTGGCGGGCTTCGCTGTCTTCGCTCCGCCCTTCTTGGCCGCGACCATCTTCTGGATCAGGCGGTTGCGTTCCTGTGCGAGGGCTTTCCGTGCCTCCGTGTCGCGCTGCTCGTCCCAGTAGGGCGTGCCGTCCACCCATGTCTTTTCCGCACGGGCATATATTGATAGCGGGTTGTCTGACCACAGCACCAGATCCGCATCCTTGCCCACTCTGATGCTGCCTGTACGGCCGTCCAGTTTCAGCATCTTGGAGGGGTTCAGCGTTACCATCTTCCAAGCCTCCTCCTCGGTCATGCCTCCATACTTCACGCCCTTCGCAGCCTCTTGGTTCAGCCTGCGGCCCATCTCCGCGTCATCGCTGTTGATGCCCACGTTCACACCCTGACGGTGCATCAGGGCCGCGTTGTAGGGAATGGCATCGCTCACCTCCATCTTGTAGGCCCACCAGTCGCTGAAGGTGGAGCCGCTGGCCCCGTGCGCAGCCATCTTGTCGGCCACTTTGTAGCCTTCAAGGATGTGAGTGAAAGTGTTCAGCACGAAGCCCATGCTATCGGCCACCTTCATCAACATGTTTATCTCGCTCTGCACATAGCTGTGGCACGAGATGAACCGCTCCGAGTCAAGGATCTCCACCAGCACATCCAACTCAAGGTCTCTGCGCGGGGCAGGGCCGTCCTTCTTTTTGGCAGAGTCGTATGCGGCCCATTCGCGCTTGTATTCCCGTGCGCGATGGAAAGCATCATAGAATACCTGCTCCACACCCATCCGCGTCTGCGGGAAGCGTGAACTGTAGCGGTCGCCCCAGTTGGCCTGCTTCACGTTCTCCCCGAGGGCGAATTTGATGTGCTTCGGTGCATTCTCGATCTTCATCTGCTCAGGCAGCTGTCCCCAGCGCAATTTGATCAACGCACTCTGCCCACCGATGGGGTTGGCCGAGCCATGCAGCAGCTGAGCGGCCGTCACCCCCCCGGCCAATTGACGGTAGATGTTGATGTTCTCCGAGTCCACCACATCCGCAATGCTCACTTCGGCCGTCACGGCCTGCGCACCCTCGTTCACGCCACGGCTGATAGCGATGTGCGAATGTTCGTCAATGATGCCCGAGGTGAGGTGCTTGCCCGTTCCATCGACCACTTTCGCGCCCGAAGGCGCAGTGAGTCCCTTGCCGATGCTCTTGATCTTCCCATCGGCAACGATGACATCCGTCTCTTTGAGAATGCCGTCCTTCTCATTGGTCCACACGGTGGCATTCCTCACCAGCACGGTCTCGCGCTTCGGAAGCTCCGCATTGCCAAAGGCAAGGAATGGATAGATGACACGGCCCAGCACTGTGTCCTTCTCCGCCTTCTTCGTTGCTTCCTTGTCGTCCTTCTTCTCTTTCTTCACTTCCTCCTTCACCCAATTCATCGACCAGTCGAGCCAGTTGCCCTCAGGGTCCTGCCCGCGTCCCTTGAAAGCACGGTCGCTGCGGGTTCCGCTCAGCCGATAGGCCGTTTTCTCTTCTTTCTCCTTCTTGAAAGAGACGGTCACGAGCTCACCCTCGAGCTTCAGGTTCATGTCGATGCCGCTGGTGTCCGTGGTCATCAGCTTGGCCGAGGTCTTGCCGTCCTTCTCGGAGAGCGTCACTTTCGTAGAATAGCCGCCCGCCTTCAGGTCATACACCCCCGCCAAACCTTCTGTCGAGGGAGTGGTGATGATGTGGCGATTGCCCTTTATCCAGTGTTCGAGGATAGTGTTCTTCTCGTCAAAGAGATTCTTTGAGGTGATGATGAAGTTGGCGAGTTTGCCCGCCTCCAACGAACCGACCTCCTTCAGTCCGAACATCTTGGCGGGCACGGAGGTGAGCGCGGCCAGGGCTTCAGCGGTGTCCAGTCCGTGTTCCAGCGCCTTGCGGATGGAAGGCCAGAAATCGGCCTCCTTCTCCAGTCCGTGCAGCGTCAGTGCGAACGGGATGCCGGCCTTGTGAAGGGCCTTCGGGTTGGTTGGTGCGAGTTCCCAGTGCAGCATGTCGCTCAGGCTCGCCACCTGAGCATCGTAAGGGTCCTCTACGTCCAGAGCATCTGGTAATCTTAGCGGGATGATGAAGCTGCCGTTGGTGCCCTTCAGCGCCTCGATGCGCTGATATTCCTGACCGGAGCCCACGAAAATGAACTGCTGTCCGAACTCATCGCCCACCTTGTCGGCACGGAGCACCATGAGCGGATCGCCCGCCTCGAACACCTGTGTAAGCATCCGGTCAGTGTTCCATGCCTGAAGGCCGAGGTTCTGCTCCTTCGATTTGTCCGTCAGGTTGGCGTACCACTGCCCATCGAGGTAGGTCTGACGCAGCAGGGCGATGCTGCCCATGAGCGAACTCGGATAGTCCTGCGTGCTCGTTCCTTTGGAGAACGACAGACCTGCGGCCACCGGGCCTTGCACGAGGTTGTCATTGGCCGAGCCGCTGCCCGTGAGCACGAAGGCTGCACGTCCTCGAACTATACCGTCATGCACGGAGACCACCGCGCCACCGAATCCGAGTTTCCGAAGTGCCTCGGCCTTCTTGTCATCAGGTTGGAAAAGAGCGGCCGCATCGCGTTCGGGGTGCAGGGCATCGTTCCAGGCAAATGCCCCTGATTTCTTGGGCTCATACTGCGGGCCACCGCCCCGACCGCCCTTCTCCCGCTCGGGCTGCTTGAGGCCGTAACTTGAGTGCGCATCGATGAGCGAGGGATAGATGTGCCGCCCTTTCACGTCATGCACCACCGCGCCCTTGGGTATGGTAATGCCTGTGCCCACCTGCATCACCTTGCCCTCCTGCACGAGCAGGGTGGCATTCTCCACCGTCCTATCAGCAGAAACATGAACGGTCGCACCCGTGAAGGCATGGACGGCCCTGTCCTTGTCCTTCACCCCGTTGATGGGGAAAGTCTCCTGAGCGATGGAGGAAAGGGAGCAGGTGAGAAGGAGTGACAGCAGTAGGACAGAGGTCTTCATAGGCAGAAATGGAACGGAGGGCGAAACTACGTTTTTCACTTACCCTATGCCCGACATATCGTTTTCCCGAGCATACACCGTGTCGTGAGATATGTTGTGTTTGTTAGTTTTGTACAAAACCCTATCGCTATGTACGGACTTCATGGTTACCTACTGACCAGCCATTCGGGATTGCGTTGGCTGCTGCTGATCATCATTCTGGGCTCTATCGGTTATGCCATCAATGGCCTGGTCACCAAGCGCGAGATTGATGATATCGATGACCGATTGAACAAGTTCTCGGTCGTTTTCGCTCACATCCAGCTTGTGTTGGGGCTCATGCTGTATTTCCTGACCAACCGCTATGCGAACATTGACATGGCGGATACCGCGTCCCGCTTCTGGGGTGTCGAGCATCTGGTGGGCATGATTGCGGCCATTGCCCTTATCACGGTGGGAAGAGCGAAATACAAGCGTGGAAAGACAGATGCCGTCAAGCTCAAGGCAACGGTCATCTATTTCTCGCTGGGCCTACTGCTGATGCTGGCAACCATTCCTTGGCCATTCCGGGCGGCCTTGGGCCGTGGCTGGTTCTGACAACGTTCCCATCGGGTCTATCTTTGTGCCTTGGCCGGATTACTGCCCAAGCGGGCATGAACGCGGCCAAACATCGGACCTAACACTTCCACATCGTGGTCAAATTATTTGATACCGCACCTGTTGCGGAACGGGCCATCATTGTTGGCCTCATTCTCGGTTCGCAGTCGGAGCAGCAGGTACAGGACTACCTGGACGAGCTGGCCTTCCTGATGGAGACCGCAGGGCTGGTGCCCGGTAGGCGATTCACACAGCGGCTGGCGAAACCCGACATCCGCACCTTCCTCGGATCTGGTAAGATCGAGGAGATCGATGCCTATGTGAAGGCCGAGAACATTGATGTGATCGTGTTCGATGACGACCTCAGTCCATCGCAACTAAGGAACCTGGAAAAAATCTTCGAGCGGAAGATCTATGACCGGAGCCTGCTGATCCTCGACATCTTTCAGCAGCGGGCACAGACTGCCCAGGCACGGGTGCAGGTGGAACTGGCCCGGTATCAGTACCTGCTTCCACGCCTCACGAACATGTGGAGTCACTTGGAACGCCAGCGAGGCGGCACAGGTACGCGTGGCGGGGCGGGAGAGAAGGAGATTGAGACCGACCGCAGGATCATCCGCGACAAGATCACTCTGCTGAAGCAGCAGCTGAAGACCATCGACAAGCAGATGACCACGCAGCGCAAGAGCCGCGGGCAGATGATACGGGTGGCATTGGTGGGATATACGAACGTGGGCAAATCAACGCTCATGAACCTTATCAGCAAGTCGGAGGTCTTCGCAGAGAACAAGCTTTTCGCCACGCTCGACACTACGGTGCGCAAAGTGGTGCTGCATAATCTGCCCTTCCTCATCTCCGACACGGTCGGATTCATACGGAAACTGCCGCACCAACTGGTCGAGAGTTTCAAGAGCACGCTGGACGAGGTGCGCGAGGCCGATATACTCCTGCACGTGGTGGACATCTCCCATCCCGATTTCGAGGAGCACATCCGGGTGGTGAACAGCACGTTGGCTGAGATCGGGGCCCACGACAAGCCGGTCATTATGGTCTTCAATAAGATCGATGCCTACACCTTCGTGCAGAAGGACGAGGACGACCTGACCCCCGCCAAGCGTGAGAACTGGAATCTGGAAGACCTCAAGAAGACCTGGATGAGCAATGCCCCGAAGGGCACGGACGCCATTTTCATCTCTGCGGCCGATAGGACCAATATCGATGCGCTCCGCGACCTGTTGTATGAACGGGTGAAGGCCCTGCACGTGGACCGCTATCCCTACGACAACCTGCTTTACTGATACAGGTCTCAGCCTCGTACGTCCGCGGAGGACAGATGGGTGAGCACTTCCTCAATGCACTGGTCCGGGGCCTCCTGAACCAGCCAATGTGTGGCATCCAACTCGACCAACCTGTACGGTCCTTTCATGAACTGCTCCGTTGCCCTCACCCCGATAGGGCCAATGGCAAAATCGCGCTTTCCATAGAGCATGAGCGTGGGTACTTGGATATCTGCGAAGGCATTCACCTCCTCGCCCTTGGCCAAAAGCGGATAGTTGGCCCTATAATAGTTGAGGCTGGCCCTCAATGCGTCCCTGTTGCCGAGAACCTGCAAATAGGCCTTTACCTGCTCCGGACTGCTCTTCCGCCAGATATCACGCAGGGCCTTCGCCCCATTTCTCAGAAGGAACCATTCGGGCAACCAGGGAAACTGGAACCAGCCCATGTAGCGGCTCATCCTCCGCTGCTTGGCATCGCTGCGGATGGCCTCTGCGAACGCGCGTATGTGAGGGACGGACATGGCCGTCCAAGTGATCACCCTGTCGGAATGCAGGGCCACCGTGGCCCAACCGATGGCAGAGCCCCAATCGTGGCCAATGAGGTGGAAGCGTTCCAGTCCCAGCGCATCGGCCATGGCGATGACATCCCCTGCCAGGATCCGAATGTCATAGTCACTCACTTTCAACGGCCGTGCATGGGTGCTGTAGCCGCGCATATCGGGGGCCACGCACCAGAAACCCTGAGCGGAGAGCCCCGTCATCAGTGGCTCCCACATGTGTGAGGTCTCTGGCCAGCCGTGCAGAAGCAGAACGGGGATGCCACCTGTGCCACCACTGACCCTCACCGAGAAGGTGAGTTCGTTGCATTCAAGTTCTTTGAGTGTCATGGGCGTAGTAGGACAGGTACCATTCTGCAAAAGCGTTCAGGCCATTTCGCAGGGTGTATGTAGGGATGAAGCCCGTGTCCGCCATCAGTTCGCTGATGTCGGCATGGGTGGCAGGCACATCGCCCGGCTGCATGGGCAGCAGATTGCGGATGGCCTTCTTCCCCAGCACGTCCTCCAACGTGTTCACGAAATCTAGCAGCGAGGTGGGTGCATTGCTTCCGATGTTGTAGAGTCTGAAAGGCACACCATCGTTGGCGGATGCGGTGGG
The DNA here is from genome assembly GCA_964488095.1 of uncultured Chryseobacterium sp. Taxonomy (GTDB): domain Bacteria; phylum Bacteroidota; class Bacteroidia; order UBA10329; family UBA10329; genus UBA10329. The sequence continues at coordinate 26,006 of CAZATP010000035.1, forward strand.
CACATGGTCGATGAGCAGCGCAATCCCCTGCACGATGTCGTCCACATAGGTGAAATCGCGAAGCATCTGACCGTGGTTGTGCAGGTTGATGGGCGTGCCTTCAAGGATGTTGCGGGTGAAGGAGAAATAGGCCATGTCCGGTCTTCCCCATGGGCCATAAACGGTGAAGAGCCGCAGGCCGGTCACCGGCAGGCCATAAAGATGTGCATAGGTGTAGGCCATCAGCTCATTGGCCCGCTTGGTGGCGGCATAGAGGCTAAGGGGCCTGTCCACCGGGTCGGTCACGGAGAATGGAGCCTTAGCATTGGCCCCATAGACCGAACTGGATGACGCATAGATCAGATGACCAACCGATGTGGTTCGGCAGGCCTCCAACACATTGAGAAAGCCAGTGAGATTGCTGTCGGCATAACTGTGCGGGTTGCTGATGGAGTAACGCACCCCGGCCTGCGCGGCAAGGTTGATCACTACCTGCGGCTCTTCATTGGCGAAAAGATGCAGCAGCTCTTCGCGGACGAAAATGTCCAACTTTCTGAATCGGAAGAGGGGCTCATCGAGCAGAAGTTGCAGGCGGTCGTACTTGAGTCTGGTGTCGTAGTAGGTATTGAGGTTATCGATACCGACCACCTGATGTCCCTCGGCAAGCAACCGTCTGCACAGGTGAAATCCGATGAATCCGGCCGCACCGGTGATGAGGATTTTTGACAACGGTAGTGAAGTGAGTTGGAACCGGGTTCAAACTTAGTGAGAGGGCCGTGCAAATACGTCAACCCCTGTATCTCAGAGGGCATCGGCAACCTGTAACTTCGGGGCATCATGTGGGTCCGGCTTTTTCCCATCCTTTTTCTGATGTGTTTGGGAATGTCGGCATCGGCACAGCGGGTGGGGCTGGTGCTGAGCGGGGGTGGAAGCAGTGGACTTGCCCACATCGGGGTGATACGGGCCCTGGAAGAGAAAGGCATTCCCATTGACTACGTGGCCGGGACCAGCATGGGCGCGCTGGTAGGGGCCATGTATGCCGTAGGCATGACCCCCGATGAAATGGACCGTCTGGCCCGCTCCAAAGAGTTCTATGAGATGGCCAAGGGCATCATCAACGAGAACTACAAGTACTACTTCAAGAAGAACGACCCGAACCCGTCCTGGGTCAACCTGCGGTTTGAGCTGGACAGCGGCCTCAAGACCTCGCTACCTGTCAACATCGTTTCGCCCTATGCCATGGACATCGGGCTGATCGATTTCATGTCGCAGGCCATCGCACTGGCGGGCTATGATTTCGACAGCCTTTATGTGCCGTTCCGATGTGTGGCGGCCGATGTGGCGGCCAAGCAGCCCGTCATCTTCCGCGATGGCGATATCTGTCAGGCGGTGCGGGCATCGTTTACCTATCCGCTCTACATGAAGCCCATCAAGGTCAACGGCAGGCTGCTGTTTGACGGGGGCATCTACAACAACTTCCCTTCAGACATCGTGAAGCAGGACTTCGCGCCCGACATCATCATCGGCAGTGTGGTGGCCAGCGACCTCACCCCGCCCGATCAGGACGATCTGACATCGCAGCTCAAATCGCTGCTCATGTACCGCACCGACTATGACGAGGTGGGCGATTGCGGCATTGTGATCCGCCCGAAAATCCCAAGTGTTCCTGTGATGGATTTCACGCGCAATGCCGCCATCCTTGACGGTGGCTATCGCACCGCGTTGGAGATGATGCCCGAGATTGAACAGCTGATCGAACGCAGAATCCCCATCGCGGAGCGGGACAGTTCACGCGCGGCCTTCAACAAGGCTAAGCCTGCCCTGGAGTTCGACAATATCATCATCAACGGGCTGAAACCCGAACAGGCCGACTATGTGATGCGCAGCTTCAAGAAGCGGAAGGACGTCATACCCTTCGAACAGGTGAAGCGCGAGTATTACAAGCTGGCGGCCGATGATATGATCAAGAGCATCTATCCGAGGGCGCTCTACAGGCCCGAGACAGGTCATTTCGACCTCATTCTCGATGTGAAACCGGACAATGACATCATCGCCCAGTTCGGTGGCAACATCTCCTCGCGCAGCATCAATCAGGCGTACATCGGATTGGGCTACAAGTTCTTCCGTCAGTTCTCGCTCGGCATCTATGCCAACACGCACATCGGTAAGTTCTACACCTCGGGCCAACTGCGCGGCCGCATCGATTTCCCGTGGTTCCTGCCGTTCTACGTGGAGGTCACCGGGACCATCAATCAGTGGAACTATTTTGATGCCTTCACCACCTTCTTTGAGGTGAACAAGCCGTCCTATCTGGTGATGAACGATAGGAGCACCGAGGTGAGTCTGGGTCTTCCGCTCACCTCCAAGATCAAGATCGTTCCTTCGGTGGGCTTCACCAACATCTCCAACAGCTACTACCACAAGGCCGATGCAGCAGAGAGCGACCGGCCGGACGAGCAGACCATGAACGTGGCCAGTTTCCGCCTTCTGGTGGAGCGGAACACCCTCAACCGGAAACTCTATGCCACTGAGGGCCGCGAGTTCATGGTACAGGCCCGCTACACCACAGGAAGAGAGATCAATCAACCTGGGACCACCGCGCTGAACGATGAGTCCTTCGAACGCAACCGCGGATGGGTCACCGTGAAGGCCCGCTATGACCAGTATTTCTTCGCAGAGACCAAGCTGCGTTTCGGGGTGTTCGGTGAAGCATCGTGGAGCAGTCAGAACTTCTTCTCGAACTACCAGACCACGCTGCTCATGGCCTCGGCCTTCGAACCCACCCCCGAATCGAAGACCCTTTTCCTGGACCAGTATCGCAGCAACCGCTATGGCGCAGTGGGTGTGAAAGGCATCTGGCTCATCTGGAAGAATCTTGACCTACGCTTAGAGACCTACGCTTACACGGCCTGGGAGAAGTATCGCAGGAATGAGGACCAGACCGCAGGATACTATCCCATCCGCGTGGACCCGCAGCTCATGGCCACAGCAGGGCTGGTCTACCACACCCCGTTGGGCCCCGTGAGCATCTCGGGCAACTACTACCAGAAACAGGAACAACCGTGGTCGTTCCTGTTCCATATCGGCTACATCCTTTTCAACCGCAGAGGGTTGGAATGATCATGGGCGGATGATCATCACCTTCTTCGTCACGCGGCTCTCGGCCGTGATGAACGTGAGGTGATACGCACCTTCGGCAAGGCCGCTCAGGTCTACCATCATCCGCTCCGAGCGGATCACAGGGATTTCGCGTGCCACGCGGCCGGTGATATCCGTCAGAACGATGTTCGTGAAGGCCCTGTCCATGGGAAGGTCTATCGTGAGCACCCCTTCCGTAGGATTCGGGTAGGTGCGGATGGCCTCAGCCAGCAGGTCGTCACCCACGGTGTTCGTGACGAAGGGCAGGCAGAACTCCACGGATTGGCTTGCAGTGAACTCGGCACCGGTTCCCATCAGCTCACCATCCGGAGAGAGCAACTGGAAGTAGCCCTGACCATACTGGCAGCAGATGCCATCGCTGTATTCATCCAGAATGGTGAATGTGTAGCAGCCGCTCGGGAGGCATGCAGGAATGTTGAGCAGGGTGGCCGGGCTGCTGTCATAGCCTGAGCCGCTGGCCACCACGACATTCGAGGAATTGCGGATCTCCCAGGAGGTCTCCTCCGGATAGTTGTCCGTGCGGATCACGACCGTCATCTCAGCACCATCGACCACCGTGAACGTGACTGAAACAGAGTTGTTGGTGGCATTTTCATCCGATCCACCGTTGGGGGAGGTTACTGTGATGGCGATGGTGTTGGAGCCATTGGGCAGGGTCACCTGTGGCAGGTTGATCACCGTGGACTGGTTGGAGCCCAGCGAGCCGGTCCAGTTGATGGCCGTCTGTGAAGTGCCGTTCACCGTCCAGTTGATGGTGGCCGATGTGAGCGTGCTCGTGCCCCGGTTGCGGAGCGTGAAGGAAGGTGTCACCTGATCGGTGCAGAGGGTGGCCCCGGCCGTCACTCCGGTGATGCTCTGAACCTGAGCGTCCAAGGCCAAAGAGGTGGCATTCGGGTCATAGGCGTCCAAGGTGGTCACTCCGCTGTTGGTGGGGTCGAGCCAGTCCTTCAGGCGGGTGCTGGCACTGTTGCCATCCCAGCTCACACTGAAGCGGCCATAGTAGTCGTCCACGTTGTTGGTGCAGTTGGCAGAACCACCATACAGCTGGCCGATGATGCGCTTGTTCTGATCGAACAGCGGGGATCCGGACGACCCGGGCTCTGTGGTGCCGTCCTCCCAATTGGCGATCCTCCAACAGGCTGCTCCGCTGAAGTTGGCCTGCGTGGCCGCATTGTTGTCGAACGTGATCTTCTTGCGGTCGCCCGATGGGTGGTGGATGCACACGGAGCTGGAAGGGGCTGTTCCGCTGCGGTCCCATCCGGCATAGTACACATTGTGCCCGGCGGGCGGGGTGCTGTTCAACTGGAGCAGGGCGAAGTCCGACCCGGCATTGCTGGCGCGGATGGTGGCCCCCTGAGTGAAGTTGCCACCTGTCACGGCAGGACCTCCGGTGTTGGTACAGCCCGGGCGCTCATAATCGAACTTGAACACCCAGTTGGCCGTGCCACCGCCCATGCAATGGTTGGCCGAGAGGAAATAGGGCGTGCCATCCTGGGCGGTGTTGTTCACCATCGCACCGGTGCAGAAGCCCGAGCCACCGCTCACCATGATGGCCACCGAACGCTTGTGGTCCTGCCAGTCATCGCCCTCTGGACAGTTCACATTGTTGTTGCAGGCACCGCTGCTCCCACCGCGATCGGTGAGTCTGAAGATGTCGCGGTAGCCGTGGGTCACCGTTTCCAATGCGATGCGCGACTGACCTGCGGCCACGGCCGGCTCATACAGTTCAATGAACACCAGCTCTCCCGGAATGGGGAACGTGGCGAAGCCGTTATCGGCACGGTTGTCATTGTAGGAGAAAGGCCCGTAGATGGTCTCACCGTTCTCGTTGTAGATGTGGAAACGCGACCCGAAGGGCAGATAGAAGTCGTTGAAGATGAAATTGACGGAATACGCGCCCTCACAACGGAAGCCCATTCTCCACACCCGCGAACCGTCTTTCAACTCCTCCCATAGGCCCTCACTCTGGGCGTTCACGCTCACAGGCATGTTGTGCCCGAAACGGTAGGGGCCGATCTTCAGGGCATTGTTCACCTCGTCCTCGGCCATCAGGGTCTCCACGTCCACAGCGGGCATGGACATGATGGGCACCTCGCGCGAAAGCAGGTCTCTGCTGAGGCTGACGGGCATTTGCGACTGCGCGAACGAGGACAGCCAAACGAGGGAGAGTACAAGGGCGAGGCGAAGTGATTTCATGATGGAATGGTTGATTAGCGGGGCGAAATGTAGAACTTTCCCTTCGGGATAAAATGTCACGGGTCAGTTCATTGGGTGATCTTCCTCTGTCAGGCCCCCAGAAAACTGCCCCCGCAGACCCGCAGCACCTGTCCGGTGATGCCCTGCGCGCCCGGATGGGCGAGGAAGGCCACCGCCTCGGCAATATCCGCAGGCTTCCCGGCCTGCGCCAGTGATGTGAGGCGCTCTGCGAACATGCGGGTCATGAAGGGCATGGTCTTCACCATGTCGGTCTCGATGAACCCGGGCGCGATGGCATTCACTGTAATGCCTCTGCTCTTCAGTTCTGGCGCGAGTGCCGCACCGAAGGAGATGAGGGCGCTCTTGGTGGCGGTGTAGTTGGTCTGCCCGAAATTGCCCGCTATGCCGCTGATGGACGAGGTGTTGATTACCCGTCCGCCCTCGGGGATGAGGCCCAATGCCAATGCCTTGTCTGTGAGGCGGACCACTGCCGAGAGGTTGATGGCGATCACCTGGTCCCAGAAATGCTCGGGCATGTTCTTGAGGGTCTTGTCGCGGGTGATGCCGGCATTGTTGACCAACACGTCCAATCTGCCGTATTTCTCCTTGATGAATGCCAGCAGCGCATCGGCATCGCTCTCTTTGGTGAGGTCGCCTGCGAAGAACTTCACATTGGCCGACTCCAGCGCCTTGGCCTTGTCGGCCATCGGTGGGATGTCGGCAATGATGACCTGTGCGCCTTCGGCCTCCAAGCGCTTGACCGTGGCCGAACCGATGCCGCCCGCACCGCCTGTGACCACGCACACCTTTCCCTGAAGCGTACCCGTGGCTGACGCAGCTTCCACGGTCAGGGCCTGCCCGGTGATGAAGGCCGACCGGCCCGAACCGAAGAAGGCCAGCGGCAGTGTCAACGCATCGAGAGTCGCATCGGCCGGCACGCGCAACAGGTTCACCGTGCTCCCCTTGCCCCCAAGCTCTTTCGCGAGCGACCGCGAAATGCCCTCGATGGACCGCTGAAAGGTGGCCGTGTGCACATCTGCGCACTTCCGCGGGTCGAGCGAGAGCAGCACCACTTTGCCTCCCGGTCTCAGGGCCGCGACCCCGTCCTTCAGCTGCTGATAGACCGACCGGAGGCCACTTTCATCTGCCACGGTGCGGGCATCCACCAGCAGCGCATTCTCCTTCGGGAGGCCGAACGGGCCACCGTAGGGGCTGTTGTTTCTGTGGAGCGGGGCAGGAGGGGGAAAGCCAAGGGCTGCGAGTATCTTCTCTTTCATTTCGATGTGTTTTCAGGTGTGCAAGGATAGTTGATAAATGGCCCTAACAGATTTGGCCTGATGTCCTTGCTCCCTTTACATTTGGTTCGAACCAAAACATTTTTCCCATGAGTATGATGAAAGAATTCAAGGATTTTGCCATGCGTGGCAACGTGGTGGACCTCGCTGTGGGGGTCATCATCGGTGGCGCCTTCGGCAAGATCGTATCCTCGGTGGTCAACGACATCATCATGCCTCCCATAGGGCTGGCCATCGGTGGGGTCGATTTCAAGGACCTCAAACTGGTGATCAAGGATGCCACCGTGGACGAGGCCGGTGCGGCCATTGCGGAGGTGGCCATCGGCTACGGCAACTTCATTCAGACGGTGTTCGATTTCACCATCGTGGCGTTCTGCATCTTCATGCTCATCAAGGGCATGAACAGCATCAAGAAGAAAGAGGAGGCCGCGCCTGCCGCCCCGGCCACCCCACCGCCCCCTACCAAGGACCAGGAGCTGCTGATGGAGATCAGGGACGCGCTGAGAAAGCAGCACTAAGCCGCCCATTCATGCAGAACGGCCGCGAGGGGAGCAATCCCTTCGCGGCCGTTCTCTTTTGCGGTGGTCACGTTGCTCAGCGCTCCTTCACGAAACTGTGCGAGATGGCCCCCTCGCTGCCCGCATGCAGCACCAGCAGGTAGCTGCCGTTGGCCAGATGGCCCACATCCAAGCGGTTCACCGTGCTGCCGCTGCCGAACTCCATCACCCTGCGCAGCAGCTGGCGGCCACCGAGGTCATACACCTCGGCCCGGGCGCGGAAGGCGTGCACTGCGTTAACATTCAACATCAGCAGTCCATCCGTGGGGTTGGGGTAGATGCGCACCTCGCCCGGGAAACCGTGGGCATGGTCGTGGTCTCCGATGCTGAGCACCGAGAGGTCATACGCATCGCTTCCCGTTACGATGGGCTTTGCCAGTGTGGCGGCCGTGGCGAGGGTGGCCTTCACCACATCGGCCATGAAGGTGAAGTTGAGCGTGCCGATGCTGTCACCGGGCGTGTGATAGTTGAAGTTGCGGAAGTTGGCCCCATCGGTGAGCATGAGGGCCTGCTTGCCGGCATCCCAGAAACGGGCGTGGTCGCTCCTGCGCAGGTCGGGCGCGATGGTGCCGGTGCCGGGCACCTCGGTCACCACCAGTTTCAGCTCGGGCACATACTGGGTCGATGCGTTGACGAAGGACGTGGTGAGCGGGTTGGAGGCCGTGTTGCCCACAATGGTGAGGAAATCGCCCCGGAAATCGTTGTCGGCCACCTGCTGCGCGGCCGCAGGGAACAGTTGACTGAAACCCGCGGGCAGCACCTGACTGTTGGGCTCGTCCGAATAGAACCCGATCATCTCGAAGTTGAGCACGCCCTGGATGTCCTCATAGGGCCGGATGGCGTTCTGCACATAGCGCTGGCTGCCGATGAGGCCCAGTTCCTCGGCATCGAAACCGATGAACCGCAGCGAGTGCTCGAACTCATACTGCGACAGGATGCGCAGGATCTCGAGCATCCCGGCCACGGCCGAGCCGTTGTCGTCTGCTGCGGGGCTGTTGCTCACCCCGTCAAAGTGGCCGTCCACGATATAGGTGACGGCCTCATCGCCCGCGCCCGCCTTGCGGCCGAGAATGTTGTGCATGGCGGTGTTGGCATAGGTGAAATCGTGCCGTTCGGTGGCGAGGCCATGCTGCTCGAACTGCTGTTCGATGTAGCTGCGCACCTCCTCGAGCCTCGCAGGGGCGGCCGTGTAGTGGCGTATGCCGACCACCGCCTCCAGATGGGCGAGCAGCTCGGCCTCGCTCACCTGCGCCACCATGTCCTCGATGCTCACCGTCTGCCCGTCAGAGGCCACCACCTGGATGCGCGTGCCGAAGATGCCCTCCGCGTTGGCCGAGAAATCCCACACCAGTGTGCGCGTGCCGGACGGAATGCCCAGTCCGGCATCTCCGCTCACGGCATCGGCCAGGGCGAAATACTCCCCGCCATCGGTCGAGAATTTGAGCCACACCTCGCAGGGGGCGTCCTCGGCATCGGTGAGCTGGTAATTGACGGTCACGGTCTGCGCCACCTCGTCCACCGTCACATCGGTGATGTTGACCACAGGGGCCGTGTTCTGCGCTGCGATGCTGCCCGAAAGGGCCAGCAGCAGGGGAAGAAGTACGTGTTTTCTCATGGCTTTCTGTTGTTTCTGGTGCGGGGTGAAGGTAAATGGAATTGTCCTGTTGGGTGCCCAATGGGGTTCGGCATCACCATAGGCAGAACACATCCCCTTGCTTTTCGCACAGGGCCGCTCTGGCACAGAATGACCTTATCTTGCTTCTGTTCGACCTAATCTATCTGCTTCCCAACCACATCGATATTCTATCAGACCTTATCCTATTTATGCCCGACCTCATCTTACTTCTGACTGACCACATCTTGCTTATGACAGTCCTCCTAATTTTTACTCCCGACCTCATTTTGATTCCACCTGACCGCATCTTACTTACGTCAGACCGCACATTTTTTCCATTTTTTGATACGTTTGCTACCAGAGACGGCTTGGCGGTCTCCAGAAAGAACATCATTGCGCTCTGAAAAAGGTTGACCGTCATCAGAAACAGGCCGATCACCGTCAGATATGCTCTCCATGCAGCCAGAAGGGAAATGACCTCCACCAGATACACCAAGTGAACACCCGGAAACCATGGAACCGAAGACCGACCTGCCCACCCACGTAGACCGTTCCTCGTGAGTGTCCTTCCGATCCACCCTCGGTCCATACCCCTTCTCGGCTTAGGTCACCGCTTGCCCCGCCTCATCGTGGGTCACTGTAGCCCCTCCACGAGACAATAAGTCAGCCTCCGCAGCGTTTCCGCGCCATTCTGTCGTTTTGCGGAGGCGGCAAGCGCCACTATTTCCGATTCGCCCCTCCATCCGAACGATGGACAGCCTTTTGATGCCCTGCGGTCACCAACCCCAAAAAATCGGGAACCATGAATCTGAACAATTTCACCATTAAATCGCAGGAGGCCATCCAGAGCGCCCAGCAGGAGGCCATGAACAACGGCCAGCAGGGCATCGAGACCGGCCACATCCTGAAAGGCATCCTGAATGTGGATGAGAACGTCACCCCCTTCCTCTTGAAGAAGATGGGCGTGAACGTGCAGACCTTCAACCTGGCCGTGGACAGCCAGGTGA
>CAZATP010000036.1:0-34067 GCA_964488095.1 uncultured Chryseobacterium sp.
CCACCCGGGCTCACCTCAAACCTGACCACTTTGCCGGGCAGGGGCTTGCGCTCAGGATCATCCTGAACCTCCAGACCGGCCTTCGCCACCGTTCCGAGCCCCTCTCCTTCGGGCCCTCCTGACCTATTTGTATACAATTGCCGCGAAACTGTATACAACTTTGAAAAAATCAGATTGAATCCGCTCCATTTCGGATTGAATCCGCTCCATTCCGTATTGAAATGCCTCCGATTCGTATTGAAATGCCGCGAATTCGTGTTGAATCCGCTCCGTTTTGGATTGAATCCGCTCCATTTCGTATTGAAATGCCTCCGATTCGTATTGAAATGCCTCCGATCTGGATTGAAATGCCGCCAATCTGTGTTGAAACGGCCCGCACTTGTATCAAGTTTTTTCAGAATTGTATACAAGTCGTGAGTGACGAGCGATAAGTGACGGGTGAATAGACCGCAGTCCATAGACCACAGATGCCCGTCATTGCGAAGGAGGCCCGTCCCCCTTTTAAGGGGGTGCCCGAAGGGCGGGGGATTCTTTTTGGATGAGTGATGAGTGATGAGAGACGAGTGATGAGTGACCAGCGATGAGGCACGGGCGTGCACGCCTTCCCCCTTTTAAGGGGGTGCCCGAAGGGCGGGGGATTCTTTTTGAATGAGTGACGAGCGATGAGTGACGAGTGATGAGCCACGGGCGTGCACGCCATCCCTCTTTTAAGGGGGTGCCCGAAGGGCGGGGGATTTCCAGTGGCGAAGAACCTGCGGACATGGATGAAAAAAAACCGCAGACCGTACATAGGTGGAGCCTGTCCCGATATCTTTTCGGGAGTCTTCCCCTTTTGTTTTGCATCCGACATTCAACAAGAGTCATTAAGTTCACCCCCTCGAAACCGCCACCTATTCTATGAGCGACAACCTCAAGACCAAACTCTGGGACATTGCCAATACCCTAAGGGGCAAGATGGGCGCGGACGATTTCCGCGACTACATCCTTGGCTTCATCTTCTACAAGTACCTGAGCGAGAAGATGCACGGCTATGCCGATGCCATCCTGAAACCCGATGGCCTGCGCTATGACGAGCTGGACGAAAGCACACCCAAAGGACAGGAATACCTCGCAGCCGTGAAGGACATGGCCCTCGAAAGCGTGGGCTTCTTTCTCAAACCTTCCGAGCTCTTCAGCGAGATGGTGCGTAGGAGCGGTGGCGAAGGCGAGGAGAACTTCATTCTCGAAGACCTCAAAACGGTGCTCAACAACATCACCAACAGCACCGTGGGCACCGAGAGCGAAGAGGACTTTCAGAACCTCTTTGAAGACCTCGACCTCACCAGCAGCAAGCTGGGCAAGACCACGGACGACAAGAACGCCCTGATCGTGAAAGTGCTCGTGCATCTCAATCAGATCGACTTTCAGATAGACAACAGCGAGACCGATGTGCTGGGCGATGCCTACGAATACCTCATTGGGCAGTTTGCCAGCGGAGCGGGCAAGAAGGCGGGCGAGTTCTACACCCCTCAGGAGGTGAGCACCGTATTGGCCAAGTTGGTGACCACCGGCAAGAAACGCCTCAAAAGCGTCTATGACCCCACCTGTGGCAGCGGTTCGCTGCTCTTGCGCGTGGCGAAGGAGGTGCTGGAGGTGGGCCAGTTCTATGGGCAGGAGAGCAACCCCACCACCTACAACCTGGCGCGCATGAACATGATCATGCACAACGTGCATTACCGCAGGTTCGACATCAAGAACGAGGACACGCTCGAACGCCCACAGCACTTGGACGAACGCTTCGAGGCCGTAGTGGCCAACCCGCCCTTCTCTGCCGAGTGGAGTGCCAACCCCCTGCACATGAACAGCCCGCGCTTCGCGGCCTACGGGAGATTGGCACCCGGCAGCAAGGCCGACTTTGCCTTTGTGCAACACATGGTGCACCAGTTGGCAGACGATGGCACCATGGCCTGCGTGCTGCCCCATGGCGTGCTCTTCAGGGGTGGGGCCGAAGGCCACATCCGCCAGTTTCTGATAGACGACCGCAACTACCTCGATGCCGTGATAGGCCTGCCCGCCAACATCTTCTTTGGCACCAGCATACCCACCTGCATCCTGGTGCTGAAAAAGAACCGCACCCACCGGGGCAACATCCTCTTTATAGATGCCAGCCAGCACTACGAGAAGGTGAAGACCCAGAACAAGCTGCGGCAAGAGGACATTGCCAAACTGACAAGCACCTATACCGAGCGCACGGCCGAAGAGAAATACAGCTACGTGGCCCCGCTCGAAGAAGTGCGCGACAACGACTACAACCTGAACATACCGCGCTATGTGGACACCTTTGAGGAAGAGGCCGCCATTGACCTACGGGCGGTGAGCGCAGAACTGAAGCAAGTGGCCGAAGCCCTCCAAAGCACCGATGCCACTATTGCCACCTATTGCGCTGAACTCGGCATTGAAGCACCCCTCTGAGCCATGGAAGTAGCGGAACAGAAGAAGTTGAAGGTGCCGAAGCTGAGGTTTCGGGAGTTCTTCGACAATTGGTCTGAAACCAAGTTCACCGAATTGATAAATAAGGCTAATCAAGGTGTAAACACAACGGTTGAGAAAGTTAGTTATTCTGAAAGGGGTAAGGTAGTTATCCGCTCAAACAACATTTCCGAAAATGTTATAGACCTATCTGATGTCAGATACGTTGATGACGAAACCTATTTTAGAATCAGTGATAACTGCAAACCTAAAAGAGGGGATATTCTGTATTGCAACATTGGGTCAGCATTAGGATCTGCATCCTTGTTTAACTCGGATGATGAGGTGACGTTAAATTGGAACGTGTTCAGAATACAACACCGTCCCGAAACGGTTGACAATAACTTTCTCACTCAAAACCTCAATAGAGAAAGGAGGAAGATGAGAAAGTTTGCAACGGAGTCAACAATGCCATTTATCTCTTCCAAAGCGTTTGGCAGAATTAAGTTTAATATCCCCTCACTCCCCGAACAACAAAAGATCGCGGGGTTTCTGAGTGCGGTAGATGAGAAGCTACAGCATCTCAACCGCAAAAAGGAACTGCTACAGCAGTACAAGAAAGGGGTGATGCAAAAGTTGTTCTCTCAAGAACTGCGGTTCAAAAGGGCGGATGGAACGGATTATCCGGATTGGGAGGAGGGGACGATTGGGGATTACAGCAAATTTTTCAATGGCTATATCTTCAAAAGCAACACGTATTGTGATGAAGGCGCGTATCGAATCATTACCATCTCCAATGTGCAAAACGGGCGAATGACACTTGAGCAGTCTAACCGTGTCATGGACATGCCCAAGGACATTCGGCCATTTCAGAAATTGAACGTTGGGGACATTCTAATTTCTATGACAGGAAATGTTGGTAGAGTTTGCAAGGTCGTAGAGGAAAACTGTCTGCTTAATCAACGTGTTGGAAAATTAGTCCCACAAGATATTGATGTTGAATTTTTTTATCAAACCTTACTTCAAGAAAAATTCTTGTCTGACATGGTTGCGGTTGCACAGGGTGGAGCGCAAGACAACCTTTCAATGAAGGATATAATGAGCTTTCAAATTACCGTTCCATCCATTAATGAACAACAAAAGATAGCCGACTTCCTGAGCAGTTTGGATGAGAAGATAGATGCGGTAAGCGCACAGATAGAATTGACCCAGCAGTTTAAGAAAGGGCTGCTGCAAGAGATGTTTGTTTAATGAACGAAAAGAAAAGCGAATGAATTAAAAAAATGAGTTATGACTGGGTCAGTTCCTGATGGTTCACGTTTTTTTATCCGAACCAATGAAAGTTGGGGAGGCATCCTGCAATTGGGCAGAGATGGATGTTAATTCCAAATGTTTCAGTGCATGGCAACATGTCAGAGACTAGAGGAACGAGTAATCTGATTACGAGTCCCTTGAAGAAGGAACAGACTGACGACTTGATTGACTTTATCGGTTGAAGTGATTTCATTATCATGGATGCTATTAGGGTTATACCAAGAATCATTCTTAATACGAGGGGCGGTTGTCTTATCAACCGGTTTTAGCATGTGGCCATTTCTCGTCATTTGGGCGAGGGGATTGCTCCGCTGACCTAAGTCATAACTCTATTTTTATTTACCTCATGCCCAACGATCAGACATTCAAGCTTAAGCAGTACCTCCATTTTTCGGACAAACTTGATTTTTTCGACATCAAGTGGGTAAGCCGCTATGTCCGAGATCCAGAACAAGTGAAGGCTCACAAGTTCTTTCCTTTTATACATAAGCCTATAAAGCAAAGAAGGTTTCGTAGGTCAAAAAACGGAGCCACGCCTAAAGAGAAAAGCACTAGGATTAAATCTGAAAAGAAACGGAGCATCAGTTATGCAAATCACCTTGATAGGTGTGTCTACAGCCACTATGCTTCGGAATTAACCAAGGCATATGAGCAAATCCTTTTGAAAGAGCCGATGGTCAATGCTTCAGTTCTTGCCTATCGGTCTAAAGAATACGCTACCCGCGAACTGTCAACACCATCAATGGCAAAGGAGGTCTTTGACTTGATGAAAGGTTTTCCATGCGACAGGTTTCAAATTGTGGCAATGGACATCTCAAGTTTCTTTGATGAGCTCAAGCATAATCACGTGAAGAAAAGCTGGAAAGAGGTAATGGGGCTTGGCAATGAAATGCCTGAAGATCATTATGCGGTTTTTAAGAATATCACACGCTACTGGTATGTAGAGTACTACGATGTTTTCAAGGCGTTTCAAGATCACCATGAAGCAAAAAAAACAAAGCATCTGAGGTCTTCAGATGTTGAAGGATTCTGTCCGAGTGTAAAAGAGTTCAGAAAGAGGGTTATTGACGCTGGGTTGGTGCGCGAACCAAAGGGGCGCAAAGACAAAATGGGAATACCGCAAGGTTCACCAATCAGCCCTGTATTGGCAAATATCTACATGCTTGAATTTGACCGTTTTGCAGCCAAACTTCTTAATGACCTTGGCGGTCATTATCGAAGATACTCTGATGATATTCTGCTGATTTATAAATCCGAAGATCACGATAAAATATATGAACCACTGCTAGAGGAAATTAGAAATGGAGTAACTCAATTAAGAGTGAATGAGGCTAAGAATCAAGTCTTTCAGTGTGAACGGCTTGCCAATGGTTTAATAGACCTGAAAAAGGAAGGAGATTTAGGATTCGAACCCTCAAATGGGTTTGAATACCTAGGTTTCATTTTCAACGGCAAGGTGGTTCGCATCAAGAGTGCCAGCCTTTCAAAGTACTATCGTAAAATGAAGAAAAGCGTGAGTCGTTCAGCTCGCTTTGCAGCTTCAATGGGCAAGAAGACAGGACAGAGGTACATTTTTAAGAACATGATTTTCAAGAAGCACACGCATCTTGGGGCAAAACGCAGATTGATTCACAAACGAGGACCGATTAGGCCAGATGGGAAGTTTGAAATGATTAGAACGAACAAGATGGACTGGGGAAATTTCATTTCCTACGGTCAACTTGCTGCAAGGACTTTTGAGGGCGTGGACAGGCATGCAATCAAACATCAGTTGAGTAACCACATGGATAAAGTAAGGTGGGAGATCAACAAGAAAACTGAAAAACATCAATTAGATGTGGTTTTGAAATCAACCCCTTTATCTTGCCGTCCAAAAATTAAGAAGCCTATCTGATTAGCATTTTTTCTGATGTCCACCCAATCCGAAGCCATCCTCGAAAACAACCTCATCCAGCAACTGGTGGGCTTGGGCTATGCGCCTGTGCGCATCCTCCAACCCAAAGACGGATATGAATACTTTTGAAGAATCAATGAAACCAAGATGCGCATAGAGACCATACGCCTGAAGAACTTCAAGGCATTCAAGGAGATCGAGCTTACGAATCTGCCCTCCATGGCGGTGTTTGTGGGGGCCAATGGGTCGGGCAAATCCACCTTGTTCAAGGTCTTCGGTTTTCTCAGCAATGCGCTCAAAGGCAACATCAAAAGTGCCCTTGCCCCAGAAGGAGGGTTCAAGGAAGTGATCAGCCGGGGTCAAGTAGGTCAGATCGAGATAGAACTCCAATTCAAATTGGAGATAGCCGGGCGCGACCGGCTGGTCACCTATAAGCTTGAGATTGCGGAGGAGCAAGGCCAGCCCATTGTGGCCCGTGAAATTCTGCGCTACAAAAGAGGTGTTTACGGCTCACCGTTCCATTTTCTCGATTTCTCGCGTGGCGAAGGCTTTGCCATCTCCAACGAGGAGGATTTTGACAAACCGGACGAAGAGCTCAAACGCGAGTACCAGAAACTCGGTGCGTCAGACATTCTTGCGGTCAAAGGACTGGGTCAGTTCGACCGTTTCAAAGCGGCCAATGCATTCCGCGAGTTCATTGAGAACTGGCACATCTCAGATTTTCATATCGAAGATGCCCGACCTACCCGTGATGCTGGCTATGCAGAGCACCTTTCTGTAAGAGGAGACAACCTTCCGATCGTAGCCCAATACATGTTTGAAAGCCACCCGGAAATCTTCCAGAAAGTGCTGGACAAGATGAAGCTCCGGGTGCCAGGCGTGAAAAGCGTGGAGGCCAAGAAAACCGAAGATGGGCGTATCGTGCTCAAGTTTCAGGATGGCTCTTTCAAAGACCCGTTCATAGCGCGGTATGTGTCCGATGGCACCATAAAGATGTTCGCCTACCTGCTCCTGCTCCATGACCCCAATCCGCACCCGCTGCTCTGTGTGGAAGAACCGGAGAATCAGCTTTACCCGACACTTCAGAACGAACTTTTGGAAGAGTTCCGATTGTATGCCAATGCGGGTGGGCAGGTATTCGTCACTTCTCACTCTCCCGACATGCTCAATGCCGCCACACCCGAAGAGGTTTACTGGCTCATCAAGAAGGATGGATACACCACCATCAAAAGGGCATCTGAAGACCCCTTGGTGAAAGCCCAATATGAACAGGGCAACCAATTGGGGTATCTGTGGAGAACCAACATGTTCCGTGGCAGCTCACCTACTGGGGAATGAGAGAGGAGATCTTAGAGATATTGGTGGAAGAGCGTTCCATGGAACAGTTTCTGAAAGAGTTCCTTCCAAGGATTCTTCCAGAGGGTTTTGTCATCGGTCAGAACTGTTTCATCCGACCGCACAATGGCAAGAGCGACCTCCAAGGCAGGATTCCCGGTACGGTAAAGGCCTATCAGAACTATCCGTGGCCTGTAAGACTATTGGTCATTCAGGATCAGGATTCGAGCGACTGTATCCAATTGAAGCAACAGCTCATTCAGTTGATAAGGGCAAACAATCCCAACATTCCTTTTCTGGTTCGGGTGGCCTGTCGCGAATTGGAGAACTGGTACTTGGGAGATCTCACCGCAGTGGAAAAAGTCTATCCAAGGAGCAACGCTTCACGACTGGCCGATAAGGCAAAATTCCGCAACCCTGACAGACTCACGGGTTCTCATGAGATGCGGGCTTTGAGTGCAGAGTTCACCAAAACGGATTGCGCAAGAAGGATGGGGCCTCTCATTGATATTCAGTCCAACAGATCGGTCAGCTTCGGGCATCTGGTCACAGGCTTGCAGCGACTGGTCTGACCGCATCATGTCCACCCAATCCGAAGCCATTCTCGAAAACAACCTCATCCACCAACTGGTGGGGTTGGGCTATGCGCCTGTGCGCATCAATGACGAGGCGGCCATGTTGGTCAACCTCCAACGCCAGTTGGAGGCTTTCAATGGGTTGAAGTTTTCGGAGCGGGAGTTTGAGAGCATCCTCAACCATTTGGGCAAGGGCAATGTGTTTGAGCGCGCCAAGCTGCTCCGCGACCGCTTCGAGCTGCACACCGATGATGAGGAAGTGCGCTACATCCGCTTCTTCAACCCCGCAGAGCCGGAGAAGAATCGGTTTCAGGTCACGAATCAGATCAGCATAGCAGGCGTACACAAGAACCGCTATGATGTGACGCTATTGGTCAATGGCCTGCCCTTGGTGCAGATAGAGCTCAAGCGCAGAGGCATTGAGCTGAAGGAGGCCTTCAACCAGATAGACCGCTACAAGCAGAGCAGCTTTTGGACAGACAGGGGGCTGTTCCAGTTCGTGCAGTTGTTCGTCATCAGCAATGGCGTCAACACGAAATACTACGCCAACAACACCATCAAGGCGCTCACCTTCAAGCAGACCTTCTTCTGGGCAGATGCGGACAATCGCAACATCACCGACCTGGAGCCTTTTGCCAACAGCTTTCTGCGGCCCGCATTCCTGAGCACCATGCTCTCGCAATACATCGTGCTCAACGAGACGCACAAGATGCTGATGGTGCTGCGGCCCTATCAGGTGTATGCGGTGGAGGCCATTGTGAGAAGCGTAAAGGAGCGCGGGGCCCTTCCTCCGCCTCAGGCGGATGCCGAAGGCGGGGCCCATCCCCCTTACAAAAAGCCTGTCCAGAGCTTGCCGAAGGAGGGTGTCGAAGGCGAGGCCCTTCCCCCTTTCAAAGGGGGTGCCGAGGAACGAGGCGGGGGATTAATTGATGACCCCACGGAGAACAACGGCTACATCTGGCACACTACGGGCAGCGGCAAGACGCTCACCAGTTTCAAGGCCAGTCAGATACTGACCAAGCTGCCGGAGATAAAGAAGGTGGTGTTCGTAGTGGACCGCAAAGACCTCGACTTCCAGACCATGGAGGAGTTCAACAACTTCAAGAAGGGAAGTGTGGACATCACGGCCAACACCACAGGGCTGGTGAACCAGTTCAAGGACGAGACCAAGCTCATTGTCACCACCATTCAGAAGCTGAACAACGCCATCAGCAAAGGGCATTACGAGAAGAGCATCAGCCATTTGCAGAACGAGCGGGTGGTGTTCATCTTCGATGAGTGCCACCGCAGCCAGTTCGGGGACACGCACAGGCGCATTGCCCGATACTTCAAGAACCATCAGCTTTTCGGCTTCACGGGCACGCCCATCTTTGCCGACAATGCCATGAGCAACGAGCTGGGCAAGCGCACCACCAAAGACCTGTTCCAGACCTGCCTGCACAAGTATGTGATCACCGATGCCATCCGCGACCAGAACGTGCTGCGGTTCCATGTGGAGTATTACCGCACCGTGAAACGCAAGGGCGAGATAACGGAGGACACACAGGTGGAGGACATCGACACCAAGGAGGTGCTCGAATCGGACGAGCGGATGGAGAAGGTGGTGGACCACATCATCCAATACCACGACCAGAAGACCCACAACCGCACCTATTCGGCCATGTTCGCGGTGAGCAGCATCCCGAACCTTATCCGCTACTACGACATCTTCAAGGCCAAGAAGGAAGCGGGGGGGCATGACCTGCGGGTGGCCACCATCTTCAGCTATGGCGCCAACGAGGAGGATGATGTGGACAGGGGCGCGCTGCCCGATGACGAGACCATGGCCCGTGAAGCGGCAGGGGAATATGTGTCCACCCACAGCCGCGACAAGCTGTTCGCCTTCGTGGATGACTACAACGCGATGTTCGGAGTGAAGCTGGACATGAAGAGCGACACGGGCTACGAGCGCTATTTCCAAGACCTGAGCCAGCGGATGAAGAACCGCGAGAAGGCCAACTTCCCTGACAGCGACCGCTTGGACATTCTGCTGGTGGTGAACATGTTCCTCACGGGCTTTGATGCCAAGAAGCTCAATACCCTGTATGTGGACAAGAACCTGAAGCATCATGGGTTGATACAGGCCTATTCGCGCACCAACCGCATTCTGAACGAGCAGAAGTCGCAGGGCAATATCCTGTGCTACCGCAACCTGAA
Organism: uncultured Chryseobacterium sp.; assembly: GCA_964488095.1. GTDB lineage: Bacteria > Bacteroidota > Bacteroidia > UBA10329 > UBA10329 > UBA10329. The sequence continues at coordinate 9,763 of CAZATP010000036.1, forward strand.
AGCGGCCACGGACGAGGCCATCGCCCTCTTCTCGAACAAAGAGGCCAAGGAGGTCATCTTCCTGCCGGAGTATGAAAAGATGGTGGAAGGTTTCAGCAAGGCATTTGCCGAGCTGTTGAAGATTGCCCCAACGGTCAAGAGCGTGAACAACCTCGAAAGCGAGGAGGACATCCTACAGTTCGTGCAGGCCTTCCGCGAGTTGATACGCCTGCGCAATGTGCTCAAGACCTACACCGAATTCACATGGGACGACCTGCCCATGAGCGAACAGGCCTTCGCGGACTATTCGAGCAAGTATCAGGACATCCGCGAAAGCGTGAAGCACAGCAAGGAGAAGGTTTCTATCCTGAATGATGTGGACTTTGAGGTGGAACTCCTGCACCGCGATGAGGTGAATGTGGCCTACATCCTCAAACTGCTGGCACAACAGAAGCTGACCACGGATAAGGAAGAAAGGGAGAAGCAGAAGAAGCAGATCCTCGACATGCTGAAAGGCGAGGTGGAGCTGCGCAGCAAGCGCGACCTCATCGAAAAGTTCATTGACCAGATGCTGCCCCACATCACCGATGTGGACCGCATTGAAGATGAGTTCAAGAAGTACTGGGAAGACCAGAAGGTGCTTGCCCTGAATGACATCTGCCAAGAGGAGAACCTGGACAGACAGCAGTTCAGCAACCTCATCGAGACCTACATCTTCAGCGGTCAGGAACCATTGAAAGAACAGGTATTCGCCTGCCTCGAACAACGGCCAAGCATCCTACAGGCGCGCTCCATTGGCGAGCGCATCATCGAAAGGATGAAGGAGTTTGTAGAGGTGTTCGTGAGAGGGATGGCGGCTTAAATGCCCGCCCCGTAGAGACGTAGCATGCTACGTCTGTACAGCATGCAACGTCTGTACAGCATGCTACGTCTGTACCGCAACCCGCCCAAGGGAGCGTGTTCGTCAGCCGCAAGGTTTTTTCCCGTGTGCCTCTATGGGGTGACGTTTGCAGGTCAGCTTTGTCAAACTTCCGAAGTTTGACAAAGCTCCTCCCCGCAACGGACATTCCCATTGCATGCGCGCGCGGCCATTCCCGTAGAGACGTAGCATGCCGCACCGTAGAGACGTAGCATGCTACGTCTCTACCTGCATGCCATGACGTGCGAACCGCGAACCGCTCAACCCTTCACCTCATACCCCCGCACCAGCGTCTTCCACACCGGGTTGCTGCCGAAGCTGTAGGGGATACGGGCAATGGATTCCATCGGGTGGGTGAGGATGATGTTGGCCGTCTTGCCACGGGTGATGGAACCGAGTTCATTTTCGAGCCCGAGGGCAAAGGCCGCATTGATGGTGGCCGCGTTGATGGCCTCTTCGGGCAGCATCCGCAGTTGTATGCACGCCAGCGAGAGCACAAAAGGCATATTGCCCGAGGGCGTACTACCGGGATTGTGATCGGTGGCGAGGCAGATGGGCAGTCCGGCCTCCATCATCCGTCTGGCAGGGGCATAGGGGATAGTGAGGAAGAACGAGCACGAGGGCAGCACCGTGGGCATCACGTTGCTGGCGGCAAGGGCGTTGATATCGGCATCGGTCATCACCTCCAGATGGTCCACCGACAGGGCACCGTGGTCAATGGCCGCCTCGATGCCCCCGATGCTGTTGAATTGGTTCACATGCACCTTGGCGCGCAGGCCATGCTTGGCGCCTGCTTCGAGGATGCGGCCCATCTCCTCAGGCGTGAAATAATTCTTCTCGCAGAAAACATCGATGAAATCGGCCAACCCTTCGGCAGCAATGGCGGGCAGCATCTCACGGAGGATGAGCTGCACATAACCTTCCCTATCGACCTTGTAGGCCTGTGGGAGGGCGTGCGCCCCGAGGAACGTGGCTTTTATCGCCATCGGATGCGCCTGCTTGAGGCGCTGGATGACGCGCAGCATCTTCAGCTCGCCTTCCACGCTGAGCCCATAGCCGCTCTTGATCTCGATGGCGCCCGTGCCGGTGGTCACCGCCTCGTTGAGCCGGGCCAGCGCATCGTCATACAGGGCGTTCTCCGACATGTCGGCCAGTCGCCTTGCCGAATTGAGGATGCCGCCACCCTTGGCCGCGATCTGCTCATAGGTGAGGCCCTTGATGCGGTCCACGAACTCCTCCTCGCGGGTGCGGGCAAATACGGTGTGGGTGTGGGAATCGACCCACGCAGGAAGCACCAGTCGGTCCGTGGCATCGATCACCGCATTGGGGTCGGGCGGACAGGCATCCATGGTGCCGTAATCCATGATGGTGCCGCCCTTGATGAGCAGCCAAGCATCATGGATGCAGGGAAGCTGCGCCATGGCCGCCCCGCACACAGGTGCCAGCGTGCTTTCGCGCACCTGCACCAGCGTTCGGATGTTCTTGATGAGCAGTGCCGCCATGGGTGAGCAAGTTATACCAATTCTGAGCACCAAGCAGTCCACAGGGTTCAGGTGCTTGGAAGTGGTCAATGCCGTTCGAGCAGTCGTTGCGGGCCAACGAAGGTGGACCGGTACGAATTCCGAAACGGTGTTAGACAAGTCTTAAATCTTCTGAAATGGCCCATGTTCCTGAGCGTGGCCTGCTGCGCACCCTACCTTTGCACCCTCATACACAGAGACACACCATGAAAAGAATCCTTTTCCTTGCCCTAATAGCAGCCACCATGGGCCTGCAGAGCTGCCAGTACAACACCATGATTGAGAAGCAGGAGGCCGTCACCGCGCAATGGGCGCAGGTGGAGAACGTGTACCAGCGCAGGGCCGACCTCATCCCCAATCTCGTGTCCACCGTGAAAGGCTATGCCGATTTTGAGCAGGAGACCCTCACGGCCGTCATCGAGGCGCGCGCCAAGGCCACCGGCATCACCGTTGACCCGACCAATCTGGACGCCAACAGCATCCAGCAGTTCCAGGCCGCGCAGGATGGCCTCTCCTCTGCCCTCTCCAAACTGATGGTGGTGGTGGAACGCTACCCCGACCTCAAGGCCAACCAGAATTTCCTCGAACTGCAGGCCCAGCTCGAAGGCACGGAGAACCGTATCTCCGTGGAGCGCAAGAAGTTCAACGAGGTGGCGCAGGACTACAACACCTACATCCGCAAATTCCCGAACAACCTCATCGCAGGCATGTTCGACTTTGAGAAGAAGGAGTACTTCGAGGCCGATGCAGGCGCAGAGAAGGCCCCTAAAGTGGAATTCTGATGAAGGCCAGCGAACTGTTCACCGCCAAGCAGATAGCAGCCATCGAGGCAGCCATCGGTGAGGCCGAGCGCAGTACCTCGGGCGAGCTCCGCCTCTACATCGAGGACCACAGTGAGGACGATGTGCTGGACCGTGCCGCCTTCCTTTTCAACAAGTTGGGCATGCACAGCACGGAACAGCGCAACGGGGTGCTCATTTACATGGCCGTGAAAGACCACACCTTCGCCATCATTGGCGATGCGGGCATCAATGCCGTGGTTCCCTCCGATTTCTGGGAGAAAATCAAGGAGAACATGGGTGCGGCTTTCCGCAAAGGCGATTTTGAGCAGGGACTGATCACCGCGATTCATGCGTCTGGCAAGGCCCTGTCCGAACATTTTCCCCATCAGGGCACTTCAGACCGTAACGAACTGCCCAACGAGGTGGTCATTAGATGATGCGCGCATCCTTGAGTCACATACCGCACTTCCGCAACCTGCTGCCGCTGCTGCTCACCCTGTTGCTGCCGTTGGCATTGCTCGCACAGCAGTTCCCCGAGCGCACCGACCGGCTGGTGAACGATTTCACCGGAACGCTCTCCACGCAGGAGGCCGCAGAGCTCACCGCCCTGCTTGAAGGCTATGAGCGGGAATCATCCATTGAGATCGCCATCGTGATCATCTCCACGCTGGACGGCTACGAGATATCGCAGTACACCTTTGACCTGGGCGAGAAATGGGGCATCGGCAAGGGCGGCACCGACAATGGTGCCCTGATCTTGGTGAGCCGGGGCGACCGTAAAATGTGGATCGCCACCGGTTACGGCCTCGAAGGTGCCCTGCCTGATGCACTGGTGAGCCGCATCATCACCAACGACATCCTGCCCCGGTTCAAACAGGACGATTATTTCGGTGGACTCAAGGCCGGTGCGCTGGCCATCATGCAGGCCACCAAGGGCGAGTATGTGGGCACACCGAGAGCATCTTCAGGCGGTTCGGTCAACATCTTCCTTGTCATGGGCATCATGCTCGTCATCTTCCTGTTCGTCTGGGGCATCAAGGCCGCACAGGTGAAGGAATATGCGCGGGTGAATCACCTCTCGTTCTGGGCCGCATGGGCCCTGCTCAACAGTGCCACGAGCCGGCATTCGGGCTCCTATCGCCACTTCTCAGGAGGTGGTGGCGGATTCTCAGGTGGCGGGGGTGGCGGTTTCGGAGGTTTTGGCGGTGGGAGTTTCGGGGGCGGTGGGGCCGGTGGCAGTTGGTGATCGAAAGCCATGAACACCGTAGCCCTCACCCAAGAAAAGCGTCAGGAAGCGGAATACCTCTATCTCATTCTGGCAGGCATCTTCATCGCCTCGCTCGTATCCTGCAACCTCATCTTCCAGAAATTCTTCCACTGGAACGCCTTCGGGCTCTACACCTTCGAGCTTTCGGTAGGCATACTCCCCTACCCGCTCACCTTTCTCGTAACGGATATCATCTCAGAGATCTACGGCCGCAGGCGGGCCAATGCCGTGGTCACAGCCGGGCTGGTGGCCAGTGTCTTCGTGCTGGGCGTGGTCAGCTTGGCCGATCATGCCTCTGCCACAGTGTGGTCGCCTGTGAGTGATAGCATGTTCAGCACCGTTTTCGGACTGGCCGGGGTTTCGGTCGGTGCCTCCATGACCGCCTATCTGCTGGCACAGTACATCGATATCCGCATCTTCCATTTCTGGAAAACGGTCACCAAGGGCAAGCACCTGTGGCTGCGCAACAACTTCAGCACCATGACCTCGCAATTGGTGGACACCGCCTCGGTACTCGTACTGCTGTGCGTCATGGGGGCCATCGAATGGAAACTGTTCTGGCCGCTGTTCGGCAGCGGGTTCCTCTTCAAGGTCATTGTGGCGGCCTTGGACACCCCGTTCCTCTATCTCGCCACCTATGCCATCCGCAGACGCTTGGGCATGAAAGGTACTGAGGAGATTCTGCTCTGAAGCGGTCTATTCACCGGGATGATAGATGCGCTTGGCATTGCGCTCAATCTCTGCACGGTCAAAGGTCATCGGCTTGTATTCCTGATTCACGAACAGTTCCATCTGGTCGGTGTAATGCGGACTGTCGGGATGGGTGGATGCCCCGAACGCATTGATGCTCTGGATGATGGGGCCTTCCTTTGAGAAACGCACCTTCTGGATGTAGCCGTCCCCATTGACGATGCGGAACAGCCCGCGCTTCTTGTCATACAGCTTAGAGTCGGCAGCGCGGGGCACCTCCCGCAGGCCATGCGCAGGGAAGCTTACCTCACCGCGCTGATGGCGCTGCACCTGCCCGAGTGGAATGTCGATGGAACCGTGGGTCTTCACCAAGAACTTCTTGGCCTTGCGCAAAGCGGTCACAGCATCCTCCTCGCTGATGCGCTCCTTGCGGATCATGAGCAGTCCGAAGGGGGCATCGGCCTGTTCGCGCAGCACATCGTGCGCCAACATGGCGAGGGCTGCATCGCGATTGTTCGCATCGCCATGCCAGTTCCACTGCTTCATCTTGGCAATCGCATCCGATATGTCAGGATACTGGGCCGCGTCCAGTTGATAGAGCTTCTGGAAACGGTCGGCATAGCTGCCTTTAGGGTGATAGGAAGTGTTGTATTTGAATTCCTCCACCTGCTTCTCCGTGAATCTGCCTTTGTGCGATGCGAAGAGGTCGCGGAACACCTCCCCACGGTTGTACTCGAAGTTCTGAATGCCCGGAAAGTCCAGCTGCGGGTTGCATTCCGCTCCTGTGCAGTGCAACGGGGTGTTGTTGGCGTTGTACACGTACCCGCATTCTGGATTCTCACTGTGCGGCATCTTGTCGAACGGGATGATCTCCGTCCAACGATAGGCCGATGTGTTGGCCTTGATGGGCAGCGACCAGTCCAGTTTCGGGTCGCGCAATGGGATTTTTCCCGCAGAATGCATCATGATGTTGCCGACCTTATCGGCATAGACCACATTGAACAACGGCAGGGCCTGCATGCTCAATGCATCCTTGAAACTGGCGAAGTCCGTGGCCTTGTTCATGCGGTACCACTGTTCTGCCGCCCGGATGTCTGTGTAGCTGGGGAAACGCAGGGCATACTTGCCGAATTTCTTGGTCTCGAACACGGGGCCATAGGCCGTGACAAGGATCCGCTTGGAGACCGCGATACGCATACCGGCCACCTTCACCTTGAGCTTGGCCTTTTTCACATAGAAGTCGCGCCACTCACCATCATAGCGGTACTGCTTCTTGTTCTTCGGGTTGATCTCCAACTGATAAGCATCCCCGAAAACGTGGTAGTTGACCGTGTGCGCCCATCCCAAGTGACGATTCGTACCCACGAAAATGGTCATACCACCTGGGAACAGCCCCCCGATGATGTCCCATCCCTGCTCGCTCGCTATGTGCGCCTCATACCACGCCACACGTCCTTCTAAAGGCTGGTGCGAGTTGATGTTGAGATACCCCATGCCGTCCTCCATCTGTTGAGGTGCCACGGCTATCGCATTGCTGCCGATGGTGTTGACATTGAAGAACTCCTCCACCCTGCCCTCATTCAAGGCCTTGAGCGTGAGTCCCACCCCGGCCATCAGCGAGGTGTTGAGCACATAGCCTTTCACCAGGTCCTGCGCTCTGAACGGCAGCGACTTCTTCAGAAGCACCTCTTTGGGATGGGCCGCTGCATAGTCATTCAGCCCCTGCACGTAGGCCTCCAACACCTTACGGTAATCTTCCGAGAGGTCGATGGCATAGCGGGCATCCACAAAGGAATCGATACTGAACAGCTGCAGCCCGAAATCGAACAGCACCCCTTCCTTGCCCAGCACTTGGCCCAACATGCGCTTGCCTGTGAGCACGTTGTGCTGGATGTGTTCGAAGTCGTCCTCCGAATGGGCCCACGCCAGACCATAGGCCGCATCGGCATCGGTCTTCCCATAGATGTGCGGCACTCCGAACGCATCGCGGATAATGGTGACGTCCTTGGGATTCACCTGAGCGGTGGCCGTGGAACTGAAGAAGATGGCAGTGGCGAGAACAGCGATGAAAGGTAACATGAACAGAAACATTGGTTCGAGGCGCGCAAGATACCTGTCAGATGCATGAGAAGACAATAAAGCATCGCTTCCTGCGTTTATAGTTTGTTCAACAAATCGATTTTATTGTTGAACAAAATGAATGGAGGCCTGTTCTTACATCATCAAACCTTTCACCCCTCAATCCCATGAAGACCAAACTCCTCCTTGCAGCTGTAGCTCTCCTCAGCTCTTTTAACGGGCCTGCGAAAGCACAACAGGTATCCTCAGAGCAGGCCGAAGCCACACAGGTCTATGATGCCGTGATTGTTCCCGGTTTCCCATTCGATGATGAGGAAGGCCGCATGAACATGTTTCAGCGCATGCGCCTGTTCTGGGCCTACCATCTCTACAGCACCGGACAGACGAAGAACATCATCGTATCCGGTGGAGCCGTGCACAGTCCCTACGTGGAGGCGGAGATATTCGCCATTTTCCTCCAGAAACTGGGCGTTGACCCTCGCCACATCATCATCGAGAACCGAGCGGAACACAGCACCGAGAACGTCTTCTACTCCTTGGAGCTGGCACATAACCATGGTTTCTCCAAAGTGGCCGTGGCCACCGACCCCATGCAGCACCTCATGCTGGAGTTCCTGCTGCGCAAGGTGGACCTCGACATCGACTACCTGCCCACCGATCTTTCCACCATCTTCTTCGCCTATCGTAAAAGCTTTGACATGAGCATTGACGGCACACCTGCCTATGTGAGCAACTTCGTTCCGCTCAAGGAGCGTGAGAACCGGAGGGAGCGCATGCGTGGCACCCGAGGCGAGAAATATCTGGAGGCCTTGCAAGAGAACAATGCTGCTCCGGCAGTGTCGGTCCGCTGATGTCAATCCGAGTTGAGATGAGCCTGCCTACCTTTCCATCCGTTTCGAAGGTCATGATCCAACTGTTCTACTGGCATCTGCTAACCATCATCGTAGTGAGCATCGCATCGTGCGGCAGCACGGAGAAGGCGTTCGAGCAGGCCCGCGCACGCATGCCGTTCGATGCCATCGTGGTGCCGGGCGTGCCCTATGACACGGGCTGGAGTGATGTGATGCGCGCCCGTGTGCAATGGAGCCACTACCTCTACTCCAAGGGGCTCGCCAAGAATATCATTTACAGCGGAAGCGCTGTTTACACGCCTTATGTGGAAGCGCGAATCATGGCTTTGTACGCCATTGAACTCGGAATTCCGGCCGAACATGTCTTCACCGAGGAGAAGGCCGAGCACAGCACGGAGAACATCTTCTACAGCTACTATCTGGCCAAGGACCTAGGTTTCAAGACCGTGGCGCTGACCACCGATCCTTTTCAGAACGCTATGCTGAAATCGTTTGTCAAGGCCAAAGGATTGGAAGTGACGCATGTCCCCGCCAACTTTGACACCATTCAGGCACTCTACCCTCCTTCGTACATCCGCATAGATCCCTCGTGGGCCAAGGTGGATGACTTCACTCCGCTGCCCGAAAGGGAATCGTTCTTCAAACGTTTGCGCGGCACCATGGGCAAGAATCTTAAGTATGAGGCCCACGAGATCACCAACGGGTCCATGCGCTACGAGACGGCCCTATCCTTTGAAAGAAAATAGTCTACCAACTTCACGTAGGTCTGAACTACGTGATTTTCGTAGTACATTTGCATCAGCTCACGCTGGCAGAATGTACAGGAAGGTTCGCATAAGTGTTGGAGAGATCTCGCTGTTGGAGGATGGCGTGGTATACGCCAAAGCTTTCCCGAATGCGGAAGTTAGCCTAACTGTGGCCAAGGAGTATCACGAGGTGGTTGCCTACATCACGGAGGAACGACCGCACAGCACCATCTTGGACATCACAGGCGTGATTTATCTGGCCAAGGACGCCCGCGAGTGGTTGCGCGACACCAGCAACCAATGGGGCAACACAGTGAGCGTGGCCCTGATCACCAATTCGTTCGCTGCGAAGACCATAGGCAATCTCTTCCTCAAGCTGAGCCGCCCGAGCTATCCTGTCCGCATTTTCGAGGATATGGAATCGGCACAACGATGGGCCACCAAGAACTACACGACCTACATGGCCTGCCAGGAACTGGTGGGCTGAATCTTCACGTTCAGACGCCCAGCACGGCCCTGATGTCCGGCCGGAAATAGTTCTCGCTTTTCATCACTTTGCCATCCTCGCGGTAGATGGGCTTCCCATCTGCATCCAATTTGCTCATGTTGCTGCGATGGATCTCATCGAAAACATCGGCAATGCGGTGCTGAAGCCCATGCTTGCAGATGGTGCCGAACAGGATGTACATCATATCGCCCAGCGCATCGGCTATCTCAACGATGTCGCCCTTCCTGCATGCCTCCAGATACTCCTCGTTCTCCTCTTTCATCAGGTTGAAACGCAGCATGAAGTCGTTCTCCCCGATGTTGTGCTCGGGCGTTTCGCGGTTGCCTATCCCGAATACCTCATGGAAATGATGCACGGCTGAGATTTTGGCGTGGAGGGTGTGGTCGTTGGTCATCTGTGTGAAAATCAATGGTACATGTATACGTTCCGCGAACGGACGAAGGGCCCTGAGATTGTTCTTTCCGTGAGACGACCTTCGGCATCGTAGGTCAGGTCGATCCGTTCGGTGATGGCCTGATCGGGAGCGGTGAACTGTGCGTTGAGCAGTCGGCCATCCGCAGTCCAGTTCTGCACGTAATGACCAAGGAAGCTGTTCTGGCCGGTGAATACATCGATTCTTATCCGGCCATCAAGGAAATACTCGTGGTTCCAGTAGCGCAGCAGACTGTCATTGCCGTCATAGAAATTGAGGCGATAGAGCCGATCCTGATCCACGAAATAGCGATAGCCCACCGACCGGACCTTCTCACTCCCGTGCCACATGGTCACCGCAGAGCGCCTGCCCTGCGCATCATAGCCGTAGCACTCCGAGCTGTCAGCCGCCCCGAAAACAATGCACTCCAAGCTGTCGTTGCTCAGATAGTTGTAGCTCCGAACGAGATTCTGTCCGCCCTCGAAACGTTCCACCACTGTGCGTATCAGGCCGCCCGAATACCGTTCGGTAGCGGTCTTCTGAAGTCGGCCCTCCGTGTCATTTGTGGTGATGTCGATGACCGAATCGCCCTTGTAACTGTATTCGAGATAGCCTACCGGGACATTGTTGCCGAAACGGTATTCTCGGCAGAGCAGGCCACTCCATTCAGCATGCTCATCGCAAGGTACCAGTGCATCCTCCCCGCATCCGGAAATGGCCAGCAGGCCGATGATGGTGAGCAATCGAACGTATCTACGCATGCGGGCCGACCAGTTGCGTTGCATGACTGATGGCCGCCTCCGTGGGATTGTCGCTACTCAGCATCTTGGCCACCTCAAGTATGCGGTCGTGGCCAGTGAGCGGGCGGATGCGGGTCTCCGTGCGGTCTGCCAACCCTTCCTTGTACACATACAGATGGTGCGCACCCTTGGCAGCTATCTGCGGAAGATGCGTGATGCAGAGCACCTGCATGAATGCGCTCAACTCTTTTATTTTGAGCCCCATGCGTTCTGCCACCTCACCAGATACTCCCGTGTCAATCTCATCGAATATCACCGTGGGAAGCTGGGCATTACGCGCCATCTCGGCCTTGATGACCAGCATCAGCCGCGACAGTTCACCCCCGCTACCCACCTTGGCAATGTCCTGCATCGGCTGGCCCTTGTTGGCCGAGAATAGCACGTGGATGTTGTCTCGCCCTAATGCCCCAACAATGTCCTTTCTGTCCACCGAAAGCTGAAGTCGGGCATCGGGCATGCCCAACGCACGCAGTTCAGTGGACAATTTCTCACTCAGACGGCCTGCCGCCTCTGCACGGACTTTGGTCAGTGCATCCGAGCGGTCAATCAACTGTTGTTCCAACGCTGCAAGGTTGCTGCGCAATGCGCTCAACTCTGTGTCCGAACGCTCGATGAGCTGCAGCTTGTCAGAGTACACCTGCTGAAGTTCCAGCAGTTCCGCATCGGTCTGCTTCCTATGCTTGTTCAGCAGGCGATGGATGGCATCCACACGCTCCTGGGTCCGAGCCAGTTCGCTGGGGTCATTCTCAATGGATTGGACAGCCCGCTCCATCTCATCCGACAGATCTGCGAGATCGATCACAGCACTGTTCAGTCGCTGCACCCACTCCTCGGCAGCCGGATAGTTCCTGGCCACCCGGGTCACCTCGGACAGCGCCTGTCGCAGACTGTCAAGCAACGCCAACTCCCCATCATTGATTCGTGCATTGACGGCCGAGAGGGAATGACGGATCTCATCGGCATGTTCCAGCACAGAGAGACGTTCCTCGGCCTCGGTGAGTTCACCTTCGCGAAGCTTCAGTTCCTCCAACTCCTCCAACTGGAATCGGATGTAGTCCTCCTCCGCACGCGATTGCGCAGCATCACCCTCCAGGCGTTCCAATTGCCTGCGCAGGCCATCCCACTCCGTGAAGACCGTTCTGAAGGCAAGAAATGCAGAAGACCTATCGGCACAGGAGTCCACGAACCGGGCACGGAAATCGGCCTCCTTCAACGTGTGCACCTCATGCTGCGAATGCACATCAATGAGCCTTTCAGCGATCTCTTTGAGTACAGGAAGCAGCACAGGCGTATCGTTGACGAAGGCCCTCGATTTTCCCTGCGGGGTTATCTCGCGTCTAAGGGTGGTATGCGCCTCCGCATCAATGTCGTGCTCGATGAAAAGGTCCTGTAGGAAGAAGCCATCCGTAGAGAATTCCGCCTCCACGATGCACTTGCTGTCCAACGCATGTAGCGCGGAAGAATCGGCCCGCTTTCCAAGCACCAGCGATAGGGCACCGAGCAGAATGGACTTGCCCGCACCCGTCTCTCCTGTGATGATGGTGAGACCGCTTCCCCACTCCACCTCCAGCTCGCTGATGATGGCATAGTTGCGGATGTACAGGCGATGGAGCATGGCTACCCCTTGGTGATCTTCTGATACTTGTTGGAATTGGACGGGTCCATCTCCATCAGCAATTGCGAGGCCCGCGCCTTTTGGTCGGGCATGCCCTCTGTGAAGATGTTCACCAATTCATCGGACTTCGAAGTGAAGAACACCTGCAGGAGGAATGAGTTAGGCTGGTCCTGACGGATGCGCTTCAGGTCGGGCAAAGCCTCAAAAATCACTCTGCGACCGCCCTCCGCGTCCTTGCTCATCGCATCGAGTCCGAGACGGTGATAGCGGTAAAGCACCTTTCTGAAATCCTCAAAGCGGGCATTGAGCAGGTTCTCCACGATCCAGTACCGGTTCTTGGTGCCCTCGAAGGCCTTCCACCCACGCTCCGATTCATTCTGTGCATTGTTCACGATCTGAAGGCACTTCTGGAAATAGGGCTCACCGCCCTTTTCCGAGAATGAATCGTAGTCCATGCCGATGATGAGGTAGGCATAGTAGGCGAGTATGGACGTGAGGTTGCTGATGTGCTGATTCTCTTGGAACTGCAACTGCTGGCTCTCAAGATAGACCACCGTGAAGTCCTGGTCCATGATGTTGAACATCGTGCTGCTGTAGGATGTGTTAAAGGCCGGACGGCTTGCCTGCACCTGTATGGTGCCCTTGTAACGGTCGGTCCCGATGCGCTCACTGATATTTATGAGGATGCTGCACTCAATGCGTTCCTCCTGCTTGAAGGTCTCGCTGGTCCAAGGGGTCGAGTTCAGAAACTGCCGGATGTCGTTCTGCATCGTTTCGAAGATGCGCTTCTCCACATTCTGCAGCTGCGGACTGATGACTGACACCGTGCAATTGAGCTCCTGCGTTCGGCCCTCAGATGCGAGCAGCATGAACGCCAACACAAGAAGATTCCTCATAGGATGAGTGAGATTTGATGGAGAACGTCAACGGCCACCTCAGCCTTCGACCTCAGCCCAAAATTAGTGACATTGCCCTGCGTGCCGATGATGGTCACACGGTTCGTATCGTGGCCGAAACCCGCACCCTCATCCGACAGTGTGTTCATCACGATGAGGTCGCAGTTCTTCCGATTCAGCTTCTCCATGGCATTGGCAAGGGCATTCTCCGTCTCCAACGCAAAACCAACGAGAATCTGTCCACTGCGCTTGATTTTTCCCAACGAGGCAAGGATGTCCGGTGTTGGCTCCAGTTCGATGCTCAGGGCCGCATCCTTCTTCTTCAGTTTCTGCGAGGCCACGTGCTTGGGGCGATAATCGGCCACCGCGGCAGAGAGAATGGCGATGTCGGCCTCTGCGAACAACGGCAGCGTGGCCTCGTACATCTGCTGTGCACTCACCACATCAATGCGCTTCACACAGGGGTCGCACACCACTGAAGATGGCCCACATACCAACGTGACCTCTGCGCCTTGCCTTGCGGCCTCCTCGGCAAGGCGGATGCCCATCTTGCCTGATGAATGATTGCCGATGAAACGCACAGGATCTATGGCCTCATAGGTGGGCCCGGCCGTGATCAGGATGCGCTTGCCCGCCAGATTACCCACGCAAAAGCTGTTCAATGACGTTGAAGATCTCCTCGGGCTCTGCCATGCGGCCCTCACCGCTCAGCCCGCTCGCCAGTTCGCCCGTGCCAGGACCCACAACATGATTGCCATGCGAGCGTACCTTGTCCATGTTCGCGACAACAGCGGGGTGTTTCCACATGTCGAGGTCCATCGCGGGAGCCAGAAGGACGGGACAGGTGGCCGACAGATAGGTGGCCAGCACAAGATTGTCGCACAGACCGTTGGCCATCTTGCCCAAGGTATTGGCCGTGAGAGGCGCAATGACAAAGAGGTCTGCACCGTTACCCAGTTCAACATGGTTGTGCCATTGGCCCGTGGATGCGTCCAGCATCTCTGAATACACAGGCTTTCCCGAAAGCACAGCCAACGTGGGTCGGGTGACGAATTCAAAGGCCGTAGGGGTGGCGATAACGGTGACGTCCGCGCCTGCCTTCACAAGGAGACGCACCAACAGAGGCACCTTATAGGCTGCAATGCCACCCGTTACACCTATCAGAATACGTTTGTCCCTCATGCCTCAATAAACAGGAAAACCCGACCAAGGCCGGGTCTTCTGATGTGAAATCGATTGGATGCCTCAGGCCTTGGACTCTTCCTTCGAAGGGTTACGGAAGTACACCTTGCCCTCCAGCATCTCTTGCACGGCATAGGAAACAGGCTTGGGCATGCGCTCATACTGCTTGGAGAGCTCGATCTGCTCGCGATTCTCATAGATCTCCTCAAGGCTATCGGCAGGCTGCTCATACTCCTCCATACGGTTGTTGATCTCTTCTTTGATGTCCGTACCTATCTGGTTGGCGCGTTTGCCAAGGATGGCGATGGTCTCGAAGATATTGCCCGTTGGATCTTCCAACAGACGGAGGTCACGGGTCACGGTGTTCTTCTGGGCTTTCAGTCCTTTGTATTCCATGTGTTCAGAGTGATGATTGTAGTTTTTGCAGTTGTGCCTTGGCATCGTCCCTCACGCGGGAAACTTCCCTCCAATAGGAGGATTCGGGGTATTTGACAAGGTAGGTCTCACATTCATTGATGGCATCCTTGAAACGCTCCACCTGTTTGGACTCGATGCTGTTGGCAGCCAACTCATAGCTGGCCTTCACCACCATGGAACCAAGCTCTTCCCGGTGGCGTGAATCAGGGAAGTCCTTAATCGTATTGCGGAGGGCAAAGATAGCAGCTTTATAGTCTCCGAGGCGGAAGTACAGTTTGGCGTGCCGATAGCTCTTGGCCTCCAGCTTGGCGCGCAATCGGTCCATCAGGTCGTTGCACTCGGCTACACGGTCACTGTTCGGATAGCGGTTGATGAAGAGTTGAATCTCTTCGATGGCCTTGTTCGTGCTACTCTGATCGAGCGTCTCCTCCGGTGAGTCGAGAAAATAGCACTTGGCATTCATGAACTGCGCCTCCTCTGCCCTGATGCTGCGCGGAAAGGTCTTCACAAAATTGTTGAAGTGATATCCCGCCAACATGAAATCCCCGAGCTTGTAATTACAGTTGGCGTAGAGGAAATAAACGTCCTCAGCCTTGGCAGTGCCACGGAAAACGGTGATGAGTTCTTCCAGAAGCGGAAAAGCCTTCTGGTATTTGCCATTGTCATAATAAAGCTGCGCCATCTCGAACTTCTTCTCGAAGTCGTTGCTCTTCAGTATCTTCTGATACTTGCAACCGCCAAACATCATTGCTACAGCAATAAACAGGGCGGGAAGGGCATTTCTGAACATGGCCGCGAAATTAGACATTAAACAAGGTGTCTGAACAGGCCACAAGTATCATCCTGAAGGCTATGTGTTCCAGCAGCGTGGCACATACTTGAAACACTTCGGATAGGTGCTGACCAGGATGAATTCAGCGAATCCGCGTCATTTTCACCGTGGCCGCAGCAAGATGCAATTCGACCAGATCAACACGACCGGCCTTGAGGTGATAGGTCGAACGACTGCCATCCTTGCAGGTGACGGTGAACGAATCGGACGAAGGATTCCGGTCCAATCTGGAGAAGGCGCAGTCCTCCTCACAGAAGACGCGTGTCCGCTTCTGTCCCGGTTCGAAATAGAGCTTGAGAAGGGAATAGTCTACCGCCTCTTGAAGCACGCGCACACCACTGTTGGTCTCCACACGGTAGTGTCCTTCTGCTTTCGTGATCCGCGACCACTTCTCGGTCTTTCCCTTTATCAGGTGCGTATACTCGGAGGAAAGAAGCGCCCCATTGCGATAGCGTACCCGGTATCTGGATTCCTCATCGCGCTGCATGAACAGGAAATCGGTCTTGCCTTTGGCGTGCAGCGTATAGAGCTCGGTGCTGTCATTCTCCATGCTGCGGGTAACGGTCATGGTGCCGAAACGGATGCCAAGTACGCTCATCTCAAAGACTATCTCTTCTGCAACCGAACGACCAGCGAGCGCAATCAGAAAGATGGAAAGAAAGGTCCTTAACGCATTCATATACAATTACTTGAATCAATGGGAAAAATACAAATAAATCGTGATGCCGACATGGACTCCTATCTTCCTCAATCCGGGCGGAGAAATCAAACAACCATAGTTCAAACCTCAGAGTCCTCATCATGTTCGCGGGACATGAAAAAATGAATGCCTCACACTGTTACCAAAAAAGATTCATCCTTTCCGAGAAGCAATCCTTGTAGGCTACAGACTGACCGTCATCACCCGTGTTCATGACTCAGACCCTGATTTCCCCGTCAAGCATGAAAGTATCTTTGACAAATGCTTCGAATAACTTTACTCCTCTCACTTCTTGTTGTTTCGTCCTGCGGTCCCTCCACCGAAACTGTGCGCCCAACCGAAGGTCCCATCACCGAATCTGTCTACGCCTCGGGCATCGTGGAGAGCAAAGGACAGCATGAGGTTTTTGCCACTGTGAGTGGCATAGTGGACGAAGTTTTCGTCAAAGAGGGCGACACCGTGAAGGTGGGCACGCCCATCCTCTCCATCTTCAACGAGACACAGCGTATAAGCAAGGAGAA
Source organism: uncultured Chryseobacterium sp. (assembly GCA_964488095.1). GTDB lineage: Bacteria > Bacteroidota > Bacteroidia > UBA10329 > UBA10329 > UBA10329. The sequence goes on from CAZATP010000036.1 coordinate 26,479, forward strand.
CGCCCTACTGGCCGCCTCGTTTGCCGATGTGCGTTCCAATGAGGACAAGCTGAACGATGCCCGGCTGCAGATTGCCACAGCCAAGACCCGCATGGACAACGATTCGCTGCAACTGCAACGCCAAAGAACGCTTTGGAGCAAGGAGATCGGATCTAAATTGGAGTTGGAGCAGCGCCAATTGGCCTTTGACAATTCGGCAAACGCATACCGTCAGGCCTCGGCCCGCTATGCCGACCTCAAGCGGCAATTGGAATTCTCCTCCCGTCAGGCAGAGAACAATCTGCGTATTTCCAGCCGCATGGAGAGTGATTTCGTGCCCCGTAGCGGCATGGACGGACTGGTCTATCGCGTGCTGAAGCTGAAAGGCGAGATGGTAGGGCCGCAGACGCCCTTGGCCATTGTGGGCAGCGCTACCGATTTCGTGCTGAAGATGCAGGTGGATGAGCAGGACATCTTCCGTATGGTGCCCGGCCTCAAGGTGCTGGTCACGTTGGACAGCTATAGCGACAGGGTGTTCGAGGCCCGGGTGACCAAGGTGAACCCACTGATGAACGAACGCAACAAGACCTTTGAGGTCGAGGCCGAATTCGTGAAGCGGCCCGAGCGGCTGCTGCCCAACATCACCTTCGAGGCCAACATCGTGGTCAGCGAGAAATCATCTGCCCTGCTGCTTCCCCGCAGGTTCATGCTCAACGATTCCACCGTGATTCTGGCCACGGGCGACACCGTGCGTGTAAGAACTGGACTGCACGACTATCAGCAGATGGAAATCATCTCCGGGCTAGGGAAAGAAGATGAGGTGATACTTCCGATGCCATGATGCAAAGCCTTGTTTTTCAAGTGGCATGGGCACTTATGACCGCCCGTTGGAAACAGACCCTGGTGGCTGCTATCGGGGTCACTTTCAGCATCACCATGTTCATTTCGCTGCTGGGATTCATGAACGGCCTCAACGACCTGTTGGATGGGCTGATGATGAATCGCACCGCTCACATCCGCCTCTACAACGAGGTGAAGCCTACCGAGGTGCAGCCTGTGAACATGGCCCCTGATTATGCCGGACACCACAACTTCATCCATTCCGTGAGGCCGCGAAATGAGCTGCAGCGCATACACGACAGCGGCACCATCATCAGCACCCTCAGGGCCGATACGCGTGTGCTGGGCGTGGCCCCAAAAGTGACAGCACAGTTGTTCTACAATGTGGGCACAACCGATATCACAGGCGTGGTCAATGGTATTGATGTGGAGGCCGAGGCCCGCCTCTTCGTCTTTAATGACTACATAGCCGCGGGCAACGCCATGGACCTGATGAACACGCCTAACAGCATCATTCTCGGCATTGGGGCCGCAGAGAAGATGATGGCCCAACTGGGCGACATGGTGCAGGTGACCACCTCCAAAGGTGACCGCATGCAGCTCAAGGTGGTGGGCTACTTCCAGTCGGGCATACAGGAGGTGGATGCCGTGCAGAGCTACGCCTCGCTGGCCACGGCCCAGAAACTGCTCGGGGAGAACAGCAGCTATGTCACCGATATACAGGTGAAATTGAAGGATGTGAAGCAGTCTCTCCCGGTCTCCAAAGAACTGAGCCGTATCTATCACATTGATGCGGTGGACTTCAACACCGCCAACTCCCAGTTTGAGACAGGCAGCTCTGTTCGGACGCTCATCTCCTATGCCGTGGGCATCACGCTGCTGGTGGTGGCAGGCTTCGGCATCTACAACATCCTGAACATGATGATCTATGATAAGATGGACTCCATCGCCATCCTCAAGGCCACGGGCTTCTCGGGCCGCGATGTGAACCATATCTTCATCTCCATCGCCCTGAGCATCGGCATCTTCGGTGGACTGTTAGGCATCGGGCTGGGCATCGGGGTCTCGGCCCTCATCGACCAGATTCCTTTCAACACCCCCGCCCTGCCTACCATCAAGACCTATCCCATCGCCTACGACCCGCGGTTCTACGTCATTGCGGCCGTGTTCTCGTTGGTCACCACCTATTTGGCGGGCTACCTGCCGGCACGCAAGGCCAGTGCCATTGACCCTGTCGACATCATCCGCGGAAAATGAGCAGCAGCGACAGCAAGGTTCTGGAGGCCAAGGCCATTACCAAGTATTTCCACGACCCCGTCAAGGTGCAGGTGCTCAAAGAGGTGAGCTTCTCCATCGACAGGGGCGAATTCGTGTCGGTCATCGGCAAATCGGGCTGCGGCAAATCGACCCTGCTCTACATCCTGTCTACCATGGACACCGACTTTGAGGGCGAACTGCTCATAGACGGAGCCTCCACTCGCCACCGGACCGAGGCCGAGCTTGCCCGTGTGCGCAATGAGCACATCGGCTTCGTGTTCCAGTTCCACTACCTGCTCAACGAGTTCAGCGTGCTTCGCAATGTGATGCTGCCGGGCCTCAAACTGGGCAGACATACTGTCGATGAAGTGGAACACCGCGCATATGAGAAGCTCAAACTGCTGGGCATCGGAGGGGAGGCGAAGAAAACACCCAATCAGCTCTCTGGCGGACAGAAACAGCGGGTGGCCATTGCCCGCGCCCTCATCAATGACCCGCTCATCATCATGGGCGATGAGCCCACCGGCAACCTTGACAGTAAGAACAGTGACATCGTGTTCAACATCTTTAAGGAACTGGCCGCTGGCCTCGGCCAATCGCTGCTCATTGTGACCCACGACAATGATTTCGCCTCGCGCACAGACCGGATCATCGAGATGGAGGACGGCCGCATCATCCGGATGTGAACCTGTGCAATACGCGATGGTGTGGACATGAAGTGATGACCCTCCTACCCTACCACGCCATGCCTGTCAGATGTTCATGGCGGTGTTGACATCCTCCATCCAACAATAGGTCAAGCTCCCGGTGTTCCGATAACTTTGCCCTTTTCAAAGTCAGAAGCATGGACATTTTTGAACGTATCCGCCACAACCGAGGCCCGCTGGGGCAGCACTCCAAACAATCTCATGGCTATTTCACCTTCCCCAAGTTGGAAGGCGAAATCGGCAGTCACATGGTGTTCCGAGGTAAGAAACGCCTCGTTTGGAGCCTCAATAACTATCTCGGTCTTGCCAATCACCCCGATGTGCGCAAGGCCGATGCCGATGCGGCCGCGCATTATGGCATGGCATTGCCGATGGGCGCCCGTATGATGAGCGGTAACAGCGACCTTCACGAGCAATTGGAGCGCGAACTGGCCGCTTTTGAGATGAAGGAGGATGCCATCCTGCTCAACTTCGGCTATCAGGGCATGGTGTCGGCCATCGATGCGCTTGTGACGCGCCACGATGTGATCGTCTATGATGCCGAGTCGCACGCGTGCATTCTCGATGGGGTTCGACTGCACATGGGCAAGCGCTTCGTTTACACGCACAACGACATCGCAAGTCTGGAGAAGCAATTGGAGCGGGCCACCAAGCTCACAGAGGAGAGCGGTGGCGGCATCCTGGTCATCACCGAGGGCGTGTTCGGCATGTCAGGCGCGCAGGGCAGGCTGAAAGAGATAGTTGCACTGAAAGAGAAGTACAGCTTCCGCCTCTTTGTGGACGATGCTCACGGCTTTGGCACACAGGGCCGCACGGGTGCGGGAACAGGCGAAGAGCAAGGTGTTCAGGATGGCATTGACATCTATTTCGGCACCTTCGCCAAGAGCATGGCCAGCATTGGCGCGTTCATCGCAGGAACGGAGAATGTCATTGACTATCTGCGCTACAACATGCGCTCGCAGATCTTTGCCAAGAGTCTGCCCATGCCGCTGGTGGTGGGTGCATTGAAGCGCCTCGAACTGCTCCGCTCACAGCCGCAGCTCAAGGAACAGCTCTGGACCATCGTTCGTGCCCTACAATCGGGCCTGCGCGATGCGGGCTTTGAGATAGGCAACACACAGAGCTGCGTGACGCCCGTCTATCTCAACGGCACCATACCCGAGGCCACTGCGCTCATCCACGATCTGCGCGAGAACTACGACATCTTCTGCTCCATGGTGGTTTATCCCGTGGTGCCGAAGGGCATCATTCTGTTGCGGCTCATCCCAACAGCCGCGCACAGCCTGGAGGATGTGAAATACACCATCGACACCTTCTCTGTCATCCGCAAGAACCTTGAGGCAGGGAAATACAATGTGGAGAGAATTGCTGCTCATCAAGGATGAGCAGTTTCTCAAAGACCGAATGGACGCGCAAGACATGCGCCCAATAGCGCCTTTTCAAGCTGTGCAGCGGTTCAACCGTATTTCGAGCGTTCGGGAAACATAAGAGCAGTAACCTCCTGTTCAGGAGCAGCATCATTCTTGTGCAGAAAGGAGTCAAATGCCCTCCACAGCCTCCTGTGGAACCCACCCTACATTGCCATCGGCCAATCGGATGCGATACCAGGTGCCGATGGTCTCGGTGACCTGCACCACAAGGCCTTCGTGCACCACAAAAAGATCTTTCCCGCCTTGCTCTGGTGCACTTTTCACGTTCACCGTGGGCCGCATGACCACCGCACGGTCATCGTTCATCATCCTGCGGTACTGCTGTTGGGCCGCATAGCCAGAGAACAGCCCCCAAAGCCCCACCAGAAGTGCTGCGTAGAAGCTGGCCTGCCTGATGCCTACACTTGCCGAGAACCTGAAAATACCCAGACCGGCCAGGACCAGTATGAGCGAGACAACGGCCGACCATGCCCAACCGTCCATCGGCAAGGCCTGCAGCAAGGTGTTCCACCACGTGACGAAGAACATCTCTGGCATTGTCTCAATGCGGTCCTTTGTACTCAGTTTCGCCAGCTTCAGATTGAACACAATGTCCTCATCCTGTGGTGCCAGTTTGTGTGCCCTCTCATAGTTCAAAATGCTTCGGGCCACCTGTCCTGATTTGAAATAGGCGTTACCGAGATTGAACTGTATCTCGGCCGAAACCTGTCCCTGTGCAAGCACCTGCTCATATCCATCCACCGCATCGGTGAAATCACCTGCCACATAGGCCGCGTCTGCATTCGCCTTCAGTTCAGCTGGCTGCTGCGCGAAAACAGCGGACACCATCAATGTCAACGCGACACATAGGGCATGCCAAGGCAAGCCCCTACGACGGCTGTCCGATCCATTCGCTAATTCGCTAATTCGCATATTGGCCAATGTTCTCATCCCTTCCCCTCTTCAACGTTCACAATTGCTCCCAACGCCTCTTCATACATGCTGCCCATCTGCTTGTCGGCACCCGGAGCGAAACGGGCAAACTCGGCCTTGTCCAGAACCGCGATAAAGCCATCGATGCTCGTGGCCGCTATTCCTTTGGCCGTGAGCGTCTCTCTGATCTTTCCCTTCGATAGTTCGGAGACCGGAATGTTATGCCTGAACGCTACATACTCTGTCAATGCCTTGAACACCTCCTCATAGAATGCTGTGGACTGATTCTCGGCCAGCAACTTATTCGCCTTCTCCAACCGTTTCTTCGCCAATTTGGTGGCCCCGCGACTCTTCATTCCGGCCACATCCGCGCCCATCCTCTGCATGTAGGCGGCATAGGCTATCAAGACCACGAATAGCAGAGAAGGCAATGCCAACAGGCCGAAGAACAGTCCTGAGCGGTAGAAATGCCCGCCCTGCTCTTTCAACTCATACTGTCCCTGCTTGATGTAGCGGATGTCGCTCCCGATGAGACGGATATCTTCCTTTCCGCTCAATGAAACGGCCGGACGGACACCTTCCTCCTCCCCCTTTCCTTTCTCCACCACCAGTTGAAATGCATCTTGACGGGAGGTCTTGAAGGTCTTGGACTTGGAATCGAAATAACTGAACTCGAAAGGCCCAATCTCGAAATCACCTGCATAGCGCGGGATGAGCACATATTCGAACGACTTGCTTCCTGAGACTCCGCCTGCGGTGAGCTTGATGTTATCGGTCACTTTCGGATCATAGGCCTCAATGTCCGGTGGGAACGTGATATTGGGCGCTTTCACCTGAAACAGATTGCCCTCTCCACTGATGGTTACGGTTAGGTTGACCGCCTCATTCGACTTCACCATGGCCTTGTCCATCTTGGCTGTCAGCTTGAAATCACCGGTCAGCCCACTGAAGTCAGCGGGTTTACCGGCCGGTAGCGGATTCACGGTGATCATCACCGGCTTGGATTTCAACGGCATCTCAAAATCCTGATAGGCCATCCCGAACGGGTCCCAGAAGGATCGCCTGCGGTTCTGCACCTGTTCGCGGACGATGGCCTTCATGCTTAGCGGACCAATCTCAATTTGCCCGGATTTCTGAGGATAGAGCACGTAGGTCTTGATGACACCGACCTGATAGGTAACCCCGTTCAGCACCTCCTGATCCATCTGAATCTGGTTGCCCTGATCCAAAGGCTTATTGAAAAAACCCTCGAAACTGGGGAGCTCCCAATTGTCAAACCCTACAATGTTTGAGCGCGTGTAAACCTTCAGTTTCGCGGTGATCGCATCGCCTACGATCACATTGGTTCGACTCACCTCTACCTTGGCGAAGGTGTCATCTGACGATGGCCCCGAGGGCTTCTGCTGCTGTTGTCCCAGCTGAGCTGACTGCTGCTGTTGCGCAGATGCCGCAGCACCTTTGCGTACCTTGATGGTCAATGCGTTGGACTGAATAACCTGACCCCCAGCCTTGATTCGCGCAGGACCTATCTCGAAAGTGCCCTCCTTCGGGCCACGAACGATGTAGGAGAACGAGATGGACTGCGACATGCTGCCATTGATGAACTGCATGGATGTGCTCTGGTTCGGGCCTCCCAGCACCTGGAAATCCGTAATCTCAGGGGCAACGAAATCTGATCCGTTGGCATTGAGTTCCCAGGAGATGCGGAAATTCTCACCTACTCCCACTTCGGCAGGGGCGGATGCGGTGAGCTTCGCAGTCTGGGCGTGCACACCTATTGCCGCAATCAGCAACAGAAGAATGATATGTCCGATTCTTGAGCTCATTTCACTTCTTAAACACACGTACCGACTCCTATTGCATTCATGATTCACCAATCCTTTTCCACATTCCTGCGGGGACCGCGCTTCTGCTGATCCATTCTCTCGCGGATTTCCCGTTCGTCCTGATTTATGGCATCCAACATGCGCTCCGCATCCTCTCGTGACAGTTGATTCTCCTTCGGCTGCTGCTGTTGCTTATCCTGTTGGTCGTCCTTCTGGTCCTGAGGCTGTTGCTGCTGTTGGTCGTCCTTCTGGTCGTCCTTCTTGTCTTTGTTCTGCTGCTGTTGCTGGTCCTGCTTCTCCTCGTTCTTGTCCTGCTTGTCATCCTTGTTCTGGTCCTGCTGCTGTTGTTGTTGCTGAAGCATCCTACGGGCATAGCTCAGGTTGTATTTCGTCTCCTCATCCTTAGGGTTGAATCGCAACGACTGCTTGTAGGCGTCCACACTCTCCTGATACTTCTTCATTTTGAGCATCGTATTGCCCAGATTATGGTAGGCAGCCGCTTTTTGCTGTTTGTCCTCTGTCATGGAAGGCAACTGTTGAAAGGCGGCAGCGGCCTCATCAAAGCGCTCCTGCTTGAACAGCGATGTACCAAGATTGAACCTTGAGATGAAGGGGTCGGCCTTCTCTTCCTCCGATTT
>CAZATP010000037.1:0-32717 GCA_964488095.1 uncultured Chryseobacterium sp.
TGGCCGATGCCGAGAACGTCACCACCGCCTCGCAGTCGCCCGCATCGGTGTTCACCGCGATGTCGGCAGGGCAGGTGATGACGGGGTCCTCATTGTCGGTGACGGTGATGTCCAACGTGCAGACGTCCGTGTTGCCCGCAGGGTCGGTCGCGGTGGCCGTCACGGTGGTCGTACCGACCGGGAACGCACTTCCGCTCGCGTGGCTGTAGGTGATGACAGCCGAGCAGTTGTCGGTCGCGCTCGCGCTGAACGTCACCACCGCCTCACAGTCGCCCGCATCGGTGTTCACCGCGATGTCAGCGGGACAGGTGATGACGGGGTCCTCACTGTCGGTGACGACTATATCAAAGGTGCAGACATCCGTGTTGCCAGCAGGGTCGGTGGCGGTCGCAGTCACGGTCGTTGTCCCCACGGGGAACGCACTGCCAGAGGCGTGGCTGTAGGTGATGATGGCCGAGCAGTTGTCCGTGGCCGATGCCGAGAACGTCACCACCGCCTCGCAGTCGCCCGCATCGGTGTTCACTGCGATGTCCGCAGGACAGGTGATGACGGGGTCTTCATTATCAGTGACGACTATATCAAAGGTGCAGACATCCGTGTTGCCAGCGGGATCGGTGGCGGTAGCGGTGACCGTGGTCGTTCCGACCGGGAACGCACTTCCTGAGGTGTGGCTGTAGGTTACCACCGCAGAACAGTTGTCGCTCGCTGATGCAGAGAACGTCACCACGGCCTCGCAGTCGCCCGCATCGGTGTTCACCGCGATGTCGGCAGGGCAGGTGATGACGGGATCCTCATCGTCCGTCACCTCGATGTCGAACGTGCAGACGTCCGTGTTGCCCGCTGGGTCGGTGGCCGTGGCGGTCACGGTCGTTGTCCCGACCGGGAACGCGCTTCCAGAAACGTGGCTGTAAGTGATGACGGCCGAGCAGTTGTCGGTCGCGCTTGCGCTGAACGTCACCACCGCCTCACAGTCACCCGCATCGGTGTTCACCGCGATGTCAGCGGGACAGGTGATGACGGGATCCTCATTGTCCGTGACAACAATATCAAAGGTGCAGACGTCCGTGTTGCCAGCGGGGTCGGTGGCGGTCGCGGTCACCGTGGTCGTTCCGACCGGGAACGCACTTCCCGAAGCGTGGCTGTACGTGATGACCGCAGAACAGTTGTCGGTCGCGCTCGCGCTGAACGTCACCACGGCCTCACAGTCTCCCGCGTCCGTGTTCACCGCGATGTCAGCGGGACAGGTGATGACGGGGTCCTCATTGTCTTCAACTGTTACCGTTGCTGTACAATCATCAATGTTACCATTCACATCGGTTACAGTCAAAGTGACCGTATTGCCACCTAGATCATCACAGTCGAAAGAGCTAGGGCTAACGACCATCGATTGAATTCCACATGCAGAAGAACTATTATCATCAATCTGAGTCGCAACTATGGTTGCAGTACCTGCACCATTCAAACTCACGGTGATGTCCTGGCAGATGGCAACGGGCGGAGCCGTTGATGCGACAGTCACAGTAGCATTACAAGTGGATTTATTGCCGGCGGCATCGGTAACAGTCAGTATGACGGTGTTTGCACCTACATCACTGCAATCAAAACTACTTGGGTTGACGCTCAAGGAGGCGATACCACAGTTGTCTGTAGAACCATTGTTCACTTGAGCAGCGGTAATGGTTGCGACTCCGTTGACCAACTCTACTGAGATGTTCTGGCATATAGCCACTGGATCCACATCATCCTGCACAGTCAGGACGGCCTGATCGCAGTTGGTTGGAAATCCTATTTCACAGATTTGATAGGTGACTGTATGAACTCCCTCTGAAGTGCCCGGGGCAATGTCCACGCTACCATCAGCGTTGATGGTCACATCACCTGTAGGGTCGGGGGTGACTATGGAAATGACCACATCTGAGGTTGTGGGCGTCACTCCGCCCAGTTCATCATTATTAAGAACGTTGAGGAGATTGGTTCCACCTGTGGTGCAGTTGTATGTGCCTATCAGGTCATCATTGGCCTCAATCTCATCACATATGTTAATGGTGATGGCGATGTTGCAATCATCGTCTTCGGGTATTGGCGGTACAGCGTAGTACGTTACCGAAGACCCTATTGCGGCAGGGAATGTGGTGGTGTACTCGATAGAAGTCAACGTATCCACTGGATACTCATTGAAGAACCGGGTTCCGATCGGAAAGCTGGCTGCAACACTTGCAACGGGGACGGTCGGGCTTCCATCGCAGAAATAGAAATCAGATTCCAACTGTTCAGGAGTGCAATTGTCTGCAACCCAATTGGCAGGCACCTCAATTGCTGCGGTCAGCGGATCTGTAATAGGCTCACCTTGACACGGCCCATTTTGAACATAACCAGTTATCAGACCATTGTTCTGAATGCCAAATCCAGTGATCTCACCTGTACCCGTAAGAGAACCTATAGCAATTATGGCCTCCGAGCAAACGTCATCATTGAGCAGGAGGCAATTGTCATACACCTCAATCGTAAAAGTGAGCGATGCCAGAAGTTCTGATGGATCAGCTGGGAGGGGGAGGGTCCCGAAATCCCAAATGATTGATCCGGTAGGTCCCTCATTAGGGTCAAAGTAAAGGTTATTGGGAGTCGGAAGGGGCGTGAAATAGATGTTGCTTATGAGACTACCTGGCACAAAAGATCCTGTGAATGGTATGGGGATTGTAATGGCATGTCCAAGTACAGCCTCAGTTCCGATATTCCTAATTTCAACAGTATATTGAATCTGGTCGCCAGGACCCACGACCAAAGGATCAGGTATAACAGGCGATCCGTTGAGCTGAGTTACCGATATCAGTCCTTCAGCCTCTGGCACGTAGGAGTCCGAGGACATGGTGATGTTGAAGATACAGTAGGCGTCCTGATCACTACCATAACGGAAGCGGGTGGATGTCTGACCATTTGTAAGAATCGTGTTCCCCGGATTATTCACCGAAAACGCACTGATATCAAGTCCGGTGTTGTTCTGAAGGTCTGGATTCCTGGGAGTTCCTCCTGTTTCAATTGAGGAGTTGAAGAAGTTGTTGGTGGTGTTGCCAGCATGGTTCAGGTCGACCCAGGCGTTGTCTGCCGCATTGCGAATTTCAAAATAGTCCCCGCTGATGCCTACATCACCCTCTCCGGCCATGACCCCGACTCGTAGGTTCACTGCCCCAGCGGGCGTGGTCTGGAAACCTGAGATGGAGATCTCGCTCGACCCCACGGAAGCATTCACGAATGCATGGCCATCGAACGAGGTGATATCCCTCCAGATCATCAAGTAGTTCTCATAGATGACCACCATGCCCCAGCCCCCGTAGTAACCGGTACCGCCACCATCGCCTTCACGCAAAGCGATATCAGCCACAAAGTATTCCCCCACACCACCGGTCTGCACCTCTGAAGTGATATCCGCGTAAGCAGAGTACATCCCTTGAGAGAATGCATTGGAGGCGGGATAGTAAATGTCTGAAGGGTCGGCTGTGATCTCCACATAGCTTGTGCCACCAGGAATCAAAAGCAATACTTTTCGCCTGTCGAAGGTTTTGGTAACATCGACAAACTCCGGAATGGTCTGGATAACTGTGACATTGGCGAAGGAGGAGCTTTCATATTGCCCCGTATTCCTGTCGGTTCGAGAATCACGAATAAGCTCTCTAATGGTTATGGACACATCCCCTATGGTGATCACGTACGGTGTGACCAGAACCGCTGTCCCCGTGTTGCCTGAATTTGAATACGTTACAGGGATGTTAACTGCTGCTCCTCCGTTAACACTCAATGTCACTCTATCTGAACCAGTGCTATTCGTAAAATTGAAAACGTACGTATTGGTGCCATCAGAAAATGTGTAGATGGGGTATCTATTGCCGCTTGGACCGCCTCTGGTTATCTCCAAATTATAGTCGGTATCGGGTATGGCCTCCTCATGTTCTATGTTATAATCGTCTTCCTCAGTGGTGAAATTTCCTGTAGGTACAGTCTTGGTTACATTAAATGTGTTAGGACTTGTGCCGTCATCGTGTGTTCTACCGGTCCAATAAAGACCTGCATACAGAATGTCCGAGCACTGTGGATTAGCACCATTTTCGGTAGAAAACTCTAACGTGGCAGATGAGGAATTGAAGGTGCTGTCCACACCGTCAATGTCCACATACCGCATGTTATTATTGCTGTTGTTGGTATTGTTGCCGTAGGTCACCAACGTCAAGTTGGTGTTTCCGATCATGGCGAAGTCACCCCTTATCTTAAAGTTGGCGGGGTCAGTTCTCTGGGTAAACGGCACGAGCACCTGAGCTTCAACAGGTGACCAAATGGTGACTGACAGAATCAACCACCACCCGATTCCAATGGAGTACCGTTTAGAATAGAATCTCATTCTTAGCCCTTGAGTCTGATGCACTGATAGATTATCATTGTAGCCGCACTAATTTTCAAGTTGATGATAGGAGGAAATTTCCAAGGTGCCTAAGGTCTCTTTCTCATCCGATTGACGAGGAATTTTACGAACAAGTTGCCAACAGGTTCTCGTTAACTGAAATTAAATTTCAGACCGGATTTCAGCTTCACAATGTAACAACCGATGGTGCTTTGAGCAACATACTGGAATGGAGAGTTGCTCATGTATTCAATACGGTCAAGATTGTCTCAACCGTCATCGAAGCCCAAATAGTGACCTTCAAAAGTGGGACGAAAACTCGACAAGGCGGCCTTTATCGGGTGCACGGGAGTACATCTCAAATTCAATAAACTACCATGAGTGTGCCGCTCGACCGAATCTTGCCGTCAGTGCCCTCCATACCGTACCAGATTCTGCCGTCAAGGAAACAGACCTCCACGCGCCAAACGTGCACTCCCTGTGGAACGAGTTCTCAGCGGTAGCGACCATCCCATTCATCTGAAGGTGACCCGCTTACAAGCTCATTGGTGGACTTTCTGCATTATTTTAGACAGACAGTAAGATGCTAAGCGGTTGTTTTCCGGGGTTGTAAAAAGTTGTTGTATTCCAAAGAAGTCAGGTGGTTGAGTGCGTAGTGCCTTCTGTGGGCGTTGTACCATCACTCGTTGTATTCAAAAACGGCCATTTCGGTCTGTTTCCTATTCAGTTTGTTCAAGTGGTCTGTATATTCGGATTTCAATGTTCTGAAGAAGCTTTCTGCCACAGGATTATCCCAGAGTTGCCCTTGCGGCTCATGCTCTGTCCCACAGTCTCCCCTTGACATTACAAGTGCCATTAGCCTTCTGCGTATTGGTTCATTTATCTTCGCGCACCTCAGGATAGAGTGATGCCTTTGCCTGTGGTCTGCTGTTCCCAATCTGTTCGGGACTATTACCACAAGTATAGTTGGGGGTCACACTTTTGCGATGATTAACTGAAAACAACGAGTGGAACTGAAAGTATGAAATTCAGTAAAGTGCTGTTTTACAGGCATATTATAAGTAAATAGGGCCTAACAAAAAGCCTTGTCTCCCTACTCATAATCAGGGGGTCGCAGGATCGCCCTGCTGGGCCCACTGCGTTCCAAAGAGCTGGGACACACGTTGTTGAAGCCCTCTTCAATTCATTCCATGTTGCGACCAGACCAGTATCCGAACATCATCTTCGACCTTGGGGGAGTTATCCTCAACATCGATTATCAGCGCACCATAGAAGCGTTCCACGCTTTGGGGATCTCCGATTTCGCCACCACCTACACGCAGCTGCATCAGTCCGAACTTTTCGATGCATTTGAGCGTGGCGAGGTGAGTGAGGATGTTTTCAGGGCATCGCTTCGGAAAAAATTACCTCACCACACTTCGGATATGGACATTGATGCCGCTTGGAATGCCATGTTGTTGAACCTTCCGGTGGAGCGGTTGTGGCTACTAAGGTCACTGCACCGGCAGAGACGTATTTTCCTGCTCAGCAATACCAACAGCATTCATGTGCGGGCATTTGAGACGCGCATTGCCCAAGATCACGGCCCTGCGGGATTGGCCCCTTTCTTCGAGAAGACCTATTATTCGTGCGCCATGGGGATGCGCAAACCGGAGGAGCGCATTTTTCTTGCGGTGACAGCGGCACATGGACTGGAGCCTTCACAGACCCTTTTCATTGACGATTCACCGCAACACGTGGAAGGAGCGCGAAGGGCCGGACTTGCAGCCTACCATCTCACAGGTGGGGAGACGATTCTGAACCTCTTCGGTCATCTTTCCTGACAGAGTTCCATCAGCACTCCGCCCGCATCCTTGGGGTGTATGAAACAGATCAGCTTGTTGTCGGCCCCAGGCTTGGGCTGCTCGTTCAGCAGGCGGAAACCCTCTGTACGCAGCCGGGCCATTTCAGCATGGATGTCTTTCACCGCAAAGGCCACATGGTGCAGTCCTTCGCCCTTGGCGGCCACGAACTTGGCAATGGGGCTGTCGTCCCGAGTGGCCTGGAGCAGTTCCACCTTGTTGACAGAAGTTTGAAAGAAGGCTGTTATCACACCTTCTGACTGCACCTCCTCCCGCTTGTAGCAGGGCACTCCGAGCAGCTTCTCATACACGGGAATGGAGGCGTTGAGGTCGCGCACGGCTATGCCCAAATGTTCAATATGATCCATGTTGCGGAGCGATTGCGATGAACAGAAAAAAGAAAAGGCCGTCCAGAACTGAACGGCCTTCACTCTCCCTGCTCAAGATTACTTCTTGAAGGTGGCTGTCTTTGTGCCGTAATTCAGGTAGAACGTGCCTTTGTCCAATTTGCTCACGTCCACTTTCTTGCTCACTCCCTTAGACACGATGTTGCCGTAGGCGTTGTAAATCTCATAGAGCGTATTGTCCGAGAAAGTGATAACGTCCGTCACCTTTTTTCCATCACCGGGTTCGAAGGTGATTTCTGGCAATGTTGCGGTCGTCTTGGCCTCGAAGGAGTAGCGTGGTTTGCCACGTTGATCCAGCTGCTTCACTCGGAAACGGTTCTGACCCGCATGGATGGTGGTCAGCTGAACTTTGTAGTCGTTCTTATCTGGCGACCCCTTGCCTTCAAACTCACCGACCTCTACCCATTTGTTCCAACGGAACTGCTCAATCTTGTAGGGCAGTCCACCCGTCTCGTTCGTGGTGGTTAGGGCAAGCTCACCGCTCTTGTCAATACCAATGGATGACACTTCGAACGTGCTGATGGGTTGCAACACCTCTGGGTTGACCACTTTAGGCTTGCAGTCATCCTTGTGCATGATCTTGATCTCTACTGGAGACCCTAGTGGAAGTTGGAAAAAGCTCAGATCGATCTCGAAAGCGCTGGAGTTGATCTCGTCCGTGGTGGTCTTCCCGTTCACCTTGACCTCGAACGTACAGAAACCCACGCCTTCTGAAGCAAAGGGATTCTGGACATAGAGGTTCTTGCCATGGTAGTTTCCTTCCAGAAGAATGGTGCCGGCCATTACTGGGAGGGCTGCCGCGAAGAGGGCAATGAGGACGATGCTACGTTTGATCATCTTGTCGGTTGACTTGGTATGGGATTTCAGTTTGGAGCACACAAGGAGAGCTCTCCTTGCCGATGTTCTTAGTTCTGATAGTTTGGCAAATGTCAGAAAAATCAATGAATGGTGGGGATGCCTGAATTGATCGCCTTCATGCGAAGCTGATTATTGGTACATTCGCTTTCAATGATTCCGGACTGATCACTGAACCATCTGCGCATGAGGCACCTTCTACTCATTTTCGGGCTTTCGGTTACAATCATCTCATGCCGATTTAGTGAGGCGCCCGTTGCGCAGCGGATTGCCAAGGGTGATGTGACGCTTGGTGGCTCTCTCCGAGTGGTGGAGCCGGAGATACCGCCCTCGTTGGCTCCCGCACTGCTCAACTCCGCCAGTGGACAGCGGTTGGGGAATCAGGTGCATCTGGCCCTCCTGCGGCTCGACCCCGTCTCTTTGCTGCCATTGCCAGCCTTGGCGGAGAGCTTTCAGAAAGATTCTGCTCAGCTGAATTATGTTTTCCAACTCAGGCAGGGTGTACGCTTTCATCCTGATGCCTGTTTTGGTCACACCGGCAGAGAGGTCACCGCCCACGATGTTGCATTCTCGCTAAGGCAGCTCTGTGCGCCCGGCTCAAAGGCCTTCTCGAGCACGCTCAAAGGCAGAATTGAGGGTGTGGACGAGTTCCATGCCGGAACGGCCGATGATATCAAAGGCATCAAGGTGAAGGATGACCTCACACTGCAGATCACCCTCACCAGGCCAGATGCGTCATTTCTTTTCGTGCTTGCTCAGCCCATTGCGGGGGTCATCTCTAAAAAGGCATTTGAGCAGTGTGAAGGAGCTATTGTCGGGGCAGGGCCATTCATTCCGCAGTCAGGGAAGGTCGGGGAAGCGGGCCTGCTGCTCGTTCGAAACAGGGATTATTTCGCCACAGATGCCTTCGGCAACATTCTCCCTTACATCGACACACTCATCTTCTCTGTCAGTTTATCGAAGGAGGAGTCTTTGCAGCGTTTGTTTGATGGGGAAGTGGACCTGGTGACGGGTGTTAATCTCGACCCCGTGCGTGGACTACTGGAGCGTCACATGGTTGATTTCACTGGGCCCGATGCCAAATTCCTGATGCATCGGAGCGATGATGCCGCCATCTATGAGCTTTATTGCATTCATTCCACCCGCCTTATCGGATTCCGAGATAATTTCCTCGGACACCGCGATTTTTCGGTGGTGCAGATGAAGCATTGAGAACACTTTGCCCATCTTGCGGGTTCATCAAGGAAAAAAGGACATGACAATTGAAGGTGCAGTGGCCCTCGTCACGGGCGGGAGCAGTGGGATAGGAAGAGAAACGGCCAGAATGTTGGCGGCCAAAGGGGCGAAGGTGATCATCGTGTCGCGCAACGCTGCGAAGCTGGAGACCGCAGCCGTGTCCATCGGGGCACTGGCTATTGCCGCTGACGTGTCTGATGCCAAGGATGTGGACAGGGTATTCGCCATCATCCGAGAGAAGTTCGGACGGTTGGACATTCTGGTGAACAATGCGGGCATGGCCCTCGGGTGGTCCGAGCTTACTGAAGTCAGTCTCGAATCTATGAGGCGTGTATATGATGTCAACGTTTTCGGGGCGATGCTTGTGGGACAGGGGGCCGCTCAAATCTTCAAGCAGCAGCGTTCTGGCAACATCATCAACATCGGCTCCACGGCATCGCTCAAGGGATATGCCAAGGGAACGGTCTACGCGAGCAGCAAATTCGCCCTCCGTGGCATGACCCAATGCTGGCAGGATGAGCTGCGGCCTTTCAATGTAAGGGTGACGCAGTTGAATCCCTCGGAGGTGACCACCGCCTTCGGCAGTGCGGACGGAACGGAGCGCCCAGAGCGTCACAACAGGCTCCGTTCCACCGAGATTGCTCATCAGATCTGTGCCATGCTGGAAATGGACGACCGTGGCTTCATCCCCGAGGTCACCGTGTGGGCCACCAACCCTTGGGACTGAACTTGTCTCCGGTCTGCAGACCGTTATCCATTACGTAAATCACGTACTTTTGATTGGCAAACAGTCATCATGAAGAAACATTACCTCCTTGCATCCTTTTTCGTTTTCAGCCTTTTCAGTTTTCATCCTCTTTCGGCCCAGACCACGGTTATGGTGGGGCAGACTGAACTGGAGGTACGCGATGTGATCACTGGCATCGACATTCCGTGGGAGATCATCTGGGGGTCGGATGATCACATCTGGTTCACCGAGAGGGTAGGGCGCATCAGCCGACTCAACCCTGCCACAGGCGCAAGGACCGTGCTGCTCAATCTCACCTCATCCGTCTATCAGCAGTCGGAATCGGGAATGCTCGGGTTGGCCCTTCATCCTGATTTTGAGAACACGCCCCATGTGTTCGTGGCCTACACCTATTCTGCGGGTTTCAACAATATCCGCGAACGCTTCGTGCGCTACGAGTACAACGGCACGGCACTCGTCAATCCTTTGACCCTGATTGAGAACATTGCCGGAACAAGCACCCATAACGGTGCTCGGATGCTCATACTTCCCGACAATACGATGCTCGTCTCCACAGGTGATGCCCAACAGGCGAGTACACTTCCTCAGAGCCTCAGCTCGCTCAATGGCAAGATCCTGCGCCTGAACCTGGATGGGTCCATTCCCTCCGACAATCCCTTCGGTTCCAACAGTTACATCTATTCTTTCGGGCATCGCAACCCTCAAGGACTGGTGCTGGCTCCCAATGGCAACCTCTACAGCTCTGAACATGGCCCATCTACCAACGATGAACTGAATATCATTGTGGCAGGCGGAAACTATGGATGGCCTCAGGTAGAGGGCTATTGCAATCTCCCGGCAGAACAGGCGTCCTGCAATGCGATGTCCGATTATCAGGATCCCATCACCATCTGGTACGAGGGTTCCACCATCGCTCCGTCAGACATGCTGTGGTATGACCACCCAGCCATCCCCGAGTTTCAGGGCCGCCTTCTGATGACTGTGCTCAAGAACAAGCATCTGCGGGCCATCAAGGTGGATGATGAGGACGGAACGGTGGTGGAGGAGGACGTGGAGTATCTCACGGATGCGTTTGGCAGGCTGCGCGATATCTGCATGGCACCAGATGGACGTGTTTTCCTTGCCACCAACGGCCCTGCCTGGAGCAACACGCAGCCCAATACCCATAAAATCGTGGAACTGAAGAATGCAGCCTACCAGCCCGTGGGGGTGAGCGAAGTGCAAGCCAATACTTTCAATGTGTATCCGAACCCTGCCTCCGATATGGTGGAGCTTAGGTTCGAGGGTGATTGGAACACTGGATCTGTGACGCTGACCGACCCGGTGGGCCGAACTATATTAATCCGGCCACTTTTAAATGGGGCAAACAGCATCGATGTGGCGGACATACCTGAGGGGATGTACGTGATCACGGTATCGACCGAGACCCATCGTTTCTCACAACGCCTGATCATCAGAAAGTGAGGGCACTCTTGACCATAGCGCTGGTTCTTGCAAGTGCGGTCAGTTGGGCGCAGACCAGCGATCCTTTCTATGAGAAGCTTCTTGCCAAACACAGGCAGGGAGACCATGTGGCTGTGCTCAAAAAGGCCGAGGGCCTGATGGAGGACGACAAGGCCAAGAAGGACCCCGACCCCTATCTGATTGCGGCCATGTGCCACCTTGCGCTTTACCGCGCAGACGATGCCAAACTGAAGGAGAGCCACAAGGGTGGTCTGCGTGAGGCGCTTAAGTTCACGGCAAAGGCGGCCTCCAAGGACAAGGAAGGTACGCTGCTGGCCCAGCATTCGGAGTTTCTCAACGACCTGCGCAAGGAGGGCATAGCGTTGGCATCTGTGCACGTGGCCGATGCGGATTACAGGAAGGCCAACGGCATCTACAAGCAGATTCTGGCGTTCGCACCGCAGGACGACAATGTGCGCATGGCCAAGGCCGTAACGGATATCCGAATGAACTACGCGGCAGAGGGAGAGAAACTCTTTGCTGAAGCACTTCCCCGCTTGGATTCAGCCTATCGTGACCTTGCCTATGTGCCCGACCCTATAAGTGCCCCCCTGCTGCGCGATGCGTTCCTTTACTGCATAGACCATCTGAAGATGAGCGGTCAGCTCGAGGCCGCACAGAATGCCGCTTTTGTGGCACGCATCATCTATCCACTGGATGAGGACATCAAGTTCAAGGCCGAGTCATTGAAATAGTCCGATGCCTTCATGAGCGTCCCGCTCCGTAAGCAAAAAGCCCGCCCCCGAAGAACTGTTCGGCAGCGGGCTCTCCTATGCTCTGGGAGGAGCCTTATTCTCCCAACATACCTTTGATCATCTCGTTGGTCTCAGTGGCCTTCACGATGTCCATGATGCCTTTCACGCGGGCAAGCAGAGCTGCATTGTTCGCAGGGTCGGCCTCAGCGGTCTGCTGCATGCCTGCCAGCACTTGAATGCCCGAGAGGCGCATCCACCAGGCATCTTCCTTCAGAGAGATATGCTCGATGAGGTCAAGCCCCTTCATGCGGGTGGCCGCATCCTGATTGAAGAGGTACTTGCCGAACGTCTGCACGAAGCCGTACTTCTCGCCCGGATCGCTGATGTTCTTGTAGCCGTTCACGAAGAAGTCCATCTGCTCTGCCCCGCCATGCTTGGTGTAGAGGGCTGCAATGGCCGAGACCAGACTGCCCTTGGCATCCTTCTCGGCCGCTTTGGCCATGGTCATCGCCTTGTCGGTATCGTAGGTGGAAATGGCCCGCAGCGCAGAACCGGCCACGTTGTACGAGCGGTCGGTGACGGCCTTCTCCACAATCATGCGCACATTGGGGTCCTTGCCGAAACGCTCGCCCAATGCGCTCATCGCCTCTGCGCGCACGGCCGCTTTCGGGTCTGACTGCCCAAGGGTGATGAGTCGGTTCTTGAGCAGCGATGTGTCGGCCACGGCCGCTTTGCGCAGGGCCTTGAGGGCTTCTTGACGAATACCTGCATCCTCGTTCTCGAGAGTCAGCATCATCGCCTTGGTGGCGTCCACATTCTCTGACTTTCGCAGGGCATTCAAGGCCTGCACCTTGTCCTTGAACAGTGGGGCCTTGGTCAGTTGGAAGATATACTCGCCCTCGGTAAGTTCGTCCTTGATGGTGCCCAACAGCATCCGCTCGGCATCCACCACCACCAGGTCGGGGAAGTGTGCCAGTTGGAAGGTGAAGGTATCCACCTTGCTGTCGAGTACGATGCGCTCGCGGTTCATCACGCCACCGGCATAGATGTCCACATCGAGTGGCAAGCGGTACAGCGGGAATTCCTTGAGGTCCTGTTCCTGAGTGAGGATGATGCGGTAGGTCTTGGTGGCCGCATTGAAATTGCGCTCCACTTTCAGTTCAGGATGCCCTTTGCTCAGGAACCACTGATTGAAGAACCAGTTCATGTCCTGCCCTGTCACCTCCTCCACTGCGAGGCGCAGCTGGTGGATCTCCACGGCCTGATAGGCGTGCTTTTTCAGGTAAACGCTCAGGGAGCGGAAGAACGCCTCGTCACCGATGGTCTTGCGCAACATGTGCAGCACACGTCCGCCTTTGTTGTAGCTGTGCGCATCGAACATGTCCTCCTTGTCCTCATAATTGAAGCGGATGAGGTCCACATGTCCCTGCTGCTTGGCCGAGGCGAAGTATTGGCCCATCTGCTCCTCGCTGTGCTTGTCGGCTGCGGCACGGCCGTGGCGATGTTCCATCCACATGTATTCGCCATAAGTGGCAAAACTCTCATTCAGCGGCAGGTTCGACCAGCTCTCGCAGGTCACGATGTCACCGAACCAATGGTGGAACAGTTCGTGGGCGATGATGCGCTCGTTGTCACCGTCCAATAGCTCGCGGTCGGTGCGGTGCAGGAACTCGCCATGGATCACGGCCGTGGTGTTCTCCATAGCCCCTGAAACATAGTCGCGCACCACTATCTGCGCATACTTCTCCCACGGATAGGGATAGTCCAGCACGTCAGAATAGTAGTCGAGCATGGCAGGCGTCTCCCCGAAAATCTGCTTCGCGAATGGGGCGTAGTCGTGCTCCACGTAATAGTCCACTGCGATGTTCTTCCACTTGTCCTTGATGACAGCAAAGTCTCCCACGGCCATCATGGCGAGGTAGGGCGCATGCGGGTCCTTCTGCTTCCAGGTGTCGGTGCGGGTGCCGTCACCATTATCCTTTGAGTTGACCAGCAGGCCGTTGGAAAGGCTCACATATTTGGTAGGGACGGTCATGGTGATCTCCTGTGTGGTATTCTCGTTGGGCGCATCAATGGTGGGGAACCAGCACGAGCTGGCCTCCGTCTCACCCTGCGTCCAGATCTGCACAGGTTTCTTCGGGTCCTCGCCTTTGGGGTTGATGAAGTAGAGGCCCTTGGCCGACATGATGGCCTCACTGCCCTCTGCCTCCACTTTCTCGGGCTGCGCGGTGTAGTCCACCCAGATGCGCAGAGTGTCTCTGCGGGTATACTCCCGGTCGAGGGTGATGCCGATCTGCTTGCCATCATACGTGTACTTCAGTGCGCTGATGCCGTTCTTCCCCTTGATGCCCACCGTGCGGATGTCAAACGCCTTGGCATCTAGCACCAACGTGTTGGTGCTATAGAAATAGGGCTTCAGGGTCAGCTCGGCCTTGCCGTCCATGGTCATGGCGTCATAGTTGAAACGCACGTCCAGCTTGGTATGCAGCAGGTCGAACTTCCTCTCGCGCGATTCCATGTAGCGGGGCCGTTCGGTAATCTCGGTCTGAGGCACCGCCACCTCGATGGCCGGCAGTTCCACGGCTGCAGTGGTCTTCTCCTGCGTCTTACAGGCATGCAATGTGAGGGCCAGGCCTGCGAGAACAATGGGCCTTAGGCGAATGAGGTCACGAAAATTCATGTGATGATGGCTTATTGGTGCGGTGGAAAAGGCGGCAAAAGTAAGGCAAGGCCCTTGGGGTAAGCCATTTTTAGGGATTTTTGGGCCATGGCACAGCAACAGGTCAATGTGAACGGTAAGGGGTTTGATGTGGTGCTGGAAGGCACCGCAGACGGCAAGTTGAATGGAATAGCCTTCCATCTCGACATCCAACGGGTGAGCGCCAACATCTATCACATCACCCGAGACCATCGGGGCTATGAGGTCGAAGTGTTGGAGGAGGGTGCAATCAAGGTGAACGGTACATTGTACAGCACCGAGACCATGGACCGTTTCGATGTGCTGCTAAAGCAGTTGGGCATGGACCGAGGTGCGGCAGGCAAGGTGGCCGAGGTCAAGGCGCCCATGCCCGGTCTTGTGCTCCGTATACTTGCGCAGCCCGGGGCGGTGGTGGGCAAGGGCGATGGCCTCATCATTCTGGAGGCCATGAAGATGGAGAACGTTATCAAATCGCCCGCAGACGGCACCATCGCCTCCATTGAGGTGCAACAGGGAAAGACGGTGGACAAGAATCAGGTGATGGTGAAATTCGCATGATGCACCGGGGCACTCTGTTCGGATGAGCACAGAAAAACTCAGGAAGATCGAGGAAGGCCTCCGTCCCTTTGTGCCCAATGGGGTCTCAGGGCGTTTCGCAGAGCTTATTGTGAAGCATCGGTGTCACGTCACCATCACCCGCGACCGCAGTTCCAAGCTGGGCGACTATCGTCATCCCACCCCGACAACGGGACACCGCGTCTCGGTCAACGGTTCGTTGAACCCCTATGCCTTTGTCATCACGTTCATCCATGAGATGGCGCATCTCACTGCCTTCGAGAAGTTCAAGAACAAGGTGGACCCCCATGGAGTGGAGTGGAAGCAGGAGTTCAAGGAACTGATGCAGCCCTACCTCACGCAGGAGGTGTTCCCCGAGCCGCTGCTGAGCGTGCTGGTCCGGCACATGCGCAACCCGAAGAGCAGCACCGTGCGTGATGCTGCTTTGATGCGTGAGCTGCGTGCCTTCGATGCTCCCCGGCCCACGGTGCTTTTGGAAGAATTACCGGAGGATGCGCGCTTCATGTTGCAATCGCGCGAGTTCATCAAAGGCGATCAGCTTCGCAAACGGTTCCGTTGTGTGGAGTGCGGGTCGGGTCGGAAGTATCTCATCAGTCCCATTGCCGAGGTAGTGCCAGTGGCCTGAGGCTTACCGTCTCATTTCCCTGAGCATGCGCTCCAGGTCCGCGGGAGTGTCCACCGAATTGCTCTCGTGCTCTGTCTCGGCCAGATGGATGGAATGGCCATTCTCCAGCCAGCGCAGCTGCTCCAAGGCCTCGTTGCGCTCCAAGGTGGACACTGGCAATGCTGCTATGGTTCTCAGGGTATCCGTTCGGTAGGCATAGATACCGATGTGCTTGAGGAAATCGGCCCTCGACAGAAGCTCGGAAGGCAGGGCGCCCCGCACGTGAGGAATCGCATTGCGGCTGAAATACAACGCCTTGCCCACATGGTCGCGCACCACCTTGATCACTGTATCGCTCGTCAGGTCCTCTTCCTTCACGATTCGTTTCACCAGCGTGCCGATATTCACCTCCGTTCGGTCGAACAGCTCAACGAGCAGGTCTATCTGCGCTGGATCGATGAAAGGCTCATCACCCTGAATGTTCACAACCACATCGCAGGATCCCTTCAGATGCTCCATCACCTCGGCACAGCGGTCTGTGCCCGATGCATGATGAGGTGAGGTCATCATGACCTCGCCACCGAAGGCCAGCACGTGCTCGAAGATGCGCTCATCATCTGTGGCCACCACCACCCGCGACAATCGGGATGAACGCGTGGCCTGACGGTAAACCCGCTCCACCATGCTCATTCCCAGAATATCCACCAGCGGCTTGCCGGGGAATCTGGTGGAGGCATAGCGCGATGGGATTACCCCAACGGCCTCAACCATTGTAGAGGTCCTCCTGACGGATCTCGTTCACACCTGTGGAACCGTAGCTTCCTCCCTCTCCCGTCTGCGACTGGTCGCTTCCGCCCTCTGTGTTGCGTGGCGCGATGGTGAAGAAGTAGCGGTCGTCAATGCTGTGCCAGTCATCGGCCTCTGCCTTCAGTCGGCTGCTGGTGCTGTGGTCCACACTGGCCACTTCCACGCGCATACCGTTATTCTTCAGATGCGTCACCAGATCGGTGAAGTCATCATTCCCGCTCATCAGGATGATGGTGTCCACCTTGGCAGCGATCTGTATCGCCTTTATGGTGATGGGAATCACCGCGTTGCGGCCGGCAGGCATCACGCTTCCGAAGAATTTGCTCTTGAGTCTGCGCTCGAATTTCGAACTGATGCTACGGCCCTCGCGGAAGTAGATGAGTCGGGTCAGCGAGCGGTTACGCAGCAGGTCAGGAATCAACAGGTCGTAATCGACCATCGTCTCGGGAGTGGCCAACGACCAAACGCTCTTACCGATGTTGTTGCCGTCCACAAGGATGGCAACGCGCTGATCCACGCCCACAAGGGTTTCCTGATGAACGTGGTGAGAAGCTGGGGCATTCTGATCTTCTGTGTACATAATCAATGGTTTAGGATAAGGATGTCGTGATTTGGGCGCTACAAAGTTAACAGCCAGTTAATATCGCTTAAGTAATGAAAGTCACGGCCTTTGTCATTCACATTCGTTGGCAAATGAGTTTCAGCGGTTCTTCTCATTTTTGGCACTCAAACGCTCAAACAGTTACAATGGCAGACGTGATAGACTACACCATCATCGGTGACGACATGCAACTCGTGGAGATTGAACTCGACCCTTCGGAAGGCGTTCGGGCCGAGGCGGGAGCAATGCTGTACATGGAGGACGGCATTCAGATGCAGACCGACACGGGCGGAGGCCTCTTCAAGGGGTTCAAACGTATGATCACAGGCGAGAGCTTCTTCATCACCACCTTTTTGCATGGAGGCATTGGCAAGAGCCGTGTGGCATTCGCTGCGCCCTACCCGGGCAAGATCATCCCTCTGGATCTCACTGCTTTGGGGGGCACATTCCTTTGCCAGAAGGACGGGTTTCTTGCTGCTGCCCGCGGCATTGAGATTGACATTGCCTTCACCAAGCGCCTTGGTGCCGGTCTGTTCGGTGGCGAGGGTTTCATCCTGCAACGTCTGCAGGGTGATGGTCTCGCCTTCGTGCACGCGGGCGGCACGGTGGTGAAGAAGGAACTGGCCCCCGGTCAGACCCTTCGCGTGGACACGGGCTGCCTTGTGGCCTTTGCGCCCACGGTCGATTATGACATCCGGTTCATTGGGGGTTTCCGCAATGCACTGTTCGGAGGCGAGGGCCTTTTTCTTGCCGAATTGCGTGGTCCGGGCACCGTATACCTTCAGAGCCTGCCCTTCAGCCGTCTGGCCGACCGCATCGTGGCCGCAAGCCGCATGGGCGGAAGCAAGGATGAGCGAAAAGGCGTGGCCGGTCTCGGTGGGCTGGGCAGCCTCATCAGCGGTGACTGACCTCAATGTTAGTAAATCGTTAAATACTCTGACCGCTGACCTGTCCTTCCCGTCACGTTCGGGCCGTCAACCCACCTTTGCAGCGTGATTAAGACCAGTATTTTCCAGAAAAGGTCTCCGCAGCGCACCATTGCGCTCAACTCGCTGGCCGAACTCGCGGCATCGGGCATCTATTCCCTGCTTTTCTTCATTTTCGTGGGAAGGCATTTGTCTCCTACCTACGACCTCAGTTTCGTGGTGCTCTCATTTGCCATCGGGCTGTCCTACTTCGCTGGCATCTTCATCCCGTTCCACACCTATCGTATTGCCATACTTCCTTATATCTCCATCACCAACGCCATGCGCAAGGGGCAGTGGAGAGTCATTTGGCACAAGCTTCCGGCCCAGTTTGCCGGGGCCTTTATCGGGGCCTTCATTTTCCACCGTCTCAACTCGGTCATCTACACGGGCGACATCGGTGCGATGCCATCCTTTCAACTGAACGACCCGTGGTTGGTAGCATTCGTGAATGGGGCTGCGGCAGCCATGCTGTGCTATGCCTTCTACATCATACGCATTCTTTTCAAAGAGCGAAGGAGTCTTGGCACCATGCTTCTGTCCATGGTGCTGGCCACCATCTTCGTGCTCACGGGTAAGCTGGTGGGCATGTCGGCCTTCAATCCTTTTGGTCTGCTGAGTTATCAGCTCATCAGCGGCACGCCCATCTTTCAGGGGCCGTGGCACATGCTGTTGTTCACCCATGTCGTTTTTCCGGTCACGCTTTCCATTCTGGCCTTTTATCTGGTCAGGGAGATGTATGGACAGAAACGCAAAGCGAAGGGAAAGCGCAGGGGAAAGGTCGGTGCCCCATCAGTGGAGAAGACCGATATTTGACCCCAGTCCATCGAACAGCCCAAACGCATGTCGTCCAAACTGAGCCTGGCTTCTCAGATCATCGGTGAGAAGCGCTACGAGACCCTCGTGCTGTTCGGTATCCGCGAGGCCACGTTCCTAAGGCTTCTTGCCTTTTTCGTGGTGGTGGCGGCCATCTGTTATCCCTACCCGCATATCGCCATGTGGATCGGGTTCATGTTGGCAGGCTATTCGGCCATTGCCAACGACAGCATCCAGACCATCGGGACCTTCATCGCCTCCAATGAGGACAAGAAGTGGTGGCAGCTTTG
Organism: uncultured Chryseobacterium sp.; assembly: GCA_964488095.1. Lineage (GTDB taxonomy): Bacteria > Bacteroidota > Bacteroidia > UBA10329 > UBA10329 > UBA10329. The sequence continues at coordinate 19,033 of CAZATP010000037.1, forward strand.
GCTGTACATAGGGGGCATTTTTCTCGCCACGGTCCTGTTCAGTTGGATCAACTATGATGGTGATGTGTCGTTTCAGCGGCTTACCTCCAAGGGATTCGATCAGTCACCCACTGAGTTCCACTTTCTTCAGTTGGCCTCGCCTATTGTGCTGCTTTTTGTCACACGGATGCGTATGCCTGTCAGCACGACCTTCATGCTGCTCAGTGCTTTCAGTTCTGATGCTATGGGAATTCTAAGCGTGGGGCAGAAGAGCCTTACGGGTTATGTTGTCGCGTTCTCCATGGCCATGTTGGTATGGTATGGTGCAGGACCGCTCATCAAACGCCTCACCACAGGGACACCCCATGTGGCCTGGACAGTTGCCCAATGGATCATCAGCGGATGGCTTTGGAGCCTCTGGATCATGCATGATGCCGCCAACATTGCGGTGTTTCTCAACCGCCAACTCAGTATTTACGACTTCATCTTCTTTGCTGGGTTCATATTCATAGGGCTGGGCCTGTTGTTCTATCTTAAGGGAGACAAGATCCAGAACATCATCAACGAGAAATCGCAGATCAAGGATGTCCGAGGTGCTACTGTCATCGATTTGGTCTATGCGTTCATTCTGATGATCTTTATTGAGCTCAGCACCATTCCCATGAGCACCACGTGGGTTTTCCTCGGCCTATTGGGAGGGCGAGAGGTTGCCATGCAGCTGTCCAAGCACGGTGAAACGGGTCGTTCCCTGCAACTCACCGTCAAAATGGTATTGCGAGATGTTGGTTTTGCCTCATTGGGGCTGATCATCTCGGTAGTATTGGCCATTGCGGTCAATCCTATGATGCAGCGTGAGCTGGCCGCCTATTTCGGTTGGCAGTAGGGTCATCCCGTATTTCTCTCTTTTTCACACACACGTTTTCTTTTCGGGGGCCGCATGGCTGTTGAGGGTTGCGGTGTGAGTATCGGCCGTCTGTGCTGCCAGCTACTGATCTGGTCCAACGTTGTTCAGGCGGACTCCTTTCTGTGTAGGAGATCATCCATCGGTCAGTATCTGACCATCTGCCACCATCTGTCCGCGGTTTCCCTTCTGAGGCTTGGGTTGTTCACAAGCCTTCCAACTCTGTAACTTATTGGTACGCGCGCGAGGCGGGAACAGGGCCATGCGTGAATGATGCAAATCGCCCGTGCAGTTGTGTAACACCGCGGGATTTCGCCCCAATCACCTTTGTTGGACCTGAAAACACAAAGGACATGAGAATCATTCTACAGCGTTTATTAGTGGCAGTTGCGATACTGGCCTTCCCGAATCTGAGTCTGGCCCAGGCACCTGTTCTGGGCAGTGCAGGAGACTTTGTGCTTTTCTCTACCAACGGTGCGGTGACCAACGCGGGCACACTGCTGTATCTCACCAAGCTCACTGGCAACGTGGGGGCGGACATAGGTGCGGTGAGCGGTTTCGGCAACGTGGACGGACAGATGCACGCGGGAGACGCAGCGACACTGCTGGCCGCCTCCGACCTGCTTTTGGCATACGGCCAGTTGGACGCTGCCATACCGGATTACTTCCCGGGCGTGCTGCTCGGCAATGGAGTGACCCTTCCACCGGGCGTGTATGCGATTCCGGCCCCGGCAACATTGAGTCTGAATCTCATACTTGATGGACAGGGCGATCCGAATGCGCTGTTCATCTTTCAGATAGAAGGCTCATTCGCCACGGGCAGCAATTCCAAGGTGAAACTCATAAACGGGGCCAAGGCGTGCAACGTGTTCTGGAAGGTGGAGGGACTGGTCGATATGGCCCCCGGCACCACCATGCGCGGCACCATAGTGGCCAATAACGCAGCTATCAATATGAGCGCGGGCGACACATTGGAGGGAAGGGCACTTTCCATTAACGGTGCCATCGGTGTCACAGAGACCATGGCCTACATGCCTCTGGGCTGCGGTGTCCCAGAGCTTACTGGTCCGGCCGCACCACCGCTGGGCACTACAGAGTGCTTCGGTCTGCTGAGTTCCATAGGCCCCGTGACCAATGACGGTGTCACAACTGTGGACGGTGACGTGGGCACCAACGATGGCCTGACCACCGGATTCAACCCCCTCTTTGTGAATGGTACCATACATCCCATTCCGGATGGAGAGACATCGCAGGCCGCAACCGATCTGCTCAACGTTTACAATCTGGTCAGCGCAATGCCCGAGGACATCATCCTGATGCGCCCCGACCTGTTCGGGCACAACCTCGTGCTCACCCCCCACACCTACCTGATGAACGGTGCGGTGACATTCACCGATACACTTTACCTCAACGCACAGGGCGACCCAGATGCGGTGTTCGTCATCAGGACTGAAGGGGCATTCTCCACCAGTACCTACTCTAAGGTCAATCTTATCAATGGCACACAGGCATTCAATGTCTTCTGGTTGGTGAATGGCGCGGTGGACATCAATGATTACTCGGTGTTCAACGGAACCATCATCGCCAATGGGGCAATCAACCTGCAGACAGGGGTGGAACTCAACGGACGGGTGCTGACCGTGGTCGGTTCTTTGAACACCTATGCCATGACCGTCAACACTCCTGGCGGAAGCAGCAGCTCGGCCGGATTGGTCATGGGCCCAGACACCGTTTGTCAGGGCGAGACTGGCGTGATATTCTCAGTGGCCGAAGTAGTAGGCGCAACCGACTACATCTGGGTGCTTCCCGTGGGAGCCAACATTACCAGTGGTGCAGGCACCGACAGCATCACGGTCAATTTCGGCCCGAATGCCCTGACCGGAATCTGGAGCGTCACAGTGGAAGGTGGCGGTAGCTGTGGCGGCCCACTAACCACTGATTTTGAAATAGTGGTGAATTCAAGTGCCACAATGAACAGCGTTTCTGACCAGACGGTGTGCAATGATGAACAGACCTCGGATGTGATGTTCAGCGGTGGCGCCATCGGCACTACTTATAGCTGGACCAACAACAACACTTCCATCGGCCTTGCGGCCAACGGCAATGGCGACATCAATGCCTTCACGGGCATCAACAACGGAACAGAGGCCGATACGGCCATCGTGACGGTGACACCTTCGGCCTTGGGTTGCAGCGGTGCCGACAGCACATTCCTCATCATTGTGAACCCTACCCCAACGGTAAACAGCGTTTCTGACCAGACGGTCTGCGATGGTCAACAGACATCGAACGTGGTCTTCACGGGTGCGGTTCTGGGAACCACTTATAGCTGGACGAACAACAACACTTTCATAGGTCTGGCTAACAATGGGAACGGCAACATCAATGCCTTCAACGGTATCAATAATGGAACGGAGGCCGACACGGCCATCGTGACCGTGACGCCCTCGGCCTTGGGTTGCAACGGTGCCGACAGCACCTTCCTCTTTATTGTGAATCCTACCCCAACGGTAAACAGCGTTTCTGACCAGACGGTCTGCGATGGTCAACAGACATCGAACGTGGTCTTCACGGGTGCGGTTCTGGGAACCACTTATAGCTGGACGAACAACAACACTTTCATAGGTCTGGCTAACAATGGGAACGGCAACATCAATGCCTTCAACGGTGTCAATAATGGAACGGAGGCCGACACGGCCATCGTGACCGTGACGCCTTCGGCCTTGGGCTGCAGCGGTGCGGACAGCACATTCCTCATCATTGTGAACCCCGGTGCTGCCATGAACAGCGTTTCTGACCAGACCGTGTGCAATGATGAACAGACCTCGGATGTGATGTTCAGCGGTGGAGCCTTGGGAACCACCTATAGCTGGACGAACAACAATACTTCCATCGGCCTTGCTGCCAACGGCAATGGCGACATCGATGCCTTCACGGGCATCAACAACGGAACAGAGGCCGATACGGCCATCGTGACGGTGACGCCTTCCTCTGTCGGCTGTGGCGGAGCGAACAGCACATTCCTCATCATTGTGAACCCTACCCCGATGGTGAACAGCGTGGCTGACCAGTCGCTCTGCAACGGTCAGCAGACCTCGAATGTGGTGTTCACAGGAGCAGTGGTGGGAACCATTTATGCTTGGACCAACGACAACGCCTCCATCGGCCTAGCGGCCAGCGGCAATGGTGACATCAACGCCTTCACCGCCATTAACACTGGAATCACAGCACAGACGGCCACCATCACGGTGACACCAACTGCCAACGGTTGCAGCGGAGCAACAGCCACGTTCACCATCACCGTGAATCCGGGTGCTGGGATGAACAGCGTCTCTGACCAGACCGTGTGCAATGACGATCAGACTTCCAATGTAGTGTTCAGTGGTGGCGCCATCGGCACCACCTACAGCTGGACGAACAGCAATACCTCTATCGGCCTTGCGGCCAACGGCAATGGCGACATCAATGCCTTCACGGGCATCAACAGCGGAACGGAGGCCGACACGGCCATCGTGACGGTGACGCCTTCTTCTATCGGTTGCGGAGGTGCGAACCGCACGTTCCTCATCATTGTGAATCCTACCCCGATGGTGAACGGTGTAGCTGACCAAACGATATGCAACGGTCAACAGACCTCGAATGTGGTGTTCACCGGGCCCGTGGAGGGAACCACCTATGCCTGGACGAACAGCAATGCCTCCATCGGCCTCGCGGCCATCGGCAATGGCAACATCAACGCCTTCACCGCCATCAACACTGGAATCACAGCACAGACGGCCACCATCACGGTGACACCATCTGCCAACGGTTGCAGCGGAGCAACAGCCACGTTCACCATCACCGTGAACCCCGGTTCTGCCGTGAATGGCGTGTCTGACCAAACACTGTGCAATGGTGCTTCTACTTCGGCAGTACCCTTCACAGGAAGCGGTCTGGGCACCACCTACAGCTGGACCAACAGCAATACCTCCATCGGCCTTGCCGCCAACGGGAACGGCAACATCAATGCCTTCATAGGCGTCAACACGGGAACATCCCCACAGATCGCCAACATCATCGTGACACCCTCTGGCAGCGGCTGTGTTGGTTCCACCACCACGTTCAGCATCACGGTGAATCCGACACCGGCTGTGAACGCAGTGGCCGATCAGGTGCTGTGCGCCAATGCGACCACCGTCAACGTGGTGCTGAGTGGCAGCGTGAGCGGAGCAACCTTTAGCTGGACGAACAGCAATCCGTCTATCGGACTGTTGGCAAGTGGAAGCGGCAATATCGCCCCTTTCACGGCCATCAACACGGGAACCACGGCACAGACGGCCACCATCACCGTCACCCCATCGGGCAGTGGATGCAGCGGTGCCAACACCACGTTCACCATCACGGTGAACCCGACACCGGCCGTGAACGCAGTGGCTGACCAAACGCTGTGCAACGGTCAAGCAACAAACGCTGTGAATTTCAGCGGTGGTGTTTCAGGTGCCACCTACAGCTGGACGAACAGCGATGCATCTATCGGACTGTTGGCAAGTGGAAGCGGCAACATCGGTTCGTTCACGGCTATCAATACAGGAACCACGGCACAGACGGCCACTATCACGGTGACGCCTTCGGGCAATGGATGCAGCGGAGCAACTACTTCGTTCACTATCACGGTGAATTCTGTCCCAACGGCCAATGCGACCGCCAACTCACCGGTGTGTGAGGGTGCTGCGCTGGTGCTGAACGCAGAGACGGTGGTCGGTGCTTCTTATGCCTGGACCGGTCCTGATGGGTTCTCATCCACAGACCAGGACAACACCATTGCCACTGCCACGCTTGCCAATGCAGGCACCTACACGCTGGTGGTTTCGGTGAACGGTTGTGGATCGGTCCCTTCCGATGTGGAGGTGGTGGTGAATGTGTGTGCCACCCCTGCTGACCTGAGTGTGGTGAAAACTGTGGACAACGCAACGCCCACGGTGGGCCAGCAGGTGGTGTTCACCATCGTGGTGACCAACAATGGCTCGTTTGATGCGACAGGTGTGGTGGTGGAAGACCTGCTTCAAAGCGGCTACACGCTGATCTCATCTTCTACTTCGACCGGGACATACAGCGCGGTGACAGGCATCTGGACCATCGGCTCGCTGAACAATGGCGATTCGGAATCAATGACCATCACCGCCACGGTGAATGTCTCCGGGTCTTATGTGAATACGGCCACGGTGAGCGGCAACGAGGAGGATCCGAACATCAGTAACAACACCTCGACCGTGGAGACCATCCCTACGGACTTCTTCATCCCCGAGGGATTCTCTCCGAACGCTGACGGTGTGAACGATGTGTTCTTCATCAGGGGCATTGACAGGTTCCCCGACAATACGATAACCATCTTCAACCGTTGGGGCAACAGGATATTCGATGCCAGTCCCTATACCAATACATGGGATGGCAAGTCAACAGCCGGTCTGAGCCTTGGGGCAGACGACTTGCCGGTGGGCACCTACTTCTACCTGCTCGACCTCGGAAATGGCTCGGATGTGCTCAAGGGCACCATCTATCTCACCCGTTGAGCCTCAACAGAACACGACCATTCATAGTCTAAAACGCACAAGATGAAAACACGCATAACCGCAGTTCTGATAACAGGTCTCACGTTGGGGGCCGCAGTGGCCCAGGCGCAACAGGCCCCTCTGTACACGCACTACATGTACAACACGCTGGTGGTGAACCCCGCCTATGCAGGCAGCCGCGATGCCCTCACCGTTACGGGGCTGCACCGCTCGCAGTGGGTAGGTTTCGATGGAGCCCCCATGACGCAGACGCTGACGCTGCATTCGCCCCTACGCAACGAGCATTGGGGTCTGGGCCTGTCGCTGTCGAATGACAAGATCGGGCCGACCAATAACACGTCCATTTTCGCGGATGTGGCCTACCGGATGCAGATATCCAAGAAGTCCAAATTGGCCATTGGTATCAGTGCGGGCATCAACCTCTTTCAGGCCGACCTCAACGGGGTGCAGATCAACCAGCAGGGCGACCAGGCCTTCGCGGTGAACATTGAGAACCACGTGGCGCCCAACGTGGGTGCGGGCATCTACTACTCCCGTGAGCGTTTCTATGTCGGTTTCTCGGCACCGAACATCCTGCAGAACAGATACTCGAAGTTCGGACTGAGCGAGGGCACACCGTCCATCGACAGGGAACAGCGCCACTATTTCGCCATCATCGGAACAGTGATCCCCATCACCGAGAATTTCGCCATCAAGCCAACGGCCCAGGTCAAATTCACCGAAGGCGCTCCCGTGCAGGCCGACCTCACTGCTGCGGTCATCATCGTGAAGAAGCTCCTGATAGGTGCCATGTGGCGCTCGGGCGATGCAGTGGGTGGCCTCATCGGTCTTGACATCACGCGTCAGTTCCACCTCGGCTATTCGTTCGACTGGTCCTACGGACTCGAGACAGGGGCCTACAACTACGGCAGTCATGAGATCGTGCTCCGCTATGACTTCCTGGTCTTCGGGAAGAAGCAGATCCATTCACCGCGCTACTTCTGATAGGACTGGCTGACACTTCTGTCCGCCCATAAACTTCGACTGACAATCCAAACAATTCAATAACGCATCAGATGAGAACTAAACTTACCATTGCCTTAATGCTGTTCATCGGTCTCGGTTTCAGTGCTGAGGCGGCAGACAAGCCGAGGAGAGAGATTCAGGGCGACAAGTATTTCTTCGTCTATTCCTTTGACAAGGCCATCGAGTCCTACGCTGGCACCAAGGACCTCACTGTGGAGGGACAGCGCAGGCTGGCCGAGAGCTATAAGAACCTCAACCGCTATGAGGAGGCCGAGGCGGCCTATGCCACGCTCACCGAGCGCACGGACGGGGTCATCCCCGAGGATTACCACGATTATGCGCTGGTGCTGCGGGCCAATGGTAAATACGACCAGTCGGCCATCTGGATGGAGAAACTCCATGCCGCCAAGCCGGCCGACCTCCGTGGACGCGATTTCATGGCCAACAGGCACCGCCTGCCCGAAATGCTCAAGGGCGATGGGGTTTTCAAGGCCACTCCGCTCAATATGAACACTGCGGCCAAGGACTTTGCCCCCGCCTATTTCAAGGAGAAGGTGGTGTTCACCTCCAGCGGAACAAAGCCCAACATCAGGGTATACAAATGGACCGGCCTGCCGTTCCTCAACATGTATGTGGCCGATGTGGTCGATGGGCAGTTGTCTGGTATCGAGCTCTTCAACCGCGACATGAAGGGCAAGATGCACGAGGGCGCTGCCACCTTCAGCACCGATGGCAACTCCATGGCCTTCACGTCCAACAACTATGACCTCGAACGCAAGGACCGTGTGGTGAATCTGCACATCTTCTTCAGCACGTTCGCAGACGGCAAATGGTCCGATCAGGAGCCCTTCGCGCTCAACAATGATGTCTATTCCGTGGGGCATCCCTGCTTCGCCAACAATGGCAAGACCATGTATTTCGTGAGCGATATGCCGGGCGGTTTCGGTGGGGCCGACATCTATCGGGTGGAGAAGAGCGGTAGCGCTTGGGGCACACCTGTGAACCTTGGCGATGGCATCAATACCGAAGGCGATGAGATGTTCCCGTTCATCGAAGAGGAGAAGGGAGTCCTGATGTTCTCATCCAATGGCCGATTCGGGCTGGGCGGACTCGACATTTTCCGTGCCTCTATGACCGGAAGCAGCTTTGAGGGCGCCATCAATGTGGGTGCGCCCATCAACACGGCCCATGACGATTTCGCACTCATTCTCAACAACAGCACCAAGAAGGGCTATTTCTCGTCCAACAGGCCCACGGGCAGTGGCGAGGACGACCTCTATGCATTGACATTCTCTGATCTCGTCCGCGAAATGGTCCTTGTCGGAACAGCCAGGGACCAGTCCGGTAGCCCGATTCTGAGCACGGCCATCGTGCTGTTGGATGATGCGGGACTCACCTTGAAGACCATCACCACCGGGGCCGATGGCACCTACCTGTTCAAAGTGGAGCCGGACAATTCATTCAAATTGAAAGGCAGTAAAGAGGGATATGAGGCCGATGAGAAACTGACGAACACCTTTTCCAAGAAGGACACCGTGCGCACCGACCTCACCCTCATCCTGATTCCGCCACCGATGACCGAGGAGGTGAAAGAGGCCCCTTCCGCAGCTCCGATAGCCGTGGGCGAGGACCTCGGGAAGCGTCTCAACCTCAATACCATCTATTTCGACTTCGACAGGTCGGACATCAGGCCCGATGCCGTGCCCGAACTGAACAAGATCGTGAAGGCCATGAACGACAATCCCAGCATGGTCATCGAAGTGAGGTCCTACACCGACTGTAGGGGGTCAACCACCTACAACGAGGCCCTGTCCAAGAAACGCGCTGCCGTGACCGAATGGTTCATCAAGACCCGCATCTCGGGCACCAATCGGGTGAACAGCAAAGGATTCGGGGAGACCAATCTCACTGACGACTGCGCCTGTGAGGGCACCGTTACGTCCGACTGCACCGATGGTCAGTTCCAGCTTGACAGACGCTCGGAGTTCATCGTGGTGAGCAAATAGACCATCTGAGTAAGAACGGAAAAGGGGCCTTCCAGCGATGGAAGGCCCCTTTTTCCGCTTTATGGATACCGGTGTGGCTCGTGTATCATCTCCGTTCCATCAATCGCAAATCGTTAATCGTTAATCGTTCTTCGCCAACGGACTGAAGGGTCATGGCTCAAAGAAGGGGAGCGGCAGGAATCTGCCGATCTCAGTTCGCCACGCGCACCGTTCTTGAATACGAGCCTTTCGATGTGTTCAGGGTGAGCACATAGTAGCCGTCCACCATGTCGGCCACATCATAGCTCAGCTTGTTAGGCCCGCTCACCACTTGGGCCTCCGTGCTGCGCAGCACCGCCTGGCCTCATGTGCAGTAACATTGGCGCGCTGGTGAACCGGTGAGTCAGAAAAGTATGAATTGGCGTCAAATTAATCACAGAATTATTACGTTTAAACTTCAGTTTGACGCGCTAAGAACCATGGTCCATCAACCCCACCAACCGCTTCACTCATGGAAACAATCGTTTATATCACCAGCAGGTCGGAAGTATCACTGCCTCTAACTTGCTTCGCCATCCGCACAGGGTTGCTCATAAGCGACACCACCTTTGCCGTGGGCAATGCCTACACATTTATTCTCTACGAGGAGATTTTGGCCCAGTATCACAGCAATCCCTCCCGCAAGCTCAAATTTTTGCAAAGGGACCCCGATTTCATCGAAGCTGGATTTGATGGCGACCAAATGCTTCGTGACCTGAAGTTGTTCTGGGAACGAAGGCGCGACCCCAAGGCACTTAAACTATATAAGACGCTCGAACGCATCGTCAACAACATGTTTGATGAGTGCACCCAAAAGAGTCTCACCGTGCTTAGGGCGGTCGGCATGCTCCAGCTCGCAGCTCTGCGAGATAGCGACAAACTGATTGTCATGGGCCTTGAGGAGGAACTGGGCGAAGTGTACCCGGACGGCTTCCGCATCAGCAATGTGCTCACGCTCAAGCGAGAATCCGATGATGACCCCGGCCCCTATGTGCACATCCTCATCGCCCAGCTCGCGGTGCTCTCGCCAGAGGACGAGGCCAACCTCGTCCACCTCTTCGACCTCCCCAATATCAACGTGCTCACGCTCGAGCAGCTCATGGCAGTCCGCAAGGACCTCGCACCTCACATGAAGGCCCTCCACGACCTTCTTACACCTGACCCTGACACCACTGAGGACTATGCATCCGGCATCTGGGACCGTACCAGAATGGCAGAGGTCGCAACATCCTTGCAACAGGCCATCAACCGGCATCCGGAGATACTATGGGCCATAGGTCTTGGGCATAACTACAAGGCATCCGTCCTCGCTGGGCAGATGGACATACAACGCTTCTGGCAATTGCAGCGCGAATGCCACCAGGTGCCCGATGACTCCTGGCAGGTCCTCAACTCCCTGCCTTCCGAAACCCCCTATCCGCGCACCGTGCCCGTCATCGTCATCCGCACGGCCTACACCTCCGACCCCACCGACTCGGTCGATGTGGACTCCGTCTCTCACAAGCGCAGAACCATTTCACTCGACTGAAACATGGCCACACCGAACAACGATATCCGGTTCATACACTACAAGGGCATGCTGGCCAATGCAGAGCTGCTCATCGAGCTGAACGACCTTCAAGAACTGGTCCGCTTCGCCTGCGACCACCGCATCAGGGCCGTCTTCACCTTCGTCCACAACGGAAAGGTCGACCGCTTCGGACTCACCCACAAGGGCGGACTCATCACCGCCCGGGCAGAAGGCTTCGAGAATCTCAACGACCACCGTGAGGCCAAAGCCAACGGGTTTGCCTTCGCCACAGACTTCTATGCCGCACGCCTCAAGGGCTTCACTACCAACGAGGCCTACCAGCTCAGCCTCTCCTCCGACCTAGAAGACCCCGAGACCTACACCGCCATGTGCGCCAAAGGCTTCATCGAGGGGTTCGAGGAATACGGCCGCCTCCTCAACGAGGGCAGTATACGCACACCCCTCGGCACGGTACACAACGCACACGGGCTCTACACCATCGCACAGCAGCGCGGGTTCGAAAAGTGGGTCGATATGCTCGTGGCCATCGAAAAGGGGTTTGAGAACAGACAGGAATACCTCATCGCACAAGAACTCAGATATCCAGATGCCCAGAGTCTGGCAGCTGGACGGAAGGGAGGTTTCCTCAACGGGGATGATTATGCCGATGCACAGCGCCTTGGCTGCGCCACCAGAGAGGAGCATAGAAGCTTCTACGACCTCGAGGCCATGAAGCTCAAAGTCAACGACCTGGCCCACGATGCCCGCCTGCTCATCATCATCCTCTCCCGCCTGCCCGAGAACACGGTGGTACCGCTACAGAAGCTCAGAGAGGTGCTCGAGAAAGAGATCATCCAGTTCCAGGACCCCGAAACCGGACGGTTCCGCCCTTGGTTCACCACCCAGCTCCATGGCCCGAAGGACATGGACAACATCCTCCGGAAAACCGACACCGTCAAGGAATACGGCACCTACGACCACGGAAGGCAGGAATTCACCTCCCACCGCCTTCACCAGCGCAAAGTGGTGCTCGATGGCAGCAACGTGGCCCACAACTCACACGGCAATGCCCGCTCCGAGCCCACCGTCCGCAACATGATGCGAATGGTCGAGACCCTCCACAGCAAAGGCTTCAAGGATGTCGAGATCATTGTCGATGCCGCCCTCAAGCATCGCCTCACCGACCTCGAACTCCTGCCCAACCTCCAAAAACTGGCCAATTACTGGGAAGCACCGCCCAACACCAGTGCCGACCTCTTCATCATCCAGCACGTCAAGGTCAATCACTGCCTCATGGTCAGCAACGACAACTTCCGCGAATGGAAGGGCAGCGAACCTTGGATCGAGGATAACATCGACTACTACCGCCTCACCTTCCGCATCACCGACAACCTCGTCCTGCTGCCCGAACTCGAAAGGAAGTAGGCGCATGGCCTACCCGTACAGACGTTGCATGCAACGTCTCCACCCCCTCACTCCTTCACCAGCCCCGCCCGCATCGCCCGATCAGCAATCGTCAATCGTCAATCCGCAATCACCCCCTGACCATCGCCTGCGCCACCCTCCGCAACTGCTCATCCGTCAGCCCCTGCAGCCGCTCGTCCAGCACCACCACCGGCTCCTTGCGCACCGCGTTCAGCACATGCCCCTCCGGCCCCTCAAAATCGAACAGGTCGTTAGGCAGGCAATGGAACGCCTCGCACAGCCGGGTCAGCATCGACAGCCTGAACGCCTTCCGCTGCGGGCTCAGCAGCCGCTGCGCCTCCATCTGCGAAAAACCCATCCGCACCAGCTCCCGGTTCAGCTTCTTCACCTGACGCTGCCGCAGCAACCGCCCCACATTCAGATACAGCCGCCCGCCCGTCATCCGCTGCACAGGCTCCTCCGCATCCAGGGCCGCCAGCGCCTTCGCCAGCAGCCGCTCCGTCTCCTCCGGGCTCTGCGAGCGGCCCAGTATGCTGTTCACCTGCGTGTAAAACCACTTGTTCAGCCCATACAGGTGGCTATCGGTCGCCCCATGCCAGCGGAACACATCGTTCGGGGTGCACAGCAGCCCCTCGCACAGCCGCTGTAGAACATCGTCCCGCATAATGGACGCCTTCTGCCCGTGCGCCAACGTCCGCGCCTCGCGGGCCGTGAAGCCCAGACCCATCAGATACGCCTGCGGATGCTCAGCACCCTTCATCCCCAACAGATGCTTGATGTATAGTCGAAGCATGGCCTCTTTCTTTCCTCGAAAGGTAAGTGATCTTCTCACACAGTCAATCTTCCAATTACGCAACGGTTGCTTCTCACTACGTAACGACTGCTATTATACACGGAACGACCTTATTTATTTGAGCAAAGACGGCTCATCATCGCGCAGGAACAGCTATGCTTTAATCGTAGACGGCTTCCATTCTGTGAACGACTGCTTTGAGATACGTAAAGGCTGCTTTCATTCTGTCAACGTTAGCTTCCATTCGCGAAAAGACGCCTACGAATTACGTAGCGACAGCTGCGGGGTCACATATGAACATCCACGCCCAGCCAATTGCGTATAGGGTCCCAGCTCCGCGTTCTTTGCGTCCCACTCTGCGTCCTTTGCGTGAAACCCGTCAACCTTCTCCATTGCCCAATCACCAATCCGCAATCGGAAATCAGTAATCAGAAATCGCCACCTGCTCAATCCGCCCCATCACTTCGGGCGTCTCCCAGTTCTCCGCGATGTTCGGCCA
>CAZATP010000038.1:0-31015 GCA_964488095.1 uncultured Chryseobacterium sp.
GATGGCCGGCCCGAGGTGCTGTGAAGGGAGGGTTGCCGTTGCATGGTGGATGTGCGTTGGAGTGCGCATCAAAGATTGCGGCAACAAAAGATACGAAATACAGGTAGGGGGTGGTGCAATAGGTACAAATGACCGAACGGCAGGCCCGATCGTCCGAACGGTAGGTGCGATCGTCCGAACGGTAGGAAAAAATGACCGAAGGGTGGTCAGCGCCTGGGGCCGCAGGTGCTGTCGATGTACTTGCGCACCAGCTTGATGCCCTCCCTGGAGCCTTTGAGCACGATGTCGGTGCAGCTGAGCACGATGCCGAACTGACCGCGGGTGCCGGAGATGTAGCGGTCATGGACCACGGTGTTGCGGTGGGCCTTGATGAGGCAATCGGAGAGCAACTTGGCGTAGTGGGCCATGGGCCGGCTGGCGATGGTGGAGGTGAGGGCACCGTTGCGCTCCACATGGTGGATGGTGCAATAGTTGCGCGCGGCCTTGATGTAGGCGATCTTCTTGGTGGCGATGGTCTGGCAGCCGTTGCTAGCGGATACGAGGATATGGTCGACAGGGAGATGTGTGTTCATGCGGAAGAGGGTTTCGTGGCATGTATAGCGTGTTGATGAGGTCTGAAAATAGAATGCATAGTGACATATCGGACGCCCTGAAGGGGGAATTTATGAACAGGAACTCAACAGATTGCGGTTTGTGGGAGGGGCGGGGAGAGGCGTTTTGCTGGGGGGGGCTGCCCTGAGTTTATCGAAGGGAGCTCGCTGCGTGGTCACATCGAGTGCCGCGTTTTTCACGCGGTTTATCGAGATGGGTTGCGAGGGGCTCTGCGCAATGGTTCCCCGCCCGACCGTGGGTCTTTCCCTCGTTCGTTCTATTCGGTGGGTCGGAGCCCACCAGACTTCGTAAGCCCTTCCCGCGGCCTTTCAAATAGCCCCCTCCAGATAATACTGAGGCAGCGTGTCAGTTCTTCGGCATCTTCGCCACCTTGGGCTTGAAGCGTATGCGCCAACTGAGCCCAAGTTCAAGATTCCAGCTTCTGGTCTCGCTGGGCACCACATTGCCCCCGTATCCGCCCTGAAGATCCAGAAGAAGATCGGGGGTGGCAAGCACGGCAACCCCACCGTTCACACGTGCAGTCCAAACATGGGTCTTGGGCGTATGGTTGTATGTCGGGCGGTCATAGTAGCTCCAGTAGTTCCCATAATGCTCCACGAACACAGTCACTCGTTTGCCCACGTCTGCGTTGAGATTCAACGTGTAATTCATTTGAGCCGCAATCGTGTGTGTCATCCCGATATTGGACGCCAGTCGTATCCACCGGGCAATGGGCTGCTCTATGAGCACAAGGAATTTCGGGTAGATCCGCTCTGAGACAAGGCCTGACATCAGGTCTGGGAAATTGGCCTCCACCAGAAGTCCCACCGAAGGCGTCCGTCCGTTGCTGCGGAGCAGATTGCCCCTGAGGTTGATGCCCAACTGCAGTTGCTCCTGCACCGCAGCGTTGCGTGACCGGTCTCCGCGTTCATTCTCCAGCTTCACATATCCGATGGAGATGCCAGCCTCCATCCGGTCTATGATGCCCACGCGCACCACCCCGTCAAAGAAGCCACCCAGATAACCGTAGCCGAAACCGCGCGTAGTGGCCGTTTGCAGCATCCCTCCGCCCAGTTGAAACTGAATGGCACGGCTTCCAAGCGTATTTGCCGAGTAGGTCATGCCAGGCCGGTCAGAGCTCAGGGTGTCACCAGCCTGCGCCAGTAGGTCCGATACTCCAAGGACCAAGCACAGTGCAGTAAGTAGGATGAATATGTTCCTGTCCATCTTCAATGTTGTAGTGCTGACAAAGAAAAGTGTTTCGTGTGAACGCCACAGTTCCGATCAGTGAGTGAAAAAGAAGGTCTGCCGGCTACACCAGCCCGAGCGGGGGTCTTTCCCTCGTTCGTTCTATGCGGTGGGCTGGAGCCCATCAGACTTCGTAAGCCCTTCCCGCAGCCTTTCAAATAGCCCCTTCCCGGCCCCCACGATTTTCCATTTTCCATTTTCTCCCGTCCAAGCGAGCCCCCTCGCGCAAGTCATCCCTTCCGCCCGCGAAGGCCGGACGGATAAAGATGTCGGGGCCATGTTTGAGATTGCTTCACTCCTCGTTCCTCGGAGTTCGCAATGACGCTCCGATGGCCGCCCTTGCGAGGGATGAACAGCCTGTCCCGAACTTGTTTCGGGAACCGAAGCAGTCTGAAAATAACTTCTTTCCTGTTCCGTTTTACTTTCATGTCACGAAACAGCACCAGACGCCCCTCGCCATGATGACCAGTTTGAACGGACTTCCCTACATCACCTTCCCCTTCGACTCCACTTGGGACGAGAAGATCTCCATTCTGGAGAAGGCCCTTCCCGACCACCCCGAGGATGAGCTCAAGATTCTCAAGACCCTGCTGCCGCTGACCCTCCTGGTCCATGGGCGCGAGGAACTGCGCCTGCACGCTGCCGACCGCGTGCTGCAGCTCTCCACCGACCGCGCTGACCGGGCCGAGGCCATGATCGCCCGTGCCGATGTGCTCCATGCGCAGGGCAAGGACCTGGAAGAGGTCATCGCCCTCTACACCGAGGCCCAGCGCCTCGACCCCGAGTTTCAGGATCCCTACGAACGGCTCTTCGAGATTTATACCGAGCGCAAGGAACACGACAAGGCCCTGCACTGGGCCCGCCTCATGACCGAGCAGGAGAACTACGACCACATCGGCCTGCCCATGGTGGGCAGGGCCCTCATCGGGCTGGAGCGCATCCCCGAGGCCATCGCGGCTTTCGAGGCCTGCCTCAGGGAACATCCCACATCTGTGGATGCCCACTTCGGCCTCGCCAACTGCCATCTGCTGCAGGAGCGCTTCGCAGAGGCCTCCGAGGCATTCATCCGGACCTTCGAAACATGCCACTATCCCGAACCGCTCTATGCCTACGGGGCCGGATATGCCTATCAGCAGAACGATGACCCCTACCGCGCCATGAAATGGTATGCCAAGGCGCTCGACATCGAGCCCGCATACCCCAATGCGCTCAACAACATGGCGGTGCTCAACCTCGAACTCTCCAACACGTGGGACGAGGCCCTGCCCTATCTGCTCCAGGCCGTGGAGCTCTCCAACAGCGCCACCACCCCCGAGATGCACATCGTCTATCGCAACCTATGGGCCTACCATACCCAGATCCTCGACCACGAGAAGGCCCACTACTACCACCGCCTCATGATGAACTGCCTCGGCTTCGATGACGATACCATCGACTTCATGGACAGTCTGTTGGATGAGTAGGGAAGGGGCTTACATCCCCCTCAGGTTCCCGATCTCACGTTGGAGAAACCATGTGGAGACGATGGCCGAGAGGGCATCGACCACGTGGAAGGTCTAACGCAAAGAAGCATCATCAGACAAATGCCACTACGGGCAGGTTGTCAATGGCTCAAGTATCATTGCCCCGTTGACGATTTTTATGCGGTGGCAGGGATGTGCTGGGCTGTTGCCGCTGTCACGCATGATGATACCCCGGTTCACATCATCGATGTAAACATCACCTCCGTAGTGTTTGATGTCGCCATCAAATGTCTTGATTGCAATTGGCCGCTTTGACGAATAACTATCTAATTGGTTGGCTAAGATTAAAAGAGCCGGTGGTGCGTCAATGCCAGACATCACGCTTACAGAAGGGGCAAAACTTCTACTGTCAATAGTCAAACCGTTGTCATCAGGATTCCAACTTCGCACATACAGCGTGCTGGTTTGCTGCACCGTGTCAGCGCTTGGGCCAATCGTAACACGATTTTCAGGGTTAATTGAAAAGACATTTATGTCTTCAGATGGAAAACCAGTATATCTCGAGATACCGAGATACCAATCGCCTGTTACAGGATGAGCCTTCATGTCTATGTCAAATCCTTTGGTGGTACCAGAATAATTCTTGGACAACCTAAACGCACCATCTTTTAACTCCAATCTGCCTCCGGGATTAGAAGTACCTATGCCCAGATTTCCTTCCGGGGAGAGGCGCATTTTTTCAATGGGACTAGCAACACCTTCTGCTACTCCGAATATCAATGCATGGGCTCCTGTTTCGGGCGAGTTGGTACGTTCGGAACCGATGAAGGCAGAGAATGCCCCAATGGAGGCAGTGTTGTTAGTAGTAGTGAAACGGATAAGATTTCTGGTGCCCGTAGTGGTAATGTTGCGTTGCAGGTTAATCATGGTGCCGCCTGCGATTTCTGCAGGTGTGCGTATGTGCAAAGGAGCCAGAGGCGTGAAGCTTACACTGTTGTTGACAATGCCCGCATAACCGTTATTGCCTACGAGGAATCTTGTTATTCCGTTGACCTGAGCAGTAAGAGGGTTGAGGTCGGAGGTGTTCACATTAAGTGCGGATGTTATGTCAATGGAACCTACGCCCACATTCAGATCATTGTTGAGTAAGCGGCTGGATGGAATCCATTCTGTGCCATCCCAGCGAAGCGTCTGGTCAAGTGTAGCACCATCCTGAACATTTGAGGAGCCGTCTGCGCCAGTAGGTCCTGTTGATCCCGTCAGTCCTGTGTTGCCAGTGGGTCCCGCAACACCTGTTGGCCCGGTAGGTCCTGTAACGCCTGTCGTCCCTGTTGCCCCCGTCAGTCCTGCGTTGCCAGTGGGTCCCGCAACACCTGTTGGCCCGACAGGTCCTGTCAGCCCGTTGCTTCCAGTTGGTCCTGTAACGCCTGTCGTCCCTGTTGCCCCCGTCAGTCCTGTGTTGCCAGTGGGTCCCGCAACACCTGTCGGCCCGGTAGGTCCTGTTGCCCCCGTCAATCCTGTGTTTCCAGTGGGTCCCGCAACACCTGTTGGGCCGACAGGCCCCTGAATCTGCCCCGCATCGACCCATGAAGAGCCGTCCCACACCCATAGATGTCCATCGTCCTGAGTGATATAACCATCTCCATTATTGTTACCTGTAGTTGGAAGCTGAGCGGAAGTGGTCACGCTTCCCTGTATGGAGACTGATGTTCCATCAGCGCCAGTTGGCCCTGTTGCTCCACTGAGTCCTGTCGGCCCTGCTATCCCATCATTCCCTGTTGCTCCTGTTGGGCCTGTCGCTCCTGACAGTCCAGGGCTACCTGTTGGTCCGGTTGCCCCGTCATTCCCTGTTGCTCCTGTTGGGCCCGTTGCCCCTGTCAGTCCCGTGTTTCCAGTTGCTCCGTTAACTCCTGTTGGCCCTGTAGCCCCATCATTTCCCGTTGGGCCGGTCGGCCCCGTAAGTCCGGTGTTTCCAGTGGGCCCGGCAACACCTGCCGGGCCGACAGGCCCCTGAATCTGCCCCGCATCCACCCAAGAAGAGCCATCCCACACCCATAAGTGTCCATTGTCCTGAGCGATGTAGCCGTCTCCATTGCTGTTACCAGTCGTTGGAAGTTGAGCGGAGGTGGCCACACTGCCTTGAATGGCGACCGAGGTTCCATCAGCTCCTGTCGGCCCCGTTGCTCCGGTCAGTCCTGTCGCACCCGTCAGTCCCGGGCTTCCTGTTGGGCCGTCAAGCCCTGTCGGCCCCGTGGCCCCGTCACTTCCTGTGGCTCCAGTTGGCCCGGTTGGCCCGGTTGCGCCATCGGCCCCGTCATTTCCTTCCGCACCTGTAGCACCTGTAGGGCCTGTTTGCCCCTCATTGCCAGACGTGGCAGCATAGAGGGCAAACGGCACAGATACCAGCTCAGCACTGCCCATGTCCTGATACGCGGTTCCTCCATTTGCATCCAGGCCGGTCTGTAGGTAATAGGGGCCATTCGCCCAGTCCACCAGCGCAAATGAACCTGACTGGACGGCACCCTCCCCGATTCTGATGCTGAATAGGCCGAAGGCGTTGGTCTGCACCATGTGTGCTTCCTGATAGACCATGGTTCCGCTCTGCCCTCCCTGCAGCAGAGAAACCTGAAGCCCTATGTTCTGATTTACAAGTTCATTTCCGGAGCCATCACGGGCCACGCCTTGATAATTGAACTTTTGAGGAGCCTGCGCAACAAGAACCGATGGCAGGCATACAGTGAAAAACAAAAGGGGGAATAATCTTTTCATGTGGGTGGATATTAGAGATGGAGCGTATCGGTACAGGGTTCAGATTCCGGCTCGGACAATGCGGTAGCTGTGCCTGCGGCTTCCGTCCGGGAACGTCACTTCCAGCAGGTAGGTGGCCTGGGCGAAGGGAGACATATCAATCGTGTTGGACTGCCCTGCACCGGAGATGGCCTTGGTCACCAGAAGGCTGCCGTTCAGGTCAAAAAGTCTTACGACCATGTGCTGATCACTGGTGAGAGGAGATACCTGAACATGAACCATTTCAGCAGTAGGATTAGGAAAGACTGAGATTCTCAGTTCATCTTCCAATGGGGCATCCAACGCTGTGACAAGCAGTGTTGTCTGATGAAATCCTTGCGTGATGGTCTGATTCCCCTGCGTGATGGTGGTTACAGCCACTTCCCCAATGGTCCAACTTAACTGAGCCCCACTCGTTGTGGCATGCTCACCTGCGCTGCCAATAACCGTTGGGGTGATTTCTTGGGCAGATATGAAGTTGAAAGCAAGGCAGAGGGCAATGAGTATAGCAGCGCGCATGGCGTGGAGTAGGGTTTTCCGACCGAAGGAAAGAAATAAGTCAGAAGTGACAGTTTCCAATATCACATGCCAAATACTGTGTTCTTAATTTCTGCGCCCAGCAAGGCTCTTTCCCTCGTTCGTTTTATGCGGTGGGCTGGAGCCCACCAGAGTTCGCAAGCCCTTCCCGCAGCCTTTCCAATAGCCCCCGCCCGTCCCCCACGATTTTCCATTTTCCATTTTCTCCCGCCCCAGCGCTCCCCGCCCGGTCAGGTCATCCCTTCCGTCCGCGAAGGCTCCCCGCCACGAAGCGATAGACCTGGACCAGCACCAGCGGGAGGAGACTGGCCACCAGGGCCACGGCCCAAAGCCGGAACGACAGCACTTCCAGCCCCAGCACCAGCCGCAGGGCAGGAATGGCATGGACAACGGCCAGGAGCAGCGCGCAGATGACCAGCGCCATCCACACGAAACGGTTGCGGGTGATCTCGTTCACGAACGGATTCCTGTGGTAGGACGACATGTTGAACACATGGAACAGCTGGGCGCATGCCAGCGTGATGAAGGCCACATTGTTCAGGATGCGCGGGTCGTTGGAGATGACGTGGCCGCTGAAGACCACGGCCGCGATCACAGAGAGGGTCATGACCGTGGCATAGATGGAAACGGTGCCCCAGTCCCTGTTGGTGACGATGAGCAGCGCGGGGTCGCGCGGAGGCCGGTTCATCACAGACCTGTCGCCTTTGCCCAGACCGAGCGCCAAGGCCGGGAACACATCGGTCACCATGTTGAGGAACAGGATCTGCAACGGCAGCAGGGTGGAGGCCGGGGCAATGAAACCCAGGGAGGTGACAATGAAGATCTCGCTCAGGTTGCACGAGACGAGGTAGATCACAAACTTCTGGATGTTCTGAAAGATCTCCCTTCCGTGCGCCACGGCCTTGGCAATGGACACGAACGAATCGTCCTTCAGCACGATGCTGGCCGTTTCCTTCGCCACCTGTGTGCCGCGTATGCCCATGGCGATGCCGATGTCGGCCTTCTGGAGGGCAGGGGCGTCATTGATGCCATCGCCCGTCATGGCCACGATGTTGCCGGCCTTCTGGAAGAGGGCCACGATCTCCAGTTTCTGCTTGGGCGTGGTGCGGGCGAAGACCGAGGTGGCGAGCAGCCTTCTATTGTCCTCCACCGACAGCGATGCCATGGCCGGGATGTCCGCTCCGGTGATGACGTTCTGCTCGTCCTCGTCCACCAGTCCCACCTTTCTGGCAATGTTGAGGGCGGTGAGCGGATGGTCGCCCGTGATCATCACGATGCGGATACCGGCCTTTCTGCACGTGAGCATCGCTTCGCGGATGTCCGTGCGGGGAGGGTCCAGAAAGCCCACCATGCCCACATGCACCAGGGATTGCAGGGGGTCGGCCGTGTCCGCAGGGGCATCTTCCCTGAAAGCGAATGCCAGCACACGCAGCCCATCGGCCGCCATGCGCTCGGATGCGGCAAGGATGTTCTTCCGGTCCGGATCGGTCAGGTCCTTGATGGTGGTGCCGGTCCGGGTCCTGCTGCATTTCTCCAACAGGTGCTCCACCGAGCCTTTGGCCGCCACCAGCGTCCCGGTGGGGCTGCTGTGCACCGTGCCCATGACCTTGGCGTCCGAATTGAAGGGGATCTCGGCTGTGCGTTCATACTGCGACCGCAAAGCGGGCAGGGTGAGCCCCGATGCCATGGCCAGCTCGACCAGCGCCACCTCTATGGGGTCGCCCATCCAGGCGGCAGGGCCATCGTCCTCCTTCAGCGAGGCATTGTTGCACAGCGCCCCGATGAGGATCAGTTGCTGCATCGCCTCCCCGCTCTTTTCCATGTTCCCCTGCGGAAAGGTGAGGCCCTTGTCGGTGATCGCCACTTTCACATCCTCCTCTGGGAACGACAGCACATCCACAATGATCCTGTTCTCGGTGAGGGTGCCGGTCTTGTCGGTGAGAATGACATTGGTGCTGCCCAGTGTCTCCACGGCCGACAGCCGCTTCACGATGGCATTGCGCTTGGCCATCAGCAGCATGCCATAGGCCAGGGCCACGGTGGCCACGATGGGAAGCCCCTCCGGGAAAGCGGCCACCGCCAAGGCGATGGAGGTCTCCAGGATGAGGGCCCAGTCCTTGCCCTGAATGAACCCGGTGATGGCGAAGAGCACGGTCATGCCCAGTGTGATCCAGATGAGCTTCCTGCTCAGCACGGCTATCTTCCTGTCGAGCGGGGTCTTCTTCCCCTCAGCGGTCTCCACCAGCGAAGTGATGGTGCCCAGTTGCGTATGCAGGGCCGTAGCGGTGATCACCGCCCGGCCATTGCCGTTGGTGACCGATGTGCCTTTGAACACCATGTTCAGCTGATCGCCCAGTGCGGTGTCCTTTGGCAGTGAATCGATGCGCTTATCGGTGGGGAGCGACTCTCCGGTCAGGGACGACTCATCGCATTGCAGTTGGTTGGAGGCTATCAGGCGTCCATCTCCGGGAATCACATCACCGGCCTCCAGCACAATGAGGTCTCCCGGAACGATCTGCTCCGATGGTATTTCCGTCATCTGCCCATCGCGCACCACCCTCGAAAGGTTCACATCCATCTCCTTCAGCGCATTCATGGAGTTGCGGGCCTGCAGTTCCATGAGGAAACCGATGATGGCATTCACCACGATCACCACCATGATGGCCACCGACTCCATGTAGTTCTGGAAGAACAACGTCACCGCCACGGCCACAAGCAGCAGATAGACGATGGGGCTCTTGAATTGCAGCAGCATCATCAGCCATAGGCTCTTCTGCTTCTGGGCCTCGTAGCGGTTCGGGCCGAATTCCTGGATCCGTGCATCGGCCTCTGTGCTGGCCAGTCCGGCTTCCCCATCCGATTGCAAGGCCAGCAGCACCCCCTCCACCGAGAGTGCATGGGGAGAGGGTGGTGGGTAGGAAATCTTCATTTCCCGCAATGTACGTGCACGCGCACCTTAAAACGCGCAACACACAGCGGGTCCCCGCCCGAGCGCGGGTCTTTCCCTCTGTCGTTCTATTGGGTGGGCGCCTGTCCACCAGACTTCGCAAGCCCGTCCCGCAGCCTTTCAAATAGCCTCTTCCCGTCCCCCACGATTTTCCATTTTCTATTTTCCCCGCCCGGGTAAGGGTCTTTCCCTCGTTCTATTCAGTGGGTGCCTGTCCTGAGTTTATCGAAGGAGCCTGCCCTGAGCCTGTCGAAGGGAGCTCACTGCGTGGTCACATCGAGTGCCGCGTTTTTCACGCGGTTTATCGAGATGGGTTGCGAGGGGCTTAGCGCAATGGTTCCCCGCCCGAGCGAGGGTCTTTCCCTCGTTCGTTCTATTGGGTGGTCTGGAGCCCACCTTTCAAACATACCTCCGCAGGCTCAAGGGTCTTTTCCCCCGGTCAGTTCAACCCCGTCTTATCTATCGAATCCTTCAGCATATCAAGGTACAGGGGCCGGAGGGCCTCATACACCTCTTTCGCTTTCGCATCGCCCTGCTCCGCCAGGCGCTTCACATGGTAGTAGTTGCTTTCGGACTTCAGCCGCAGCTGGTTCCCCAGTGCCAATTGGAGGTCCTGCAAGAACCTTAGCAGAATGGGCATCTGTTGCTCCACTTTGGCCAGCGCCTCGATCTCATGCGCTTCCAATTTTTCATAGTGCGCCTTTTCGTGCATCGCCTTCACGAAGTCGCCCATGTCGTCCACACTCTTCTGTATCTGCTGCATCAGAACAGGGTCGCGGGCCAAGGCCAGCAACTCTTCCAGTTTCTTGGCCAGTTTCTCACCGTCCTGCTTCTCTTCGGGGCTGTTATATGCCATGTTCAGTGGTTTTTAGGGGATACTTTTCCAATAGAGCAGTAAAGAAAAACAATTCCACCTCTCCTCGCTGGCACGAGGGTCTTCCCGCCCGAGTAAGGGTCTTTCCCTCGTTCGTTCTATTCGGTGGGTTGGAGCCCACCAGATTTCGCAAGCCCGTCCCACAGCCTTTCAAATAGCCCCCTCCCGTCCCCCACGATTTTCCATTTTCCATTTTCTCCCGTCCAATCGAGCTCCGCTCTTCAATCGACATTCAGCAATCAGCAATCATCAACCGACCGAAGGGAGCTCACTGCGGCACGCAGTAATCGCCAATCCTCAATCCCCCTATCTTTCCCCCCATGCAGACCTTCCTCCACGACCTCGCCACCCGCCTGTTGGCCCAGCACGGCAACGACCTCAGCGGAGTATGCGTGGTGCTGCCCGGCAGGCGGTCGGGCGTCTTCTTCCGCAAGGCGTTGGGCGAGTGTACCGACCGCGCCATCTGGGCCCCCACCGTCCATTCCATCGAGGATTTCATCACCGAGCGCAGCGGCCTCACCACCCTCGACCGTACCACGCTCCTCTTCCGCTTCTTCGAGGTCTACCAGCGCGTGGCCGATGACCCCCAGCCCATCGACCGGTTCGCGGCCTGGGCCCCGTCCTTCCTTGCCGACATCAACGAGATAGACCTCAACCTCCTCGATGCCCCGGCCGTCTTCCACGACCTCCATTCCGTGGAGCGTATCGCCCGTTGGAACCCCGATGGCACCCCGCCCACCGACTTCCAGAAACGCCACCTCGACTTCGTCCGCCAGTTCGCCACCTTCTACACCGAACTGACCAAGGACCTCCTCTCGCGCAACGAGGGCTACCAGGGCCTCGCCTTCCGCAAGGTGGCCGAGGCCGTGGAGAAGGACATGGCCAGCAGCACGTGGAAACAGGTCGTCTTCGCGGGGTTCAACGCCCTCACCGCCAGCGAGGAGACCATTCTGCAAGCGTGGCAGGAGAGCGGGAGAGGGGTCATGCTCTGGGACATGGACCCCCACTACGTGAACGACCCCATGCACGAGGCCGGGCACTACATGCGCAGGTACATCGGCAAGGAGAGCATCCTCAAACTGGAGCAGGAATGGGAGTTCAACCGCCCGTGGCTGCATGACACCCCCAAGCAGCTCGACATCATCGCTGTGCAGCGCAAGGTGAGCCAGGCCAAGGTGGCCGCCAGCCTCATCGCCAAGCGGCTGGAGGACAATCCCGACACCGACTTTCAGCGCACGGCCATCGTGCTGAACGATGAGCAGCTCCTCATGCCCCTGCTCCACGCCCTCCCCGAAGGGCTGAAGGGCGTCAACATCACCATGGGCTATGGGTTGCAGTTCTCGCAGAGCGCGGTCTTCATCCGCAAGCTCTTCACCCTTTGGCAGAACAGTGCCGACCACGCAGGCCGCCTCTACCACCGCGATCTGGCCGCCCTCTTCACCGACACATTCTTCCTCGCCATCACCGACAAGGAGGCCCACCTGATGCTCAAACGCCTCACGGCCGCCCGCAAGGTGAGCATCGCCCCCAACGACCTCGTGGCCGACAGCGAGATTGAACGCATCGTCTTCCGCAGCATGGATGCCACCCCCGCAGGCTTCCTCGCAGCGTTGGACAGCCTCATCGCCACCATCCGCCACGCGCAGAAGGACAATCCGACCCTCGCCCTGGAGCTGGAATTCCTGCATCGCCTCGGCAAGGTGGTCACCCGCCTCACCGACCTGCTCATCGCGCAGCCGCAGATAAAGGACCTCAAGACCCTGCACATCTTCTGGCGGCAATTGGTGCGGGCCGTGCAGCTCGATTTCCGGGGCGAACCGCTCTCGGGCCTTCAGATCATGGGCATGTTGGAAACAAGGAACCTCGACTTCCAAGAGGTCATCCTATTGGGGGTCAACGAGGGCAACTTGCCATCGGGCAGCGTATCGAACAGCTACCTCACCTATGACATCCGTGGCGGATATGGCCTGGCGCGGCAGAACGAGCGCGATGCGGTCACCGCCTATCACTTCTATCGCCTCTTGCATCGCGCCCAGCGCGTCACTCTCATTTACGACAGCGACACCGATGCCATGGGCAAGGGCGAGGTGAGCCGCTATGTGCACCAGCTGCGGTTGGAGAAGGGCGACAACATCACCATCCGTGAGTTTGAGGTGAACCAGAAGGTGGAGGTGAAGGAATTCCGCCCCACTATCATCATTGATAAAGGAGTGACTGAGCAGGAGAAGCTGCTGCAACTGGCCGAGAAGGGATTCTCGCCCAGCGCGCTCAACCGCTTTCGCAACTGCGGGCTGCAATTCTACTTCAGCTATGTGGCCGGATTCCACGAGCAGAACGAGCTTACGGAGCACATTGCCCACGACACCTTCGGCAGTGCGGTGCACGGCACATTGGAACTGCTTTACAAGGAACTGGAGGGAAAGGTCGTTTCCGAGGATGACCTCCATGCCATGCTGCCCAAGGTGAAACCGCTCTTGGAGGCTCAGTTCCGCGAACAGCTCTCGCTCGATGAGACGCCCGAGGGCCGCAACCTCCTCGCGTTCGAGGTGGGGCTCACCTATGTGAACCGCGTCATCCATGCCGACCTGGCCACCCTGAGAACGGGTCAGGCCATCACCATCGTGAAACTGGAGGAGCCGCTCACGGGTACGGTTGACATCGAAGGCCGCACGGTCAACATCAAGGGCTTTGCCGACCGCATCGACCGCCTGAGCGATGGCACCGTCCGCATCATCGACTACAAGACAGGCGGCAAGTCGAAGGCCACCAAGGTCTCCTCAGAGGAGGATTTCCAAGGGAAGGAAGGCATGGACCATTTCTTCCAACTGCTGATGTACGGGCTGATGTATGCGCAGAAGCACGGACCGGAGCACATCCGGCCAGCCATCTTCTATGTGCGCCACAACGATATGGAGAAGGAGTTGCGTGTGGAACTCGACAAGCAACCCCCGCTCACCGACCAGCCCCTCGTGGATTTCGCCCGAGAGCGCATCACGGAGGTGATCACCGAATTGTTGTCCCCAGACGCTGCCTTCATGCAGACCGAGGATGAGAAACGCTGTGCCTTCTGTGATTTCAACGGCATCTGCCAGCGGTGATTCCTGTCTACGGGATGTTTTCCGTTTTCCGCCCGTCCATTTTCCATGACGGTTGCGGTAACGTTGAAAGTTTAGCTTTGTCACCTCAATCCTCTGATAATGAACCGAACAAAGACCCTTTGGAGTGCTGTAACGGCACTTGTTACGATTCTGAGCCTTTCGCAGGCCATGGCCCAGTGCCCCGGTTGCGCCATTGATGCGAACTGCGGTGTGGGCATCAACCCCGTGGAGCCTACGTTGTGTCCGCCCACCCTTCCGAATGGAGTGCAGGGCCAGCCCTACGATCAGGATCTCACGTTCTTCATGCCCCGTGAGTTCACGGATGCGGGTTCGGGAGCGGACGTGACACTCAACACCATCACCGTGACGCAGATTACCGGAACGCCCCAGGGTCTGGACTTCACCTGCAACAGCCCGGGCTGTAGCTACACCATCACCACCGACCCATTGACGCAGCGTGGCTGTGTCAAGATATGCGGCACACCTTTGGTACCCGGCAATTACAGCATCCTTGTATCGGTGATTGCCAACGTGAACACCCCTCTGGGCATCATCAACCAGCCCAGCGGATTCAGCATCCCGCTCACCATCGATCCTGCTCCGGGCGGAAACTGCTGCTTCAGCTACAACCCTCCCAGCAACTGCGGCCCGATGGATGTGGACTACAGCGCCCTGTTCGACTTCGGCCCGCTGCAGCCCACCACATGGGAATGGGATTTCGGCAATGGCAACACGAGCAATCTGCAGAACCCTCCGCTCCAGAACTACAGCACCCCGGGCGATTACTACCCATCGCTGGTCACCACGGTCTACAATTATGTCGTAACCGATGTGACCTTCACCGCCACAGGCGCCAACTGGTGTGGAGATATCGAAGAAGCCTCGCTCTTCGGGGTGTGTCAGGGCGCTCCCGACCCTTACTTCACTTTCACCAACGGCAATCAGACATCCACCTCTTCTGAAGGCAGCAATACGCTTGACTTTGCGTGGAACAACCTGAACCTGGTGCTGGAGAATCAGGTGTTCACGCTGCAGTTCTTCGATGCGGACGGCACCTCGCAGGATGACAATCTGGGCATCGTGTCGCACAACGCCACTGCCCCGGGCACCTTCAACTTCAGTTCGTTCGTGAATGGCAATCAGGAGGGTTTCGGCACCTTCACCATCGCCTTGGTGGAGGATACGGTCTATGACACACAGGATACGGTGTCGGTCTATGCGATCCCACCCGTTCCAGCCGTGACCTTCACTCCCGGCCCTGCCGTGTGTACAGGTGATTCCATTCTGGTACAGGGTCCTGCCGGTCCTTATCAGTACCAGTGGTTCCAAAGCACTTCCTTCCTGTCGGATTCCGTGGCCATCTGGGTGAGCTTGACCGACTACTACACCCTGAGGGTGGTGGACACCACCTACTTCTGTCAGAATCAGACCGACTCCTTCCTGGTGCAGGTGCTCCCATTCCCGAACCAGCCGGTGTTGGGCTACAACAGCCTCACCAGCGAACTGGTGGTGACCAACAACACCACAGGGTATGATGTGACGTGGTTTGAGGATGGTGTGCTGATCGAGGGTGCGACTGGCAATACCTTGGGGAATCTCACCTCCAGTGGCCCATTCACCGTGACGTTCACCAATGCAGGTGGTTGCACGGGCACTTCCCTGCCTTTCTACCTCTGCCTGCCGGGTCAAGTGGATGCTTTCGCGGTGGACACCGTATGCTGCGGCCAGACCGTGGACCTCACTGCCTCGGGCTTCACCTACAATCCGTTCTCTACCATCGCTTGGGCCATCACGCCACAGGCTTTCGGCCCGGTGACGAACGCTGAGGAGGTGGCCGCGGCCAACGATGCAGGTTACGTGCTCGGCATCTCCAACTTGGGCCCCACTGCCGAGTTCACCCGTATCTGCAACACCCTGGAGGACAGTACCCTCACTGGCAACTACTGGGTGACTCCGTTCGTGATCGAGAACCCTGAGGTGACCCCGCTCACGTACGATACATTGGTGGGCTGCCGTCCCCGTGCGGAGATCTGCCCGCTGCTCTCAGCGGCCGATGACAACTGGGCGCTCTTCCCGATGGTGTTCACCTTCCCTGACGGTTCGCAGCTCAACGCCAACGATGCCATCGCCTTCGGCCTGCCTATCACTCAGCAGCTGATCGATTTCGCGGGCGGACTGCCCTGCATCAACCTCACCAGTCTCTATGCTGGCGACCCCAATGGGCTTTGGAGCGTGTCCATCACCAACACGGGCACCACGGACCTGACCATGACCGTTCCCGACTTCCTCGTAATCAACTATGCCGACACCTGCGAGCTGATCGATGAGGATGAGACCTATCTCATCCAAGGCGTGACCCTCACCGCTGCGGCCAATGGAGGCACGGTCTCCTACGACTTCTACCTGCCACCACTGCCCAGCGGCTTCCCTGTGGTGAGCGACAATTGCTCTGCTTTCGGTGCGCCCAAGCCTCTGACGTTCGTGAACTGCTTCCCCGACACCACGGCCAATGCGCTGATCGTTACGGGCACCGTGCAGAATTCCACAAGCGGTATCGTTCCGAACGGCTACATCGATGTGAGCGTGAGCGGTGGTACTCCGCCTTATACCCACGCATGGGCCGATGGACCTACCACTGAAGACCGTTTCAACCTCGCCCCCGGCACATACAGTATTGTTGTAACGGATGCGGTGGGTGCCACAGGCAATGGTTCATGGACGGTCACGGGTCCCGGAGTGGGCATCGAGGAGCAATTGGCCGCCAATGGTTTCGCACTGGGCGGTGCCGTGCCCAACCCGTTCAACCAGAACACCACCATCAGTTTCCAAAGCCGTCAGGCAGGGAACTATGCCTTCGAGGTGCGTGATCTCGCGGGCAGGAAAGTGGCAGCGATGGAGATAAAGGCCGGTGCCGGTGAGAACCGCATCCTGTTCGATGGCTCTTCGCTCAGCGATGGGGTGTACATCTACACACTGTCCAACGGGTCTGCGCAGTTGAGCGACCGCATCGTGGTGGGCAAGTAAACACGGGCTAACAGGAGAAAGGAGTGGGGATTGCGGTCCTCACTCCTTTTTTTATGCCACGAACCGATAGCCAACGCCCCTGACCCCGATGAAATGCCGTGGGTCGGCAGGGTTCTCCTCAAAATGCTTGCGGAACACGAGGATGAAGTTGTCAATGGTCCGCGGGCTGGGAAAACTGTCGTAGCCCCAGACCTGTTCAAGGATGAGGTCGCGGGAGAGCACCTCGTTCCTGCGCTCCACAAAGAGGCGGAGCAGGGCCATCTCCTTCTGGGAGAGGCGTTGCTGCTGTCCCTTGCGGTCGATGATGGTGAAGGCCTTGAAGTCGATGGAACAGGCCCCGAAACGGAAGGTCTCGAGATCGGGCCGGGGCTCCACGGCACCGCGTTTGAGCAGCGCCTGTACCCGCAACAGGAACTCGCGCAGGTCGAAGGGCTTCACCAGATAGTCATCGCCTCCCACCTTGAGGCCGAACACGCGGTCTTCCACGGCACTTTTGGCGGTGAGGAAGAGGATGGGAACGCGGGTGTTCTCCAACCGGATGGTCTGGCAGATGGTGAATCCGTCCACCTCGGGCAACATCACATCGAGAATGACCAGGTCGAAGCGCTGTTGGCCGAATTCCTGCAGGGCAAGCCGTCCGTTGGCCACGGCCACCACCTCATAGCCCTCGAGCTCAAGGTTCAGGCGTATGATGTCCTGAAGGCTTTCCTCGTCCTCGACCAGAAGTATGCGCTTGCTTGGCACGTGGGGTGTTGCTTGTGGTTCACAAAGTTGACCAAAGTTGGCCCATGCGCTTCCATCGGTGGATGAGTTTACCTTGAAGAAGGTAGCCTCAGCATGACGCATCCTACATTTGACCTATGCCGAAAACGATGGATGGCAATGCTTTGAAGGGCTGGCTCTATGCCTTGGCCGTGGCATGCGTGTTCCTGTTCATAAGGGGTTATGCGTTCAACACGGGCGATCAGGCCGAGCATCTGCCACAGGTCTATCAGTTGCTGGACCCTGAATTGTATCAGGGCGATTATTTCGTGCCACAGGCCAACGGACAGTTCACCGTAAGGCACTATTACGTCCAACTGGCCCTATTTCTTGAGCGAACCATAGGGCTGGAATGGGGTGCGTTCCTGCTCACGCTCTGCTGCATCACCTTGATGGCATGGGCGTTCCAGCAGATGGCGTGGCAGGTGTTCAGGGAGAGATGGGCCGCGTTGTTGGCACCCGTGTTCGTGCTACTCGTCTTCTACGGGTTCACGGTGGGCGGGAACCATATCATGTATGGCACACTCATTTCCAGCACATTGGCCAAGGCATTGGCGAGTGTGGCGCTGCTCGGGTTCCTGAGGCGCAGGTGGGCTTGGGCGGGCCTGCTGCTCGGTGTGGCCTCGCTGTTTCAGGTGCTCGTGGGGCTGCAGCTCATGCTCGTGTTGACGGTCGTGCTGCCATTCGTGGCCTTGGATCGCAGGTGGCAAGGTGAGCTAACCTTCTGGACCGCCTATCTGGTGCCGGCCCTTTTCGTTCTGGTTCCCACCTTCGGTCAGCAGTTCGGGCCTCAGGCCGACTACGATGCAGAGCTGTATTACGATGTGCTCTATCGGTTCCGTAACTATCATCACTACCTGCCGAGCCTGTTCCCGTGGACGCATTATGTCAAGTTCGGACTTCTGCTGATGCTTGGCGGGGTATCCTATCTGTTTCTTAGGCCGAGTGATAGGGGGCTTTACCCTGTGCTTACCGTGGCCGTTCTTCTGGGGATGATGGTGTATGCTGTTGCTTTGGAAGTCTTCGGCTTCCATCCCTTGGGCAAGCTGCAGTGGTTCAAGACCAGCATCTGGGTCGCTGGGTTAAGTGCTATGATGGTGGCCGGGGCCGTGGGCATGGTGATGCAGTCCCTGCTGCCATTGGACTGGACAAGAAGTCAAGGTATTGCGGTGTTCTCAGCGATGATCGCTTTGGCCCTTCTGATGCTCATCACCAATTCAGCTTGGCTACCGGAGCGATTTGACGGGAAGTACATGGTAGGCAACCGGAGACTCACCGATCTCGAGCGGATGCATATCTGGATTCGACAGCACACCTCCAAAGAGGCCGTGTTCCTCGTTTCGCCCGACAACATGGGATTCTCCTGTCAGGCGCAGCGGCCAATGCCGATCCATTTCCATGCGATCATCCATAGTCCGGAGTTCATGCTGCCGTGGTATGATAAGGTCAGTGAGGTCTATGGTGTGGGGTTGGAGGATATCGGTGTGCAGAATGCGCGCGACCTTGCCACAGAGCGCTATCTGATTAACCGTTATACAGGTACGGCCTTCGCAATCGATTACCGACTGGACCACTGGCCGACCTGCACATTCACGGATGAACTTGGCAAGGAGGTGCACCGCGAAGGGGAGTGGGTGCTCACCGAATTCTGAGATGCCCCTTGTTTTTTGCGGATTACGTGCATCAACGTATGGCTAATGTCGCAAGATGTCCAACATTTGCCCCATCACCTAAAAGCACTCCTCATGAACAAACTGAAGAACTATTTCCGATTTGGCCGTTTGGCCGCAATTGCAACAGTCGTAGCTGTTTCCCTGAACTCATGTGAGACAGAGGAAGCCACGCCTAACACATCAGGAGGTACACCCACGCCCCAGATCAATGATGGTCATGGTACGTTCGTGGCCGCCAAGACCATTACTGTCATCGATCCAGGCTTCGGTGTTCCACCGCAGGAGATTGAATATGGTATCGGTGTGGCCGTGTTCTTCAATGGTACGGATTATAGCACCTACATCGATGGCGGCACAGTGACCTGCGAGGATGAGGCGCTCAGCCGTTTTGACAATGGCACATACAGCACCTACAGCCAGACGAGTGCCACAGGTCTTGATTTCTCAGGCAACGCCAATTGGGACGTGACCGGTGCGGGCGACATTCCAGCATTCTCTCATACGGCCGACCGCGGTTTCCCAGGAATCTCTGCAATCAGTAGCCCAGATGTGGTTACCCGTGCCAACGGTTACACCGTGACCTTTGAAGGAGCCATGAGCAACACTGACTCTGTGATCTGGGTAGTGGGCAGCAAGCAGTTCTCCACCACTGGGGCTGTGAACTCACGCACGTTCACTGCAAGCGAATTGAGTGACCTCCAAACTGGTGCGGGCAACATCATCCAAGTGGCCGCCTACAACATTGATTCTGAGGTGTATGGTGGCAAGACCTTCTACTTCATCAACGAGAAGGTGGTCACCAAGACCGTGACCGTGGAGTGATCATAAGTTGACGGGTGAAGGCCGGTCTCCGCAAGGGGGTCGGCCTTCTGTCGTTTTGGAAGGTTGCTACCTTTGGGAAAAACAACACGGTCATGAGTTTGGAGGAGGTGCGCAACTACATCAACACCGTACGCAGGGAATTTGCCAACCGACCACTCACCGAGGGCTCCATCGATAGAGACCCGTTCGTTCAGTTCGCAGTCTGGATGGAGGAGGCCGTGAATAGCCAGATCCTCGACCCTTATGCCATGTGCGTCTCCACCGTGGGGCGTGATAATTGGCCCTCATCGCGCATCGTCTATCTGCGCGATGTGGCAGAAGGGGCCTTCATCTTCTACACCAACTATGACAGCCACAAGGCAGCAGACATCGCCTTGAATCCATACGCAGCCCTCAATTTCCATTGGGGCGAGCTGGAGCGACAGGTGCGCATAGAAGGAACGGTTGAGAGAGTTTCCGAGGAACGGAGCGATGCCTACTGGGCCTCACGCCCGCGCGAAAGTCAGGTGAGTGCCTGGATGAGCGAGCAGAGCCGAGAGGTGGAGAGCCGTGAGGTGCTGGAGGCCCGCAAGGCCGATATTCTGCAACGTTTTGAAGGGGTGGACATTCCCCGTCCACCGCATTGGGGCGGATATGCCGTGCGGCCCGAACGCATCGAATTCTGGCAGGGCCGTCCCAACCGGTTGCACGACCGTGTGGTCTTTCTGCGCCAGTCCCACGATTGGAAGGTGGTTCGGTTGAATCCGTGAAGGTTTAGTCCCGCCTCAGAATGCCATCGAACCGCATTCTGAAATAGCTCTCGAAAGCCTCTTTCAGGTTGATGCCTTTGGCCGTGAGGTATTCGGGATTGGTGAGGGCATCGAAGAACAGTTCATCGCTCAGCACCATGATGTCGGTGTCGATATCGTTGAACACGCCCGCACGGATGCCGTCCTCGTAGAACTTCTTCAGCACGGAAAGCGCAAGCTGCTTGAACCCATTGATGAGTTCCCACAGGTTTGGATACACCTGCTTGAGGTCGGACAGGAAGAGGTTGCTCACATCGCCCAGATGGCGCGATATGGATGCCACGGCCAGCACATAGCGGTCCTGATAGCTCTTGCCAGCATCTTCCAGGATGGGTTGGAAATGCCGAAGGTCGTCCAGTTTCTGCGCTATCGCCATGGCGATGATGTCCTCCTGCGACTCGAAGTGCTTATAGACCGTGGCTTTGGACTTTCCCAGCGCAGCTGCCAATTCATCCATCGAAACGCCCTGAATTCCACGGGTCATCAACAGCGGGAAAAGCTGCCGCGCCCACGCCTCCCGCTTCTTAGGGTCGCGGATCCGCGCTTTCACCAATGATTGCCTTCCCATGTTGTGTCAACTGTATTGTTACATGACTTGACCACGGAGGCACGGAATTTCACGAATCTAACACTCAAAAAAATTCCGTGTCGTTCCGTGTTTCCGTGGCTAAAGCATGTCCATCCGTCAAAGGTAGGGTAAACTTTTACATCCATTATAGTTTACTTCCAGAAAACATTCCTACATTCGCCTTGTCTAATCCCCAAAATCTGATGGCGATGAACTTCCGGATGCTTCAGTACCTCTTCGTTTATACCGTGCCTGTGGTGGGTTTCATGGGCTTTTACAAGTTCGGTGCGTGGACGTGGGCCGTGCCCATCTACGCCTATGTGTTCGTTCCCATTGTGGAACTGCTCACCAAGGGCAGTACCGAGAACATGACCAAGGCCGAGGAGGATGTGGCGAAGAACAGCCGTGTGTATGACTGGATGGTCTATAGCATCGTGCCGCTGCAATGGGCCATGTTCATCGCATTCATGTTCTCGATACAGACGCCCGGGCTGGCGTGGTGGGAATACACGGGGATGGTCGTATCGATGGGCATAGGCTGCGCTGCATTCGGCATCAATGTGGCGCACGAACTGGGCCATCGCCACAAGTGGTATGAGCAGTGGATGGCCAAGGCGCTGCTGCTCACCGCGCAGTACATGCACTTCTTCATCGAGCACAACCGCGGCCACCACAAGAACGTGAGCACGGCCGATGACCCCGCCACATCGCGACAGGGCGAGATTGTTTATACCTTCTGGTTCCGCTCCGTCATCATGGGCTATATCTCGGCATGGAAGATTGAACTGGGCCGATTGGCGAAGGCTGGGAAACCCTGGTACCATTGGAGCAACGAGATGATCTTCTATGCCTTGGTGCAGATCGGGTTCCTCGCGCTGGTGGCAGCGGTGTTCAACGTGACGGTGATGCTGGCGGTGCTGGCGGCCTCCACCATCGGTTTCCTGCTGCTGGAGACGGTGAACTACATTGAGCATTACGGACTTGTGCGCCATGCCTCGGACAAGGGCGGCTACCAGCGGGTGCTACCCATCCACAGTTGGAACTCGAACCATCCTTTGGGCCGATTGCTGCTGTTCGAGCTCTCGCGCCACAGCGACCATCACTACATGGCCAGCCGTCCATACCAGATTCTTCGTCATTTCGATGATTCACCGCAGATGCCCACGGGCTATCCGGGCATGATCATGCTGTCACTGGTGCCGCCCCTGTGGTTCGCGGTGATGAACCCACGGGTGAACAAACTGCGGGAGCAGTATCCCGAGCATCTGGCGGTGGCGGCCTGAGATGTTGCAGGCCGCTTCACGCGAAGGGAAAAAGTCGACAAGTCCTTGTGTTGAATCACTATCGCCACGCCACATGATACGGATACTGCTCTCTTTAATAGCTACAACAACCCTGATTCTCATGTTGGGTGAATGTAAACCAGGAAAACGCCTTGATTTCACACAAATCGACAGCACGTATTTTGTAGGTTCATACAGCTGCGACTATGGAAAAAAAACAGAACGCCTTGTATTGAAAGCTGATGGGACCTATGACTATTATTGGCTGCCAAACAATGTTGAAATTGAGAATGCAGGAAATTGGTTTTTTTTCAATGGAAAATATCCTACACTCCATTTAAGTAGTTTTCCAAATTACAGAAAAACAAGAGATTCTCACAGGGATAGAATCAACTTACATTTCAATGTTAATGGAGGAATTAAGGCTGGTAATCTAGAGACCCTTATGGCAGGTGAAGAATGGTACATATTTAAGCCAGATGAGCGCAAAGAGGTTAGGTAAGTCTGTTTTCTATAAGAAGTCGCAGCAATAGAGAAGGCAATTTCTACGTATTTCCGAGGAAAACGGCAGTACGGTCGGTGGTCTTGCTTGGATGGGGAGCACTTTTGCTTTTGCCAATGTTTAATCGATTGATGGCACGAAGGCCCGTAACGTGTTCTCTATGACTGAGTGCCGAATGTCTGGAAGGGGATGGCTGCGAATCGCTACCATCTGCCTGCCCACCGTCCCCCTCAGCGGGCCGCCATGATGTCGATCATCTTCTTCAGATAGCCGTTGTCCTCGTGCAGTTGGGCAAGCTGCCGGAGCAGTGTCCCGAGCATCTGGCTGTTGCGGCTTGATTTGTTCATGGGCTGAATCTGGGGGTAAGTTTCGTTAACATTGCCGCCCGAACGAACCCACCGGTCAATGTCAGCCATCCCGATGCGCAACGGCAAGCGCGTTTACGAGCATTACAGCTCGAAGATTGCCGATGAGAATTGGGACGTGATCGTGATAGGCAGCGGCATGGGCGGCATGAGCTGCGCGGCCGCGCTTTCGAAGCTTGGAAAGAAGGTCCTGCTCTTGGAACAGCACTATGTTCCGGGCGGATTCACGCACATGTTCGGCCGCAAGGGCCATGTGTGGGACGTGGGCGTGCACGTGATGGGCGAGATGACCGAGGGCGAGATCCCCTACAAGATGCTCATGTGGCTCACCAACAACGAGGTGACCATGAACTCGCTGGGCGACCCGTTCGACAGTTTTTACTTCCCGCACGGTTTCACCTTCCACATGCCCGAAGGTTCGCAGAAGCTGATCGATAGCCTCAAGGCACAGTTCCCTGACGAGGCCGACAAGCTGGAACGTTATGTGAAAATGGTGCGCAAGGCCGACATCGTCAGCAAGTCGTTCTTCCTGTTCCAGACGCTGCCGCTCTGGTTGGAGAAGGCGCTGGCCAAGGTGTGGTACGGTCTCTTTCCGAACTATTGGGCCATGACCACGGCACAGGTCATCGACTCGTTCAACTTCTCCAAGGACCTGAAGCTGGCGCTCACCTCGCATTGGGGTTACTATGGCAGCGTGCCGAAGGAATCGAGTTTCGGGGTGCATGCCCTCACGCACACGCACTTCTGGAACGGGGCGCGCTATCCGCAAGGCGGGGCCAAGGTGTTCGCAGAGTCGATGTTGGCGAACGTGCTGAAGAATGGGGGCAAGGTGCTGACGAAGGCCAGCGTGAAGGAGGTGATTGTGGAGAATGGCATCGCCAAGGGTGTTCGCATGGACGATGGCCGTGAGTTCCACTCCAAATACGTGGTCTCTACCGCTGGCGCAAAGACCACGGTGAACCGTCTGGTGCCGGAGACCTATCGCCAGTCCGACTGGGCCAAGAAGATCCGTTCGGTGGGCGATTCACCGCCCTATCTGTGTCTCAACCTCGCCTTCAAGGGCGATATCAAGGCGGCAGGGGCAAGGTCGGGCAACATGTGGCTCTACACCATTGAGAACAACGACACGCAGCTTTGGGACATGGGCAATCCGAACGAACGGCCGCACCTGCTCTATGTTTCCT
Source organism: uncultured Chryseobacterium sp. (assembly GCA_964488095.1). Lineage (GTDB taxonomy): Bacteria > Bacteroidota > Bacteroidia > UBA10329 > UBA10329 > UBA10329. The sequence continues at coordinate 24,517 of CAZATP010000038.1, forward strand.
TTCCATCGCTCAAGGACCCGAGTCACGACCCCGGCCCGGAAATGATGCACACGGGCGAGTGCGTCACCTTCGTGGACTGGAAGGAATTCGCGAAGTGGCAGCACACGCAGTTCGGAGACCGCGAGCCGGACTATGAGGCACTGAAGAAGAACATCGAGGAGCGAATGCTGGCAGAGTTGCATCTGCGCATTCCGGAGATTATGAAGCACTTGGAGTTCAGCGAACTTTCGACCCCGCTCACCGCGCAGCATTATGCCCGGGCCAGTCAAGGGGCCATCTATGGACTGGAGGCATCGCCCAAGCGTTTCACCTGTGAGGAGCTGCGCGTGCGCACACCCATCAAGAACTTCTACATGGGCGGTGTGGATGTGGCCACGCTGGGTGTCATCTCGGGCATGACCAGCGGTATCCTCGCGGCCACGGCCATCGACAAACGGGCCTATCTGCGTCTGTTGTAACGGTGATGTCTGTCCAAAAGAACGAAAGGCCCCGTGAGCATCTTCGCTCACGGGGCCTTTGCCGTTAAGTGTGTCTGATCAGTACATCACTGTGATGGAACCGCTCTGCCTAAGTGCACCATCTGGACCTTCCATGCCGTCCCAGACCGTCCCATCCTGGAATCGTGCCTCCACATACCAAACGTATGCCCCTTGAGGAACGAGCTCTCCGCGGTACCGGCCGTCCCATTCGCCCGCAGGTGAACCTCCGACAAGTTCGGTCGATTCCCAAAGCTGATTGCCCCACTTGTCGAAGATCAGCGCACGGTATTCCATCAGTCCTACACCCGTGGGGCGGAACACCCCTGCTCCTTCCGTGTTGCCGATGACCATCGCGTTCGGAACGAACAGGCCACGGGCCAACTCGACCGACAAAGAAGAACGTGCCGTGTCCACACACCCGAACTCGTTGATGACCGTGAGCGTCACATCGAAGCCACCGTTGGCATCGTAAATGTAAATGGGGCTCACCTCATCCGAGAACCCTCCTTCACCGAACTGCCACGCATAGCTCGTCCCTCCGGTGCTGCTGTTCACGAACTGGTAGTTGCCACCTACACCGGTGCCAAGGTCCAGGATTGAGAAATCGGCTGTAGGAATAGGATGAACGGTCACAGCATCGTCCACAGAGAACGTGGATACGCACCCGAGCGATGAAGTGACAGTGAGGGTCACGTCATAGCTGCCGACCAAGAAGTAGGAGTGGCCTGCCGATGCCCCGCTACCGGTCTGTCCGTCACCGAAATTCCAACTGTAGGTCTGTCCACCAGTGCTTGTGCTGGTGAAAACGGTGCCCACAGGCAGACATCCTTCCTGATCGCTGATGATGAAATTGGCCACGGGCGGTGCCTGCACCTGAAGCACGGTGGTCACAGAATCGGTGCATCCGTTCTCAGAGACGGCCACCAAGGCCAACGTGTACATGCCTGGAGAGTCGTAGGAGACCACAGGTGTGTTCTCCTCAATAATGGTGGTGCCTTGATACCATAGGTAGTTGGTTGCTCCTGCGCTGTTATTGGTAGTGGTGAACTGAAAGGGAAGTACGCAGGGGTCTATCACAGAGGCAGTAAATGCAGCCTGAGGTGATGGATTGATGGCAATGTTCACCGTTTCGCTGATGCTGCATCCATTGGCATCCGTGGCAGTCACGATGTAGGAGGTCGGTGTGGTAGGATTCACCAGATGCTGTGCTCCGTTGCCCAGGCCGTTGTTCCAAGAATAGATGAATCCGTTCGCACCTCCGCTGGCCAAGGCACTCACCACCACCGGACTGCCTGCGCAGATGCTCGTGTCGGCAGAGGCGGAGATGGAAAGCCCCGGAGGCTGTGTCACAATGAACGGTTGTGTCACATAGCAACCATTGTCATCTGTTACCGTGAGCAGCAGGTTGCCAACGGGGAGTTGGGCACCGGGATTACCGACCTGACCTGCGGGCGACCAAGCATAGTTGTATGGGGCCTGTCCGCCCACAACAGTGGCCAGGGCAGTGCCGTCCGAACCTCCGAGGCAGGAAACGCCCGTCACGACAATGGTGTCGATGACCAACTCCAAGGGGCTTCCGATTTCCAGTGAATCCACCAGTGTGCAACCGTTGGCATCTGTTACGGTGAACGTGTTCTGCCCCAAGGCCAGTCCGGTGACCTGAAGGCCCGACTGTCCACCTTCCCAGATCACGGAGAAGGGAGAAGTTCCGCCCAGGACCTCCAGTTCCGCCTCACCGTCAGAGATACCGAAGCACGAGGCATCCGTCACGTCCTCAACACCCACAGAAAGCGGTGAAGGTTCTGTGATGGTGATGGTCTGAACAGCCACGCAGCCGTTCACATCGGTTAGGGTGATGGTGTAGAGGTCGGCACTGAGACCGATGAGGGAAACCACAGGGTCGCCATTCTCAAATTCGAGGGTATAAGGCTCGGTGCCACCGAAAACGTTGACCGAGGCTGACCCGTCCGCAGCCCCTGCACACGAGACGTTGATCACGTCTGACAGCACCAGTCCAAGGGCGTCAGGCTCTGTTAGCGTGATACTTGTGTTCACTTCACAACCGTTGGCATCCTCAAGAACAAGGCTGTAGGTTCCGCTAGTAAGGCCGTTAATGCTTAGATCTGTTGAAGTGAATCCGTTGGGCCCGGTCCAATTGGCATCGTATGGCACACAATCGGCACCTCCCAGAGCGCTGATGGCGATGAGTCCATCATTCGCTGCCTTGCAGGAGATGTTCAGACCGCCTATGTAGCTGGAAAGGTCGGGAGAGCTGAGTGACAATGGTTCAGGTTGCGAAAGACCGAAGTCTACCACTACCGAGGTTCCGCTTGCATCGGTCACTGTGACATTGTAAAGGTCGGCCGACAGGTTGCCCACCTGCGGTGTGGTCACCCCTGTGCTCCAAAGAATGGAGTAGGGTGCGCAACCCCCTGAGATCATCACCTCTGCCTGACCGTCCGAAAGACCATGACAGCTGATGGCATGACCACAAGCACGTTCCAGCACGACCACCTCTGCGCTGAGTGGGGCGCCTCCGGTCACTTCAATCTCGAAGGTGCAAAGGGCTGAATTCCCTGAGGCATCCGTTGCCGTCAAGGTCACTGTTGTGATTCCGATGGGGAATGTGTCCCCCGATTCATGTGAGGAAGTGATGGTCACAGCGCAATTGTCCACCGCCACCGGGCTGTCCCAGATGACCACTGCAGAACACACGCCATCTGCCACCTGCACGGTCTGGTCTGCTGGGCAGGACGTGAATACAGGAGAGATGGTATCAAGAACAGTCACTGTGGAAATGCAGGTTGCAGCTTCACCGAACTCATCCGTAACGGTCAAGGTCAAGCTGTTGGCACCAAGATCAGAGCATGAGAAAGTTGAACGGTCAATCGCCAGACTGACATCCCCGCATCCGGCACCACTTCCGTTGTTCACATCGTTGGCCGTGATGCTCGCAGCACCGTTGGCATCCAGATAGACGTTGATGTCCTGACATTCGGCCACTAGACCTGAGATAACCAGCACACTGACAATCGCGGTGCAAGAGGACGAATTTCCACTGGCATCCACCACCGTAAGCGTCACAGGATTCTCCCCGATATCCTCGCAGGAGAATGTATTCGGACTCAACGTCATTGAGGTGATGGCACAATTGTCAGAGCTTCCATTGTCCACTTCCTGAGGCGTCACCGTGATGATGTCCGCCCCGGTGATCTGAATGGTCACATTCTGGCAAAGGGCTGTTGGAGGAATGTTGTCGAGCACGGTGACTGTGGACTGACATGTTTCTGAACTGCCAGAGGCATTCGACACGGTGAGCGTCACGGTGTTGGCACCGAGGTCGGAACAGGAGAAGGTGCTGCGGTCGATGGAGATGTCAAACGTCCCACAGTCTGCACCACTGCCATTGTCGATGGTTGCAGCAGTGATGGTGGCACTTCCGTTGGCATCCAAGTGCACAGTCGCGTTCTGGCACAGGGCAGATACGCCAGAAGTGACGTTGACCGTGACAATGGCGTTGCAGAAACTTGAATTGCCACTGGCATCGGTCACGGTGAGGGTAACAGTGTTGAGACCGATGTCATCGCACGTGAAGCTGTTCGGTGACACGGTCATAGAGGTGATAGCGCAATTGTCATAAGAGCCGTTGTCGATGTCTGAGGCCGTGATGGAAGTGCTGCCCGAACCGTCCACAAGAACCGTGATGTCCTGACAGATGGAGACCGGTGGAATGACATCCACCACAGTGACCACAGATGTGCAGGTGGCTGTTGCTCCCAGGCCGTCCGATGCGGTCAGCGTCACGTTGTTGGGGCCGAGGTCTGAGCACAAGAATGTGCTGCGGTCCAGAAAGAGGTTCACCGTCCCACAGTTGGCACCGCTTCCGTTATCAATGTCATTGGCTGTGATACTGGCGCTGCCACTCGCGTTCAATGGCACCGTGATGTTCTGACACAGGGCGATGACATCTGCCACCACTTCCACGGTCACGGTCGCATCGCAGCTCGCTGTGTTGCCACTGGCATCTGTCACCGTGAGGGTCACCTGATTCGGACCTGCGTTCGCACACGTGAAGCTATTGGGTGAAAGGCTCATCGTGAAGCCCGAGCAGTTATCAGAACTGCCGTTGTCCACCTGTGCCGGATTCACACTGAAGCTACCTGCGCCACCTACCTGCACGGTGATGTTCTGGCAGAGGGCCACTGGAGGAATGACGTCCTGAACTGTGACGTTAGCGTTACAAGTGGAAACATTCCCGTTCACATCGGTCACGGTGAGGGTAACGGTGTTGGCCCCGATGTTCGCGCAGGTGAAGGTGTTGGGATTCACCGTTACTGTTTGCACACCGCAGTTGTCGCTGCTTCCGTTGTTGATCTGCGCAGCGGTGATACTCGCATTCCCGCTCGCATCAAGCTGCACGGTGATGTTCTGGCAGAGGGCCGTTGGGGCGATGTTGTCCTGAACAGTCACCGTGGCATTGCAGGTCGACACGTTGCCGTTCACATCGGTCACGGTGAGGGTCACCGTGTTGGCCCCGATGTTCGCGCAGGTGAAGGTGTTGGGATTCACCGTTACTGTTTGCACACCGCAGTTGTCGCTGCTTCCGTTGTTGATCTGCGCAGCGGTGATACTCGCATTCCCGCTCGCATCGAGCTGCACGGTGATGTTCTGGCAGATGGCCGTGGGGTTGATGGCATCCTGCACAGTTACGGTTGCGGTGCAGGTCTCGCTGCTCCCGAACGCGTCCGAGGCTGTCAGGGTCACCGTGTTCGGGCCGAGGTCGGCACAGGTGAACGTGGTTCTGTCGATGGCGATGTCGACCGATCCGCAGTCGGCCCCACTGCCGTTGTCAATGTCCGCTGCCGTGATGGTGGCATTGCCACCGGCATCGAGCTGCACGGTGATGTTCCGGCACAGGGCCACGAGGCCGGACACGGTCTGCACCGTCACGACCGCATTGCACGATGCGGTGTTCCCACTCGCATCCGCGACCTGGAGCGTAACGTTGTTCGGGCCCACCTGAGCACAAGTGAAGGTGTTCGGGGTAAGAATCATCGAGGTGATGCCGCAGTTGTCCAGACTGCCGTTGTCAATCTCCAGAGGTGCAACGGTCACACCGCCCGAACCACCCACCTGCACGGTGATGTTCTGGCAGAGGGCCACTGGAGGAATGACGTCCTGAACTGTGACGTTAGCGTTACAAGTGGAAACATTCCCGTGCACATCGGTCACGGTGAGGGTCACGGAGTTGGTTCCGATGTCAGCGCAGGTGAAGGTGTTGGGGCTTACAGTGACAGACTGAATGCCACAGTTGTCGCTGCTTCCGTTGTTGATCTGCGCAGCGGTGATACTCGCATTCCCGCTCGCATCGAGCTGCACGGTGATGTTCTGGCAGATGGCCGTGGGGTTGATGGCATCCTGCACAGTTACGGTTGCGGTGCAGGTCTCGCTGCTCCCGAACGCGTCCGAGGCTGTCAGGGTCACCGTGTTCGGGCCGAGGTCGGCACAGGTGAACGTGGTTCTGTCGATGGCGATGTCGACCGATCCGCAGTCGGCCCCACTGCCGTTGTCAATGTCCGCTGCCGTGATGGTGGCATTGCCACCGGCATCGAGCTGCACGGTGATGTTCCGGCACAGGGCCACGAGGCCGGACACGGTCTGCACCGTCACGACCGCATTGCACGATGCGGTGTTCCCACTCGCATCCGCGACCTGGAGCGTAACGTTGTTCGGGCCCACCTGAGCACAAGTGAAGGTGTTCGGGGTAAGAATCATCGAGGTGATGCCGCAGTTGTCCAGACTGCCGTTGTCAATCTCCAGAGGTGCAACGGTCACACCGCCCGAACCACCCACCTGCACGGTGATGTTCTGGCAGAGGGCCGTAGGGGCGATGTTATCCTGAACAGTCACCGTGGCATTGCAGGTCGACACGTTCCCGTTCACATCGGTCACGGTGAGGGTAACGGTGTTGGCCCCGATGTTCGCGCAGGTGAAGGTGTTGGGATTCACCGTTACTGTTT
>CAZATP010000039.1:0-29972 GCA_964488095.1 uncultured Chryseobacterium sp.
ACCATCTGCTGTCCCCTGACCATGGAGAAAGTGAACAAAGTCATTATGGCAAATAGGAAGCGCATACCACGTCATTCCGAGAGAACACAGTCGGTCATGTGACCGATAACGACCGGAGAACCTGGATTGTTCTCACTAAAAGGATGCCAGACTCCTTTCACCTTGAGCAACGTCCCTTTGCCCGGTTCAACACCTGTAGCTGTCACCACGAAGGTGCACATCACCAACACCTGCCCTGCCGAATCGGCCAGCAACGCTTCCCGCTTGCCTAAAAGAGTTGTTCCAGAACGGTCTATGAATCCCTGCACCGTGACTATCGAACCTTCTTCCACACGATCGACCTCCGGAAGGCGGAAAGAAGCGACCGGTTTCAGAGGAACCACATCGACCTTCGGCACCATCCATTTGAAATAGACCAATGCTGTAAGAAGAAGCGAGAGAACGCCCGAAATCAGAAGGACACGTTTGAACATGAAAGGAACTATGTGCCTGCAAAGGCGGATTTATATGCCAAAGATGTTGCTGAACAGCGCACCCCGAGAAAAGCAGTGAAAGACCATGAGACCGAGGGCAGCTTTCCTCTCACCGTAACCAATCCCAAAACAGGCATTATGCAGGGACTGCTCGGGAAATCCACACTGCGGACAGACTCACCTCTTACCCAGATAGGCGCTTAGCATCCAAACCGTTTTCTCCTGCTCGCTGATATAAGTGCTCATGAGGGAATGGGTACCCTCATCAGCTGCATCCTCCGCAAGTACGAGAATACTGCGTTCCATTTCCAGAAGCGTTTTCAGGTTGGCAAGCACCGTGCTCACAGAACCCTCACTGTCCGAAACATTCGCTGCCTCTCGGACCGATGCATGCTTCACATAGTCGCTGAAAGTGTGCATAGGGGTTCCGCCAAGGGTAAGTACCCGCTCTGCTATCTCATCGATCTTCAACACGGCATCGTTGTAAAGCTCCTCGAATTTGAGATGCAGTTCAAAGAAGGCCGGTCCCTTTATGTTCCAATGGAACCCCCTGAGGTTCTGGTAGTACAGCTGGTAGTTGGCCAGAAGAAGGTTCAACTCCTTGACCAGCCTGTCCGACTGCTGCTCACTCAATCCTATGCTATTCTTGACCATGGTCTGTTGACTTTACTTGTTTTGTTCCTTAACAACAAAGTTGCGACCCTTTTGCTCACAGCCGAGATTTTGGTGCGTAACTTATCCCACTATCGACCAAGCGGACCACCAATTTCACATGCACGCTTACTTCTTAGTTTTATAGCATGATTGCGCTCGCTCTCATTTGGCTTAAGGTGTTCCTGCTCACCTCGTTGCGCTATCTGGTATTCGCCTCTGCCGCCTTTTTCCCCGTCCATTGGATGAGAGACCGGCTGGCATGGCGCAAAATTCAGTCCGCATTCCCGAAGAAACAGGACTACCAGAGAGAAGTGGCCTACTCTTTCGGGACATTCTGCGTTTTCGGATTCACCGGGGTTCTTATTCACTCCGTGAAAGACCACACCCTGATGTACATGGAATTGAGCGATTACCCGATCTGGTGGTTCATTCTGAGCATTCCCGCTGCCCTTGTCGTTCACGACACCTATTTCTATTGGACACATCGCATCATGCATCACCCGAGGCTGTTCAAGGTCATGCATTTGGTGCACCACAGGAGCACCAATCCCAGCCCTTGGGCTTCGTTCGCATTTCATCCATTGGAGGCGGTGGTGGAAAGCGGTATTCTTACCGTGCTGGTTTTCATTCTTCCCATGCATCCCTTGGCCATATTGGCCTTCCTGCTCATCATGACTGCCGAGAACGTGATGGGACATCTCGGTTATGAGTTCTTCCCAGCTTGGCTCACCCGAAGTCCGGTGGGCAAATGGCTCAATACGAGCACGAATCATAACATGCACCATCGGTTTTTCGATGGCAACTATGGCCTCTATTTCCGTTGGTGGGACATTTGGATGGGTACCACCCACCCCAAGTATGAGGAGACCCTTGCCCAGATTCAGGGCCGTGCACCGCAACACTGACCTTTCGTTCGCGAATTGACAAGGGTCAATCGGCCCGTGCGCTTAACTTCGGGGCATACTTCATTGTGCCTGATGACCGATTCTGACCGCGTTAAGTTCCTCAAGGATGTGGACCGTGAATTCGTCCGCACCCTTCAATCACGCGTGAATGCCTACTTCACCGACAACGGGATTTCCAAGCACGCCAATGCCACCATGGTGTTCAAGACCGTGATTATTGTCACTGCCTATGTGCTGCCGCTGCTGTTGATGCTGACCGGGGTGGTGACATCGTCCGCTCTCATTCTCACATGCTTCCTCGTCATGGGTGTGGCCATTGCAGGCATTGGCATGGCCGTTATGCACGATGCCAACCATGGGGCCTACTCCTCAGATGCGCGCGTCAATGCCGCTGTGGGCTATCTGCTCAATCTGGTGGGGGGCAGCGCGGAGAACTGGAAGATCCAGCACAATATCCTACACCACACCTACACGAACATTGAAGGACTGGATGCCGACATCAAGACCTTCCCGATGCTGCGCTTCTCTCCCTTTGCCAAGCGCAGGGCCATCCATCGCTTTCAGCACATCTATGCTTGGTTCTTCTACGGACTGATGACCGTGAGCTGGGTTTTCCTCAAAGACTTCAAGCAGCTCATCGACTATCACAACAGCGATATGACCAGCAGCTATAGCAAGGGATTCGGCATGGTGATCCTAAGGATTCTGCTGCTGAAGGCGTTCTACTTCACCGTGACCCTTGTTCTGCCCATCCTCATCCTCCCGGTGCCTTGGCAGTTCACCGTAGGGTGTTTCTTCGCCATGCACTTTGTCGGTGGGCTGATTCTCGGAATGGTGTTTCAGGCTGCCCATATCATGGAAGTCTGCGAATTCCCATTGCCTGACAAGGAAGGGATGATGAGTGACGGATGGTATGTGCATCAGCTGCGCACCACCACCAATTTCGCACCACACAACAGCGTGCTCAACTGGTATGTGGGCGGACTGAACTATCAAGTGGAGCACCACCTTTTCCCACGCATCTGCCACGTGCATTATCCCGCTATCGCGCCTATCGTCAAAAAGACCTGCGAAGAATTCAATGTGCCGTACCAGAGTATTCCTTCATTCACGGGCGCAGTGCTGGGCCATGGTTCCATGCTCCGCGAACTTGGCAGGCGCGACTGGCCCCTTGCTGCCTGAACATTCGTCCATGACGGCTGTTCCATAACAATGAGAAACGCGGTCATTGTAGGCGCCACTTCCGGTATCGGTCAGGCAACAGCCCGACTTTTGGAATCAGAGGACTGGAACATCTTTTCCATTTCCCGTTCAGCAGACAATCCTTCGGGCATCACGTGGGACGTATCATCAGATATTCCGGACCTGTCGCTGATTCCGAGCGAGGTTCATGCGCTCATTTATTGCCCGGGGACAATCAACATGAAGCCATTCAAACGCTTGACCACGAATGATTTCCTCACAGATTTCGAGGTGAACGTGCTCGGGGCGGTGAGAATCATTCAAGGGCTGGATTCGAGGCTGAGGGCCGGCAACGGTTCGGTAGTGCTCTTCAGCACTGTGGCTGTAGGACAGGGCATGCCATTCCATGCATCTGTGGCCGCTTCCAAAGGTGCGCTGGAAGGGCTGTGCCGAAGCCTTGCCGCGGAGTATGCGCCTTCCGTGCGTTTCAATTGCATTGCCCCGTCATTGACCGATACGCCTCTGGCTGACAAGTTACTCAATTCCGAGGCCAAACGTGATGCATCTGCACAGCGTCATCCTCTCAAGACCATTGGCAAGGTCGAGGATGTGGCCGAGATGGTACGGCTTCTCGTCTCCGATGGTGGACGGTTCATCACCGGCCAGACCATTGGAATGGACGGTGGATTGAGCACCGTCCGAATTTGACCATCCGCCTCGAAAACACTCAACCCCATGATTGCAGTCAACGATCAACAGTTGGTGCTCTTCTGGTTCCGAAGAGACCTGCGGTTGGATGACAATGCTGGCCTCTACCATGCGCTTCGAGCAGGATTACAAGTGCTTCCTATCTTCATTTTTGACGAGCACATACTTTCCAAACTCGATGACAGGGCAGACCGCAGGGTACATTTCATTCATGAGGCCCTCATCGCATTGAAATCTGAATTGGAATCCCTTGGCTCCACCTTGCTTGTGCGCCACGGACGACCGCTGGATGTCCTCTCAGCCCTTATTGATGAGTTCAAGGTGACAGCTGTTTACACCAATCACGACTATGAACCGTATGCCAAGGAGCGCGATGAACAGGTTGAAAAGCTGCTGGTAAGCAAGAAGATAAGTTTTCATACATTCAAAGACCAGTGCATTTTCGAGAAGGACGAGGTGCTCAAGGACGATGGTACGCCCTACACCGTTTTCACGCCCTACAGTCGAAAATGGAAGGTCAAGGTCAATGCATTTTTCCTCAAGTCCTACCCTACACGGAAGTATACCGACCATCTGTTTCGAATATCTCCAGTTAAGTTACCTACACTGAATGAGATAGGCTTCAAACCTTCCGACCTGAAGGCACCGAAGACTGATGTTGGGGACGAAGTTGTCCGTAAATATCACCTCACCCGTGACATTCCTTCCATTGCTGGAACTTCCAGACTCAGTGTGCACCTGAGATTCGGCACCATCAGCATTCGCGCCCTTGCACGAAAAGCTTCTGAGTTGAATGAGACTTTCCTCAATGAACTCATCTGGCGAGATTTCTACATGATGATCCTGTGGCACTTCCCACATGCGGCCACATCAGCCTTCAAACCGCAATACGACCGTGTGGAATGGGAAACGAACGCTGCTCATTTCCAAGCATGGTGCGATGGCCGAACGGGATATCCTATTGTGGATGCCGGGATGCGAGAGCTCAACGCCACGGGATTCATGCACAATCGTGTACGCATGGTGGTGGCCAGTTTTCTCACCAAACACCTTCTGTTGGACTGGCGATGGGGAGAGGCTTATTTCGCTTCCAAACTGCTCGACTTCGACCTGAGTGCCAACAATGGAGGGTGGCAATGGGCCGCTGGATCAGGATGTGACGCTGCTCCCTATTTCCGGGTCTTCAGTCCAGATGCCCAGACCTTGAAATTCGACCAGAAGCTCAGTTACATCAGGAAATGGGTTCCCGAGTTTGAGGATTTCTCCTATCCCAGACCTATAGTGGAACACCGCTTTGCGCGGGAACGTGCCATTCAGCGTTACAAGAAGGCATTGACCACAGTGTAAAAAAAATGCCCGAATCTTGGCTGATTCGGGCATCGTGTGCATCATCAGCACAGGACCAAGGTCACTTGTTGATATCAGTTTGCATTTCTCTTGCCTTCTTGATATCGATGGGCTGGTTGTTGAATTTGGCTGATATGCCAGTGTCTTTCACACCGAGCGTCATCACCTCCTGCTGAAGCTTAACTGCTTCTTCATAGGTCGTGAAGTTACCGATGGTGTAAAGCTTAAGTCCACCAGCCGTGACCTTCATCTCAACACCATACTGTGCGATCAGACGTGACAGTTTGTCCAGTTCAATGCGCAATCGGTACTCCCTCAGCTCCACACCGAAACTGAGCACATCCTTCTCCTCCACTGTTTCCAAGATAGCGCGTTGGGTACCCTGAGTCTCAGTCATACCAAGCTTATCCATATCCTTCGAAACCTTGACCACTGACTTGTCCGACACACCGAAAGCCTCCGTAACGCCCTTCTCACGCAGTTCATTCTGTTTGGCCTCGGCCTCAGCAAAATCATTGAAGACACCCACTGTGAAAACCGAAGTGGAGTCATTGATCTTCCGCTCCACAAGGCCGGGCATGGCACTTAGCTTTTTCTTAAGCTGTGTCGGGATGTCATCGTTAACATAGGTGCCAAGGTGTACGGTGTACGATGGATTCTTGTCCTTCTGCGAGAAAATGAAATCGGGCGTGACCTCTTTCCTTTTGATGGATGATGTATCCTCCCCGAACTTCTGATAGATCTCCTGATAGCTGATCGCCACTCCATCCGGATTCACAATCGCACCTGGCGGGGTATTCAACTGTTTGTCACGGAAATCAGCAATCCCGTCATTGTCGCGGTCAAACGGACAACCTCTGGCATCCACAGGGATTCCTTTCGGGGTTCCAGAGCATTGATCCATGAAATCGGCAACACCGTCACCATCTGAATCGACACTTTCCAACTCGGAGAAATCACCGTAGTCGCTATCATCTATATCGACCTTGGGAACCTTCTTCTTAAAGGGGTCGAAACGGTAAATGAATGAAAGCTGGGTGGTGAGGAAACCATCATTGGAGAAGAAACCATTTTCACCACTGGCTGCATTGTCAATGAGGTCGGTGGTAGAGAACCAATACGTGGCTCCAAGTCTTATCGCGATCTTCCGGGATGCATTGAAGTCAAACCCTGCTCCTACTGGAATGGAAACAGCCGTAACAGGAGACTGGTTGACACGTGTTTCATAAACGAAATCACGATCAATGATGGGAACATTCTGGGACTCTCCAGGAGTCTGGCTAACAGTGCGTATGGTCTGGTCATCCCAATAGTAATAGGTGTTGCCCTGCCCGTCAATCAGGTCCGAATAGACCTTGTAATCCGTGTAGGACGCACCGACAGAGATGAAAGGTGTTATTCCCACGTGGCTACGAAGCACATTGTGGAAGTTGTAAACGAGATTGGCCCCCACTCCGAACATCTCTGCCTGGAAGTTGCGGTTTGCTCCGAAATGATTCTCATTCCCATTCAACCAACCATAGACCCCGTCTATGTTCAGTTCCAGATAGTTGGTCACATTGGCACCTATCCCGAAATTGAACATCGGCCTGTTCCCTAAAGTGTGCACAGCAATCTTCTCGCTGTCCACCACATCACCGAAGAAGCGGTTGATTCCCACTCCTCCATGAACATTGGCCATGAAACGGTATCGTTCCTTTATTCGCTCCTTCTTCTTTTTCTCTGTGCCTTGATCAGAACCCGCGCTGGACTCCAAAGGCTTCTCCACCTCAGTGACGGTAGTGGGCGCAGTGGTCTCTGATGACACCTGTGCGAATCCAAGAGCGGAGCACAAGACACCAGCAAATGCAAGCGTTATATGTTTTTTCATAACAATTCTATATTTCGGACGAAGGTAATTGAATCAGTCTAGTCTTCGAAGAACAGGTCTATCAACGAGTTGATGTCATTCGCAGTGTACCTCGACCCTCCACGCTGATATTCCTTAATGACTCTGTTCACCTCATCGGGAGTGAGTTTTCCGTCCCCATTGTAGTCCACGTCAGGGTACTTCCGCACGAGGAATCGTTGTTGCGCTGTAAGGCCATCATCCTTGTAGTTTGGCAGGATGTTGAGTTTACCATCGATGTAAACTGCCATCGTACCACCGAAATCCACGATTCGAGCGTCAGCCATCTTCGACTGGTAGAACGCTACAAGACCAAGAACCTCTGGAACGGAAAAAGGAGACTTCCCATCTATGATTTCCTCAATGGCCCTCAGAATCTCGTCAGAAGTGAAGATGCCATCCCCATTAAAGTCTGCCAATTCATACTCCTGCGGGATGGCAGTACTGGTCCTCGCACTCTTCACAATATCAAAGCTGCCCGCCTTACCATCGATTTTCCCTTCATTCACCATTCTGCCGTATACACGCTCGGCCACCTTGGCCACGTCCTCCACATTTGAAGCCACGTCTGGGTCGGCACTGAATACCTCTTTCACAATCTCGTCCACGACCATACTGGACGGTGTCCTCTTGCCAGCGTCATTGGCAATGGATGCCATCACTTGATTCAACTGGCGGACTTCCGATTCAGATATTCTTGCAGCAGGAGCAGGTTCATAAGTAGCTGTCTTCACTTCCTTAGGTGGCTCAATGGCAGTTCTCCCAAGCCCTGTTGCCGATGTTGTGGCTTTCACCTCGCTGGATGTTGCAGGAACCTGCTTCGGCTCCATACCTGAATTGGCGACTGCCTGAGAAACGAAAGGATGTTCTTCGCTGGGCGCGTATCCTTTGCTGCTCATCACCCCATTCGGGAAAATGATGGAGATCTTGGAACGGTCAACGGCCATCGAATCGAGATAACGCTCCCAGATCATCTGATCGGTTAGCCCTATTCCTTGAAGGTCTGCAATCTTGTCCGCGCCCGTGAATTCCTCCTTGTCACGATAGTCTGCAATCAGGTCCCTGTCGGTATCGAGAGGACATCCGAACTCATCGACCTGCACTCCTTCAGGGGTCATGGCGCACAGGTCATCAAAATCCCGTACACCGTCACCATCGGCATCATTCACGTCCATGGCGAGCACGTCCATCCCCTCGAAATAGTCATTCTTTGGAGCATCCTTCGCTTTCTTCTCCACCCCGATCGCATATGCCACTGAAAGCGAAGTGAAAAGGAACATATCGTTGGAGCTGTTGCCTTTGCGCTCGCCACTGCCACGATGCGTGAAATCATCCATCAGATCGGTGAACGTGTAATGGAACGAGGCCCCGAGACGCGCACTGATTCTTCTCCCCATCTTGAAATCAAGACCCGCGCTGACGGGCACCGAGAAGGTAAACAGGCCGTACTTGCCAAGACCATCGTTGTTCATCTGGCGCAGGTCGGTCTCATACTCATAATCACGCTGTAGCTCCACCGCCTGCCAAGCGGTCTCACTGTTCTCCGGACGGTCCATAATGGAGCCATCCGACCAGTAGTGATAACGGTTGCCGTTGGCATCGAACAGGTCTGTCTTGCTGTCGAAATGAATAAAGGCCACTCCGACACCGACATAGGGTTGAACTATGCCCGGCTTCTTTTTGTACAGATGATTGAAGTTGTAGCTGATGCCCACCCCTCCGACAAACATCTCTGACCTGAAATTCCTGTTCCTGTTCTCCTCCCTGCTTCGCTCGTTGATGGTGATATCACCGTAAACGATATTGAGGTCCAAGTCGAAATGGCGGGAGAAATTGGCTGACGCCCTGAACTCATAGCCCCAACTACTGGTGAATGGATGACTAAAATTATTATCCTGAATATCACCCAGATAGGTAAAAAATCCAGTGCCGATACCGATTCGTGGCGCCAACTTTGAATCATCTCCACGGCTGAAGGTGATGCTGTCGCTAAGGGCCTGACCATACGAGAACCCAACAAAAAACAACAGACCGATGGACAGTAGTGTAGACTTCATATCATCTTATTGAGTACCGCGTTAAAAATATACAAAGTTCAATCCTGATCGAAGTAGAAATCAATGAGGTTCTGTATGTCTTCAATGGTCAACTTTCCATCGCCTTCAAACAGTTGATCGATGAAGTAAAGCACTTCTTCGGCTGAGATGTAGCCATTCTTGTCCCGGTCTGCCCAGTGGAATGCCCCAGATAGTTTGGGCTCAGCCTCGTTCAGATTGGCAAGAGTAAGATTGCCTGGGGCGGCATCCTGTTTGACGGCAGGTCTCTTTTCTGCATCCTGAGGAGCAGGTGCCTTTGCAGTCTCAGATTTCACAGCCACCGCAGGAGCTACAGGAGACATGTCTACTGCAACTGCCGGAATGATCAGCGGATTGCCTTTCACATCCACAAGTTTTTCGATAGGAGTGCCGTCCACCCCAACCAGGCCGGTCGGCACAAGTTCCACAGCGGCACCATCTGTCTTGTAGGCGATAGAAAGCTGAGAAGCCCTTTCAGAAGAAATAGTGCCACCACGTGCGTCCTTCAACTGCGCCAATGGGGTGCCGTCTGCTCCCTCAAAACCTTTTTCCACCACCTGAACAGCAACTCCATCTGTGCGATAACCAACGCGAACAGGGTTAACAGAAACGGAAGTCACAGGCCTTCCCAATGCATCGGTAAGCTCATCAGCGGGTGTGCCATCCGCACCCATATAACCCTTGGCCACGAGTTCGATAGGTTTGCCGCTTCCATCGTAGGCCACTTTGATTCCTATGGCCGAGGTTGATGTAAGTGCATTCCCCTTTGCGTCCTTCAACCGTTCAACAGAAGTACCATCGGCTCCTACAAGACCCGTTGGCACCAGGACAACGGCTGTTCCATCCGCCCGATAACCGATGCGGGAAGGTATCTGCGACTGCGGTGCAAAGGGACTTCCTAAGGCATCGGTGAGTTTTTCGACCGTTGAACCGGTCGCATCCGAAAAGCCCTTGGTAACAATCTCCACTGGCCGACCATCTTTGCTGTAAGCCAAACTCAGAGCAGCTGCTTTGCTCTGGTCCAAAGGTTGTCCCTTCGCATCCTTGAGTGATTGTAAAGGGGTGCCATCGGCCCCTTCGAACACTGGGAATACAGCAATTGGAGCACCGGCTGCACCGTAGCCCACCACTGATGGATCAGCCAACGATACTAAAGGTGGGGCTTCCAACAGCTTATCGACAGGTGTTCCGTCAATGCCCACTAGACCTTTGGAGACAATGGTCACGGGGCGGCCATCCTCACGGTAGGCGAGTTTCAACCCTGCTGCGGAGCCCATATTGAGCCGATTGCCCTTGGCGTCCTTGAGCTTGTCCAACGGAGTTCCATCAGACCCGATGAGTCCCATGGAGACCACTTGTACAGCACCACCATCAGCACGATAGGCCATTCTTGTCAAAGCCTCTGAATCAGAAGAGAATGGCCTTCCCATTACATCAAAGAGATTCTCTTCGGAACTGCCATCCAAGGCAACAAAACCGGAAGACACCAGTTGAACTGCCGTTCCATCCTCCTTGTAGCCGAGCGTTAGGACCTTGGCCTTCTCATCGGTAAGCGCGACACCACGGGCATCTTTCAACCGTTCGATGGGGGTACCATCAGCTCCGACAAGCCCCTTGGAACGCATCTTGACCAACGTTCCATCTGCTTTGTAGGCGGCTATGGCAACGTCCTGTCCAACATTCTGAATAACAGGGCGGCCAGCAGCGTCCACCAGTTGGTCCACCGGTGTGCCATCGGCACCGATCAGGCCCTTTGAAACCAGCTCCATTGGTCTTCCGTCCTTGGTGTAGACCACGTTGCCTGCCAATGCCGAACGTTCGGTGAGCGGTTGACCTTTGGCATCCCTTAGCTCATCCACTGAAGTGCCATCGGCACCTATAAGGCCTTGAGAGACAACAGTCACCGCCTTGCCATCAGGCCTGTAAGCGATTTTTGGACCCTGCGGCATAATCACGCCATCCATGGTCACAGTTGCAGCGGCCAGCTGCTCGACCGCTGTTCCATCCTTGGCCACAAGCCTCTTAGGCACGACCTGAACCGCTCGTCCATCCATGGTATAGGCGAGTTTGACCCGTGCAGCAGACTCAGGAGTGAGGGCCTCTCCACGGGCATCTCTCAATTGGCCCAACTGTGTCCCGTCTGCACCTTCAAATCCTTGTTCAACCAACTCAACGGGTGCTCCATCCGACTTCAGGGCAACGCCTACAGCCTTTGGTTCAGGGCTGGTAAGAGGCAGTCCCGATGCATTTCGCAGCAGTTCCGCAGGAGTTCCATCCTTGCCCACCCATCCTTTAGAGACAATCTCCACCGGTGTCCCATCCTTTCGGTAACCGACTGTGGTATTTTCTGCATTTGATGAACGGATGGCCACACCATTGACATCCTTCATCTTTGAAAGCGCTGTACCATCGGCCCCAACGAACCCGATCGGGACAAGACTCACCGGGGTGCCATCCTCTTTGAATGCCGTCTTTAAAGCAGCGGACGGTTTCGCTGTCAATGCCTGGCCGGCAGCATCCTTCAATTGCGAAACAGGGGTGCCATCGGCCCCCGCCATTCCCTTGGAGACAAGAAGGACTGGCTTGCCGTCCTGATTGTAGGCTATATCCGACTCCTTGGCCCGGTCTGCTTCAAGCGGTTTTCCAGTGGCACCTTTCAAACGATTCAGAGGCGTTCCGTCCGCACCCTGAAGCCCTTGAGACACCAGTTCCACAGCAGTTCCATCTGCTTTGTATGCCACTCTTTTCACCTCAACAGGTTCTGCCGTCAACACCTGTCCTGATTTTGGGACGGACACCGCAGAATTGTCCGCTATGGTGGCATCAGCACTTTCACTGACTTTATCCCCAACAGACTTTTCCTCTTTCGGTTTCCAACGGTTGACCGACTGCGCCACAACAGGCGGTTCGATGGTCGTTTTGGCATTAGCGCGAACCTTTCCGAAGAACACGTTAATGCCGACAGAACCGAACATGTGGTGATCGTTACCACTGCTGCTCGCACGCTCGCCAGAACTCAGATCACCAGAGTTGTCCAACATGTCCGAGAAATTCAATGCATAGGTGAAAGCTGCATTGACACCGAAACTCTTGGTGATCTGAAAACGGATGCCAGCATGAAAAGGCAGCGTAAAGGTGGTCTGCGGGTATTTGCGAAGGCCATCCAGATTGGCATCGCGCAGGTCGCTCTCATAATCCATGTCGCGCGAGATGATAACGGCCGCCTCAGCGTTCGGATTGCTTTCAGCCAGATTGCGAATGGTTCCATCCTCCCAAAAGTGATAGGTCTGTCCTTCCGCATCGCGCAGGTCACCCTTTGACCGGAAGAACATGGCCCCAGCACCCACACCGATGTACGGTCTGATCAACTGCCGTCCCTCCTCATCTGGCTTGAGGAGCGGATAGAAATTATACTCGAAATTCAGCTGCTGGCTGAAAAGAGAAGTGCGATAGTTGAGATTGGTGAGGCCGCGCATCTCTTCGCCATAGACCGTGCCTGTGAAGAGATTGAGTGAGAGATTCAGGAACTTCGTCACAGGCTGCAGCACAGTGAGCTGAAAACCGAACTGGGTGAACGGATTCGGACCAGGACTTTCCAACTTCACATCAGACATCAGATTGACAAAACCGAAGTTCAGACCAACCTGTGGAAGTGTCACCAACTTATTGTCCTGTGGAGCAGTCTCTTCGGCATCCTGTGCCGACACCCCTCCGTGAAAGAGCATCGCCAATGGCAAGAAAAGGATGGCCGAGCGTCTCATGATTCCTAACGGAGTTCAAATAAACAGAAAACCCCGCTTGGGCGGGGCTTTCTGGCAATCACTTAGGAGAGATTCCATTACTGGCCTAGAAGATCCAGTGCCTCACGCACATGGATTCTGACGCCATTGTTGTAAGCAGTGACAAACGGCCCCTCAACGCTGTTATTGTCGCGAAGGTCATTGCAGAAGGTCTTGGCAGGACGGTAAGAACCGAACTCACCTACAACATACTTGAACATGCCGTCATGCTCCTCGACAGAGATGGCCTCAGAGATATTGAACTTCGAAGCAAACGTTCTGGGGTCAACGTTGTTGGCACCAGCGGCAACCTGCACTCGGAAGACAAGACCAGGAACGCTCTTCAACATAGCACTCTCCGAAGATGTTGATGATGCCTGTTTTGCCGCGGCAGACTCTGCACGCTTGGCCTCCTCTTTCTGACGCTTAGCCTCTGCCGCAGCAAGGTCTGCTGCCGCCTTGGCATCACGGTCGGCCTTTGCCTTCGCTTCACGCTCAGCAGCTGCCGCACGCTCCTCTTCAGCGCGCTTGGCCTTCTCTGCATCGGCAGCTGAGTTATCAGCGACCGGAGCTGATTCATTAGTAGTTGCTACAGGTGCAGGCTCTTGCTTAGGGGCCTCCTTCTCCGCAGGCTTGGAGGCTTCGGCCGCCTTACGCTCTGCCTCCGCTGCTGCCAACCTTGCGGCCTCTGCAGCTTCCTCTTTCTTCCGCTGATCATCTACAATCTGCTGATTGGCCGACTGCTGGGCAGCTGCCTGTTCATCAGAGACTATGATAATATCCTTAGGAAGAGTAAACTTCTCCGTCTCATTGTTACGGATGTAAGAGAAATTACCCTCCAGAATCTGATTTCCTGTCACTCCAGCATCCAACTTCACCTTGTAGGAAACTGTAATATCTGTTGTAGCGGGCAACGACATCCAAAGGAACTTCACCTTTCTGTCCTTGAAAGAGAAGGTGGAATTGGCCGTTTCGCCAGCTATCGCATTGAACCCTGTCGGGAGGTCATGTTGCAGTTTAGCGAAACCTGAAACATCTCCCTTACTGATGTTCATCTCCACTGTGAACTCTTGGCCGGGGGCTACAGAGCTGGGGATTTTGGTTCTGACAGACACTTGTGCAACAGCACTTAAGGTCATTGCCATCATTGCGGCTGTCATGAAGTAAGAACGGGTCATGTGCGTTGTGATTTCGGTTGGTGGGGCTAAGGTATTATTTAATGTCACTGTTCAAAGAAGTAGTCGATCAGCTCTGAAAGCTGAGCAGGCGTCACATCCAATTGACCATCGAAGAAGCTGTCAATGGCCTGATAGACCTCATCAATTCCAATGGTCCTATCCTTGTTGAAATCGAACTTCCGCAGAATGGCATTGTCCTGCACCGCAGCAGGGGAATTCGGCTTGTCGCTTCCTCCCTTGTAAATAAGGGCCATATCAGGGAACAGGATGTACATATGCGCACGCTTTGTGGCAACGGTGTCACGCTGCGGAATGGTCTCATCCGTAAAACCGACCCCGTTGGCATTGACATTCAAAGCTGCATCCGTTGCCTGCTCCTCATCCAGGTAATCATAGACCCCATCCTTATCAGAATCCAACGGACATCCGAACTCATCAACCTGAGCGCCTTTCGGAGTTTCGGGACATCTGTCCTTGAGATCGACCACTCCATCACCGTCCGTATCACCGTCCAAGGATTCGAAGGCAATCTCATCGAACCGCTTGTCACGATTCCGGTCCTTCTTGGCAGAGAAGAAATCATAGTGATAGGAGATGCCGGTGTACATGAAATAATCATCTGCAGCATTCCCTTTTCTGCCCTCTACCCCATCACGGGTATACCCATCAATAAGGTCGGTGATCGTATAATGGAAGGATGTTGTCAACCTGATGTTAGAGCGTGGGGACACTCTGAAATTCAGTCCGAATGTGAAGGGGATACTCAGGCTGAACTCGGGATAATTCCCAAGACTGTCCAAATTTGCCTTCCTGAGGTCGGTCTCATAGACGTAATCCCTGGTGAGGATGTCCGCATTCTCTCCTTCGGGAGTTCCCTGGGCCGCGCTTCTCACAGTTCCATCGTCCCATGAATAGTATAAACGGCCATCAGCGTCACGCAGGTCACTCTTGGTAGTGAAGTTGAATGCCCCTACACCTATTGAAATGAACGGATTCAAAAATCTCTTCGGGGGGAGAATGTCAGCAAAATTGTAGGTACCGTTGATATTGAAAGCGATCAGGTCGGTGGCGAAGTTGAAGTTACGCTCCACAGAACGCTCATGGGCTGAAAGGCGGCCATAAGTTACATTGAACTCCAGACCGAAGGATGGTGTGAAATTCTTGATGGCCGAGAACTGTAGGCCAAGATTGTGCAACATCACATTAGAGCGGTCGTTATTGTTGATCTCTCCGAAATAGTTGAGAAATCCCCCGCCCAGACCGAGAATAGGACTGTAAATCGTATTCTCCTTGTTCCATGCCCTTCTCTCTTCACGTTTGGCAATCCTCACAGAATCGCGAATGGCCTTCAGCTGCTCATCCGTGTGCTCGGGCACGGCCGGACGCTCCGTTTCCTGCGCAACAACGGAAAGGGTGGTAAGACCAAGAAACAGGGTGAGGACGAACCGCATTACCATCGGCATTACTGTTCGAAGAAGAAGTCGATAAGGTCATGGAGCTTGTTGGCATTGAAATCCAACTCGCCTTCGAAGAACGCATCGATCGCCCAGGTGATCTCGTCCGCGGAGATGAATCCATCGCCATCGCGGTCAACAACCACAAAATCTCCCAAGGCAGAAGACCTCCTGTAGGTCTCCGGCTCCTCAGTTGAGAACATGCTTTTGGCCGGTTTGCCCTGAATGCTTGGGAATGCGAGGTAACGCACGTCACGGTTCACAGCCACAGTGTCCCGCATCAACGACTCCTCATCCACCGTCACACCTTGAGCGTTGACCACCGCATCGGCAGCAGAATTGCCTTCAAGGTCGCGGTAATCAGCAACACCATCACCATCGCCATCCTTCGGACATCCGAACTCGTCCACCTTCACGCCAGCAGGGGTCGCTGCACAGAGATCGTTGATATTCTTCACACCGTCACCATCATCATCCCCATTCTCCAAGGCAAGGAAATCGATGGCATCGAACTGCGTGGGCTCTTTCTTCTGCTTCTTGGCGGCAATGTTGTAACCTATTCCCACGGAGGTGAACAGGTAGTGGTCTGTCTGGCTGCCTCCTCTGCTGAAATTATCGAGGTAATCGGTGAGACTCCAGTGGTAGGTGGCCTTCACATCGGCATAGAAGGCATTGGAGAACTTGTAACGCAGGCCGACACCGAAGGGGAAAGTGACCGCATTCTTGGAGTAGGTCTGACCAGCGCTTCCATCCTCCGTGTAGGATTCGGTAAGCTCTGTCTCGTACTTCCTATCCATCTCCAACGCACGGGCCTGACCCAGATCCTCGGGGCTCTTGGCCCTGTCCATGATGCGGCCATCCTCCCAATAGTGATACTGGAACCCTTCGGCATCCCGCAGGTCTGCCATCGGAGTGAAGTTGAGCACATAACCCACACCTCCGAAAAGGTATGGAGAGAATTTCGATGCCCTGTTAATAATAAGGTTGTTGTCCAGATACACCTTGATGTGCAGGTCCAACTGCATGAAGGTGGTCTCCACATTACGGTTCTCGAGTGCGATAGGAGAACGCTCGTTATCGGACAACTGGCCATACATGAATCCCAAGGAGAATCCCAATGCACTCCAAGTGCGATGCTCCAACCCAGCGTACAGACCCCATCTCCAATTGGTGGAATTGTAAGGTTTCAGATCCTTGGAGATATCATCGGCCAGAAGCGAGAGCTGACCACCGCCCACGTAGATGGAAGGCAACTTGTGATTATAGAACTCCGGACGGGGCTTCTTCTCACGGGGCTCCTTGGCCTCCTTTTCCTTCTTCTCCTTCGGGGCCTCTGTGCCAGCTTCCTGCGCAGAGAGGTTGAAGGAAAGCAGCATGAAGGAAATGCTAAGTAGAGATTTCAGGTTCATACGGAACACGTTTGATGCCTTTAAGGGGTCGGCAGATGGCGGGTAAAAATAGAATAATTCTCTCTACTCATTCAAAATGTACCAAGGCGTGCGAAATGCCGCTTCCACCAGTATTGGAAGACCACAAGATTCCAGACATGTGTTGCCGAATCTCCGGGATCACTGGAGTCCAGACGCGTCAGAATAAGCCCCACTTTATCCACAGAGAAGATACCCTGCTCTTTGAGGAAATTCGGGCTCAGAAGATCCGTGTGAATGGTGCTCCGCAGTTCCGTTCTGAACCACGAAAGCAACGGCACCTCAAATCCCTGCTTGGGTCGCTGATAGAGTTCGGGCGGCAACATCGGACGGAAAGCATCCTGCACGATACGTTTGCGCATCTGGGCTGTGATCTTGTACGATTCGGGCAACGAGCAGGCGAATTCCACCACCTCGTGATCAAGGAAGGGCACCCGCACCTCCAGACTATTGGCCATGCTCATCAGATCGACCTTGGTGAGCATGTCGTTGCGCAGCACCTGATGAAGGTCGGCATAGAGCATCTCTTCCATGCCGTGCACACCACGAACCTCTTCAGTAAGTATCTTCTTGCGCTGCAGATATTCGGTGGAAAGGTGGATGTCTTCACCCATGAGTTCACCCACCTCGCTCTCGGGAAGGAACGAGGCCCACGACCAGTAGCGGTCGGCAGCGCTGAGGTTCAGGCCGTCCGAGAACTTGCGGAGCTGACGCACGGTGTTGCCCCATTTTGAGTTGCGGGAGGAGGGCAGCAGATGCCAAAGCGGGCGTAACGCAGCAATCGCAGCATTTGCTCCACCTCCTGACCTCGCTCGGAACTCGGCCGCATGCTTGTTGTAGCCGGAGAACAGCTCGTCCGCTCCATCACCCGAAAGTGCAACCGTCACATGTTTCCGTGTCTCCTTGCACAGGATGTAGACCGGGAGGCAGGACGAGTCCGCAAACGGGCGGTCGATGTAATCAAGCACCGCGTGGAGATTGGCGAAGAGGTCATCATTCGTAAGCTTGAACACTGTGTGCTCCGAGCCGATGCGCTTTGCTACGGCCTCGGCATACTTGGTCTCATCGAACAGCGGCTCATCCGCATAGCCGATGCTGAACGTTTTCAGCTTGTCCGTCTGCTCCGCTGCCAAGGTGGCGATGACCGAGGAGTCGATGCCACCGCTAAGGAACGAGCCCAACGGCACATCACTCACCATTCTGCGCTGCACGGAGAGGCGCATCAGGCGCACAAGCTCCCTCTGCGCTTCCTCATAACTGAGTGTGGTCTTTGGGGAAGACGGTTTGGGAATGCTCCAAAAAGATTGGCGAAGAACGATTGGCGATTGGCGATTAGCGATTTCATCAACCGCACCATCTTCCATCTTCCATCTTCCATTTTCGATTCTCATCCAGCTGCCCGGCTCCATCTCCTTCACCCCTTTGAAAATGGTGTGCGGAAAAGGCGTGTAATTGAATTGATGGTAAAGGAACTGGGAAGTGGAATCGATATGCTTCGGGATGCCGAAAGCCATCAATGCTTTCATCTCACTTCCGAAGAGAAGGACATCCTCATCCTGATAGACCAGCAGCGGCTTGATGCCCATACGGTCGCGGGCAAGGAAGAGACTGTCGGTGTCGCGGTCGTGGATGGCAAAGGCGAAGAAACCGTTGAGGCGATTCAGCATCGCTTCACCACACCTTATATATAGGTGCAGCAGCACCTCGGTGTCCGATGACGTGGTGAAGGCCACATCCGGCAGGTCGGCCCTAAGTTCACGGAAGTTGAAGATCTCACCGTTGAAGACAATGGTATAGCGGCCCGTTGGGTCGTGGAAGGGCTGCGAGGCCGCAGTGGTCGTATCGAGAATGGCAAGGCGCGTGTGACCCAGCGCTACAGCTCCATCTATAAAGGTACCGTTACCATCTGGCCCGCGAAGCTTGAGGGTCTCCACCGCAGCATCGAGCTTCCTGAAGAAGTCCTTTCCCTTCTCGGTGAAAGCGTATGCCCCGGCTATTCCACACATTCTGGTTGCTATTCAACTAAACTATGAATGGTGTTCAGAAATAGGAAATGCAAATCCCCCGCCCTTCGGGCACCCCCTTTCCAAGGGGGAAGGGCGTCCGTCCTCCTTTGTAAAGGAGGTGCCGAGGAACGAGGCGGAGGATTCTCATCGGCACATCATCAAATCATCAAAGGTGAATCACCTCATCATAAGCCGCAGCGGCCGCCTCCATGATGGCCTCGCTCATGGTGGGATGCGGATGTACGGTCTTGATGATCTCGTGTCCAGTGGTCTCCAGCTTGCGGATGGCGACTATCTCTGCAATCATCTCGGTGACGTTGGCCCCGATCATGTGCGCCCCCAGCAGTTCGCCATACTTCGCATCGAAAATGAGCTTGACGAAACCGTCTTTGGCCCCTGCTGCGCTGGCCTTGCCACTGGCAGAGAAGGGGAATTTGCCGATCTTCAGCTCGTACCCCGCCTCCTTGGCCTTGGCCTCGGTGTAGCCGACAGATGCAATCTCCGGTGAGCAGTAGGTGCAGCCCGGTATGTTGTTGTAATCGAGTGGCTCGGGGTGGTGACCCGCGATCTTCTCCACGCAGATGATGCCCTCGGCACTCGCCACGTGGGCCAAAGCCGGACCGGGGACACAGTCACCGATGGCATAAACGCCCGGGATGTTGGTATTGTAGTACTCGTCCACCACGATGCGGCCCTTATCGATGACGATGCCTGTCTGTTCCAGTCCAGCGTCCTCCAGATTGGCCTCGATACCCACCGCGCTGAGCACAATGTCGCACTCTACTATCTCCTCGCCCTTCTTGGTCTTGACGGTCACTTTGCAGCCTGTGCCGCTGGTATCGACCTTCTCCACGCTGGCCTCGGTCATCACTTTCATGCCCGTCTTCTTGAAACTGCGGGCGAGCTGCTTGCTCACCTCCTCGTCCTCTACGGGGACAATGTTCGGCATGTACTCGACCAAAGTCACCTCGGTGCCGATGGTGTGGTAGAAGTAGGCGAATTCCGAACCGATGGCGCCCGAACCGACAATGACCATGCTCTTGGGCTGCTTCTCCAGTACCATCGCATCGCGGTAGCCGATGATCTTCTTACCATCCTGCTTGAGGTTGGGAAGCTGGCGCGAACGTGCTCCGAGTGCGAGGATGATGTGCTTGGCCGTCACCTCGGTCTCCTTTCCATCGGCATCGGTCACGCTCACCTTGCCGGTGCCTTTGATGCGGCCGTGACCCGCGATGTGCTCGATCTTGTTCTTCTTGAAAAGGAACTGGATGCCCTTGCTCATGCCATCGGCCACACCACGGCTGCGCTTAACCATCTCTTTGATGTCGGCCTTGGGGTCGGTGACGCTGATGCCGTAGTCGGCCGCGTGGTTCATGTATTCGAAAACCTGTGCGCTCTTGAGCAGTGCTTTGGTGGGGATACACCCCCAGTTGAGGCAGATGCCGCCCAGCTCGGCCTTCTCCACCACACCTACTTTCATGCCCAGCTGCGATGCGCGAATGGCTGCCACGTAGCCTCCGGGGCCGCTTCCTATCACTATCAGGTCGAAACTCATATCGTGTTGCGTTTTGGTATTGGAGGGCGCGAAGGTAAGCAGGTGACTTTCATAAAGCGATTCCACGGATTCCGTTCCTTTACCCACATCCTTTAAGAAACAAGCATGAAACACCTGTACCTCCTCGCCCTATGTGTACTCTGCGCACTGACCGCGAAGTCCCAATCGACCATTGATGCCAGTATGGTGCATGATGGACTGACGCGCACGTACCGGCTCTACATACCGGCCGCCTACAGTGCCGCAACGCCCGTGCCGCTGGTACTGAACCTGCATGGCTACACTTCGAACAACATCCAACAGGAATTCTACGGTGATTTCCGCCCGATAGCCGACACGGCCAACTTCATCATCGTGCATCCGAACGGTACGCTGGATGGGGGCGGACAGCAGTTCTGGAGCTCCTTCGGACTGAGCACGGTGGATGATGTGGGGTTCCTTTCTGCACTGATCGATGTGATACAGTCGCAGTATTCCATAGACCCCAACTGCATCTACAGCACCGGGATGAGCAACGGAGGGTTCATGAGTTACGAGCTGGCCTGCCAGTTGAGCGACCGCATCGCGGCCATCGCCTCGGTGACGGGCAGCATGATCCAAGGCCGTTGGAATGCCTGCAATGCCACGCATCCCACCCCTGTGATGCAGATCCATGGCACGGCCGACCCCACGGTACCCTACACAGGCAACCCTGCACAGGGCATGATGCACATCGACACGCTGGTGAAACGTTGGACCGAGTTCAACAACTGCGACCTGACCCCGACCGTGACGCCTGTGCCCAACACGAACCTGGTGGACGGCTGCACGGCCGAGCATCAGGTGTTCGGCAACGGTACGCAGGGCACAACAGTGGAGCTTTTCAAAGTGGCCGGTGGGGCGCACACCTGGCCCGGGGCCGCTGTGACCATCGGGGTGACAAATCAGGATTTCAGCGCCTCGAAAGAGATCTGGAAGTTCTTCCGCAGGTACAAGCTGAATGAGCTGTTGACGGGTGTGGAGCCCGAACCTGTGACATCCACATCGTTCACCGTGTTCCCGAACCCGTCAGAGGGCGATATCGTGCTGCGGTTCGCTGATGGCGGTGCGAGGAGCATCATGGTGGTGAATGCCTTGGGGCAGACCGTGAAGAGCCTCACTGCACCATCGAACGAGGTGCGTCTCACACTGCATGCCTCCGGGCTGTATCACATCGTGTGCGAGGACAGGGATGGTGTCCGCACGGTGCAACGGGCCGTGGTGCGATAGGCCTGTACCCCTCAGACCCCCCAAGTAGCGGGCGACCTGCGCCATTCACGGAGGGTCTGCAGCTGGTCCTCGGTGGCCTGACCGATGGCTTTGGCGCGGGGCAGCAGATTGTCGTAGTTGGAGAGGGTGATGATCTTGCAGTTGGCATTGCGGAACGCCTCATCGGCCTGCGGGAACCCGTAGGTGAAGATGGCGGCCATGCCCAATACCTCGGCCCCTTCGCTGCGAAGCGCCTCCACCGCTTTGAGGCTGCTGCCACCGGTGGAGATGAGATCCTCGATCACCGCCACCTTTGAACCTTCTGGCAGGAATCCCTCCACCTGATTGCCCATGCCGTGCTTCTTGGGCTCGGGGCGCACATAGACGAACGGCAGGTCGAGCAGCTCGGCCACGAGGATACCGGCCGCGATGGCCCCGGTGGCCACCCCTGCGATCACCGTGGCCTTGGGGTAGTGTGCCCGCACCACATCGGCCAGGCCGCGGGCTATCTGCTGCCGCACATCAGGAAAGGAAAGCGTCTTGCGGTTGTCGCAATAGATGGGCGACTTCCAGCCGGATGCCCAGGTGAAAGGCGCATCGGGACGGAGTTTCACGGCCTCTATGCGGAGCAGGTTATCGGCTACTTTAGCCGCCAATTCAGGGTTCAGGATGTCCATGGCGCAAAAGTACAGGGTTTTCATTGGGGAGGTGGCAATCTCGTTCGCGGAGGGTGCGGAAGACGGTGTGTCGTCTCTCACCGACCCAGACCTGCAGATGTTGGAGGACCTTGTTGTGCGATGTGAAGAAGGCAGCCGTGTGGAGAACGTCACGGTGAGCGGTGACGTGCCTGCGAACTGGCAGCACTTCTGCTCGCTGTTCCAGATCATCGAGGCGGCCGGGGGCGTGGTGCTGAACGATGCGGGCGAGTGGCTATTCATCCATCGTCTGGGCAAATGGGACCTGCCCAAGGGCAAACTCGAGGAGGGCGAAAGCCCCGAGGAGGCGTCCGTGCGCGAGGTGAGCGAGGAATGCGGGATACCGGAACCCGAGCTTTCGGAGCATCTGACGGACACCTACCATGTCTATACCCACAAGGGCAAACGGATATTGAAACGCACCTACTGGTATCTGATGCGCTCCACCACGCATACGGCACTGGCCGCGCAGACCGAGGAAGGCATCACCGATGTGCGGTGGGTGCACCCGAAGCAGGTAGGCGAACTGGCAGAGCATACCTACGGTTCCATCCGACTGGTGATAGAGCGGGCATCGGTCAGAGGCGAAAATTGAACATCGAAAATGGTCTCCCGTCCGTAGCCCGTGAATTGGTCCAAGAGC
This sequence comes from uncultured Chryseobacterium sp., assembly GCA_964488095.1. Lineage (GTDB taxonomy): Bacteria > Bacteroidota > Bacteroidia > UBA10329 > UBA10329 > UBA10329. Next base: position 23,197 of record CAZATP010000039.1, read on the forward strand.
CCATGCGCGACCTGGAGGATGACGACTCGCCCTTCTGAGCCCACAGGACAATTTTTTAGGCGTTCCCCTTCGGGTCGGGCTTTAAGGCCAACTTATTGCTCGTTGTCTCGAAGATTCTGAATGACAACATTGCCTTCGTTATTCTTGAATACGACCTGTTCAAATTCAATCTGAACAATTTCATTCCCCTGTTGGTCGAACCCTCGTCCTTTCACGCGGTGGAAATCCAGACCAGAAAAATCAACAATGGCATCACCATCATGAATCTGTAAGTCTCTAATCAGTTGGTCTACTGTGATTTTCATTTGCTTGTTATTGAGAAGATGAATGGTCTCAGATTTACAAAAAGGACGGACACTTACAACAAGTTAATTCGCAACGAAAATTTTTCCACCAACGAGAGAGTTCTCCGATATCAGATACACCCCATTTTCTAATAAACTAACATCCAGTATTTCTATAGATTGTTCTGCAATAAGTCGCAGAATGCAGCGCCCATCCATTGACCAAATTTCTACGACATTTCCTTTGGAAGTATTAACATAAAGTGACTGAGAAGCTGGGTTCGGATAGAATTTCAGCTCATCCACCCAAGAATACAAATCAGTAGAAACTGGTGATTGGGTAACAAATTTGGCGATGAAACCATCTGTGTTTCCATTATTTGTTGGCTGCAAGGCGCTGGCTGTTGAGATACTATTGGTTGACTGCGTTTTCCCACTGAGATAGAGGACATCTGTGGATGAAGTCGATACAGAAAGTCCAATGTCATAACCTGCCCCCCCGAAATAAGTGCCCCATTCTCTTTGGCCATCAGAACTGAATTTGGCAACGAAACCATCTCCAAAATCGCCTCCGAAAGTTCCCTGATGTGCTCCTACTGTAGCAATGGCATCTGTTGAACCTGTTCTCCCTGAAACATAAACTGAACCTTCACCATCAGTTGTGCACGAATGCCCTTCATCCTGTCCGTTACCTCCATAGAATGTACCCCATAAACGAGTTCCAGCAGCATTGAATTTCACCAAAAAAGCATCGTCTCCGTTACTTCCACTTACCTCTTGATGAGCCCCAACAGTCGGAATCAGATGATAAGAGCCAAATCCTCCTTGGGTGAGGCCAGTCATGTAGACATTGTCATCGTTATCTGTGCAGACACAAAGACCATCAGCACCTCCGTAATACGTTCCCCACTCGCGTACTCCTGAGGAACTAAACTTGACTAAGAACGGATTCCCATTACCTGAATTTGGGTAAACGCTTTGGTATGAGCCGACTGTGGCGATGGATGTGGTTGAATTTGTTCGTCCAGTGACATACACGGTGCCGTCACTTCCTGTTGTGCATCCAAACGCGGTATCATCGCCCGCTCCTCCTAAGTAAGTGCTCCAAATCAACTGTCCTGAAGGGTTGATTTTGGCAACAAAAACATCTGCAAAACCCCCGAAGCTCGTCTGGTGTGCGGATGGTGTGGCTATTTGGCTCAAAGAATTTGTCGTGCCACAAATTGTCACGTTTCCTGAATTGTCAATGGAACCAAATACACTTTCTTCAAATCCCTCACCTCCGAAATATGTTGCCCAAAGCAGTTGACCGCCCGAACTGAATTTGGCTACGAATCCATCAGACGGTCCTCCACCGAAGGCACTTTGATGCACACTGCCAACTGACAAACCAGATTGAGAGCTGGTCTGCCCAAATAGATAGATGTTGCCATCACTACCTGTTTGAACGTTCCAAGGGAATTCGTTTCCTACACCTCCGAAATATGTGCTCCAGACTAATTCCCCTTCACTATTGAAGCGAGCAAGAAAGGCATCCCATTCACCGGACAGATTTTCTTGGTAGGCACCGGAAGAGGAGATTCCGCTTGCCGATGATGTGCTTCCAGCAACTAATGCATCCCCATTCGATGCAACGGTGACAAATGTGTGCTCTTCATTGGCTGTTCCACCGAAATAGGTAGCCCAAGAAACTACCATGGGTTGAGAGAATCCTTTAACTGAAATGAACGTGAGTATCACAGTCCATAAACTAAATGTGTAGAGTATTTTCATTGCTGATTCTCGATGGGTCAATAACTGTTGTAGATATGAACGTGAAGATGCAGGATTACATTTCAAAGAAGAGGCTCTGATACAGTTGAACATGCCGCGAAAATAGTCACTTCGGAAGCAACAACTGGGAAACGGTTCTGTGTTGGATGGACCCCGCCCCTCCAAGTGTTCCACCCATCGTGCTCGCGTAAGAGATCCGAAGTCCGCCTGAGGCGGATTGTGCGGAACAGGACACGCGAAGTCTGTGACTTCGCAATGATCCGTGCCCTTCCGTGCCTCCGTGGCCAATCCATGTTCTTCATTTTCCCGTCCCTCCCGTCCCCACTGTCCCTCATTCGCTAATTGGCTAATTCGCTCATTCGCTCATTGGCCCCAACCATTTTTGCAATCCCTATTGCAGTGTCGTCCATCATTTATACATTAGCACCACGTTAACCTAAAACCTCAATCTACAAACCAGTAAAACCTTAGAAATCATGGCTTCAACATCAGAGACCGGTCACTACAAGAACATTGCGAACTTCCATCAGCTCTACACCGCCTGCCTAACATTAGGCACCGCCTACAACCCCTCAAACCCCCTGCTGGGCACCACAAGTCTCAACACCCTTCACGGCAACGCCCTCGGCCTCTACAATACAAGCATCACGGCAAAGGGCCCCTACACCCTCGCGGTCAATGCACGGCAATCGGAGTTCTTGGCCATGAGGCAGATCGCCACCCGCGTCTTCCACGCCTTCAAGGCCACTCCCTCCATCGATCCGCTGCTGGTCACCGATCTCAAGTCCATCCTCGACCGCATCAGGGGCGAGCGCACCTCCAAGGCCCTCCCACAGACCGAGAACGCCATCTCCGTCTCGCAGCAGTCCTACGATATGCTCTACTCCCACTTTTCAAAGCTCATCGCCTTGGTCATGCAGGTGCCCACCTACAGTCCTAATGAGATCGAGCTTCAGCCCACCCAGCTGGTCACCCTTCAGAATCAGTTGCTCACGCGCAACCAGAACACCATTCAGGCAGCCCTCCAGTTCAAGGCCGCCTCCATCGGTCGCAACGATGCCATCTACGCTGAGCCCAACGGGCTCGTGCCGGTCGCAAAGGCCGTCAAGAGCTACATCGCCTCAGCTTTCGGCACATCGTCAGAGCCATACAAGCTCGTCAAGGGCATAACCTTCAGAGGGGCTTGAGCATCCTTCACTGACCATGCATCCAGTACCGAATGCCTCGGCCGCTCCTGCGGTCGGGGCATTTTTTTCTACATCCCCCACCTCCTTCCCTACTTCATCATCCACCTTTATCACATTCCCATAATTGCCTCCGTCAATCCCATAATTGCCTCCGTCAATCCCATAATTGGCTCTGTCATTCCCATTATTGGCTTCGCCATTCCCATTATTGGCTTCGCCATTCCCATAATTGCCTTTGTAATTGTCATAGTGGCAAATGTTATTTCCATAATTGCCATTGTAATTGTCATAGTGGCAGATGTCAATCCCATAATTGGCTTTGTCAATCCCATAATTGGCTCTGTCAATCTCATAATTACCATTGTCATTCTCATAATTGGACTCGTCATTCCCATAATTAACCTCGTAATTCCCATAATTGCCTTTGTTATTCCCATAATTGCCACTGCTTTTCGCAGCAACCGACCGCGCGTTGGTGGCCCGTTGCAAGGCTGGTCGGTTCGAGTGCCGCGCATTTCGCGCGGTGTATCGAGAACCATAGGAAAACGTCAGTGCATGGTTCCCGATACGTTCCGATGAAAAATCGGAACTACTCGAACTGACCACACGTTGGTGGCCCGTTGCAAGGCCGGTCGGTTCGAGTGCCGCGCATTTCGCGCGGTGTATCGAGAACCATAGGAAAACGTCAGTGCATGGTTCCCGATACGTTCCGATGAAAAATCGGAACTACTCGAACTGACCACACGTTGGTGGCCCGTTGCAAGGCCGGTCGGTTCGAGTGCCGCGCATTTCGCGCGGTGTATCGAGAACCATAGGAAAACGTCAGTGCATGGTTCTCGATACGTTCCGATGAAAGATCGGAACTACTCGAACTGACCAGCGGAGCCTGTCCTGAGTTTATCGAAGGAAGCTCGCTGCTGTCAAAGCAATCTCACGTTTATCCAAGTTTCAAGGGATTGCTTCGTGCCTCGCAATGACGGGGCAGCATGGCTGTGCGAGGTTCGCCATTCCCTGATTACCTGATTACCTGATTACCTGATCCGCTCATCGGCTGATTCGCTCATTCCCTGCCGGAGGGGTATTTTCGCGGCCCTTACCCCCTACCCTATGGAAAGAGAGACCCTGCTTGCGCTTGCCAACAAATATGGCACCCCGCTCTATGTGTATGATGCGGACAAGATGGCAGAGAACTACCGCAGTTTCATCGGCTCATTCCCCGTGAAGAAACTGAAGGTGTACTATGCCTGCAAGGCCAACACGAACCTGAGCATCCTCAAGCTGTTCAAGGCGCTGGGCGCAGGGTTGGACTGTGTGAGCATCGGAGAGGTGCAACTGGGGCTGATGGCGGGTTTCCCGGCCGGGGACATCATGTTCACCCCCAACAATATCGCAGAGCAGGAGTATGACGAGGCCATCGCCCTGGGGGTGAAGCTCAACATCGACAACCTGAACGCCCTGGAGTATGTGGGGCAGAAGCATCCGGGAACGCCCGTGTGCATCCGCATCAACCCGCACATGATGGCGGGCGGCAACCGTAAGATATCGGTGGGGCACATCGACAGCAAGTTCGGCATCAGTATCCATCAGGTGCCGCACATCAAGCGGGTGGTGAAGAGCCACGACATCCCTGTGGAGGGAATTCACGTGCACACGGGGTCGGACATTCTGGACAGCAGCGTGTTCATCCGCGCCAGCGAGCTCATCTTCTCGGTGGTGGAGGAATTCCCCGAGGTGGATTACATCGATTTCGGAAGCGGTTTCAAGATCGCCTACAAGGAGGGCGACCTGAGCACGGACATCCCAGCCTTTGGGCGGGAGTTCAGCAAGGTGTTCAACGAGTTCTGCGAGCGGATGGGCAAGGACTACACGCTGAAGTTCGAACCGGGCAAGGTGCTGGTGAGCGATGCGGGGTTCTTCCTGACGAAGGTGAATCTGGTGAAACAGACCACGGCCTGCCTCTTCGCGGGGGTCAATTCGGGTTTCAACCACTTGATACGGCCCATGTTCTACGATGCGCACCATCACATCGACAACATCAGCAACCCGGAGGGGGACCGTAAGATCTATAACGTGGTGGGCTACATCTGCGAGTCGGACACCTTTGGTAGCGACCGCCTGCTGAACGAGGTGCGCAAGGACGACATCCTCGCCTTCCGCAATGCGGGGGCCTACTGCTATGCCATGGCCTCGAACTACAACTCAAGGATGCGCCCGGCAGAGGTGATGGTGCTCAAGGGTGAGGATCACCTTATCCGCAATGAGGAGACGCTGGAGGACCTGACGCGGAACCTGGTGGTGCCGGAGATAGCGGAGTGGGTGTGAGATTGATGATTGTCGATTGATGATTGCTGATTGTTAATTGCTGATTGTTCATTGTATTTAAAGACCTGAAAAGGGGCTGCCTCGTTCGATGAGACAGCCCCTTTCTGTTTATTGACCCGCAGCCAAGGATGACGAAACGGGCCGTGACATGGGCCAGCGCAAGGGCAACGCAGGCACGCCCTGCAGACCGAACGGACCATTCTGTGCTCATCATGCCACTTGACCGGATCGGCATGGACCGTTCACTCCCTCCGCAGGACCGCTACAGATTGCCGCCCTATCGCTACAGACTTCCGAAGGACCTATACAGACTTCCGAAGGACCGATACAGGTGGCCGTTTGACCGCTCCATGAACGCAACCGACTGCTACAGACCGCTCTGGGAACGCTACCTCCCGCAATTTGACCGCTACAGACGGCCCAAAGACCGTTACAGCACTCCAACTCTCTGTTCCGTGATGATTTGCTTGCCGCAATGAGCTCCCTTTGGTCGGTAGCTACTCCTCCTCAGGCGAATCCCTCGCAACCAAAGGCAGCGCACTCACCCGTCCACCATACCGGTTAACCAACTTTAGCCATTAAAGTGACTGCGCTCACTTTGGTACAACCTCCCCCACTCTACATTTGCGGCCGAAAATGAGAGGGTTCGCATCGACATTCATTGCGCTGCTGCTGGGGGTATTCACCTTCAATCAGGTGATTCTGCCCCATCTGCTCTCGCTGAAGGACCGGACGGTGCTCTGCGACCCGCTGGAGAAGACGGCCGAAGAGGCCTGCTCAGCACCCGAATTCAAACTGAAGGAATCACCGGTGGCGACCCTGCTGGTGCTGTTCGCCCCGCTGCACGCTGCGCATGAACTGCGGCTTGCGGATGCGTGCAGGCTTTCCAAGGGACGTCCGCCCCACGGCAACCATGTGCCCATCTACATAGATGAGCGCGTGCTGCGCATCTGATACCCTTTCCTGAACCGCACTGACAGACGGACCCCCGTCCGCTTGCCCGTGCCCCGCTCCGTCACCCCGCTGACGGGCAACGCTGCGCATCCGTTGCGCGGCCTTTCCTCAGGAACATCAGATACCGCTTTCCCAATGAAACAACCCCACAGGGTATTCAGTGTGCACGCATTGCTGCACGACCTGAAGCATTACCTGCCCGCACAGGCACCGCTCAAGGATTTCATCCACCACAATACGCTCCACGCCTTTCAGC
>CAZATP010000040.1:0-29363 GCA_964488095.1 uncultured Chryseobacterium sp.
GGAACAAGGACTACACGGCTCCGAGCAAGCCTATGGACACCGAGATGCCCATTGTGGTGCTGGTGAACAGCGGCTCGGCATCGGCATCTGAAATCGTGGCAGGGGTGCTGCAGGACCTTGACCGTGGGGTGGTGATCGGGCAGCGCACCTTCGGCAAAGGACTGGTGCAGACTACACGGCCACTGAGCTACAACGCCCAGCTCAAGGTGACGACCGCCAAGTATTACATCCCCAGCGGACGCTGTATCCAGGCGGTGAACTATGCGGAGCGCAACGAGGACGGCAGCGTGAGCAAGGTGCCCGACAGCCTGATGACCCTGTTCCACACCCGTGGCGGAAGACCGGTGTATGACGGTGGTGGTATTCTGCCTGACGTGGAAGTGGAACCGCTGCGACTTTCAGACATCGCCTACCATCTCGGCAGCAAGTTCCTGATGTTCGACTATGCCACGGAATTCCGCCATCGCACCCCTTCCATCGCCTCTGCGGCCGATTTCAGAGTGGACGACAAGCTGTTCGCAGATTTCAAGAAATGGCTCGAGAACAAGGAGTATGACTACACCACTGAGAGCGAAGAGGTTTTGAAGAAACTGAAGGAAGTGGCCGAGGAGGAGAAGACCTTCGACCGCATCAGGTCTGAATACGAGACCCTGCTCACGAAAGCGACCCACAACAAGGCGACCGATCTGGAGACCTTCGCACCGGAGATCAAGGACCTGCTCCGGGCAGAGATCGTGTCGCGCTACTACTACCAGAACGGGCGCATACAGGCCATGCTCACCGAGGACGTGGATGTGAGACGGGCCTTGGAGCTGCTGCACGACCAACAGGCCTATCGGAAGATCCTGGCCCCTGTGAAGAAATAATCCGCTGCCCTACCCGTTGACGCAGGGCATGAAGAACCTCACCGAAGCACAGCACCGCGAGCTCGCCTTCTGGGGTATGGCGCTGATAGCTGTGGGGCTGCCGCTCAGCACCATTCTGATGAGTGTGGGGCAGTTCGTGCTCATCGGCAATTGGCTGCTGGAGCGCGATTTCCGCAGACGCCTGAGGCAGTTCTTCACCCACCCGCTGGGCATCGTGCTCAGTTCGGTGTGGTTCATGCACCTGCTCGGAGTGCTCTGGGCGCCTGACCTTGGTGCCGCCCTGCGTGATGTGCAGGTGAAACTGCCACTGCTGGTGCTACCTCTGGTGCTGTTCACCTCCAAACTGCCCGAGTCATCGCGGTTGCGGCAGGTGTTCTATCTGTTCGTGCTGGGCACCGTGGCCGGTTCGCTCGTAGGGCTGGTGAATTACTTGGGACTGAGTGCCGATGTGATCGTGGAGAAGCGGCACCTCTCCTATTTCATCTCCCACATCCGGTTCGGGATGATGGTGGTGTTCGCCATGTTCCTACTCGGCAGTTTTCTCCTTACCGAATGGGAATCATGGCCGTGGGCACAACGGCTGTTCGCGCTGTTGGTGATGGCGTGGCTCTTCTATTTCACCGTACTGTTGGAATCGGGCACGGCCTACATTATTCTGGTGGCGCTGATGGCCTTGGTGCTTGTGCGCATGGTGCTCAGGTCGAGTAGCCTGATGTTGAAAGTGGTGGCCGGGGTGCTGCTCGTGGGTTCGTCCGTTGGCATCGGGCTGTATGTGAACGGCATTTACCGGAACCACACGCTCGACTATCCCTTCACCTTCGAAGGGCTGCCACAGCAGACCGTGAACGGTAATCCCTACGAGCATTATCCGGCCCGGCATTTCAAGGAGAACGGCCATCGCATGTGGAATCTCGTCTGCCAGCAGGAGCTGGACAGGGAATGGCCCAGCCGAAGCTCCTACCACATTGACAGCAACGACCTGCGCGGCCAGACCATGCGTTTCACCCTGATGCGCTACCTCACCTCGAAGGGACTGCCCAAGGACTCGCTGGGCATCCACAGCCTGTCGGACGCGGATGTGCGCAACATCGAGATGGGTTTCACAAATCATCTCTACACGCAGCGATGGGGCGTTTCGCACCGGCTGGCCGAGGTGTTCTGGCAACTGGACAACTACCGGTCCACCAACGACCCGAACAACTCGTCACTCATCCAACGGTGGGTGTATGCCCGTGTAGGATGGGAGATTCTTCGCGAGCATTGGGTTCTGGGTGTTGGGACGGAAGGCATGCGCTCAGCCTATCAGGAGCGGTATGCAGATGATTCCCATGGGCTGTTGCCCCAGTTCCGGCTCATTGCCCACAACCAGTTCCTCGCCACGGCCATCTGTCTTGGTGTGCCCGGGGGATTGTGGTTCATCATCGCCTTCCTCTTCCCGCTGGTCGCCCGCTGGCGCAACCTGCTTTTCGTGGGTTTTGTGCTGATGATGGGCATCTCGTTCCTCAGCGACAACACGCTGGGCAGTCAGGCCGGGGTGACGCTCTATGCGTTCTTCAACGCGCTCATCATCGTGTCGATGCCATCCCCAAGGCGCTACGACTGACCAATGCCTTCCTCCTGAGCAATTCGGAGGATGCGGTCGCAATGCGTGCCCACATCCGTGCCTTTGAAGGTCAGAGGCCCTTCATCCGCTGAAAGGACCCCACGGATGGCCTGAGCCCATTGACCGACATCGAACTGCTCCACCACCCTTCCGAGGCCGGGGATCACCAGATGCTTGGCTCCCACCCTGTGCGACACCACCACTGGCGTACCGCATGCGAGCGACTCTGCCACCACCTGCCCGAACGCCTCGTAGAGCGAAGGGACGATGAGCGCATCGGCCGCCCAGAGGAGCTCCTCCGGACGGTTGGCATAGCCTACGAAACGTACATTCGGCAAATCGGTGGCCATGGGGGTCATGCCCGCCACGATGAGTTCAATGGGTTCATCCTTCAACAGTCGCATCACCTCCAGGGCGAAGGCATAACCCTTCAACCGGTTACCCGTGGTGAGCAGGAGCAGCGACCTCCGTTCGGGCGAGAAACCATGTCGCTCCCTCCATGCCTGTCGTTCGGATTTTCCCGCGGGATGAAAGCGCCCCACGTCCGCGGGCGGATGCAGCACCCTGATTTTTTCCGCAGGCACACCGTACAGCTCGCGCATCTCCTCGGCCATCATCTCCGATGCGGCCAGAATTACCTTGCTGCGGGCATAGGCCAGGCGGTCCATGTGCACGTTGAGCCAGTCCATCGGACTCCAGAACCGCTTGCCCAATGCCCGCAGATAGCCCAGATGCGTGCCGGGGCACACCACCATGTCCTGATGCGAGGTGCGGCCCATGGAGATGGACAGGTCGAAATCGCTGGGAAGGATGATGTGGCGCAGGGCGCGGTCGAGGAAGTAGAGCCGCAGCGGCTTGGGCACCCACTTGAGCCGCACCTGCCTTACGGCCACACCCTTCGGCAGCGGAATGCTTGCATCGACCTTGCACACCACCACCGTGATCTGATGCCCCGCTTCTGCGAAATAGCGGATGTAGTTGAGCAGACGGGTCTCCAGCCCCCCGTTCCTCACCAGTCTGTAATGGATGAGTGCGATGCGCATCAGACGAACAGTCGTTTCCAGCGGTCCTTGAGCGTGGGCCGGATGGGCATATCTGGAAGCGGACCCGTCCAAGGCTGGCCTTGTCGCAGCACCTGTTTCACGAACCATGATGAGCTGACACCCCATTTCTTCAGGAACGTCCGTTTGCCATCGTTCATCTTCACCCTTCCCGTGCTCTTCGACATGAAATGATACACACGACTCTCCCCCACCCCTTTGAAGATGCGGACGCCCTGCATCCAGAGTTTCATGCTCACATCGGGGTCGGAATAGAGGCCGGGGCTGAACTCCTCGCCATAGCCGTCAATGGCTATCCATAGACTGCGATGCATGATGCTGGGCGGCCAGGTGCTGCCGTTCCAGTCCTGCTTCTGCATCTGCGGCAATGCGGCCAACAGCTCATCCTCGCGGAATTCTGACGGGTTCTTCCCGAAAGGGAACGGGGCCAGGACGGATGGATTACCCGTGTCGTCCGGCTCAATCATCGTGGCACTGAGGTAGAATTTTTCATGGCCGATGGCCGCTATCTCCTGCATCAGCGGCACGTCCCAACCGGGGCAGGCGTACATGTCATCGTTCATGTAGCAGATGAGGTCGGTGGTCGCGAGTGGGAACAGCGCGTTCAGGGCCGTGCAGACGCCCACATTCTTCGGGGAATGGACATAGCGGATGCCTTCGCTTTCCAACCATTCCACGGTGCCGTCCGTGCCCTCGTTCGCATAGACCAGCAGCTCATGTTGCACCGATGAATTCCTGTGGATGCTGTCCACGCAGCATTTCAGGAACTCCAGATTGTTCCACGTGGGTATGAGAATGGAGAACCTCATGCGGTCTGACGGGAAAAGGCCCTGTGGCGGGCATATTTCAAGTAGGTGCCCTTCGCGGAGACCCAGGCGATGACCAATCCGTGCCATCCGTCCAAAAATCCCATCCCGACCGCATAGAACCTGATGAATTTGAGCACAGGGCTGAAAAGCATCTTCAGCAGCAAGGGCGATTTTCCCTGTGCCAGCAGCTCCTGCGCAGCCAAGGTGGCGTAGCGGTCGGTGCGGTCGATGTGCTCCGAGATGGTGGAATAACTGTAGTGCAGCAGGTCGCCCTTCAGGTGCCGGATGCCGCTCTTGGGCTGCGTCAGCGTCTCATGCACCAGTCCCTCCCATCGGCATTCGCGCCTGTCGAAGAGGCGGAACTTGGTGTCGGGATACCAGCCGGAGTGGTTAATCCACTGGCCGCAGTAGTTGGTCTTCCTATTGAATGTGAAATTCATGTGTCCGCCCTCTGCCTTCACTTCGAGGATGGATTCGCGTAGCTGTGGCGAAAGCTCTTCATCAGCATCTATGGCAAGAATCCAATCGTGGGTGGCGGCATCGACTGCGAAGTTCCGCTGTGGGCTGTAGCCGTCCCAAGCACGCTGGAGAAAACGGACGCCCATCTCCTCGCAGATGCGCTGCGTTGAATCGGTGCTCTGGCTGTCCACCACCACCACCTCATCGGCCACGCCCGCGAGTGAGGCGATGGAACGGGCGATGTTGCGTTCCTCGTTGCGGGTGATGATGACGGCTGAGAGGGGACGCATGGTGATGCAGGATTCAGCCAAGTAGCTGCTGAACGGCCATGTCAGGGGCCAGAACAGGAATACTGCTGCCTTTGAAATGCTTCAGATTGCGGGTGACAATGAGATTGATGGCCGTCACCTGCCCGGCAGTCTTGATCTGCAACGCATCCTCAAAATCCGGAAAGGACGACCGCAGTGCCTGCCTCACCGCATCTTCGGTCACCGGAACCAAAGTCATGAAGTCCAGCAGGTCGGCCATCAGGGAGCGCAGGCGTTTCTCGTCCACCAGCTTCTTCATCAGGTAATACACCGTGGCGAAGGAATGGGTCGAGCAGTAGAGCCGCACATGGCCCGACTCTGACAGTTTGAACAGCGAAATGGCTTGGGCACTGAACGGTTTTCGGTCTGCCAGCAGATCGACAATCACATTGGTGTCGAGAAAAACATGCCTCATCCGTGCTTCTGCCTCAGATTGTCCGACAGCGTCTGCTCTTCATCAAATCCGTCAGGTAGCGTGATGGCGCCAACCAGACGGGCCAACTTGGGCGACATCTCCTCCTTATCCTTCGCCTTGGTGATCCCGTCCAGATAGGCGGTGACAATCTCGGAGAGGCTCCGGCCCGTGCTCTGAGCATAGGCCTTGGCGCGTTCTATCACGTCCTTCTCTACGGTGAGGGTGAGTTTGGTGGTCATGGCACGTGTGATATCCACAAAAGTACGTGTATCGAACGTGATGATGCTTGCCGATGGGGAACCACCGCTCCATCGCCAAAGGTCACCATGTTAGCTTTGCCGCATGGACAAGGTGTTCCGAACTGTGCGCGTGCTCTACAGATGGCTCTTCTTCGCGATGACCTTCATCACGCTGATGCCGCTGTTCCCGTTCTTCTACGTCTGTGTGCAGCATGAGCGGCTGTTCCCGGTGGCCATGTTCCTCAAGCGCGTCTGGGCCCACATGATGACCTGGCCCATGGGCATCATCACCCTCACTGAGGTAGAAGAGGAGCCGGAGCCGGGACCGTACATGATCATCCTCAACCACACGTCCTTTCTCGACATCATGCAGGCCTACATCGCCATCCCTATCTATTTCCACTTCGTGGGAAGGTCGGGGCTGGGGCGCTGGTGGTTCTTCAACATCTTCTTCAAGAAAATGGACATCCTCATCGATAGGGAGAATGCCCGTGCTTCCTACATCACCTATCAGCGCGTGGCCGATGACCTGAAGAAGGGCATCTCCGTGGGCATCTTCCCGGAGGCCATCATTCCGGCCGACACCCCACGGATGCTGCCGTTCAAGAATGCCCCCTTCAAGGTGGCGATAGAGCAGCAGGTGCCCATACTGCCTGTCACTTTTGTAGGTGGATGGAAGGTGTTGCCCGCCAAGCCGCATGTCCACCGCGGAGGCCGACCCGGCATCACACGGGTGAAGGTGCACCGGCCCATCCCCACTGCGGGCCTCACGCAGGCCGACATGGAAACATTGCGCGACCGGGTGCGGGGCATCATAGCCGATGAGCTGGCCGCGCGCGGGTATCCTAATTGTTGACGGTCACCCCACCGACACCATGTTCTGCGAGCAGCGGCTCAGTTCCTTGCCCAGGGCATTGTAGAGCACGGCCGTGAGGTGGATGGCCTTGCGGCCGGGCTTGACCACCTGAGAGACCGCTGTGATGACTTCGCCTGCCACGGCCGGCCGCAGAATGTCGGTGGTGAAGCCCATGGTAACGAAGTGGGTCTCGTTGCCCATGGCGGCCGCGGTCATGCCGATGACCTCATCGAGAATGGCCGCATGGATGCCCCCGTGCAGCGTGCCCACGGGATTGCACATGTCCGGACGGATGGTCAATTCCAAGGTGATGGTGCCATCGCCCACGTGCCGGATGGTGCCTCCAAGCCACGCGGTGAACCCGGTGCCATGCACGGCCAACGGCTGGCCCACCATGTTCTGGAAGTGCGCTCTGATTGAATTCTGAGACATGAAAAAGCTGTTAAATGATGCTAAGGGAAAGGGGCAGGAACAGTTGTCGGGGATGACGGTTCAGTGATTGTCTATATTTACCGCCCACCCGAACCGACCGCAAGGTTAACATAACATCATCACATGTTCAACATCCGATCAGGCAACGACACGGCACGCACATCGGCCACGGCCATGCCCAACCATATTAACAGCGACACCATCATTGAAGGCACCATCAAGGCGAAGGGCAACCTCCGCATAGACGGTACCCTGAAAGGCGACCTGGAATGCCAAGGGCGTCTGGTAGTGGGCAGCACAGGCATCATTGAGGGCGACATCCGCTGCGAGAGCGCAGAGGTGGAGGGCACGCTGAAGGCCAACATCTCCGTGACAGAGCTGCTGACGCTCAAATCGACCGCCAAGGTGCATGGCGACATCCTCACCAAGAAACTCGCCATTGAACCCGGAGCCGCCTTCACAGGTTCGTGCAGCATGGGCACGGGCGCAGTGATTAAAGACCTTTCAGATGCCGGAAGAAGAAACGAAGGTCGACAGGAGCAGCCCCGGCAGAAGACCGCCTAACGCCATTCTCCGCTATTCGGGCATGGCCATGCAGATGATGGTCATCATCGTGGCGGGATCCCTGGGAGGCATGTGGCTGGACGGCAGATACCCGACCTATGCTCCTCTTTTCACCGGAGGGCTCACAGTGCTCAGTGTGGTAATAGCCATGTATGCGGCAGTGAAAGACCTGCTGAGGGACGGTGGGTCATCCTCAAGAAAACTGAAATGAACTACGTATGGAAGGCTGCGGCCTTGGCAGTTACAGTGCTCAGCATCAGCGTTGCACTGGGCCAGTATGCGGACGCGCGTCTCTACCACCCGCATTTCCCGTTCGTGACGCTGTTCTTCCTCATCGGGTCGTGTGCCGCCCATCAGGGCATCGTGGCCTCGCTGAAGGAGCAGCCGAAGCGTTTCCCGGCCTATTTCATGGGCATATCGGGCATCAAGATGATGGTCTATCTGATGGCCATCAGCATCTACGTTTTCGTGATGACCCAAGAGGCGGTGCCCGTGGTGGTGATGTTCCTTGTGCTCTATGTGCTGTTCACCGCCCTGGAACTCACAAGTCTGATTCCGCTGGCCAGCAGAAAAAGCAGTGACGCGGCCTGAGAAAAATCAACCGTCAGAGGGGTTGTTTCTCCGGTTTTTTTGTGCCTATGTTTGCGCCCGAATTTTTGAGCGGGGGCAAATCCTTCACAACGAGATGCTGAAACACAGGACCGGCAAGGCTTTCAAGGCAATTTTCACTCTCCTTTCCATCGTGACATTGGGCACGGGCAGGGTGGTGGCGGACAGCGCTGCTGACGGTGAGTTCGATGCGGGCAGCATGATCATGCACCACGTGATGGACGCGCACGACATCCATCTGATGTCCATTGGCGACCATCATATCTCCATCCCTCTCCCCATCATCATGTGGAGCAACGAGGATGGTCTGAGTGTTTTCCTGTCGTCCAAGTTCCACCACGGTCATTCCTCCTATAACAGGTATGCGCTGGACAACGGTCATGTGATCCGTCTGGGATCGAACAACCCGATGGCCGAGTCGGAAGATCTGAACCTGACCGAGGCCAAGGGTCTCGGCTACAGCGAAGAGAGCTGGCAGGGTTTCTTCAACGGACGTCCAGCAGGATTCATCAATCTGAGCATCACCAAGACCGTTGCAGGCATCTTCATCACGGTGCTGCTCATGTTCATCATCTTCGTGAACATCGCCAAATCGTACAAGCGCAGTCCGAACGAGGCCCCGAAAGGACTTCAGTCCTTTTTGGAACCCATCATCCTCTTTGTGCGTGACGAGGTGGCGAAGCCCTCCATCGGCCATCGCTACGAGACATTCCTGCCTTTCCTGCTGACGGTGTTCTTCTTCATCTGGATCGCCAACATCCTCGGTCTCATCCCCTTCATCGGAGGATTCAACGTGACCGGCAACATTGCCGTGACCTTGGTGCTTGCCCTGTTCACGTTCTTCATGACGACCCTGAAAGGCAACAAGAATTATTGGGCCCACATCTTTGCCACCCCGGGAGTGCCCGGATGGCTGCTGCCGCTGATGGTGCCGATTGAGCTTCTGGGCATGCTTACCAAGCCTTTGGTGCTGTGCCTCCGACTTTTCGCCAACATCACTGCGGGGCACATCATCATCCTGTCGTTCATGAGCCTGATCTTCATTTTTGCAGGCAAGTATGGCCCAACGGCCGGCTATGGTGTCTCTGTGGTGTCGCTGCTGTTCGGCATCTTCATGAACACGTTGGAGATTCTGGTCGCTTTCCTTCAGGCCTATGTGTTCACACTGCTCTCTGCATTGTATCTCGGTGCTGCGGTGGAGGAACATCATCATTAAAAGTCTCTCAAGCCTTCCGTTCCGAGCAAAAAGCATTCAAGACTGTCAGTAAATCAATCCAATCATCCCTAACCAATCAATCAATCACACAATGGAAATCCTTTCAATCCTTCTTGACGCAGCCATGGCCTACATGGGTGCAGGTATCGGTGCAGGTATCGCTGTTATCGGTGCAGGTCTCGGAATCGGTCGCATCGGTGGCACTGCTCTGGAGAGCATGGCCCGCCAGCCAGAGGCCATCGGTGACATCCGTGCGAGCATGATCGTTGCGGCCGCTCTGGTGGAAGGTGCTGCCTTCTTCGGCATCATCGTCTGCCTGCTGGTGGTACTGATGAAGTAATGAAACATGGGAAGGGTCTCGCCCCTGACGGTTGGTCAGGGGCGAGAGACCCCGACCAACGCAGGGATGCGATGGATTGAACTGAACAGATCACATTAATTAAAAAAGAAAGAAATGGGACTGGTTACGCCCGGCATTGGCCTCATCATATGGATGACCATCGCCTTTCTAATCGTTTGGGTAGGTCTTGGCCGCATGGCATGGCCGACCATCATGAAGACCATCAAGGAGCGCGAGGAGAGCATTGCCAAGGCATTGCAGTCCGCAGAGAAGGCGCGCCAGGAGATGGTGAAACTCCAGGGCGACAATGAGCGCATCCTGAAAGAGGCCTATGCGCAGCGCGATGCCATCCTGAAGGAGGCGAAAGAACTGAAGGACAAGGTGGTGAGCGATGCCAAGGTGACCGCTCAGGCAGAGGCCGACCGCATCGTGGCCAGTGCAAGGGAAAGCATTCAGGCAGAGAAGACCGCTGCCATGCACGAGCTGAAAGGACAGGTGGCCGCCATCTCGATCGACCTGGCAGAGAAGGTGCTGCGCGCTGAACTGTCAGATGCGGCCCAACAGACCAAGCTGGTAGAGAAGCTGCTTGCTGACATCAAGTTGAACTGAGATGCAGGACAGCAAAGTAGCCATTCGCTATGCAAAGGCCCTGCTCGGACTCGCAGTGGAGAAAGGGCAGCTTGAGGCGGTGTTCGGTGACATGCGCCTCATCAGTCAGGCCGTTGACTCCAGCCGCGATCTTAGGGTGATGCTGGACAGCCCGGTGATCCGCTCAGACCGGAAGTTGGGCGCATTGAACGCCATCTTCGGGAGCGAGCTGAACGCCATGACCCGTCATTTCCTTGAGCTGCTCATGAAGAATGGACGTGAGCAGTCGTTGGGCGCCATCAGCAAAGGATTCATTCTTCAGTATAAGGATCTGAAAGGCATCACGCTTGTGGAGGTGGTGTCGGCAACGGCCCTCTCCGAGGCGATGATGAAGCGCATCATGGACATTCTCACCTCCGAGATAGGAGGTGCTGTGGAATTGGAATCGAGGGTCGATCCAGAGCTGATAGGCGGTTTCGTGCTGAATATCGGAGACCGGCAGTTGGACACGAGCCTGCGCACCCGCTTCAATGCCCTGCGACAGGAATTCAAAACAGAACAATACGCGAAGCATCACTGATCAGCGAGAGCAACTTCGCGTGCAATCATTCAGAAAGACATACTAAATCATCATGGCAAACCTCAATCCAGCTGAAATCTCAGCCATCCTGCGCGAGCAGCTTTCGGGCGCGAAGACCGAGACCGAACTTCAGGAAGTGGGCACGGTGCTCCAGGTCGGAGACGGTATCGCCCGCATCTATGGGCTTTCCAATGTGCAGGCCGGAGAGCTCATCGAGTTCGACAACGGCACCAAGGGCATCATCCTCAACTTGGAGGAGGACAACGTGGGAGCTGTACTTCTCGGTTCGTCCACCGGCATCAAGGAAGGCTCTACCGCCAAGCGCACAGGCCAGATCGCATCCATCAAGGTGGGCGAGGGCATGCTCGGCCGCGTGGTGAACACGCTTGGTCAGCCGATAGATGGCAAAGGCCCGATTTCGGGTGAACTGTATGAGATGCCTCTGGAGCGCAAGGCGCCCGGTGTCATCTTCCGCCAGCCTGTGAATGAGCCGTTGCAGACCGGAATCAAGGCGATCGATGCCATGATCCCGATCGGCCGTGGACAGCGTGAGCTGGTGATCGGTGACCGCCAGACGGGCAAGACGGCCGTCTGCATCGACACCATCATCAACCAGAAGGAATTCTTTGATGCCGGCAAACCGGTATTCTGTATCTACGTGGCCATAGGCCAGAAAGGCTCTACTGTGGCTGGCATTGTGAAGACGCTTCAGGACGCAGGTGCCATGGCCTACACGGTGGTTGTGGCGGCAACGGCATCCGATCCCGCACCGCTGCAGTTCTACGCACCATTCTCCGGAGCTGCGATCGGGGAGTTCTTCCGTGACACAGGTCGTCCGGCACTCATCATCTATGATGACCTTTCCAAGCAAGCGGTGGCCTATCGTGAGGTTTCCCTGCTGCTGCGCAGACCTCCGGGACGCGAGGCTTACCCGGGAGACGTGTTCTACCTGCACAGCCGTCTGCTGGAGCGTGCCGCCAAGATCATTGCCGATGACAGTGTGGCCAAGAACATGAACGACCTTCCAGCCTCCCTGCAAGGAATGGTGAAAGGAGGTGGCTCACTGACCGCTCTTCCGATCATCGAGACTCAGGCGGGTGACGTTTCGGCATACATTCCGACCAACGTGATCTCCATCACTGACGGACAGATCTTCCTCGAGTCCAACCTGTTCAACTCCGGTGTGCGTCCTGCAATCAACGTGGGTATCTCCGTATCCCGGGTGGGTGGCTCGGCCCAGATCAAGTCGATGAAGAAAGTGGCAGGTACACTGAAACTCGACCAGGCCCAGTACCGCGAACTGGAGGCGTTCTCCAAGTTCGGTTCCGACCTTGATGCCGCCACCAAGAACGTTCTTGAAAAAGGCAAGCGCAACGTGGAGATTCTGAAGCAGGGGCAATACTCGCCTGTTTCTGTCGAGAAGCAGGTGGCCATTCTCTACCTCGGCACCAAGGGTCTTCTGCGCAACATCCCTGTGAACAAGGTCAGAACCTTCGAAACGGATTATCTCGATTATCTGGACACGAAACACCGCGATGTGCTCGACCAGTTGAAAGCGGGGAAGATTGATGACAGCATCACCTCCGTGCTCGAGACTGTTGCCAAAGAACTTTCTGCGAAGTACAACTGATCACCTGGCCGCGTCCTCGCAGACACGGTCAACAATCAACTCATGAATGGGAGGTCTTAAAGAAGTTCGCGAACGGATAACATCCGTCTCATCCACAAGGCAGATTACCTCTGCCATGAAGATGGTCTCGGCAGCCAAGCTCCGTAGGGCGCAGGATGCTGTGACACGCATGCGTCCCTATGCAGCCAAATTGAAGGAGATCCTGGAGAACGTGAGTGCGACCGTTGATGCGAGTGAAGGCGGTGCCTTTGCTGCTCAGCGTGAAGTGAAGACGGTGTTGCTGGTGGCCGTATCGTCCAACCGGGGCCTCTGTGGTGGTTTCAATGCCAACGTCAGCAAATTGATGCTGAAGGCCATCAGTCAGGATTTTGCCGGCAAGCAGGTCAAAGTGCTCGCCATCGGCAAGAAGTCCGGTGAGTTCATGAAGAGAAGGGGTCTGGATGTCATCGAGTTCCACAATGAGGTGTTCGACAACCTGAATTACGAGGTTGTTGCCCCCATTGCCGAGCGGATCATGCAAGGATTCCTGGATGGTGAATTCGACCACGTGGAGCTGTTCTACAACCGGTTCGTCAATGCGGCCAGTCAGGTCTCAGAGCGTGAGCAGTTCCTGCCGGTAGCCCCACCTCAAGCAGAAGATAATACCCAAGCGGCAGAGTACATTTTTGAACCCTCAAAGCAGCAGATTGTACTTGACCTGATTCCAAGGTCCCTGAAGACGCAACTTTACAAGGCTGTGCTGGACAGTCTTGCATCAGAGCACGGTGCGCGGATGACAGCCATGCATAAGGCCACGGACAACGCCACTGCGCTGCTGAAAGAGCTGAAACTCACCTACAACAAGGCACGTCAGGCCTCCATCACCAACGAGATCCTGGAGATTGTGGGCGGTGCCGCAGCTCTGGAGGGCTGATCTTATTTCCATCAGACGACCCTAAAAAGAAAGCCCCGATGTCGAAGCGACATCGGGGCTTTGCCTTTCACAGTGGTGAATCAATCGTTCACCAATGAGATATCGAACTGCACCAGATCGATAAACTCCTGCACACGGTCCTCAATCTCCTGTTGGGTAAGATTCTGCAAGCGCTCAGTACCGAATTTCTCCACACAGAAAGAGGCCATGGCCGACCCGAAGATGATGGCCCGCTTCATGTTCTCAAAACTGATGTCGCGCGTGCTGGCCAAGTAGCCGATGAATCCTCCAGCAAAGCTGTCGCCCGCTCCAGTGGGGTCAAATACTTCCTCCAGCGGAAGCGCTGGGGCGAAGAACACGCTCTCCTTATTGAACAGCAGTGCGCCATGCTCCCCCTTCTTGACCACTAGATATTTGGGTCCCATCTCCAGGATCTTCTGTGCGGCCTTCACCAAGGCATACTCGCCCGAGAGCTGCCGGGCCTCCGCATCATTGATTGTCAGCACGTCCACGCGCGCAATGGTCGCCTTCAGTTCATCCAAAGCAATGTCCATCCAGAAATTCATGGTGTCCATCACCACCAGCTTGGGTCTCACCGGAATCTGGTCGAGCACCGACTGCTGCACCGCTGGAGTGAGGTTTCCCAACATCAGGAAATCACAATTCCTGAATGACTCCGGGACCACTGGACTGAAATCGGCAAGCACGTTGAGCTCTGTTGCCAGCGTGTCGCGGGTGTTCATGTCGTTATGATACTTCCCACTCCAGAAGAAGGTCTTCTCCCCTTGTTTCACCTGTATCCCGCTGATATCGGCCCCGTGCGCAGTGAGCATGTCCAACGATTCCTTTGGGAAATCGTCTCCCACAACAGAGACCATCTGGATAGGTTTGTTGAAATAGGAAGCGGCCAAGGCGATGTAAGTGGCAGCCCCGCCCACAATCTTATCGGTCTTGCCGAAAGGGGTCTCAATGGCATCGAAAGCCACAGTTCCCACCGTTAGTATTCTGCTCATGTTTCTTTGATGTTTAGAGCGCCAAAGGTATCAGTTGGACCCACCTGATTTTTTTGTTGGGGATATTGTCTGATAAATCAAAGGGTCTTACATTTGCGACCCCAAAATTCCTCCTTAGCTCAGCTGGTTAGAGCATCTGACTGTTAATCAGAGGGTCCTTGGTTCGAGCCCAAGAGGGGGAGCGGAAAGCAGCCCTGATAGAGTAATCTGTCAGGGCTTTTCTGTTCTTTGCCCTCAGCTCATAGCAAGAGCAAAACGAATAGTTGGGGATTCCTACCTTTACTTCACCAAAATCAATGTCGCACAGGTCATGAGAAGATTGCTGCTCACATTTTCGCTCCTATCGGTCATTGCCATGGGCCTCGGTTCATGTGCCACGGAAATTGCCCAATTGCCAGGCGCTTGGCGACTCTTCTATATCAATCACTTGGACGATCCCAATGTTTACATCTGGGATTTCACGGAAGGAGGTGAACTCATCGTGACGAGTTACCCACTGCCCACAGAACAGAATCCCAATCCACCCTCTTCTGTGCTCGGAGTGGGCAAGTATGAGACCACCACAGAGTTCTTGGATGCTGTGGTCATCATCTCGGATGTGGTCACGCAGAGCAGTCACCTTCACACGCAGATGAGCAGCTGCTGCATGGGCGACATGTCTGCCGCATGGACCATTCTGGAGATCGATGATGAGACCCTGAGAATCGGCACGGCCGATGCCGGTGGTTACGTGATGCGCGAATTCACCCGCGAGAACTGATTGTCCATCTTTGCGCCTTGAATGGCCAAGGCAAGAACCTCCTTTCTCTGTAGAAGTTGCGGATATGACTCCCCCAAGTGGGTGGGCAAGTGTCCTTCGTGCGGTGAATGGAACACTTTGGCCGAGGAGGTCGTTCCGGCAACCAACTCCAAGGGGCTTTCAAGGGCCAGTGACTCACGACCTGTGCCGAAATTCGTTTCGGAGATTGATTATGCCCACGAACAGCGGCTGATATCGCCCGATAATGAGTTCAACCGCACCGTTGGCGGAGGAATCGTGAAAGGCTCTGTAACACTTATAGGGGGAGAGCCGGGCATCGGTAAATCGACCTTGCTCCTACAGCTCGCGCTGCACTGGCAAGGACTGAAAGTGCTTTATGTCTCGGGTGAGGAGAGTGAGCGGCAGATTCGCATGCGGGCCGAAAGGGTGGGCATACGTAACAGCAATTGCGTGATTCTCACAGAGACCTCCACTACATTGCTGTTCAAGTACTTCAAGCTGGTTCAGCCCGAGCTCATCATCATAGACTCGGTGCAAACGGTGTTCTCAGAGCTCATTGAATCCACTCCCGGAAGTGTCTCGCAGATCCGGGAATGCACCGGGGAGTTTGTCCGTTATGCGAAGGAGACCGGCACACCCATCATTCTTGTGGGACACATCACCAAGGACGGCAGCATTGCCGGTCCGAAGATTCTGGAACATATGGTGGACACGGTGCTTCAGTTCGAGGGCGACCGCCACTATCTGTTCCGCATCGTTAGGGCCGTGAAGAACCGATTCGGAAGCACCCCCGAACTGGGCATCTATGAGATGCGCAACGATGGTCTGGAGGCCGTTTCCGATCCCTCGCGCATATTGGCCCCCGACCGCGGAGAACCCTTGAGCGGTGTGGCCGTCTCAGCCATGCTCGAAGGCATCAGGCCCATGCTCATTGAGACGCAGGCACTCGTCAGCTCTGCGGTCTACGGAACCCCACAGCGTTCGGCCACCGGATTCGACCTGAGGAGGCTGAACATGCTGCTGGCCGTTCTGGAGAAACGGTGCGGATTCAATCTGGGCAGCAAGGACGTCTTTCTCAACATCACCGGAGGCATGCGCGTGGACGACCCGGCCATAGACCTCGGTGTGATCTGTGCCATCCTTTCATCCAATGCCGACCTTCCCATCCCATCGGGCACCTGTTTCATCGGAGAGGTGGGCCTCAGTGGCGAGATCAGACCTGTGAACCGTCTGGAACAACGCATTGACGAGGCAACGAAAATGGGCATGGAGCGCATCTTCATCCCAGAACGCTCGGCCATCAAGTCCAAAGGCGTTGCGCTTGTGCCTGTGTCCAAGGTGCAGGAGGTGTTCGCACATCTGTTTGGCTAACACGTGTAGAAACCCCCATTCACATGAATTTCGACCTCAAGGAGATCATCACTGCCGGTATGGTGCTTTTCGCGGTGATCGACATCGTGGGCAGTGTTCCCATCATTGTCGATCTGCGCAACAAGGCCGGGCATCTTCGGTCAGAAGTGGCCACCATCGCATCGCTGGTCATCATGATCGCCTTCCTGTTCCTTGGCGAGGGCATGCTTGCGCTCATTGGCATCGGTGTGGGCGATTTTGCCATCGCGGGTTCTTTGGTGCTGTTCTTCCTCGCCTTGGAGATGATCCTCGGCATACGGCTCTACAAGGAGGAGACCCCGTCAACAGCCTCGATCGTGCCGCTCGCCTTCCCACTCATAGCCGGGACCGGCACGCTCACCACCATCCTCTCCATTCGGGCGGAGTATCATGTGGAGAACATCATCGTGGCCATTCTGCTCAATATGATTCCTGTCTATTTAGTGCTGAAGAATACGCAACGGATAGAAAGGGTGCTGGGCCCGGGCGGCATCAGCGTTCTGCGCAAGGTGTTCGGAATTGTGCTGCTGGCCATAGCTGTGAAGCTTTTCCGGACCAACGTGGGCATCTGATCCGCTCAGAGCACCATCAGATTGCACCCGCGCATTTCAGCCTGGTCCATGCGCCCGAGCACGGTGAAACTGCCATCGCGGTGCACTTCACCAAGGTCCTGAGTGGCGATGAACGGGCAGCTGTGGAGATTGGCGAGGTCAATCACATTCAGCGCGCCTCTGCCGCGGTCGGCAATGCTGAGCGGATCGTGCGACTCGCGCACCATCACCCGCATCCATGGTGGGGTTCTGAAAAGGCCTTCGCCCAACGACCAAGCCTGCGACAGCAGCTCTGTCATGCCATATTCGCTGGCGATGGACTGCTGACCGAAGGCCTTGCACAACACCTCGTGCACCTCTTCGCGCAGCATCTCGCGTCTACGCCCCTTCATACCGCCTGTCTCAATGACGGTGCAGTTTGCCAGCAGGGATGGATGTCTCTCGGCCAAGTCGAGCAGTGCGAAAGTGACCCCGATGAGCAACGTTCTCTGGCCCTTGGACGAATTCTTCTGCAATAGCTTGGAAAGGGTGGTCAGCCGGTCGAGGTAGAAACCATTGTCAGGATGCCCACTCTGCTCCATCAGCCTGCGCGCCATGTGCACGAGCGAGGCATTCGAACGCTCGATATAGGAAGGTAACAGTGCGAGGATGCAGTAATCCTTGGGATTGCCGAAGAACAGGCGGAAACAGACGGAAAGACTGCGGTCATAGACTGAAAGATGTGCCACATGATGGTGGCTGCGTTCAGAATCCGTAGTTCCGCTGCTCACGAAAACCGCATCTGGCGGAGCATTGAACACCCCGATGATGTGACGTTTGAACAGTTCGATGGGCAGAAAGGGAATCCTGTCCACGGTCCTCACATCGTCCACTTGCACACCAAGATGCCTGATGAAGGTGCCGTAGGTCTCGTTCTCAGCAACGTGGAACCTGAAAAGTTCCAAGGCCAAACGGTCGAATGCCACATCGTTGTGCTCCGTGAGGGCGAAGATGCGGTCCTCAAGAGGCGGGGCGGAGGTCATCGGGAAGTCTTGGGGGCAAAATTGGCTAATTTTGGGCCTATGCGCCTGTCCTGTGCCTTCCTGCTGTGCTTGTTGATTGTGGTCGGGGCCATCGGATGCCTTGAGCGCGAGGAATTCCCCATCGAACCCCGCTTGGAATACATCGGCACCGTCCTCAACCAGAACATGGTCTCGCAGGCCGATTCCATCGGTTTTGTGCGTTTCCGGTTCACGGACGGGGACGGTGACCTCGGTCTCAACACGAACGACACCGCAGGGTCTTTCGCTCCCGGTCAATTCTACTATCACAACCTTTTTGTTCGCTATTTCGAGAAGCAGAACGGTGCGTATGTGGAATTCGTCCCGGTGTTCCCGTTCCATTCACGCTTCAAGAGCCTGACCCCGGCCGGAGGGGACAAGAGCCTGCAGGGCATCATGGATGTCGGGGTCTTCGCCCGCCCGGGCTCACCTTGGGACACGGTTCGCTACGAGATCTTCATTGTGGACCGCGCCCTGAATCATAGCGACACCATCGTCACAGAAGACATCCGACTGCCGTTCTAAACGGACCCGCAACACTTCACCCTCCACTGAAACACCATGCCGCACGCCATCACCCAATGGAAGACCAAGGACGGGCTTTCACTCTTCGCTCAATCGTGGACTGTGGACAGCCCCAAGGCTGTACTGGGCATCATTCATGGAATGGGCGAGCACAGCAGCCGCTATGCACACATGGCGGAGGCGATGAATGCGGCCGGGATCAGCGTGGTGGCCTATGACCATCGCGGCCATGGCAAGAGCGGTGGGAAGAAGGGTCACATAGCCTCGATAGACCAGCTGCTGGACGGAGTGGACCAATTGCTTGGCGAGATGGCGAAGTTGGCCCCCGGTGCTCCGCAGTTCCTCTTCGGGCACAGCATGGGTGGCAATGTGCTGCTCAACCATGCGTTGCGCAGAAGGCCCAACGTAAAAGGCATTATCGCCTCAGGGGCCTATCTCCGGCTGGCCTTTGCCCCGCCCGCCATACAGGTGGCCTTGGCCAAGCTCGTGAAAGGTATTCTACCTGCATTGGGACAGCCCACCAACCTCGATGCCACGGCCATCAGCCGCGATGCCAAAGTTGTTGATGCCTACCTCAAGGACCCGTTGGTGCATGGCAGAATCACCCCGGCATTCTTCGTGGAGATCGATGCAGCATCGAAGTATGCCATGGACCATGCCGGTGAGCTGAAGCTTCCCCTTCTCATCTACCACGGCTCGGCAGACAGGTTGACCTCACATGACGCCTCCGAGGAATTCGCCCGCAAGGTGAAGGGTGATGTGACGTGGAAATCCTGGAGCGATCTCTACCACGAGTGTCATAACGAACCTGAACAGGCCGAGGTGTTCAAATTGATCACAGACTGGGTTCTGGCAAGGGCCTGATGCACCGCCATCCCCACATCATTCCATGATGATGTTCTCCGGGTTGATCTCTGTGCGAGCCGCCTCCAGCTCTGTGCGGTAAAGGGCCTCGGTGATGATGGCCGCACCCTTGTAATAGTAGTTCTCGCCCCAACTCTGTGTGACCCGCTTGTAGGTGGTCTTCACCCCATAGACCTCGACCTGTGAGGTGACGGTGATCTTGCCCCCCTCATTGACCGTAGTCTCGCGCAGCGAATTCACCTTGCGTTGCTCTCGCACACGCGTGATCTCTGCCTGACGGGCTGTCTCTTCCTCCTCCTTTTTCTTCCTTACCGCCTCGATCGCAGCCTTCTCTTCTTCCTGCTTCAGGCGAATCACCTCCAGACGTTCGGCCTCCTTGGCGGCAGCCACGGAGTCAGCATAGGCCTTCTGGGCGAGTTCCATTTTTCGCGCCACTTCAGCGATGCTGTCCTGTGTGGCCTTCTTCTTGGCCTCGGCTGCCAGTCGGGCGGTTTCCAGGGCGATACGTTCGGCCTCTTTCACCATGGCCAACGAGTCGGCCGTGGCCTTCTTTTTCGCCTCTGCCGCCAATCGGGCTGTTTCCAAGGCGATGCGCTCGGCTTCTTTCACGGCTGAAAGCGAGTCGGCCGTGGCCTTCTTCTTCGCCTCCAAAGCCAGTCGGGCAGCCTCCTTGGCCAGCCTGTCGGTCTCTTTTGCGGCAGCAAGGCTGTCGGCAACGGCCTGCTTGCGCTGATTCTCTAGCTCCTTGGCCAGAAGCGCGGCCTGTTTCTCGGCATTCCCCGCTGCGGTAATGGAATCGGCAATGGCCTTCTTGCGGGCAGCCAGTTCAAGTCGCGCCTGCTCTGCTGCGGCAGCGGCTGCCAGCTTGGCCGAAGCGATGGAGTCGGCCTCGGCCTTCTTGCGCTGATTATCCAGCTCCTTCGCCAGAAGTGCCGCCTGTTTCTCGGCATTCCCCACCGCGGCAATGGAATCGGCAATGGCCTTCTTGCGAGCGGCCTGTTCAAGTCTTGCCTGTTCGGCCGCGGCCACTGCTGCCAGCTTGGCCGAAGCGATGGAGTCGGCCTCGGCCTTCTTGCGCTGGGCGGCAAGGTCCTTCGAGAGCAGGGCGGCCTGCCTTTCGGCCTCCTTGGCGGCTGCAAGTGAATCCTGACGCGCCTTGAGGGCCAATGCCTGCGCTGCTTTCTGGGCCTGCTCGGCATTCTTGGCAGAATCTGCCTTGGCGGTGCGCAGGGCCTCCAAGCGCTTCTGCTCCCTGACGGCCATGGCCAAAGAGTCCAACTTGGCCTGCTCTGAATTGGCCTTGTTCTCGCGCTCGCGGGCCAGCTTCTCTTTCATCTTGGCCAGATGTGCCTCTACTTTAGCTAAAGAATCCTGACGGGCCTGCTCGCGCCAAGCGGCAAGTTCTGCCAGTCGCTTATCCGCATTGGCAATGGAATCGGCCACGAACTGCTGACGGGCCGCACGGAGGCTGTCCAAACGCGCCTGCTCGCGGGCAGCGGCCATGGCCTTCTCCTGCTGCTCCTTCCTACGCTTAGCGGCCTCCTCGGCCGCAGCTATCTCGTCCTTGATGCGGCTGATGTCACGGGTCACACTGACAAATCCGCCCGAACCCTCGTTGAACATGACTCCGCCCGCACTCTCCTCGCGTATGGACTTGCCTTTGGCATCTGTGCGCATGCGCTGCAGGTCGAGGGTCACCTCCTGCGTGAACTGCCCCTCCTTACCTTTTGGAACCTCGGTGAGCACTGTGATGGAGCGCGTTGCATAGCCGGGTTCGGTAACACTGATGATGTATTCCTGATTGAGGTCGAGGGCAGTTCTGAACCTTCCCACATTGTTGGCATAGGAATACTGCAGGCCTCCGGAGGCTTTAAAAATCTTGACCTCGGCCTCGGCCAGTGGCGCTCCATCCTTGGTCACCAGTCCGTTGAGCGTGAGCTTGCCCTGCCCGAATGCGGACATCGAGCAAAGGAATGCGATCAGTATGAGGATGCGATGGATCAAGAGTGAACTGTGCGAGGAATGTGGCCTATGAACAATGGTCTGACTTTTCCCGCCCTTTCTGACTTGGGAGCCCAAAAGTAGGAAACTGGACGGTGAATGCCGGACTGGTGAAAGGTCATCGCAGAATGTCGCTGCATTCAACGTGGAAATCCCCACGTTCGTCTAAATGTACGAAACCGAATCGGGTCGATCCGTGTATCACCTCCACCCTGCCGTACCTGAGTGCAGGTTTAGAACGTGACCGACTGAAATCCCTATCGCCATGAGAACCGACCTGCCGAACAACACGCTGATGATCCGTGCCGACTATCAGCTTATCCCTGTGAGTTTTGATGATATCATCTTTATCAAGGCGATGGCCGACTATGTGGTGGTGAAAACGACCTCTGGCAAGCACATGACCCTCTGTACCATGAAGGAAATGGAGGAAAGCCTGCCGCGTGACCGTTTTGCCCGGGCCCACCGTTCCTTCATCGTGAATCTGGAGAAGGTGAGTTTCATCCGGGGAAACAACATCGAGATCGTGCATCACGAATTTCGGTACTCCATTCCCATAGGGCGTGCCTACAAGAAGGATTTCAAGCAGTCGCTCCAGGCCGCCTGAGCCCTTCGCCTCTGGCCTTCCGTGGTCAGAACCGGATGATGCGCACAGTGTCCAACTGAAGCCGCACCTTCAACCATTGTTTCATCTTTCCCTCCTGCTTCGAACGTTCGTCCTGAATCACTTCGTTGTCCCAACGCACCAGGAACGTGGGTATGCTGTCCATCTCCCCGTCACGCCCCATCTCCACCGTGCGCGCATAGGCCATACGCTTCACCTCCGGATACTGAATCCGGATCTCTCGGTGCAGACTTTCGAACGGTATGCTGTCGCGCTGCACAATGGCGTTGAGTCGGCCAATGGTTGCATCTTTCTGCTCCATCATCCGTGCATTGCGGTCATAGATGTCCTCCAGCACGCCCACACGCACCTCTTGCGAAAGTTTGCCGGCAAGGTCGACCGCATAGTCCTTCGGCTGATGGATGCGGAATGAGACCTCTGCGAGGTCGTACTTGGGCATCTGCTTCCGAAGCTGCATCTGGGCCTCCTCTGAAATGATCTCGCCCATCATGTAGATGTCTATACGGGGCAGTGTGTCGTTGTAAACGAGCTTCTTGTTGATGATCTCTGCCCCTTCGAAGGCGATATTCTCTGCGATGAATCTGTTGGCATTGCGCAGGAAAACCGTTTCGCGCACCACATCATAGAAGATCCAGCCGCTGGGCAGCAGCACCACGATCACCGACAGTGCCATGTATATCCTGACCCTTCGCTCGGTGCGGGTATTGATGAAACTGACGAGCGGGAACTTGAGGTAGCGCACGATGACCAACGTGGCACCCGATATGAAGATGGAGTTGATGAGGAACAGGTAGAACGCCCCGATGAAATACTCCAGCTGCCAAGTGGCCAGACCGTAACCTGCCGTGCAGAGCGGAGGCATCAGCGCAGTGGCGATGGCCACGCCCGGCACCACGGTGCTGTAATTGTTCTTCCGCGAAAGCCCGATGATGCCCGCCAGCCCACCGAAACTGGCGATCATCGCATCGAGGAAGGTGGGCCTGGTGCGGGCCAGCAGTTCGCTCTGCGCATCGCTGAGCGGGGTGATGAGGAAATAGATGGTGGAGGTGATGAGGCTGATGACCACCATCACCCCGAAATTCTTCCAGGCCCGTTTGAGCAGGTCCCAGTCGTTGGTGCCCACCGCGAGGCCGAGGGCCAGAATGGGGCCCATGAGCGGAGAGATGAGCATGGCCCCGATGATGACGGCCGTGCTGTTGACATTGAGCCCGACACTGGCCACCACGATGGAGCAGATGAGGATCCACACATTGTGGCCCCTGAACACCATATCGCGCTTGATGGCCGTGACGGTGCCCTCTATGTTGGTGTCATCGGCAATGTTCATGATGCGCACGAGAAAATCGCGGGCACTCACATAGAGGCGCAGCAGACTGGTGCGGAGGGTTCTGCCCGCAAGGTCATCGCCTGCCGCAGGCCTGTCGTTCATGTCCACCTTTTCCTCCTCTGGAACGTTCTCCTCTGCCATGATGCAAGTTTGGTCGGCAGTGAAACCCTGCCGAACTCCGATTTGTGCGAGACGAAGCTACGCAGCAGCCCCCGATAAGGCCGCACTACTTCCGCTTGAACAGGCTGGCGATGGTCTGACCGATCTCGTCCAGACGGTCCAGATTCTCCTTGAGCGGTTCGAATACCGATGGGTTGAGCAGGTCGCCCGAATCTCGGGTCACACCGCTCTGCACCGGATAGGCGAGAATGAAATTGGTCTCTTTGAAATATCTCCCCAACAGATTGGGGACGCGCGCCATGGCTGACTGATAGCTCGAATGTCCGGGGCGGCTCATCACCACGAAAAGGCTGTCCTCGGCCTTCACCTCCCGCGCAAGGATGAGGAAATCATCCCAGTTGCCGAACTCCTTGAACTCTGCCTCGATGGGGTGCTTCTCGTGCACATCTTTGATGGCCTGAAGCGTCTGAGGCGATGAGTAGAACACCAGTTTCGCCCCCGTGTTGCGTGCTATGTTCCACACTTTGATGAGCCAGAAGGGGAATCCCATCTCGCGCTCGGCCCTATCGGGAATGATGACCAGCTGCCGCTTTACCGTGCCCAACGGCTGCACAGACCGGGAGATGAGCGTGGTGGCGTTGCAGCGGGCAAGGATGCCGCTGGTCAGGTTGCCGAGGAAGGTATCGGTGTCGCTTCCCTGCTCGTGCAGACCGAGGACGATGTCGCTGATGCGGTGCTCCTTGACCACGCTGGCAATGGCATTCACCACATTGATGTCATAGCGCAATAACTCTTGAACATTATTGTCGGTGGCCGCAGCGGTCACTGCCGCCAGGTCGAGCACCTTTCGGGCACGTTTGTCGCCCCCGCTGTCCTCGCTCGTGTTGTCAAGCACATGCAGCGCATACATGCCTCTGCGGTTGCTCTTGCTCTTCACGGTCACGGCCAGGTTGATGAGCTCCTCGGTGCTTTCGGTGCGCGCCACGGGAATGAGTATGCGCTCCACGTCCTCCAGATTCTCATCGTCCGCATCGGTGGACTCCGCCAACGCAATGTTCTGCGCGCCCTTCTGCGCCACGAAGGAGGCGATGGTGCACGTCACGAGGATCATGAGAATGGTGCCGTTCAGCACGCTCTCATCCAGCAGCCGGAGAGGTTCCAGTGTGAACCCGAGCGCTGCGGCTTCAAAGATTTCCGCCTTGTTGAGAATGATGTTGTAGCCCACAAGCACGGCAGCGAGCGTGGCGGCCGCCTGTGCATTGCTGAGGCCGAAGATGATCCTGCGCTCATCGTCCGTATAGCCGAACAGCTTCTGCGTGACCCATGCCGCTAGGAACTTGGCCGTGGTGGCGATCACCGTCATCACCACCGCTACTTTGATGGTCTCAAAGTCTTTGATGAATGCCCTATAGTCAATGAGCATGCCCACCCCGATGAGGAAGAACGGGATGAACAGCGCATTGCCCACGAACTCGATGCGGTTCATCAGGGCCGAGGTGTGCGGAATCAGCCTATTCAAGGAGAGGCCTACGAGGAACGCCCCAATGATGGCCTCGATGCCGGCTGCCTCGGCCGCGAATCCACCCAGAAAGACCATCGCCAGAACAAAAATGTACTGCGAGATGCTGTCGTCAAACCGTTTGAAGAACCAGCGTCCGATAATGGGAAAACCCAACATGACCACCAGCCCGAAGATGACGATGGAAATGCTGAGCCGTACCCAGAAGGCCTGGTCGGCAGTGCCATTACTCATACCGGCTATGGCCGCCAGCACAAGCAGCGCAAGCGTGTCGGTGATCATGGTACCGCCCACGGTGATGGTGACGGCCCGGTTCTTCGCCACACCCAGTTTGCTCACGATCGGGTAGGCGATGAGCGTGTGCGATGCGAACATGGAGGCTAGCAGCACACTCGTGGGCATGGAAAAACCCAAGAGATACAGTCCACCTGCGATTCCCATGGCCATGGGAATCAGGAAGGTCAACATTCCAAAGACAAGGCTCTTGCCGCTGTTCTTCTTGAACTGGCCGAGGTCTATCTCCAACCCTGCGAGAAACATGATGTAGAGCAGACCCACCGTTCCGAACAGCACGATGCTGCTGTCACGCAGCATGAGATTGAGCCCGTTGGGACCGATGAACGCCCCAGCGATGATCAGGCCGATGAGGTGAGGAATCCGCAGCCTGTTCAGCACGATCGGAGCGAACAGGATGATGAACAGGATGAGCGAGAACAGCAGCACCGGGTTCTTCAGCGGCAGCGTGAACTCAAGGGCGTGCAACAGAAGCATGGACCTGTCCGGGTTGGGCTACAAAGGTAGCGTCATCAATAGGCCGCGCTACCAACTTCACTTCTGACCCTCGTATCGTTACGTTAGCTTTGCGCCCCTCAATTTTTCCATGGAATGAACAACGAAGACCTCTTTAAGAACATCATCGGCCACAGCAAGGAGTATGGTTTCATATTCCCCAGCAGCGAGATATATGACGGCCTCAGCGCCACCTACGACTACGGTCAGATGGGTGTGGAACTGAAGAAGAACATCCGCGATTTTTGGTGGAAGGCCATGGTGCAGCTCAACGAGAACATCGTAGGCCTCGATGCCGCCATCTTCATGCACCCTACCACTTGGAAGGCCAGCGGCCACGTGGATGCCTTCAACGATCCGCTCATCGACAACAAGGACAGCAAGAAACGGTACAGGGCCGATGTGCTCATCGAAGACCACATGGCCAAGCTCGATGCCAAGGCCGACAAGGAGGTGGAGAAGGCCGCCAAGCGTTTCGAGAACTTTGACGAGGCCATATACCGCGCCACCAACGAGCGGGTCAAGGGCTACATGGACCAGAAGGAGGCCATCCGCACCCGTTTTGTGAAGGCATTGGAGGCCAACGACCTCACGGAAGTGCGCCAGATCATCATCGACCTTGAAATAGTTTGCCCACTTTCAGGTTCCAAGAACTGGACAGAGGTGCGGCAGTTCAACCTCATGTTCGCCACCGAGATGGGCGCGATGGCCGAAGGTGCCAGCACCATCTACCTCCGTCCCGAGACGGCCCAGGGCATCTTCGTCAATTACCTCAATGTGCAGAAATCGGGCAGGATGAAAATCCCGTTCGGTATCGCGCAGACGGGCAAGGCGTTCCGCAACGAGATCGTGGCGCGGCAGTTCATCTTCCGCATGCGCGAATTCGAGCAGATGGAGATGCAGTTCTTCGTCAAGCCCGGCACCGAGCTGGACTGGTTCGAGAAATGGAAGGAGAAACGCCTTGCATGGCACCACGCCATGGGTCTTGGCGAGTATAACTACCGCTTCCACGCCCACGACAAGCTGGCGCACTACGCCAACGCGGCCTTCGATATCGAGTTCAACTTCCCGTTCGGTTTCAAGGAATTGGAGGGCATCCACTCGCGCACCGATTTCGACCTCGCGCAACACGAGAAGTTCAGCGGCAAGAAGCTGCAATACTTCGACCCCGAGATGAACGAGAGTTATGTTCCTTATGTGGTGGAGACCTCCATTGGCCTCGACCGCACCTTCCTCGCTGTGCTTTCATCTTCCTACAAGGATGAAAAGCTGGAAGACGGCTCCGAGCGTACTGTGCTGGCCCTGCCGCCCTTCCTCGCCCCTGTAAAACTGGCCATTCTGCCCCTCGTCAAAAAGGACGGACTGCCCGAAAAGGCGATGGAGATCTTCAACCAGCTGCGTTTCGACCACAATATCATCTACGAGGAGAAGGACAGCATCGGCAAGCGCTACCGCAGGCAGGACGCCATCGGCACGCCCTATTGCATCACCATCGACCACGATACGCTGAACGACAACTGCGTCACCCTGCGCGACCGTGACACCATGCAGCAGGAGCGTGTGCCGATTGAGAAACTCTCCACGCTTGTTGAGGAGAAGGTGGGCGTGAGGAAGGTGCTGGAGAGGCTGGGGTGATTCAATCCCAGCATCAGTACCTTTGGTTTTCAAATAGTATCCCATGCGAAACGTTGCGATAGCCAATAAAGGAGACAAGCTGGTGCTGACCCTGAACCGGAAAGCATTTGGAGAGGATTATCTCATCGCACTGGTCAAACGCCTGCAATTGGAAGAACTGGCCCAGAAATCGGGGTTCACTGATGCAGTGGAATCGATAGCCGATGAACTGGACCAACAGTGGTGGGACAAGAACGCTGAGGACTTTCTGAAAGGGGTGAAGAAATGACCACCAATGCAGCGGTGGTCGATACCAACCGGGTGTTCTCGGCACTGATTCCCAAAGCTTCAGCTATCAGAGACATGCTTCTGGACACCAGATTGAAGTTCTATGCCCCAGAGTTCCTCCAGTCCGAACTGCATCTGCACCACCAAAAACTCCTGAAGAGTTCCAAACTCACCGAATCTGAGCTTCGATTCTACCTTAACGTGATAATGGGTCGAATCGAATTCGTTCCGACCGATTTCATCAGCATTGCCAGCAGACAGCGGGCTTATGACCTGTGCAAGGACATTGATGTGAAGGATATGCCCTTCATCGCCCTATGCATCGAGATGAATCTCCCGCTTTGGACGGGCGACCTGAAATTGAAAAACGGCCTTCGCTCCAAGGGTTTTGAGAACTTCTTCAATGAGAGGATCTGACCGCGACACACGGGTGGGTCGCTATTGATAGGCTCTCCGCACCTGAGGAGGAGAAGTGGGCGTGAGGAAGGTGCCGGAGAGGTTGGGGTGACGAACACCAACTTTGTCAAACTTCCAAAGTTTGACAAAGCTTACTCCGCAGCCGCTTCCTTCTCCGTCCTGTTCCTGAACACCATCTTCCCATCGAACGCATCCAGCACGATGTCGCTGTCCTTGCTCACCTTGCCAGCGAAAATCTCCTTGGACAGCTCGTTGATCACATGACGTTGAATTACGCGCGAAAGGCTATGCTATTTCTTCGAAATGCTTCGGCAGGTCTCGCGATGCATGCATCACCCTCACTATCCTGATGCGGTCGGGCAGGACGCGGTAGAACACCAGATGCGCCACATACGGAATGCTCCTGAGTCCGGTCTTTATCTCATTCCGCTCCTTGCCCAGCATGGGGTCGGAGGTCAGCGAGGTGATGGTCTGTTCCAGTCCGAGCAGGTATTCCACAGCCTGAACCTGCCCGAATTTATAGGCGGTGTAGGTGTGAATCTCCACCAGATCGAGGTCTGCGGCCTCCGAAAGTTCAAGGAGCAATGCCCTAGGCATTCTTTGCGGTCTGAGCGGCTATGATGTCCCTCACGCTTCTGGTGCTCACAGGGCCATCCCAGCCCTTGGCTATCTCCTCTCGCAATTCAGAGAGCATTCTGCTGCGCATCAGTTGGTGCAGACGAAGCGCATCGCGCACCAGTTCGCTGGCATTCTGAAAATCACCAGAGGCCAATTGCTCCGCGATGTATTGCTGTTGCTTGGGGGTGAGGCTGACGTTCATGGGTCTGTGGCTAATTTGGACAAATATCGCCATAACTAATGGGTTCAACTGTTGCATCCGACAGAAGACCCACCCCGGATTCTTCCAAGGCGGGTCTTCCCATTTGCGATAGACTATTTTCAATTTTCCCCCAACACCTCCTTCTCCGTCCTATTCCTGAACACCATCTTCCCATCGAACACATCCAGCACGATGTCGCTGTCCTTGCTCACC
>CAZATP010000041.1:0-28005 GCA_964488095.1 uncultured Chryseobacterium sp.
TCACAGGACAACTTCCGGCATGAACAGGTTTTCCATCCCCTTCTCTGACAGAGGCATCTTTCATGTTTCTGTGACCTCTGAAAGTGGCCGGAGCAGCGTGAAAATGGCCGCCTTCTAAGCGGGCCTCGCGGTCAATATGAGAATCGATTATCTGAATCCCAAGGTGCCCAAGGAGCTGCCTTGGCACCGCGTGCCGTTGGTGAAGGCCACACCCAAATCCCTGAAAGGCTACGGTCGGCTGGTCCGTCCTGATGAATTGGAGGGATACCCGGTGGAAATAGTGCGCTGGCCTGCATCCGGATGGCGTCACGTGGACGAAGGCACCGGTGACGAGGCCGGCACCGTTTCGGGCGATTTCGAATTCTATTGGGAAGGGGACTTTTTCCGAGGAAGAAACCACGCGGTGGGTTCCGAGTACCTTTTCGGGTGGTCGAAGAATCCTATTGATGCACGACCGGACAGCCCGGAAAGACCTCAACAGGTGCTGCTTTGGCATGCCAACTATCACCCGGACGGTGGTCAATTGTTCTTCCCGAGGAATGGCGAATCGTTCGTCACTGCCCTCGCGCTGCCTGGTGACTATGTGCAGCCCAACCGCTTCGTTGCCTTCCAAGTAGAAGGCGGGAATGGTCTGTATATCCATCCCAACGTTTGGCACGAGGCCATCGTTCCGTTGGCACCATCTGCCACGTTCTATGATGAACAGGGCGCGGTGCATGCCCGTGTGAGCGTCAATTTCCCAGAAGAATTCGGGGTGTTCCTCGCGGTGCCGATACCGAATTCGTGACCGTTCTGTTAAGTTGAATCTCGAAAAATTATGATTCCGTTACTTCCCGTGTGGGGCAATTGCCAGTCCGCTGGGAAGGCCAAGTTTTGTGCTGACTGATCCACCCCATGAAACGACTCCTGCTCTCCGCATTCCTTCTTCTTCCTGCACTCCTTTTCGCCCAGTCTGCGCTGGTACGTGGGCCTTACCTCAACATGGGCACACCGGAGAGCATGGTGCTGCGGTGGCGTACCACAGCGGCTGAGACGGGCGAGGTGCGTTTCGGTACCGATGCCAATGACCTCTCCTTCGCTTTCACAGAGGATGCACCGACCACCGAGCACGAGATCCGCATAACGGGCCTCAACCCCGCCACGGTGTATCACTACACCATCGGAACCAACGGCAACAGTTACCACACGGCCGATGGCAGCTACTATTTCAAGACCTCGCCCGTGCCGGGCAGCACCGATCCCATCCGCATGTGGGTGATCGGTGATTTCGGCAACGGCAGTCAAGGTCAGAGGGCGGTGCGCGATGCCTACATGAACAACTTCACTTCCACCCACACCGACCTCTGGCTATGGTTGGGCGACAACGCCTACAGTGATGGGACGGACGAGGAGTATCAGACCAAAACATTCGAGGTCTATCCCGAGGCGATGCGCAACATGGTTATCTGGCCGTGTCCCGGCAACCACGACTATGGCAGCATCGACCTCTCGGACAACGGTCCCTACTACGAGATTCTGACCATGCCACGTAACGGGGAGGCGGGCGGAGTGCCGTCCGATCAGGAGCGGTATTTTTCATTCGACTACGGCAACGTGCACGTGGTCTCGCTCAACACGGAGTATCTGCTCGACATCGCCCTGCCCGGTACCGCTTTCCAGCAGTGGCTGGAGGCCGATCTCGCTGCCAACAATAAGGACTGGGTCATCGCAATCTTCCATCAGTCTCCCTACAGCAAAGGCACACACGACTCAGACGACAACTTCAGTCGCCCGCAGTTCTTCCGCCAGAATGTGCTGCCCATCCTGGAGGATCATGGCGTGGACCTCGTGCTCACAGGCCACAGCCACGGCTATGAGCGTTCCTACCTCATTAACGGACACTTCGGAAAGTCAGATACTTGGAACCCCGCCACCATGCTGGTCAACGGCACCAATGGCAACAACAACGATGGCAATGCCTACATCAAATACAAGCAGGGAGAGAGCGCTGACCGCGGTACCGTATATGCCGTGGTGGGTTGCAGCGGACAGAAGGGCAGTGGCAGCAGCGAGCTGAACCACCCCGTGATGTACATGAGCACCGAGGATTATCACGGTTCGATGGTCATCGACCTGGAAGGGAATGTGCTCACCGCCCGTTTCATCGACACCACGGGGACGACCCTTGACGAGTTCACCATCAGAAAGACGGACGCCACCGCCACTGCTGAACTGACCTACGACCGAGGCATCTACATGAATGCCTATCCGAACCCCTTCCGGGAGCAGTTCACGGTGGAATTCCGACTGGAGCAGGAAGAGGAGGTCACCATCACCGTATCTGACCTGAGCGGGCGCGTGGTGGAGCGTGCAGCCGAAAAGCGCTATCCCGCGGGCAGTCACAGCATCATCGTGGCACCCAAGGGTGCTGTGGCCAATGCTGTTTACACCGTGGAGATGCGCACAGGCGACAACCTCGGAGCCAAGCGTCTGGTGCGGGTACAATGATGCTCCGCGGGTTCGGTTCCCACCCTTCGGACTTCACACATCCGTAACACAGCCCGTTGCGATGGGTGCCCCGTTTGTGTGAACTTGGCGGCTCCAATTACCACACGTGGCTATCAAGTTAGGTCAGTCCATTACCGAACGGCTTTCCCGCACACCGGGCATCCTGCTCTCCGTCTACGCCATCATTGCCGCATTCAGCACTTACTCGTGCATGTATGCGTTCCGCAAGCCGTTCACCGCCACGGGTTACGATGACGTGCAGGACCTATGGGGCCTCAAGTTCAAGTCGGCCATCGTCATTGCGCAGGTGCTGGGCTACACACTGAGCAAGTTCATTGGCATCAAGGTGGTGAGCGAGATGGGGCGCAACAGGCGGGGCATGGGCATTCTGGTGCTCATTGCCATCTCGGAGTTGGCTTTGGTCGGTTTCGGACTGGTGCCCGTGCAATACAAGTTCCTGTTCCTCTTTCTCAACGGCATTCCCTTAGGCATGGTGTGGGGTCTTGTGTTCAGCTTTCTGGAGGGCAGACGCTACACCGAACTGATGGGCGCGGGCCTCTGTGCCAGCTTCATCTTTGCCAGCGGATTTGTGAAGACGGTGGGCAAATCGCTTTTACTGGCCGGTGTGCCCGAATTCTGGATGCCTGCCGCCACCGGACTCGTGTTCGCCCTGCCGATGGTCTTCTTCGTGTGGATGCTCGGCCTGCTGCCCGACCCCAATGCCGAGGACATCGCCCTGCGCACCGAACGCCTGCCCATGAAAGGTCCGGAGCGCAAGGCGTTCTTCAAGAAATTCGCCTTCGGTCTAACGGCCCTCATCATCTTCTATGTGGCATTGACGGCCTTCCGCGACTTCCGCGACAACTTCATGGCCGAACTGCTCACCGCCCTCGGATTTGGTGAGACGCCCGGCATCTTCACCGCCACCGAGGTGCCTGTGACCATCGGGGTTCTGGCGCTGTTGGCGTCCATCATGTTCATCCGCAACAACATGCGGGCACTGATGGTGAACCATATCATCATCGCCTTCGGAGCGGTGGTGGTGGGAGCATCCACATGGCTGTTCCATCAGGGCGCCATAGGGGCGGTGCCGTGGATCATCCTCACGGGTTTCGGAGCTTACACAAGCTATATCCCTTTCAACTGCATCCTGTTCGAAAGGCTCATTGCGGCCTTCAAGTATCCCAGCAATGCTGGATTCCTCATCTATCTGGCCGATGCCTTCGGGTATCTGGGCAGTGTGACGGTGCTGCTTTACAAGGATTTCTTCGTCAGCGACCTCGACTGGGTCACCTTCTTCACTTATGCCTGCTATGGGGTCAGTGCCAGCGGGGTGCTGTTCACCACGGCCGCATTGGTCTATTTCCAGCGGAAGAAGCAGGAAATGCGAGTTTGAAACATGAGATACGACACACCGTGGTCAACTGTTCATCCTCTAAAATTTCCGTGTAATTCCGTGTCTCCATGGCTAAAACATGTGATTTTTTCCTATAACACCACCTCTACATGCCCGACAAACTCCTCTTCACCCCCGGCCCGCTCACCACATCGCTCACCGTTAAACAGGCCATGCTCCGCGACCTCGGCTCGCGCGATTTCGAGTTCATAGACCTCGTCCGCTCCGTGCGCAACGACCTCTTGGCCCTTGGCAATGTGAGTCAGGCCGATGGCTACGAATGCGTCATCATGCAGGGTTCGGGCACATTTGGCATCGAGACCGTCATCTCCTGCGCCTTGGCCAAGGACGGCCATCTGCTGCTCTTGGTGAATGGTGCCTACGGCAAACGGATGGCACAGATGGCCCGCATTCATGGCATCCGCCACGATGTGTTGGAGTGCGCGGAGAATGAAACGCCCACGGCCGATGTGCTGAACGATTTCCTCACCGCCAATCCTTCTGTTACCCACGTGGCCGTGGTGCATTGCGAGACCACCACCGGCATACTCAACCCCATCGAAGCCTTGGGCGCTATGGTGGCCCGTCATGGCAAGCGCTACATTGTGGATGCCATGAGCAGCTTCGGAGGCATTCCCATCCATTTGAAGGCGTGCCATATTGACTTCCTCGTTTCCAGCAGCAACAAGTGCATCGAGGGCGTGCCGGGGTTCAGCTTCATCCTCGCGTCCAAGCCCGCCCTGTTCGAATGCGAAGGCCGCGCCCGCAGCCTCAGCCTCGACCTCTTTGCCCAATGGAAAGGCTTGGAGAACGATGGGCAGTTCCGTTTCACACCGCCCACTCACTCCCTCCTCGCCTACCATCAGGCCATTAAGGAACTGCACGATGAAGGTGGCGTGGAAGGCCGTGCTGCCCGCTATGCGGCCAACCATGCGGCTTTGTCAGCAGGCATGGCGCGTCTCGGTTTCGAGGAATATCTGCCCAAGGCCAAACAGGCGCACATCATCACCACCTACCGCTATCCGCAGAGCGCGGCCTTCAACTTCGGGGTGTTCTACGAGCAACTGAATCAGCGCGGCTTTGCCATCTATCCCGGTAAGTTGACGCAGGGCGACTGCTTCCGCATCGGCAACATAGGCCGCATCTCTGTCAGCGATGTAAATGCCTTGGTGGCCGCCATAGCTGAAGTGAAGGCAGAGATGGGATTCTGAAAGCTCAGGGGCCATCCCCTTTCAAGGAAGGGGAGCAGAACCATCCGATTGAACGCTGCCATGGCCCTGTGCCTCAGCATTGGCAGATATCCAGGTCCACAAAAAAGCCCCGACACCTTTCGGCATCGGGGCTTGTGGTACCAGCTGGAGTCGAACCAGCGACACATGGATTTTCAGTCCATTGCTCTACCAACTGAGCTATGGTACCTTTTGAAGGGGGCGCAAAGGTAGTAATGCATCTGAAATGGAAAAGTGAAAAATCGAAAGCCTGAAAATTCTGACAGCCGCGACTCAGAGTCCTACAGAGAGCGGTTCCAGCACGTAGACGCATCCGCTACTGTCGGTCTCCACTGCGCTGACCAGCCCGGGCACCTGCCCCCAGTCCACCACCACGGTGGACGAGGCTGCCCCTGACTGCACAGCGCATCCCTCCGGAAACTGCCATTGGTAGCTGCTGCCGTCATGATGAGGCACCGAGAAGGAGACGCCCGTTTGACCCGCAGCAACTGTGAGCGGCCCTGAAACACTCGGAGAAGGGATGAGGCCGAAGAAGCGTGCGGTCCAATAGGTGGAGAAGAACCCCTTCTCGGTGGCAAAGGTGGACGAGCTGCCGCCCTGATGCCTGCATGGTCCGGGGTACACGGCAATGGCATGCCCCATATCGTTGATGGTGTAGCGCACCACCACGTCCTGACCGTCCGTGTTCCTGTAAATGGCCTGCTGCACATCCGCAGCGCCCTGAAAACCGTCTGTGGCCGCATCTGCGGTGGCATCCGTTGCGTGCACATTGGTCCATTGCTTCACCAGCTCGGTGGTATTGTTGAAGTTGACGGTCGGGTCGTTGGTGCCGTGGAAGATGGAGATGCGCGGATAGGCTGCAGTGTAATTCGGATGCTGCGCGCGCACAAGGTCGCCCCATTCACCTGCCCCCTTGGAGACATTGCCCGCAAGGGCCGACATGCTCTGCCACACATCCGTGGCCGCCTTGTAGGGACCACCCGCATGGACCGCACCGGCAGCGAAGCGCTCGGGGTAGCAGGCCAGCATCACGGCCGTCATCGCACCACCGGCAGAAAGCCCAGTGACATAGACCTTCTGCGGGTCTATAGGATAGTTCATGAGCATGTGGTCCACCATGCTGCGGATGGAGCGCGACTCTCCCTGATTGCGTTCGATATCGCCCTCCTGAAACCAGTTGAAGCACTTGGAGATGTTGTTCCTGGCCGACTGCTCGGGATAGACCACATAGAATCCATACTCCTCGCCCAATCTATTCCAGTCGGTGAGCTCGGCCATATCGGCCGCATTCTGCGTGCATCCATGCAGGGCCACCACCAGCGGCATGTCGGCCGAGGGTGAGGAAGGTTCGAACAGGAACATTTTGAGGTCACCGGGATTGGGACCGAAACTGCCCACGGAACTGAGACCGGGATAATCGTCCGAGTCACTGCATCCGGAGAGACCGAGTGCGATGAATAAGAGCAAAGGAAGGAGAACAGACGGACGGGACATGAGACGGGGCTGATTGTTCAAAGTTAGGCCTTTGCATCTGCAGGGAAGAGCATGTCGTGCAGTTGCTGGGCACTGGTGAGGTTGGAGAATCTGCCGAGGAGCAGCGCCTTGCGCTTCTCGACATCCGATACCGTGAATTCCTGCTGAAAAAGCTGTTCCACGGCCTGAATGAACCGGCTGTCGCTGTCCTCCACCCTGCACAGCGACTCGAGCCCGGTGCGGTTAACCATCGGACCATTGACCACGCAATGGCGCCCCATGTGCAAAGCCGCCAGCAGTTTCAGCTTGATGCCTGTGGACTGAAACGTGGGCAGCACGTTGACCTGCGCATTACGAATGAGCGCGTGGATGGCCTCGGTGGTCTGATTGGCCCTGATCTCGACATGCGGAAGCCTGGCCGCTGCCTCTTTCAAATCCTTGGACGGGCGATTGCCTGCTATGACCAGCGGCACCCGGGTACGGCTGAACACTTTGTTCACCAGATAGAGGGCCGCCTCATTGTTCTCCCCAACCTCCAGATTGCCGTGATAGAGGCAGAAGCTGCCTTTGCCCGTGAGCGATTCAACCTCTGTGTTGGGATGGAATGCCGATATGAGGCGCACATCCGGATACTTGCCAAGCAGGCTTTCCGCATCGGCCTGCGAAATGGCGGCAATGCCCTGCGCATGAGTCAGCACCTTCTCGAACCTCCTCAGCTTCTCTGCCTCAATGCTGAAATAGTAGCGCTTGAAAGGATTGCGCTCCACCCGCGCCAGACTTTCGTAATAGTGATGCTCGATGTTATGGGTGCGAACCACCTTGTGTCGGTCGGCCAGACGCCTGTCTGAGAGCGGGAAACAGGTGTGCAATCCTTCAAAGAGAATGGGATGACGGTCCTTCAGCAGATTCTCCATCAGTTGGTCGGACTGGCGGGTGACCACGATGTAGGGTTTCGGCATGAACAGATGGCGCTGCCCGGTATGTCTCCTGTAGTAGTGGACACTGGCGCAAAAGCTCTCCAGTTCGGGAGCAGGGGGACGGCCATACTCAAAACAGTGGAGATGCACCTGCACGCCCATCTGTGCCAAGGCCCGCGCCTTGTAGTAAACATCGATTACACCTCCGTAGCTGGCGGGCCACGGTACATCGAACGAGAGGATATGCAGGTGTCTTTCCACTATTCCCAAGACCGGATCAGTTCTTCCATGGTGCGAATCTCCATCTGCCAGTTCAGCTGCGAGGCTGCCCTAACGCAGTTCTCCCTCCAATATTTCTGACGACCTGCATCGAGCATTCCGAGCATCTGCTGCGCCAACTGCTCCGGTTCGCGGGAGCGAAGCACCTCCCCCACCCCGTTCTCCTCCACCACTGCTCTCATCGAGGGCAGGTCGGACACGAGCACGGGAACCCCGGCATGTATGTAGTCGAACAGCTTGTTGGGAAGGGCATAGCGGTAGTTGAGACCGAAATCCTCCTCGATGGACAGCCCGATGCTGGCCCCACGGGTGATATCCGCCAGCTGTTCGAACGGAATCCTTCCCAAGAACCGCACGCGGTCCGTCAACCCGAGCTGCGTGGTGAGCTCCTGCAGTTGGGCGATGACATCGCCCGTGCCCGCAATCCAGAGCTGCGCCCCATCCACATTCCGCATGGCACGGACGGCCAGCTCTAGACCTCGGCCCAGATTCACCGAGCCCTGATACAGGATGACCGGTGGCTGCTGAGCCTCGCCCGGACTCCGCGTTTCAAGCTGCGGCAGATTCCGCACCACTTGGAACTTCACGTCATACCTGCGCTGATAGGCCTCTGCAATCTCAGGACTCACTGTGAAGGCGTGCTTCACGCGAGGCACCAGCCGACCCTCCAACCAATCCCAGACCCCTCTCACCCGCTTGCGGTGGGCCAATTCGGGCACTTCGGTGAAGTATTCGTGGCTATCATAGATGAGTCTGACGCCCTTCCACCGCGAGACGAGCAGATTGGGCAGCAGTGTATCGAGGTCGTTGGAGAAATAGAGGTCGGCCCTTCGGAACAGCAACTGAAACAGGAGTGAAAGGTTGAAGACCGCATAGAACAGCGGGCCCCTGTCCACAGGAAGCCACATCCTGAAGGTGCGATAGGGACGGTC
Organism: uncultured Chryseobacterium sp.; assembly: GCA_964488095.1. Lineage (GTDB taxonomy): Bacteria > Bacteroidota > Bacteroidia > UBA10329 > UBA10329 > UBA10329. Next base: position 8,714 of record CAZATP010000041.1, read on the forward strand.
ATTCAATGGCAGACTTCCCCTGTGCGTGCGTCCGATGAGCAGCACATCATAGCCCAGCCCTTGCAAGGTGAGGCAGTGGCGGTGCACACGCTGGTCGGTAACCAGATCATTGATGACGGAAACGATCGCCCTTTTCAAGTTGGCCGTGGACTTTCAGGAAAATGAAGGGTAAAGTCGGGCGATGCAAGCAGCGGTATGACCGCGAATTACGACAATATCACCCAATCTTCCTCGCCACCAGCAGCCCGTCCCTGATGGGCAGCAGCACCGTCTCCACACGGGAGTCGTCCTTGAGCTTACGGGCAAAGTCCTTGAGGGCGATGGTCTCGCGGTCGAGTTCGGAATCGGGTTGGAGCACCTTGCCGCTCCAGAGCACATTGTCGGCAATGATGAAACCGCCCGTGCTCATACGGTCGATGACCAGGTCGAAATAGGTGGCATAGTTCTCCTTGTCGGCATCGATGAAAACGAGGTCGAAGGTCTGCGGCAGCGTGGGGATGATATCGCGGGCGTTGCCCACCAGGGCCTCCACGCGGTCGTTGAGCCCGGCCCTCTCCAGGTAGCGCTGCACCATGCCGTGGAGCTCCTCATTGATGTCGATGGTGATGAGTTTCCCGCCCGGACGCAGCCCTTCCGCCAAACAGATGGCCGAATAGCCTGTGTAGGTGCCTATCTCGAGGATGTTCGCGGGCCGCATCATCAGCGAGAACATGCGGAGCGCCTGTCCTTGCAAATGGCCCGACAGCATGCGGGGCGTCATCACCTTGGCCCAGGTCTCGCGGTTGAGCGCGGCCAGCACCTCGCTCTCTGCGGTGGTGAACTGCTCTGCGTAGCGCTCTATTTCTTTCGGGAGGAAATCCATCGGGTTTGAAAGGTCAGCGCGACCTGATCACCATCTCCACGAGATGCCGAGGCTGGGCAGAATCGGCAGCTGGTTCACGATGTCGTAGCTCACGCGGTCGATGAAGAAGATGTTCTCGCGGTTGTAGACATTGGTGATACCGATGACCGCGCCCAAGGTGGTCTTCCCGATCTCGAAATCGCGCTTTACGCTGAGGTCCAGACGGTGGTAGAAAGGCAGACGGCCCTTGTTGAGCTCACCATACTCCACCCCAAGCGTACCGTTCTGCGTGGTGATGTCGGTGCCTATGCCCCCGTCCATCAGCAGGTTCTCATAGAAACCGCCCGTCTGGGTAAAGGGGAAGCCCGAACCGAGGTTCCAGCGCACGCTGGCCTCCCAGTTGAGGTTCTTGCCGAAGGTGTAGGCGCCCACGAGATTCACGTTGTGCCTACGGTCGAAGTGCGGGTAGTATTCCTGAATGCCGTCATAGCGCGTCACCACGCCCAGCGAATAGACCGCCCAGAGGTAGAGGCGCTTGTAGCTGTACTTGAGCACTACGTCCACGCCCATCGCCTTGCCTGTCTCGATGATGTAATCGCGCTTGAGCGACTCTGGGATATTCGGGTCGGTGTTCGACTCCGGATACAGCTTGTTCCTGTTCACGTTGGACAGCTGGGTGAAATTCTTGATGTAGCCCTCCACGTTGAGCGTGAAGCGCCTGCCCAGGTCCACCTCAACGCCTGCGATGTTGTGCATGGCGCGCTGCAAGGGATCGCTCACCTCCTCGCCATCGAACTCGCGCGGCAGGTTCTCCGGGGCCGTGAGGAAACCGTAAAAGAGGTTCACCACATCGCGGTCGCTGTTAGCAGCGATCATGTTCTGCGAGAAGAGACCGAAGGCATACTTCACACGCAGCCATTTGGTGATGTTCACTTTCAAACCCAAACGCGGCTCTGGCGATGCCACGCCCAACGATGCATAGTAATGCAGGCGGAAGCTGGGCTCGATGAGCAGGCGCTCGCGGAAGTTCCACTTGTATTTCACGTAGGCCCCGAAATCGGTGGTGTTGAACGACTCATCACCCCCAATGCGTGTGCCCACCGAGTTGGTGAAGGCATACTGCGTCTGGAAGCCCTGCAGGAAAGGACCGAATTTCAGTTCATTGTTGCCGCGGAAATAGGTGAAGTTCATTCCCCCGTTGAAGCCCCCTATCTGGCTGAAGCGCGAAGGCTGGTTGGTCTCGGCCAGCGAGATGCGATAGGACGAATAGTTGAAGAACGGCTCGAGCAGCACCGATGAGCCCTGCGGAACGATGATCACGTTGCTGCCCACACCATAGGAGTTCCAACTGTAGTCGCTCACCGAGCGGTAGGTCACCTGATCGTTGAAGCTGAATCCGAATACGTTCACCTTGCTGCCCGACTCGGTGTTGTAGCTCAACTTGGCGAACACGTCCGTGAAATTGAACGGCAGGCCGTCCTCGCCCGCATAGCTGTAGAGTAGCTTGGAGGTCTGCTCGAGATAGGAGGTCTTGGCCGAGACGAGATAGGTGAGGCTGCTTGCCCGTCCCTCCTTCATTTTAATGATGGGACCCTCCAACAGCACGTTGGCCCCGAACGGGTTCACCGAGATCTTGCCGGAGAAATTCTTCTTGTTTCCATCGCGGGTCTTCACGTCCATGATGGACGACACCCGGTCGCCATATTCGGCATTGAAACCGCCCGTGTAGATGTCTGCCGTTTTGATGATGTCGGTATCGAACACCGAGAAGAATCCGATACTGTGAAACGGGTTGTAGATGATCATGCCGTCCAGCAGCACCTTGTTCTGAATGGGTGAACCTCCGCGGATGTAGAGCTGACCGCCTTGGTCACCGGTGAAGACCACCCCTGGCTGCACTTGGAGCACCTGCGCAAGGTCGCTCTCACCGCTTACGTTGGGCACCATCTTCATCTCCTTGGGAGTGAGCTTGGTCACGGAGGTGCGGATCTCTGTCAGCGCCTCCTCGCGCTCTGCACTGATCTCTACCATGCCCAGCTTGATGCTCGATTTCTCGAGGAAGATGTTCTGCGCCACCAGTTCCTTCGCCCCTACGGTCACCGACACCTTGGCCGTGTCATAGCCCAGATACGTCACCATGAGCGAATACGTGCCGGCAGGAACGTTGGCGATGAGGTAATACCCGTTCACATCGGTGGAGGCGCCCAGGCTGGTGCCCTCCAGGATGACATTGGTGAACAGCACCGGCTCACCGGTGGCCTTCTCATACACGAAGCCCTTGATCTTACCGTTGTTCTGCGCCACGGCCGACCCTGCGGCCACCAGCATCAACAACGCAACAAGAACGGTTCGGAAATTTCCCATGACAGATTAAAATAGGGCGGCAAAAGTAGGATTTCAACGGGGGTGTGGGGATGTTCGGATGACAATGGCACTGAGACCTTCGAAAGGTCTGCTCACCCAGTGGTCACGGCTGTGCCGATGGCACTCCGCCCAGCTCCTGCCCTTCGCAGTGCGTTCCCGATTTCAGACCAGTCAAATCATGCCTGCGCCAGATGGGAACGTAAACAGACCAGACCGCCCGGCCCGTCTGTTCGGGCCCCACGCGCGCTTTTCGGCCCACAGCGCACGGACGGACGATACTTTCGCAGGCTTCGCGAGTAGTTTCGACTCCGCCTGGCGGTCGTAAAATAAAGTCCAGCGATCGGAAAAAAACCGGAAGCCATCGGTACAAGAATAGATGCCATCCTTCCACGTAGCAAAACTAACGTTATACTCTGCTAAATGAACGTTGAAAGTAGCAGAGCGGTCATTCAAAAACGATAAGCGAATGTAGAAAGTATAGAAACAATTGTTACAGTATGCTGTGCGTATGATACAGGTATTTTTTACATCTTCGTAGCGCACCAAAAGCACAACGCCATGCTACAGAACAGCAATAGGAAGCGCGGTCTTTCGCGCAGCGGCAATTCGGGCATCATAGACCCCAAGGACGTGGAGGCCAAGGGCGGCACCCTGCCCATGGGCAAGGGCCATTGGGTGCGCAAGGAGCTACAGACCATGGAGGTGGGCCAGATGCTCTTTGTGCACCGCAGCGACTGGAACTGGCGCGGGCGCGGCAACGGTCCCTCGCGCATCGTGAGCGACCTCAACAAGAGCACATCGCGCAGATTCACCACCATGCTGGCGGCCGATGGCAGCGGATGGGTGATCGAAAGGGTGCTGTGAAGGGCGGAAGGATGCTGTGAGGACTGCGGCAGGCCGACCGCTCTGGCCCTGTAACGCCAGCCCTGACCGTGGCTACCTTCGCGGCCCATGCCGAGCACCCGATCTGAGCTGATGCGCCACCTGGCACCCACGTCTCAAAGCCCCATGGGGCTGGTGATCGAGCGGGCCGAGGGCATGTACATGCATGGCCCTGACGGCAGGCGCTACATGGACCTGATCGCTGGTATTTCGGTGAGCAACGTGGGCCATTGCCACCCCAAAGTGGTGCAGGCCGTGCAGCAGCAGGCTGCCACCCACATGCACCTGATGGTGTATGGCGAATACGTGCAGAACATACAGGTGCAGTTCGCAGAGGCCATCGTGGCACATCTTCCGGAAAGTCTGAACTCTGTCTATTTCGTCAACTCAGGCAGCGAGGCCGTGGAGGGTGCCATCAAACTGGCCAAGCGGGTGACGGGCCGCAGCGGCCTCGTGGCCTTCAAGGACGCCTATCATGGCAGCAGCAACGGGGCGCTGAGCCTCATGGGCAATGAGGCCTACAAAGGGCCGTTCTATCCGCTGCTGCCCGATGTGCGCCACATGGCGGTGGATGACATGGAAGGCCTGCAGCGAATCGACCGCAGCGTTGCGGTAGTTTTTCTGGAGAGCATTCAGGGCGAGGCGGGGGTGCGCATCCCTTCCATCCCTTTCATGCAGGCCCTGCGCCAACGTTGCACCGAAGTAGGCGCACTGCTGGTGCTGGATGAGATACAGTGCGGTTTCGGGCGCACCGGCAGCATGTTCACCTTCCCAATGTTCGGCATCGAGCCCGATGTGCTGATGCTGGCCAAGGGCATGGGCGGGGGCATGCCCATCGGGGCGTTCATCGCCTCGCGCGAGCTGATGGACACCTTGAGCCACAACCCCATTCTGGGCCACATCACCACGTTCGGTGGTCATCCTGTCAGTTGTGCGGCAGGATTGGCAGCCCTTCAGGTGCTGGAGGACGAGCAGCTGGTGGAACAGGTGGCCCTCAAGGAACAGCTCTTCCGCAAGCACCTGAAACACCCTGCCATCCGCGAAGTGCGCGGGCGCGGGCTGCTGCTGGCCGTGCAGCTGGACAGCTTCGCGCAACTGACAGCGGCCATCGATGCCTGCATTGCGCAGGGCGTGGTAACCGACTGGTTCCTTTTTTGCAATGACGCGATGCGCATCGCCCCGCCCCTCACCATATCGGACGAGGAGATCATTGAGGCCTGCCGCGTCATCGTCCGTTCCATTGAATCCGTAAACCCATAACCCTACCCCATGAGATTCCCCTTCATCCCCTCGCTCCGCTCCGCATTCGCCCTTGTGATGCTGCCTGCATCACTCATGGCCCAAGAGAAGTCGCTGCTCTACAAGGTGACCTCGCCCGACCACAAGAAGGCCTCGTATCTCTTCGGCACCATCCATCTGCTGCCCGAGGGCAAATTCCTATTCACCGACAAGATGCAGAAGGCCTTTGATGAGACGGAGACGCTGGCCCTTGAAATGGACATCGACATCCCGATGGGCGAACAGCTCAAGATGGCCCAGCAGATGATGATGCCCGATGGCAAGACCTGGGCCGATTTCATGACCCCAGAGGAATATGCCGCCCTGCGCTCGTGCTACGTGGACTCGCTGGGCATCAAGGCCGCCAAGTTCGACAAGCAGTATGTGAAAATCAAACCGCTGTACCTCTCGGGACTGGTGCTCACCACGCTGTTGGGCAACGTGAAGGCCTACGAGCAGGAACTGTCCACCATGGCCAAGAAATCGAAGAAACCCCTCATCGGACTGGAAACGCTCGAGCAGCAGATGTCGTTCATGAGCTCGGTAACGGTCGAGGAACAGATAACGCAGGTGAAGGAGGCGGGAGCATCGCTGCTGCGCGAGTACAACCGCATGTTGGATGCCTATCTCACACAGGACCTCACCGCGTTGGAATCGGTGGCCCGTGAGAGCGGTGACCTCGAAGGCATGGAAGAGGTTTTGCTCACCAAGCGCAATGAGGCGTGGATTCCACTCATCAAGGAGCAGACCGCCAAAGGCTCTACGTTCTTTGCCGTGGGCGCGCTGCATCTGGTGGGTGAGAAAGGTGTAATCGAGGGGCTGAGGAAGGCCGGTTTCACCGTGGAAGCCGTCAACTGACCTTGCATGGGGCAAGGGAACTGCGCATTCGGTCGGCCGGGCGCATGAATAACAATAGTCGGGCATCGGATACGCTGTGAGGCGTAATTTCGGGGCTCCAACCACAGCACTCGATACCATGAACTTCAAAGGACTTCTTGCCGCCACCATCAGCATCACCATGTTAGGGGCCTGCGCCTCAGACACTGCCAACGAGAATCAGGAAACCGGCACCTCGCTGGTAGATTCCATCCTCGGTTCGGCAGATGCTGAATCTGGTGTTGCCGCCTCCGCTTCGGGGGCGAAACTCAATCCGGCTCACGGAGAGCCGGGCCATCGCTGTGAGATTCCTGTGGGCGCACCTCTGGACTCTGAGCCGGGCAGCTACGTGGAGCCCAATCTGACCATGACTCCTACCACCATGCCCCAGCCTGCTGCCGCACCTGTCACACCTCCTCCTGCTCAGGTGGACTATGACAAGAGCCTCACCCCTGCGCAGATGCTGGCGAAGGGACTCAACCCTCCGCACGGAGAGGCAGGCCACAAGTGTGAGATTGCTGTAGGAGCCCCTCTCAAGTAAACTCAAGAACCGCGCTCAGGCTTTCAGCACGCCAAGCTCCCTGCCCACTTCGGTGAAGGCGGCTATGGCCTTGTCGAGCTGTTCGGTGCTGTGCGCGGCCGACACCTGCACGCGTATGCGCGCCTGCCCCTTGGCCACCACCGGATAGAAGAACCCGATGGCATAGATGCCCTTGGTGAGCAGCCGCTCCGCGAACTTCTGCGCCAACGGGGCATCATAGAGCATGATGGGCACGATGGGCGAATCGCCCGGCTTGGTGGCGAGCCCGGCCTTGCGGATGCCTTCCTTGAAATGAAGCGTGTTCATCTCCAAACGGTCGCGCAGCTCGGTAGTGGAGCTGAGCAGGTCGAAGACCCTATTGGCCGCGCCCACGATGCTCGGGGCGAGCGAATTGGAGAACAGATAGGGCCGCGAACGCTGCCGAAGCATCTCAATCACCTCTTTCTTACCTGATGTGAACCCGCCCATGGCCCCGCCCAAGGCCTTGCCGAGGGTGGAGGTGATGATGTCCACACGGCCCATCACCCCGCAGTGCTCGTGGGTGCCGCGCCCGGTCTTGCCTATGAATCCGGTGGCATGACTGTCGTCCACCATCACGAGGGCGTCATAGCGGTCGGCCAGGTCGCAGATGTCCTTGAGCTTGGCGATGTCACCGTCCATGCTGAACACGCCATCGGTCACAATGACCCGGAACCGCTGGGCCTGAGTGGCCTTCAACTGCTCTTCGAGATCGGCCATGTCGCTGTGCCGGTAGCGGTAGCGCACAGCCTTGCACAGCCGCACCCCGTCAATGATGGAGGCATGATTCAGCTCATCGCTGATGATGGCATCCTCGGCCCCGAACAGCGGCTCGAACACGCCACCGTTGGCATCGAAACAGGCGGCATAGAGAATAGTGTCCTCCATGCCAAGAAAATCGGAAACTTTCTGCTCCAAGGTCTTGTGGGCGTCCTGCGTGCCGCAGATGAAGCGCACGGAACTCATGCCATAGCCGTGTATGTCCAACGCATCCTTGGCAGCCTGCACCACCTCTGGATGAGAGGACAGACCGAGGTAATTGTTGGCGCACATCACAATCACCTCCTCACCGGTGCTCACCTTGACCTGCGCCCCCTGCGGTGTGGTGATGATGCGCTCGCGTTTGAAAAGTCCTGCCTCCTGAATAGCGGTCAATTCACTCTGAAGATGTCCCTGAAATGCTCCGTACATGGTGTTCCTGATTGTGGCGGACGAAGGTAAGGATGTTCGCTGGCCATCATGGAAAGCGCGGCCAACATATGGCCTTCACGGGCCACGGGAGTAGACTGGCGTATATTTGCACCCTTCATTGTTTAACCATCAAAACCCTCAGAAATGGCCTTTGAACTGCCTAAACTCAAATACGCTTACGATGCCTTGGAGCCGCACATTGACGCTCGCACCATGGAAATCCATCACTCCAAGCATCACAACGCCTATATCACCAATGTGAATAATGCCATTGCCGGCACCGAACTGGACGGCAAGAGCGTAGAGGAGGTGATGGTGAAAGGATTCGACAATGCCGCCATCCGCAACAACTGTGGAGGTCATTACAACCACTCCCTGTTCTGGACAGTGATGTCGCCCAACGGAGGCGGACTCCCCTCGGGCGAACTGGCCGCTGCCATTGATGCGGCCTACGGTTCGTTCGATGCGTTCAAGGACGCTTTCAGCAAGGCTGCAGCAACCCGTTTCGGGTCGGGCTGGGCATGGCTCTGTGCCCACAAGGGCGGAAAAGTGGAAGTATGCTCATCTGCCAATCAGGACAACCCGCTTATGCCGGGCATCGGCTGCGGAGGCACGCCCATTCTCGGTTTGGATGTGTGGGAGCATGCCTACTACCTCAACTACCAGAACCGCAGGCCAGACTACATCGCTGCCTTCTTCAACGTGATCGACTGGGCTGAGGTGAGCAGACGCTACGCTGAGGCGAAGTGATCTGAGCATACCTGCACCAAACGAAAGCGGCCCCACCGATGAGGTAGGGCCGCTTTTTCGTTTCAGAGGATGTGGGATTACTCCACGGTGACCGACTTGGCCAAGTTGCGTGGTTGGTCCACGTTGCAGCCCCGCATCACAGCAATGTGATAGGAAAGCAGCTGAAGCGGCACGGACGCCAGAATCGGGATAAGTTCCTCCTCAGTGTTCGGAATCTCGATCACGTGATCGGCCAGACCAGCAGCCACGGTGTCGCCTTTGGTAACGACCACGATGATCTTGCCCTTACGGGCCTTCACCTCCTGGATGTTGCTCACCACCTTCTCATAGTTGCCCTTCTTAGTGGCGATTACAACAACGGGCATTTCCTGATCGATAAGCGCGATGGGGCCATGCTTCATCTCTGCCGCTGGATATCCTTCCGCATGGATGTAGGAAATCTCCTTGAGCTTCAGGGCGCCCTCCAATGCCACCGGGAAATTGTAACCACGACCGAGGTAGAGGAAATTGCGGGCGTCCTTATACTCCTCGGCAATGTGCTGAACCAGGGCATCGGTCTTCAAGGTCTCCTCCACGAGCGCTGGAATCTGCTGAAGGCTGGTGAGCAGACGCTGTAGCCTGGAATGGGCAATGGTTCCCCGTTTCTGGGCCAAGTGCAGGGCCATGAGAATGAGCACGGTGACCTGCGCAGTGAACGCCTTGGTCGATGCCACACCGATCTCGGGGCCAGCGTGAGTATATGAACCGGCATCTGTGACGCGGGCAATGGAAGATCCTACTACGTTGCAGATGCCGATGATGGTCGCACCTTTCGATTTTGCCAGCTCCAAAGCTGCAAGCGTATCGGCCGTTTCACCAGACTGTGAGATGGCGATGACCACATCTTCCTCGCTGATGATGGGATTGCGGTAGCGGAACTCGGAGGCATACTCCACCTCCACTGGGATGCGTGCCAGATCCTCGATGAGATACTCGCCCACCAGACCAGCATGCCAGCTTGTGCCACAGGCCACGATGATGATGCGCTTGGCATTGGCCATCTTCTGATCGTAGTCGAGAATACCACCGAGCGTCACCGTGCCTGTTTCCAAATGGATGCGGCCACGCATGCTGTCGGCAATGGAACGGGGCTGTTCAAAGATCTCCTTGAGCATGAAATGCGGGTAGCCGCCCTTCTCCAGTTCCTCCAGATGCATCTCCAACTCCTGAATGTAAGGAGTCTTCGCCTCATTCTGAATATTCCGGATCTTGACCTTCTCCCCTAATTTCAATTCAACGATTTCCTCGTCTTCGAGGTAAACCACGTTCTTGGTGTGCTCCACAATGGGGGTAGCATCAGAGGCAAGGAAGAACTCCCCGTCACCAATGCCAACAACCATAGGGCTGCCTTTCTTGGCACCGATGAGCAGGTTCGGGTTGTCTTTCGAAATGACAACAATGGCATAGGCCCCCACCACCTGCGTCAGTGCTACCCGCACGGCATCCACCAGAGGTAGTTTCTCATTCTGCTGCACATCCTCGATAAGGTGGATAAGTACCTCCGTGTCTGTGTCGCTCTTGAACACATGGCCTCGGTGACGCAGCTCTTCACGCAGGGTGTCATAATTCTCAATGATGCCGTTGTGAATGATGGCCAACTGCTCATCGCCCGAATAGTGCGGGTGAGCATTGGCATCATTGGGCTCTCCGTGTGTCGCCCAACGTGTGTGGCCTATGCCCGCCTTGCCCGTCTTGTCCTTTCCTGTTGCAAAACGCTCCAGGTCATCCACCTTACCCTTGCATTTGTACACGTTCAGATTGCCATTCAACAGGCAGACGCCCGCGCTATCATAGCCGCGATACTCCAATCTGCGAAGGCCTTTGATCAAAATCGGGTAGGCCTCCTTCTCTCCGATATATGCTACGATTCCACACATGATTTCTATTATTCTATAACGGTGTAAGTCAGCCTGAGTTTAACAGGACGGTCGGGATGACCTATCCCATTGAAAATGCCTCTCCTTGCATTCACTGCACTGCCCGAATTGAAAATGAACAGCCCACGATAGGGTTCGGTGGCTGGACGGTTGAGCACGTCCTGGACATGCCTCGCCACGTTGATCACGTAATCCTGATAGGCAGGACGGTACTCCCCGCCCAAATGGCCCTCAATCTCAAAATCATCAACGATGAAAAGACTTCTTCCGATAGAATCCACCTCCTTGGCGTTAATGGTAAGCGGTGGACCATACTTGGAAAGATCCCCTCCCAGTTCCAACGGGAAAACCAACTCGGCACGATTGATGGCCACCGTGCCCAGTTGTTTCAAATCTATGAGAGTCGGGAATTGAACACGCATCTTCAACCCTGCCATCGATTGCAGGTAGGCCCTGTCTGCCCCTGCTGCAGTGTTGCCAAGAATGGACGTGACTGCCAAAGGATGCTCATGCGTGATGGCCGTATGCGCTGCCGACAACGGATTGATGGGAAAGAACTGCTTCTTGGCAGAAGTGTCCGTGTAATACAGCTCCACTCGCGTGTAGCCGGATGCGAGATTCAGATAGAGAATGCCCCCTTGGCCAGAAGCGAGAGATCCATTCTCGGGCACCACGGCAAGCCCCTTGAACACTTTGTTGAAAGACGTGTCCGTCTGCAAGGTCACCAAGGGGTCGGCCTCCAGAAGTTGCTGACCGAAAGAGTTGTCCAGACGGATACGCAGCGAGGGTGGCAAAGGGATGGTATCGGTGCCGATGAGAAAGTCGGAAATGAGGTTAGGCCGAACCTGCACCTGAGCCAGCGGTGCAGTCCCATAAGCCCTTGTGACGTTGGAGTAATAGGTGGTCGTGTCATAGATCACATCCTCCAAAGGATACACCCCGAAACGCTGAGCACCCCCGAACTTGCTCACATCACCATAGGCCCCTGCATAAACGATGTTGAGTACGATGGAATCCACAACTGAGCCTGCCAAGAACGTGAGGCTTACAGAGGGCAACCTGAACTGAGTATAGAATTCGGCCCTGGTCCTGCCCAGTTCCGGGTCGTTCATGTCCCCAAGAAGGTAGATGGATGAGGACGTGTTCGATGTAATCACCGAATCATCGGTAACTGTACTCAGTTCAACGGTGAACGAATCGACCCAAGCCACACCATAACCATCGTCCGGAAGCACCTCAATGCCCACGAGCTCAGGCTCTTTACACGAAGAATATGTGAATCCAAGAACAATGAGCAATAGCTGCATCCCTCGCACCAGACCCGACCGCATTCCAAAGGGAATCTCCAAAACCTCAGCTGCTTTGTTCATGGGGCGAAGAACGGCATTTGCACGCTAATGCAAAACCGCTCTGCTACTCAGAAATATGAAGACAGTGGTGTCAACGGGCTGTATCAGGCAGTCAGCACAGGATTCTCGGCCAAGACATCTGAATAGAAATCAGAATAGGCCTCGATGTAGGTATCCTCGTCATGGTAGGCCAACATAGGCTTACCACTTGCCTCCGCAACCGCAAGCACATCAGCGGTCAGATTGCTGCTGCCCAGGATCACACCGTCCGAATACTGGATACCGGCCTTAGTAAGCCCCATATAACTGGAGTCCTTGAACACTTCCACATCGCTGTCGGTCAGCGTGTCGAAACGGACCTTCTCCGAGAGACGCGAATCCAAAGGGGTGGCAAACTGGTCGTCATAGAGCGAGTAGACGATCTTGGTGTTCTCGAACATAGGGTCTTCCCTGTAGACCGTCTTGGCAAAGAATGGTAGCAAGGAGGTCATCCAGCCCTGACAATGAATCACATCAGGGGCCCAACCCAGTTTCTTCACCGTCTCAAGAACACCGCGGCAGAAGAAAATCGCCCGCTCGTCATTATCACTGAATTCCACTCCGTTCTTATCAATGAGTGTGGCCTTGCGCTGAAAATACTCCTCGTTATCTATGAAATAGACCTGCATCCGTGCTGGCTGAATGGAGGCCACCTTGATGATGAGCGGATGGTCATTGTCGTCAATGATGAGATTCATGCCCGAAAGTCTGATCACCTCATGCAACTGATTCCTGCGCTCGTTCACATTTCCATAACGGGGCATGAAAGTCCTTATTTCCCGTCCCCTCTCCTGAATTCCCTGAGGAAGATGCCTTCCGATCATCCCCATGTGGCTCTCTGGCAAATAGGGGGTTATTTCTTGCGAAACGAAAAGAACTCTCTCCTTGGTCGTCATTTTTTAGGGTGTTTGGTGAAAAAAGCACGCAAAGATAAGTATAAAAAAATCGTTACTCCGCAAAGCCCAAGCGCGGTTTTCTATCACTAAGGGGAATAATTCCCTTGAACGTCATGTATTCGATCCATTGATAGTTTCGCCCCTTCAACCAAATCCTCGCCCCAACATGATCGTGATTACCACTGCCGAGGAGATGACCCGATGGTCGGACCACAGCCTTCGTGATGGGAAGACCATTGGGATGGTGCCGACCATGGGTGCTTTACATGATGGTCACATATCGCTTGTGCAGCGGGCCGGGCGAAGCAACGACCTGGTCGTGGTAAGCGTATTTGTCAACCCCATCCAGTTCAACAATGCGAACGACCTGGCGCGCTACCCTCGGACCTTCGAGGCCGACCGGGAGCTTCTGGAACAGGCAGGCGTGGATGTGATGTTCCATCCATCGGTTCTGGAAATCTATCCTGCTCACGCTGTCACACACTATAACTTGGACGGTCTTGACGCTTACATGGAAGGCCCTCACCGACCCGGTCATTTTGACGGGGTGGTGCAGGTGGTGAGCCGCCTGTTCGACATTGTCCGCCCGAGTGCTGCATTTTTCGGAGAGAAGGATTTTCAACAGTTGGCCATCATACGCCATATGATGCGCAAACTGGGCTATGCGCTGGAGGTCATCGGTTGTCCTACCATGCGCGAGGCAGACGGTGTGGCCATGAGCTCACGCAACACCCTGCTCACCTCGGAATGGCGCTCGAAAGCGCCCGTTATATTCGAGGTTCTGGAGGACGCCATGGAACGCGTTCAGACAGAAGGTGTGGGACGGACCAAGGAATATGCCCTGAAGCGACTTGAGGCGGTAGGATTCCGTGCCGAGTATTTCGAACTGGTGGACCCTGTCACGCTGCAACCTGTGGACGAGGGTTATAACGGACCGGTTCAGGCCTGTGTGGCCGTCTGGGCGGGCGAAGTGCGACTCATCGACAATCTGCGGGTGAAATAGCTACTTTTGCCGCCCATGCAAATACAGGTTCTCAAGAGCAAACTGCACCGGGTCACTGTGACTCAGGCAGACCTCAATTACATAGGTAGCATCACCATTGATGAGGACCTCATGGATGCCGCCAATCTCATCGAGGGAGAACGGGTTCAAATCGTCAATATCAACAACGGGGAGCGCCTGGAGACCTACGTCATCCGAGGGGAGCGCAGATCGGGGATGATATGCCTCAACGGCCCCGCTGCCCGCAAAGTGGCGGTGGGAGATATCATCATTGTCATCGCCTATGCCTCTATGGACTTTGAGGAGGCCAAGCGATTCAGGCCAATGTTGGTCTTCCCTGACACAGCGACCAACTCGCTGCTCTAATCCCTGCATTTTGAAAGGACGCTTTGCCGATATCCTGAAGGTGGTCATCCCCTTGGGGATCGGGGTCTATGTGGCTTGGTATCAGTTTGACAAACTGACCGATGACCAGCTCACTGCCATTCTCGACTCGTTCCGTAGCGCCAATTATCTCTGGGTAGCATTGAGCATGCTGCTCGGGATAATGAGCCATTGGAGCCGGGCCTTCCGCTGGAAGTATCTTCTTCACCCGATGAACATCAGCATACGGTTCATCAACGGTTTCCTATCGGTGCTCATCGGCTATGTGGCCAATCTGGTGCTGCCGCGTTTCGGGGAGGTGTGGAGGTGTGTACTGGTGTCCAGATTCGAGAAACAGCCCTTTGAGAAACTTTTCGGGTCGGTGGTGGCCGAGCGTATTTCCGATGTTATCGTTGTTTCGTTTGTCATGGTGGTCACTATTGCGCTCCAGCTTTCGCTGCTGGGCGAGAAAATCACCGAGCTCCTCGGTGACCGACTGAGCCCAGAGGCAATGCCCGCACTCATCGCAAAACTCGCCATGGTCGGTCTTGCCGGTCTGGCGGTCGCCTTTGCCTTCTGGCGACTGCTACAGCATTCAACCATGCCTTTGTTCGTCAAACTTCGCGGGTTCATTGCCGGGTTGGCAGAGGGCGTGACCTCCATTCTCCGCATGGAGAGTAAATGGAGCTTCGTGGGTCATACACTGTTTATCTGGGCCATGTATCTGGGCATGTTCTGGCTACCGTTCCTGTCGCTGCCGGAAACCGCGCATGTGCCTCTCGGGGGCATGCTGGCGGCCTTCTTCATGGGAAGCCTCAGTATCGCATTGGTGCAGGGCGGTATCGGCATATACCCTATTGCTGTGGCCGAGACCCTACGTCTTTATGATGTACCCTATGAAAGCGGGCTGGCCCTTGGTTGGATCATCTGGACGGCCCAGACAGGGCTCATCGTTCTGTTCGGCATCGCTTCCATGGTGGCCATGCCGCTCATCAATAGGCAGTCAAATCAGACCTCTGCAGAATAGGTTTCATTGTGCATTCCTGGACCTCATCTTCTTAGGTATAAAAACCCATTCCCCTGTCTAAATCCTACTTTTGCCATTCACTCAAGAAGTTCAGATGGCAATTGGAAAAGGAGTTCTGGTGATCGGGGCCGCTGGTCAGATCGGAACAGAACTGGTGATGGCACTGCGTCAACAGCATGGGGCATCGAACGTGGTGGCCTGCGATATCAAAACGGCATCGGACGAGGTGAAGATGTCCGGTCCGTTCGAGCAGTTGGATGTGCTAGACAAGGCCCGACTGCACGAGCTGGTCAGGCAGTACAACGTCAGCGAGATCTATCTGCTGGCCGCACTGCTCTCGGCCACTGCGGAGCAGAAGGTGATGTCGGCCTGGAAACTGAACATGGATGGTCTTTTCAATGTGCTGGAACTGGCCCGCGAAGGCCACATTTCCAAGGTCTATTGGCCGAGCTCCATTGCCATTTTCGGCCCATCGACCCCCAAGGTGAGCACACCCCAGCAGACCATTGCCGAACCATCGACCGTTTATGGCATCAGCAAACTGGCAGGGGAACGGTGGTGCGAGTACTATTTCAAAAGGTTTGGAGTTGATGTGCGCAGCCTGCGCTATCCCGGCCTCATCGGCTATAAGAGCGCGCCCGGGGGCGGCACCACCGACTATGCCGTGGACATCTTCCACAAAGCGGCCCAAGGTGAACCTTTCACGTGTTTTCTCCATGAGAACACCAGACTACCGATGATGTACATGCCCGATGCCATAGCCGCTACACTGGGCATCATGAATGTCGATGCAGAAAAAGTGAAAGTCCGGTCGAGCTACAATGTCGCATCACTGGATTTCACCCCCGCTGAATTGGCGCAGAGCATCAGGAACATCCTGCCCGATTTCAGCATCGCCTATGCCCCAGACCACCGACAGGCCATTGCAGACAGCTGGCCGGGAAGCATCGATGACCGAGTTGCACGGGAAGATTGGGGATGGTCACCGCAGTTCGACCTTCAGGCCATGACTGCGGACATGCTACTGCACCTGACCCCTGAAAAAATCAGTTGAACTCTGTGAAACGGGTCTCGAACTCGAGCTTATACGTCTCACGGAACATGGCCACATCCTCCTCAATCCCATCATCATCCGCCTCATACTCCCAGATTACTTTGGCCTCATTGCCTCTCTTGGCAGAAAGTTCCAATGCCGTGAAGAGATCGGCCATGGCCTTGGTGGTGGCCGAGTTGTAGTATTCCAACCTGATATGAATGACACGGATCGGATTGTCCGACTCCTCTATGGAACGGAACCTTACCACAATGGGGTCGAAGAAGTCCATACCCTCCTCAGGATAAGAACGGCCTTCAATGAGCAGGACAGAATCCTGCCGATCAAGAATCACTCTCGGACTGCGGTCCGTAGGTTCAATGGTCCACTTTTCCATGACTGCTTTCGGCCCGATAAAACTACTGCATAAAAGTCCAAACGCGTCTACAACCTCATCAACTCAAGTGGAACAAATTAAACAGAGTGCCGTATGCCTGCGTTCAGTTAACGGATTCGTCATGCACTTCAGAATTCTCTTTCTCTATCTGCTAACCCTTTGTTTGGGCGTACCGGCCTCGGCCCAATCGTTCGAGCTCTACAAGGGCGACACCATCAACAGGCGGGACGCCAATGACATGCGTCACGGATGGTGGCGAATCCGCAACATCGATGGAAAATTCAAGGGTTACGAGGAAGGTCAGCTGGTGGAGGAGGGCGAGTACGTTAATAACAAGAAGAATGGTGTTTGGACGAAATACTATCCCAACGGCAAAAAGAAGCAGGAGCTGACCTTCGTGAATAATATCGCCAATGGCTATGCGAAAATCTACTACAAATCCGGCCAAGTTCAGGAAGAAGGCATGTGGCATCAGAACAAATGGTCGGGGCATTATAAGTTCTACAACGAGAACGGAAACCTGAAATACGACTGGAACTATAACTCTTCGGGAAAACGTGAAGGTCCTCAGAGATATTTCCATGACAATGGCGTCATAATGTATGCGGGTGACTGGAAGAACGGAGCAGAATCTGGAGAGCTGGTGGAGTATTACGAGGACGGGTCGGTGATGACGAGACGCTATTTCAACAACGGTAAAATAGAAGAGGAAAAAACGCAGAATCTCGCTCAGGGCAAAGTGTTTGATGACAACAGTAAAAAGTACTCAGGTAAGATTCAACAGGCTGCCAAACCAAAGGCCACAGGAGAAATTGTAGATGGATTCAACCGGTTATTCAACGGTGATGGAACCGTTTCCAAGGAAGGGGAATTCAAAAACAAGCAACTCATTGACGGTAAGGTGTTCGTGTACGAATCCAAAAGACTGGTGAAGACGCTCATCTTCAAGAGTGGCGTACAGGTGGGCGAGGAGGGCGTGGCCAAGTAAACGCGCGATCACTTCCTCTTCTGAACATCCACACTGAAAGGCACCTTCACGGTCACCACGAAATTCCTGCCCTGCTCCGGCACATTGATGAGGCGGTAGCGGCTCAGGTGATTCAGGTAAGGTGTGTTAAGTATGTTCTGCACGGAGAACGATAGCTCCAATTGCGCCACCTTGAACTTTGAACCTTTGACCTTAAACCCGAATCCCGCATCCAGCAGGTTGTAGGCGGGCGTGGTCATCTCATTCCTGTCCACGCGATTCTGGGCCAGCACATGGCGGTGGGCCACGAAAAGGTACATATCGCGCAGCGCCTTGACCTCATCGTGCATGAATTTTATCTCCGACAGCATCGACCCGGGCGGGGTGAACGGCAGCGGCAATGAGGTCTCCACGTTGATGTTCCAGACGTATTCATACGCCTGATGCAGTTGCAGCCATCTCCATGGCTTCCAGTCCCAGTCGGCCTCGAAACCTGTGTAAACGGCATCGTGCTGCCGATAGCGGAATATCTGCCCCGCCTCGGGCAACATGGAGAACTGCCCGCTGGGGCTCAGGTAGATGTAGCCGTCAAAATAGTTGGCGAACACGGCCACCGAGCCGCGCCATCTTTTCCCCTCCCATTCCGTGCTCACATCGAGCTGGTAGCCGTGCTCCGAGCGCAGGTCGGGCGTGCCCATCTCGTGGCGGAAGGTGCCGTGGTGCATCCCGTTGCTCACCGTCTCGTTCGGGTACGGGATGCGGAAGCTCTTGCCCATATTCACCTTCAGCCACCATTTCTCCGGCCTTAGCGCGTAGTTGATGCCCAGCGACCCCGATGCGTTGAAGAAATCGCTGTCAGTGGCGGGCGAACTGAGCGAGTCGCGAATGTCCCCATTGCCGTTGAAAACGTACCGCTGGCGGAAGTCCGTGATGTTCTTGCCATAATCTCCACGCAGCCCGCCCTGCACCAGTAGGCGGTCGGTGGCATCCCATGCCGAGATGGCGTAGAGGCCCGACCGCCACGTGCGGAAATCGGGCAGCAGATACTCGAATCCCGCCACCGTGTTGGTCTGATACTGCCCATCGAAACCGTAGGTGTTCTCCAGGTTCTCCTTCGGGCGGTGGGTGTAGTGGCCATTCACCGTCCAGGTTCTCAGCAGCAGCTCCATGGCCAGCCGCTCATCGCCTGCATCGGGCAGGCTGTGAAATTCAGGGAAGCTGAACTCCTGCCGCAGGTTCTGCTGAAAGCCCACGTGCACGTGCAGTATCTCATCGTCATGGAAGAAGAACTCCTGGCTGAGAACCGCCTTGGTGTGGCGCACCCGCTGGCTGGGGAAATCCACGTTGCGATGGTCGCCATCGTGCGTGAGGGCATAGCTGCGCGGAATGCCCACCGCACCTGAGAACAGGCCCACATTAAGGTCATAGTGTGTCACATCAAGGCGGGTGAGGCCACGGCTTCGCAGGATGCCCACCGTGCCGCTGATGTTCTGCTCCTGTCCTGCAGTGTTCTTCAGGATGCCCCCGTGGATGGGCAGTCGGAAACCGAGGTAGTCGAAGC
>CAZATP010000042.1:0-26572 GCA_964488095.1 uncultured Chryseobacterium sp.
TGTCGGGAGGGTCACTGGTTCGAACCCAGTAGGGCCCACATTGGAAATCAAGGGGTTACGGTCGAATAGACTGTAACCCCTTTTTCATGGGGTCACACTTTGGGTCACACTTTTTTTTGCGTTTTCAGGGAAGTTTCATCACGTTTGATGAACTAAAGAGATAGAATGAGGGGTTCACTTCCAATGAGGTCAGTTCACCGATTGCTGCCCTTCCTCCTCCTTCTACTCCACCTGAACGCCTCCGCACAGGATACCGTGAAGGTGGTGACGTGGAATCTGCTGAACATCTACCCTTCAAGCTCGGACAGAGTGCCCCACTACCGAACGGTCACCGATTCACTTCTACCCGACATCATAGCGGTGCAGGAGGTGAATGGACTGGGGGCGGCCCTGATGTTCCGTGAAGAGGTGCTTAGAGGCAGACTTGCGCTCGCCCCGTTCACAGACGGTTACGACAGTGACCGTGCCCTCTACTACGACAGCCTGAAATTCTCCATTGCTGGGGCCGAGGCCATCACAACCGATCTCCGCGACATCAACTAGGTCTCGCTTGTTCACATGGTATCGGGCGACACGGTACATGTCTACAACGCCATCTCAAAGCTGGCGACACCAGCGCAAACCGCAACCAGCGCAGGGATGAGGTGAACCGCCTCCGACAATCGACCGATGCGCTTGCGAGCGGCAGTTTGTTCATCTTGTTTGGAGACATGAACATCTACCGAAGCTCTGAACCTGCCTATGAGCGGCTACTGGAAGAGGATGCGGGCGGTTACTTCACCCGCAGGCATTGCGGCCAATAAACCGGAGCTCTCCACGGAGCGTTGCGGCCATTCTCGCGGCCAAGGCTGCGGCTCCCATCACGGCTACTTGTGGGTATTCTTTATTCGTGAAACTTCATGCCTTGGCACTTAAAACGCACCGCGAAAGAATCGTTCACAGGACAATACGACTTACTTTTGGTGCCACTTAAAGAACAGTTATGAAGTATCTTCTTTTCTTGCTCAATCTCCTTATGACGGCAGTGGCCGCTCAAGGCCAGAACATCCATTTCCGTTTCACGGATGGCGAACAGCAGAGCTACGCGCTGGAGGACGTGCGCAAGGCCACCTTCACCGATGATGTGATGAATTTGCACCTGACGGATGGCACCATCTATTCATGGAATATCAGCACCATTGACCACTACACCTATGGCGAAGGGCTGGTCACCTCTGTGGTGGATGATTCTGGCAGCCAACTGCCACCGATGCACCTTTTTCCCAACCCGACCACGGGGCAGCTGACCGTGAACTACACTCTCGATGCCCGAATGCCCGTGAGCCTTGAGGTGCGCGACTTGCAGGGCCGCACCATACGCCAAATGGAACTCGGTACGCAGCCAGCTGGCACTCACACCACGCATTGGGACGGACTTGACCACAAAGGCCACGCGGTGGCCGCTGGCACCTATCTCTGCCGCATCGTCACCCCACGGGTGCAGATGAGCCGCACCTTCATCATCCAATAGCACAACAGCAACCCAGCATACACCCGCATAGAAATGAGAAAGCTACTCACCCTCCTTGCCCTCTGCACCCCAGCCCATGTTGCCATGGCGCAGACCACCATGAACATTTACCAGAGCAACGGCTCGGTGCTGCAGATTCCCGTCAACACCATTGACAGCATTACCTACACCATAGGAACCCCTGGTCAGCTGGCCACACTCACCACCCTGCCGATAGGCAACATAGGCGCCACAAGTGCTACCAGCGGGGGCAACGTTACCAGCAATGGCGGAACACCCGTCACACAGCGCGGGGTGGTGTGGAGCACCAGCCCCAACCCCACCACAGCCAACAGCCAGACCAACAATGGTAGCAGCTTAGGAAGCTATACCAGCAACCTGTCTGGCCTTGTTGCAAATACGACCTACTATGTGCGCGCCTATGCCGTCAACAGCGCAGGAACGGCCTATGGAAATCAGCTTAGTTTCACTACTGCAGGTGGCGTGGGAATCATTAGCACGCTCAACTGTAACGGTGCCGCCAACATCGGCACGCTCACGTCAAGTACAGCGGCCAGCGGTGTCTACAGCAATGTACCCTACACAGGCGGCAACGGAGGCACATACACGTCACAGTCCGTGAATTCCACGGGTGTTACAGGTTTAACAGCTACCCTTTCTGCGGGCAGCTTCGCCAGCGGCAGCGGCACGCTGACCTACACGATAACTGGCACACCTGCAGTTAGCGGAACAGCGAGTTTCGCTCTCAGTTTAGGCGGGCAGAACTGTGTGCTGAACCGTACGGTGGACGTTTTGGTAGGCAGCATAACCGCACTTAGTTGCTCTAATGCCACTAATGTTGGAACACTTGCTGCAGGCATTGCAGCCAGTGGTGTAAGCAGCAGTATTCCGTATTCAGGTGGTAATGGAGCAGGTTACAACGCACAGTCTGTTAATTCGTCAGGTGTAACTGGCCTGACCGCAACATTAGCGGCAGGTTCATTTGCAAATGGAACAGGTTCTCTTGCCTACACAATAACAGGTACACCTAATGTAAGCGGAACAGCCAGTTTTAGTCTTTCCATAGGTGGGCAGAGCTGTGTCTTGACGCGATACGTAACTGTAGTAAGCAATCCCGGCCAGGGAGTGAATTTTGACGGTCATAACTACAGCTCAGTAGTTTTAGGCAATGGGCAGGAGTGGATGGCGGAGAACCTGCGCACCACCACCTATAGTAATGGCGACCCAATACCGCATGTTACAGATGCAAATCAATGGTACGGACTGACTTCAGGTGCATGGGTGCATTACAATAACGATAGCCAATTGGAAAACCCCTACGGAAAACTCTATAATTGGTACACTGTGTCCGATCCACGAAATGTATGTCCAACAGGCTGGCACGTGCCTACGGATTCTGAATGGAATGCATTGCAGAGTTATTTACACCCAAATTCAATTGGTAACAATAACAACATCGCTGGTGGCAAAATGAAAAGCACGGGCACCAACTACTGGCAAAGCCCCAACACAGACGCCACTAACGAAAGTGGGTTTTCAGGTCTTCCAGGAGGTTATCGTGGGGATGAAGGCCCATATTATTCTTTGGGCGGCATTGGTTTCTGGTGGAGTAGTTCCGAGTACAGTAGCTATGGCGCTTGGAGTCGTAGGTTGGTTTATAACAATGGTGTGTTACTAAGTCTTAGCTCAATGAATCTGGAGGACGGGTTATCGGTGCGGTGCCTGAGGGATTAGTCCAGATTGTTCAGGTGTTTTAACCCGCACGAGCGAGGGTCTTTCCCTCGTTCGTTTTATGCGGTCGGCTGGAGCCCATTAGACTTCGCAAGCCCTTCCCACAGCCTTTCAAATCGCCCCTTCCCTCCCCCCACGATTTTTCATGTTCTATTTTCTCCAGTGTAATCGAGCCCCGCTCTTCAATTGACATTCAGCAATCATCAATCAGGTAACCCGCCCGCGAGGGGGCGGTCAGAAACGGCTTTTTGCGGTTGACTGCACCGCTGTGCTACGTTCAGGTAAAGAATCTGCTTTTTGAAGTTGTCGTACTTTTATTCCCAATTTTAATATACCTACGAATCAAAGCATCCTCTCTCACAAGTCAATAGGGATTATAGCTGATGATACCTGACATTTACCGACTTGTCTTCGCAGCAGTCATCGCGGTATTTATTGCGGCAGCCATGACGGGCTGTGATAAAGAAGATGACAATGCGAACCTAACTTATGGCAGCATGACCGACCAAGATGGTAATATCTACGCCACCATAGTGATTGGCACACAGGAGTGGATGGCAGAGAATCTTCGCGCCAGAACCTACCGCAATGGAGACCTTATACCCCAAATAGGACATGGAGCCTATCCATGGACGGTTTTAACAACGGGGGCTTATTCATGGTATCTCTGTGACGGCCAATACGAGAACCCCTACGGCAAGCTGTACAATTGGTATGCGGTGAACGACCCCCGCAATTTATGCCCCGTAGGCTGGCACGTTCCAAGTGATGCTGAATGGAACACGTTAGTAAAACACTTAGATCCTAACGCAGATATTGCTAATAATGTCAATAATGCAGGAACCGGCATGAAAAGTACCACCTGGCAGTACGGGTTGGGCTCAAACGAAAGTGGTTTTTCAGGTCTTGCGGGCGGGTGGCGCGCAAGTTCCGGTAGTAGTTTTTCGGGTCTCGGAGGAGAAGGTCGCTGGTGGAGTTCTACGGAGTACTGGTCGACCAGTGCAGGGTACCGCATCCTAAATAGCAGTAGCATTTCAAGCAAGAGTGTCACTCTTAAGACTCACGGTTTTTCTGTTCGCTGTCTCAGGGATTAATTTATTTGATTCATTTGATTATTTGATTACATGCCCGCCTGTCGCTGTTAGTGCATCGGGCCTTGCCCTTCAACCTCATCGGGCATAACGACAACGGGGCGGCCATCGGGTACGAGCTGCGACCTCTCCGAGGCGCGAATGATAATAGGGATTGGCAATGTCGGGGCCTCCGCTGGGTCGGTGTCCACGGGCTTGGGGACGGACAACTTCAACAATTCGTGAAGGTGTTTCAACCGCTCCGCTGGGGTGACTTTATCGAGGTCGGCCATCATGCCCACAATCAGTTTCTCGCCACGCTTATCTGCTTGGGTCTCCCCGGAGGGCTGCTCTTGCTATTGATTCTGATGTATCCGCTTTGGCGCCACCGCCATAATTGGCTGTTCTGTGCCTTCTCGGTCATGATTATGGTGTCCTTCGCCAGCGACAACACGCTGGGTACGCAAGCCAGTGTTACCCTTTTCTCATTTCGGCCCCATGCTCATGTTGCGGATGGCGCTCAATCCATTGAATCAGCCGCAGAGTCATCTGCAAGCCTCAGCGGTGGCCGCTCCACCCCCCGAAACAGGTAAACCCTGAAGATTTCGGGGTATCCGTATTCCTCCGAATAGCTGTATGACGAGGATAGGCGCTCCAAGATGCCATTCCCCGGATAGCTGAACTCTGCTGCGCCATCAAGGTAAATCAACCGGTCTGGCAAATCTTGGCCCAACATATGCTCGTTCCACAGAGGGTGGACAGATTGGCCCGCCAAGCATTCGCGCAGCCTGTCCTTCACATTGTTGCCCTCCATGCCTTCGCGAGATGGCTGCATCGAGAAGCAATCTCCACCCCAATGATAGGCAAAGGTGATGTCATACCAGTCAGGGCAGATGAAGATTGGCGCATCTCGATGCTGATGGCGCAGCTCCCTTATCTTTTCAGCAGCGGCCCGAAAATCGCGTCTGTTCGAAACGTCAGGTTGGCTGGTGAGCACCATGAGAATCACGGTCAACCCCATGAAAAAGAGGCGTATGCCGTGGTTATTTGATATGGAGCTTATCCCGATGGATAGGAGCAGGAGATACCCCGGGCATACAAACGATATGTAGCGGTCATAGAACATGGGGATGCGGAACGACAGCAGCCACATGGAGAAAAAAGGCACAAGGAACCACGCACCGATAGCAAGATACACCGCCTTGTCCTCTGCCAACCATTGTTTCATCACCCTGAGATGCCCCGCCACTGAGCCAATGATGAACAATGCCGACATCAGTGGCTTGGTGCCATAGAAGCGCTCGGTGCCAAACCGCTCATTTGTAAACGCCCGCAGCATATCCACAATGCTGTAGAATCCATTGGGTGGTGGGATGTAGGTGCCTTGAGAGGCAGACACTTGAAACCGATGGAGGAGTACGCTTATGTATGGGCTGTATAGGGCAAGAGTGGCCCCAAACCCTATGAGCACAGGCCATTTTGATGGAGTCTGCCTGTTGTCGATGGTCAAGACCAGGTAAACCAAGAACTGCACACCGACTACCCAAGCACCGAAAAAATGCGTGTAGACCAGTAGCGCATTGCACAATGACCATAGGACATGGGATGAAGACAGCTTCGCCCGCCCTCTGATTATCTCCAAATAAAGATACATGGACGCACATGTAAGAAACGTGAGCAGGGAGTAGGAGCGGGCCTCGTGAGCAAAGTGGATATGAAAATTGGAGAAAGTGAACAGGAGCGATGCCATGATGCCAACCCCTCTGCTAACGAACCTATTGCCAATCATGAATACCATCACAGCAGACAATGAGCTAAAAATCAATGGCATCACTCTGACGGAGAATGTCCCTGTCCCGAAAACCTGTATCCAGTAGTGGAGCAGCAGCTCCCAAAGCGGTGGATTATTGCCTGTGGCCAGATGCCTTATGATATCGGTCGGAGGCCATTGCGCAACGAAGATGGAGAAAGGCTCATCGGATGCAATGGACTGACTGTCGAGGTATATGCCCTTGTAAACAACGTTGAGCACAAAAACGGCCATGGCAATGACAGCAGGCTCCTCGGCTATCCATGCCGGCACGAACCGATTTATATGACGTACTTGCGCGGCCACTATCATTGGCAAATGTATCTGTGAATGTGGCAGCCCCGCTTTCCCTGACTGCTCATCAAGCCAAGCGCGGCATCCCATTCGAGGGTTTGTCGGGTTCGGCCAGGGGCCGTAATTGCGACATGGGGCCAATCTATCTTTGCCCCATGCGTTTGGAGGACGAGATCAAGCAGACTCGCCTCACCGAGAAAGTGCATCACCTTGGAGGCGTTGGTGTCAGAATCGTCAATATGATAGTTTTTGGTCGTCCTTGAATACACGATAATCACACCGTATTCATGTCTGACGTGCTCAATATCCCTCTGCACTGTTCGGACAGATGTGTGAACGGAATGAGACCCATCTACGGCCCTGACAAGTTCATCACGCGTGCATGGACTACGCCTGATACGGTCGATTATGAACCTGTGTCGATTAATCGTATTCGCGCTCATCGCAACTGAGAATTGGCGGACAATGATACATATATGCCACGACCACACATATGCTACTCGCGTCCAATCAACTTTGCTGGAGTGGCAATAGACGGCTGTGATCACCGTAGGTGACTTCTATAATAAAGGCAAGGGGCTGGGCACCCACATGCTTTTCGTCTGAACACGTTGCCCTGCACCAGTAACAAGAGGCGTCCATTCGTCTGTTCACAAAGTGCAGTGCTGCCAGCGCTCTACTGAGCGAGTATCGGTGCGAACCGCCCGTAAATGGTGTCAACTATACCACTTCCGCTACCACGAAGGTGCTGCCGCCAACGAAGATGATGTCCGACTCCTGCGCGCAGGCCTTGGCCGCTGCCAGTGCTGATCGGACAGACGAGTAGGCCGTCCCTATCAATCCGAAAGGGGCAGCCTTTTCGAGCATCTCCTCGGCTGCGAGACCACGTGGAATGTCGGGACGGCAGAAGTAATACCTGGCATCTTTGGGCAGCATGCCCAGTATCGGTCCGTGATCCTTATCGCTGACCATACCCCAGATCACATGCAGTTTTCTGCCCTCTGCAATGCTTCTTATCTGATGAAGTATCGGCTCAATACCCTCTTTGTTATGGGCCGTGTCGCACAGCGTGAAAGGCCGCTCACCGATGCACTGCCAACGGCCGAGGAGACCTGTGCGCTGCACCACCTCGCGCATCCCTGTGAGCACAGCATCCTCCTTTAGAATAATGCCGGCTTCACGGAGTGCATCCACCGCGCACATCACCGTCCGCACGTTCTTATGCTGATGCGGGCCGGCCAGACCAGAGACCACACTTATCCTTTCACTCGTCCCGCGTTTGCGATAAGCGAGCGCAAGGGTCATCTCCCTGCCCAGACCGCCTTCAGATTCCATCAACTCCAGCTCATCAGAGGCGAAACGGATGGGAGCACTCATGTCCCGCGCCTTTGCCAAGAAGACCGGAGCCGTATCCGCTGACCGCTCACCGATGACCACGGGAATACCGCGTTTGATGATGCCTGCCTTTTCCCCTGCGATCTCTGGCAGCGTATCGCCCAGGAACTGCTGATGGTCGTGACCAATGTTAGTGATGACAGACAGCAGTGGGGTTATCACGTTGGTGCTGTCCAACCGACCGCCCATACCGGTCTCGATAACCGCAATATCCACCTGCTGCTCACGGAAATGGTCGAAGGCCATCGCCACGGTCATCTCAAAGAAAGAAGGTTGTATCCGGTCGAAGTGCGCCCGATTCTGTTCTGTGAAACGGATTACCGCCTCCTCGGATATCATCTCCCCGTTCACACGGATGCGTTCACGAAAGTCCTTGAGATGGGGTGAGGTGTAGAGGCCTGTTCGGTAACCTGCAGACTGCAGGATGCTGGCCAGGAAATGACTGGTGGAACCCTTTCCATTGGTGCCCGCCACATGGATGCTCGGGAAAGCATGGTGCGGATCACCCAGCGCTGCGCAGAGCTCTATGGTGTTCGTCAGGTCTTTCTTGAATGCGGAGGCTCCCTGCCGTTGGAACATCGGGAGCTGCGCGAAGAGATAATCGAGCGTCTGCTGATAGGAGGTCATTCCAACACGAACACGAAGGTCATGGTTCCCTTCTGCTGCACTTCGGCATTAGGGTTGGCATCGAACTTGGTGTCCAATGCCGCCTCACGGGCCAAACGGTAGAGGTGTGAGCTCGTGGTGGTGCTTCCGCGGGCCCCGGGCGTTGCCTGCACCACCTTTCCGTACTTGTCCACGGTGATATCGACCACCACTTTGCCCGTTTCCTGAGAAGTATCGTTGATACGCGGTGGGGCCATCATCTTCCTTCCGCCCAAACTGAACGAAACCCCGCTGCCACTTCCTCCCTTGCCACCATGCGGCACATTGGGCTGACCGTCCAGACTGCCCTGATTTCCACCGGGCTTCGTGTTGCCTTCGCCTCCACCCTTGCCCTCCCCTGCCTTGGCCTTGGCGAAGAGCTCATCCATCCTGCGCTTCTGCTCATCGCGCAGACGCTGCTCCTCCTGTCGCTTCCGTTCCTCCTGCAACTTGCGTTCGGTCTCGGCCTTCTCCTGTGCCTCTTTCTCCTTCTTGAAAGCGATCTCCTCCTCCGTCTCCTGCGTGACCACCTGTTCCTGTACCACGGGTTTGGAGACCTCCGGTTGCGGAGGGGTAGGGTTCACCTGCGGCACAGGAACCTCCACTGCCTCATTGGACTGCATCGGTTCACTCTCCACGGTGCCCAGACCTGTCTCGGTGGTACCGAAGTTGATCACCATGCCTTCCTCCGGTGGCGGCAGAATGTACTTCAGCCCGAAAAAGAAGAAGATGACCAACAGTATGGCATGGATGGTCAGGGAGACGATGAGTCCCGTGCGCCTGTCCTTGTCCTGAGATAATTGGATCGCCATTTTCAGATAGAGGAGGTGGTGATGGGGCAGAAGGAAGTTTTAAACGTGCTCTTCATGATGAGACCGTTCTCCATTTTCCACAATCCCCTATTCCTGAACATCACTCCGGTTTGGTTGCCAAAACAATCTTGAACTGGTTGCGATAGGCAATGTCCATCACCATCACCGCATGTTCGATAGGCACACCGCGCTCCACTCTTAACACTACGACCTTCTCCTCCTCACTCGCCAGGCGCTGTTTGAGCATAGACTCGATGAAGGCCGGATCCACGGGCTCCGTGTCGATGTAGTGATTCAGGTCCTTGTCGATGCTCACGGAAACAGTTTGCTTCTTAACGCTCTTGGCCTTGCTGCTGGGCAACACGAGGTCGAGGGCGTTGGTTGTGACCAACGTGGAGGTGAGCATGAAAAATATCAGCAGCAGAAATACGATGTCGGTCATGGACGACATTGAGAAATCGGGGCTGACCTTATTTCTGGTGCGGAGTGCCATCTTCTAATGGTTACGAATTACGAATCATTACGAATATGCGAATGACGGAAGCCTGATTCCCGAACCTTATTCACTGGTCCCTAATCTCTTCCCGACATCCTCTAAGCAGGTTCGTGCAGCAGGTCGATGAACGCGGTTGAGCCGGCCTCCATCTGGAATACCACTTTCTCCACCTTGGTGACCAGAATGTTGTAACCCAGATACGCCAAGATGCCCACAACCAGACCTGCCACCGTGGTGGTCATAGCAGTGTAGATGCCACTTGCGAGCATTTCCACGTTTATCTGCCCTCCGGCATTGGCCATCTGGTGGAAGGCCAGGATCATACCGATCACCGTTCCGAGGAACCCGATCATGGGCGCAGCACCAGAAATGGTGGCCAAAGTGGCGAGGTTACTCTCCAGCTTGTAGGTCTCAAGCTTGCCCACGTTCTCAATGGCGGCAGAAATATCGTTGAGCGGGCGGCCGATGCGGTCAATGCCCTTCTCCAACATGCGGGCCACGGGCGAATTCGTACGGTTGCATAGACCGCGGGCAGCATCAAGGTTACCCTTCTGCACATGTTCGCGGATGGAGTTCATGAACTGAGGATCCTCCTTGCCTGCCCGTTGGATGGTGAGATAACGCTCCACGAAAATGTAGACCGCAATGATGGACAGGATGAGCAGCGACAGCATGATGAGCTGACCTCCGATACCTCCGGACATCATGAGGTCGATGATGGAGAGCGTCTTCTCCTCGGTGATCGGTTCGGCCATGTCCATGGTTACGGACTCCTGTGCGAAAGCGGGGGTGATGAACAACATGTCTGAAGTGTTGGAAGGATGGGAACGAATCGGGCAACAATGCCCTAACGTGATTTCAACTGGTTTCTTTTATCCGCAGAACAGATAGCCCGAAATTACCTTGGGTCATGAGGGGCATCATGATCGCACAGCGGCATTTGTGAACACGGGCATGTTCATGCCCACAGCGATTCAGGACTCCCCGAGCACGTCAAGAATGAGCTCGGTCTCAAATCCGCGCTGCGCTGCGAACCGCACGAGAGCCCCCTTTCTCCGCACCGGATGTTTCTCCTTGAGGTTGCGGGCTTTCTGCTCCAGTATGTTGCGCAAGGCTGAAAAATAGTCCTCATCCGGAATCTCCGTCATAGCGGCCTTGATACCATTGGCATGGACGCGGTGTTGCTTGAGGCCCTGTACGATCTTGACCCGGCCCCACCCGTTGATTCTGAACTTGCCACGGGCGTAGGAGCGGGCGAACCGCTCTTCATTCAGGTAATTCTCAAGGATGAGCACGGAGATGATCTCTTCCACATCGTCCTGATACAGCCCCGCCTCATATAACCGGTCGCGCACCTGCTGATGGCTGCGCTCCTGATAGGCGCAATACTTGCGCATCTTCTCCAAGAACTGAGCAGGTGTGAATTCCATGAGGTAAAGAAAGCGGTTGAAGATGAGTTGGGCGCCAAGGCGCAATCTATCCCTGTGTGTCTCTGCCCTGCCTAGCTGCCCGTAGCTTCGCGCTCCGAAATCGATGAAGAACAAACAGGCCATCATGCTGCTGTTCTCGGCCCACATGGTGTCGAGTTTCGCCCATGGTATCACCATGCTGGCCATTCCGTGGTATTTCACCTCGGTGGCCTGTGAATCAGCGCTTTTCGGCAAGGTACTGGCGATAGCCACCCTGCTGAGTCTGTTCTGGAGCATCTATGCTGGAACGCTGATTGACCGTTATCCCCGCAGGAACATCTTCCTCGTCTCGGCCTTCTTCGGAATGCTCTGCATCGGGGCCATAGCGGCCTATGGCGGCTGGAACGGCAGCACGCCCATTCAGCTCGTTGCACTGGCCTTCGTGTTCACCTTCTTCGGCTACAACATTCATTACCCGAACCTCTACGCCTTCACGCAGGAGCTGGCCGCCAAGGGCGATTACGGGCGCGTGAATTCCATCATCGAAGTGGTGGGACAGAGCACAAGCGTGCTGTCCGGTGGTGTGGGCGCACTGCTGCTCTCGGGCACTGTGGCGGGCAATCTGGACCTGATGGGACTGCGGGTGCAGTTCCCGTTCGATGTGCGCCCTTGGGAACTGTCGGAAATCTTCGCGTTGGATGCCGCAGCCTATGGCCTTGCCGCCTGCATCATCCCGTTCATACGTTATGATCGGGTGGGCGAACTGCATGTGGACACCGAACCTATTGTACAGCGCCTCAAACGCGGCATCCGTTTCCTGACGGTGAACCGCAGCATTCTCACGTTCGGCATCGCCTCCTACGCCATTTTCATCTGCATACTGGTTGAAGTGATGTTCCTTCTGGCCCTTTATGCGGACAGACATCTCGGTGTGGGTGCTGACACCTACGCCAGCAGCGAGGTCTATTTCGCTTTGGGCAGCTTGGCCGCAGGACTGCTAATCCGAAGTCTCACCATAAGAATAGCCCCGGCAAGGTCCATAGCCATGCTGATGGTCTTCGCAGGACTGCTGTTCCTTATGGCCTCCGCCATCAAGAGCGTGGCCTTCCTCTATGTTTTCTCGGTGCTCCTGGGTTTTTCCAACGCAGGAGCGCGCATCATCAGGGTCACATTTCTCTTCGAGCATATTCCCAACAACATCATCGGCCGCGCCAACAGCATCTTCTACCTCTACAACATCATGGCGCGTTCAGCCCTGCTGAGTCTATTCGCCCTGCCTTTCTTCTCCATCGGCAACAACGTGGTCTGGGCCTATGGCACCTGTGGGGTTTTCATCCTGCTCAGTGCGGTGCCCATGGCGCGGCTGGCCGGCAGACTGAAGCATCTGGAGGTGATTCCTGTGACCTGACCCCGCTTTTCACTGCCCTTATTTTTACTGTCATTAAAATTTCATGAACGGTCGTACCCTTTCGGGTGGCGTTTAGCTTTGACGCACCCAACTACCTGCTTTCATGTCTTATCGTCCAGTCTATTTCAACCTGCGTGAACTCGTTGACCCGACCATCTTTGCTGCCCGCGGCAACGACTGCTGGCAACTGCTCGACCCGAACATTCTTCGGGCTGCAGACTGGCTTCGTGGCATTTTCGGGCCCATCACGGTGAACAACAGCTACCTTGGAGGCTCGTACAGCGAGAGTGGCCTGCGCAGGTGGGACACCACCACCGGGGCCAAGTTCTCGCAGCACAAGTTCGGACGGGCCTTGGACCTGAAATTCCGTGCACCGGTGACGCCCCTGCAGGTCTACAACCACATTCTTGCCAACCAGGCCGAGGCACGGAAGCATGGCATCACCACAGTAGAGGATATTTCCAAGACCCCAACGTGGCTCCACATCGACTGCCGCAACTGGGCCGACCTCGATGTGCCCGGCACGGTGAAGGTGGTGCGCCCGTGACGGCCTGAGGCGTTCCATGTGACCGCTTCAACACCAACCTGTTCAAAATGGCCTGAGCGGGCGGGCAACGCCCCTGCCGAGCGCGGGTAATTTTGAATCATGCGGATGTGCCTACTTCTTCTCGTCCTTCTTTTCGGCCCTGAGTGTCTTCTGGCACAGGGAAATGCTGCTGCCGACCGCATGTCGCGGGCCGAATACATTGATACCTATGCGCCTGCGGCAGTGCAGGAGATGCTGATCAGCGGTGTTCCGGCAAGCATCACCCTTGCCCAGGGAATACTGGAGAGCGGAGACGGCAACAGCCATCTGGCCAAGGTGGCCCGAAACCATTTCGGCATCAAATGCCACGGAACATGGGAAGGTGAGCGATATCACCATGACGATGATGCCAAGGGCGAGTGTTTCCGTGCCTACAGCTCAGTGTTCGACAGCTACAGGGACCACTCCGAATTCCTCCGCACACGGGAACGCTATGCCGACCTCTTCAAACTGAAACTGACCGACTACGAAGGCTGGGCACAAGGCCTGAAAAAAGCCGGATATGCCACCAACCCGAAGTATCCGGAGCTGCTCATCAAGATCATTGTGGAGAACGACCTTGCGAAGTATGACCACATGACCAAACCACCGAAGAGTGGGCAGAAACCAGACAGGAACGAACGCACGAAACCCACCAAACAGCCGCCACACGCGGAAAAGGTTGAGGAAGCAGTGGTGAGCGTGCTATCCCGGCAGATGTATCTGCGCAACAACATCAGGTATGTGCGTGTGGAGCAAGGCGACACGTACGAGAAACTGGAGCGTATGCTGGATGTGCGCACTTGGCAGCTCATAAAATACAACGACCTGCCTAAGGACAGACAACTGGCCCCCGGTGATCTGCTGTACCTGCAACCGAAGCGCAATAAGAATCCTAAGCACGACTACCACTACGCGTCCAGCGGGGAGACGCTGCGATGGATATCACAAGAGTACGGCATCAAACTGAAGAAACTCTGCACCTACAACGGAATGACTGAGGAGCAGGAAATTCAGCCAGGTCAGAAGGTCTGGCTGAGGAAGAAAAAGAAGTCGGAGAGCTGAACTGAAGCGCGGCTATCGCTACACTCCGTGACACTGCTTGTACTTCTTGCCGCTTCCACAGGGACAAGGGTCATTGCGCCCGATCTTCTCACCCACATGGACCGGCTGAGGCTTATCCACAGGTGGAGGAGGCATCGGCTGTCCCTGCCGCTGAGGGGCCTGAGGTGCTGACGTGCTCACATTGCCCGGAATCTCGGCCTTCGTTGCCGTGACCCGCTGCTGTTGCTGCTGCGGGGCTTGACGCACCTGCGTGTTCTCTGCATTCGGGAGGTCGCCACGGAAGAGGAAGGAGATGGTCTCGCGGTTCACACGGTCGAGCATCTGCTTGAACAGCTCATAGGACTCGAACTTGTATACAAGAAGTGGGTCCTTCTGTTCGTAGCTCGCGTTCTGCACGGAGGTCTTCAGTTCGTCCATATCGCGCAAGTGGTCTTTCCACTGCTGGTCAATGATGGCGAGGATGATGTTCTTCTCGAACTCCAACGGCAGGTTGGTGCCGCGCTTCTCATAGGTGCTCCTGAGGTTGACCAACACGTTGAGGCTCTTGATGCCATCCGTGAACGGGATCACAATGTTGATGAACTTCTCGCCCTGTGTCTCGAACACATTGGCTATCACAGGGAACGCCCGCTCGGCCACGCTCGCCTTCTTGCGCTCGTAGCGCTCGATGAGCTGTGACACCAACTGACTGGTAATTCCTTCCGCCCTTCCACCGAAGAACTCCTGCTCGCTGATCTCCGGATCCGTGCCGAAGGTCATGATCATGTTGAGCTTGAAACTCTCAAAATCTTTCGAGGCCATGGCCTCGTCCACCAGCGCCACGGTCGTATCATGGATCATGTTGAGTACATCCACCGACAGGCGTTCGCCCATCAGCGCGTGATACCTGCGCTTGTAGATGACCGTTCGCTGTGAATTCATCACATCGTCATACTCCAGCAGGCGCTTCCGTACCCCGAAGTTGTTCTCCTCCACCTTCTTCTGCGCCCGCTCGATGCTCTTGGTGACCATGCCGTGCTGAATCACCTCGCCCTCCTCATAGCCCATGCGGTCCATGAGCTTGGCGATGCGGTCGGAGCCGAAAAGACGCATGAGGTTGTCCTCCAGCGACACATAGAACTGCGATGAACCGGGATCGCCCTGACGGCCCGCACGGCCACGGAGCTGACGGTCCACCCTCCTGCTCTCGTGCCTTTCAGTACCGATGATAGCCAGGCCTCCGGCCTCTTTCACGCCTTCACGCAGCTTGATGTCCGTGCCACGACCGGCCATGTTGGTGGCAATGGTCACCGCACCGGGACGGCCCGCCTCGGCCACCACATCGGCCTCCTTGGCGTGCAGCTTGGCGTTCAGCACCTGATGCTCTATTTTCCGCAGCTTGAGCATACGGCTCAGCAGCTCAGAGATCTCGACCGAGGTGGTGCCCACGAGCACGGGACGGCCTTGCTGGGTGAGATTCACGATCTCCTCGATCACCGCATTGTATTTCTCTCGGGTGGTCTTGTAAACAAGGTCTTCCTTGTCCTCGCGGGTTATCGGGCGGTTGGTCGGGATGACCACCACGTCCAATTTGTAGATGTCCCACAGCTCTTTGGCCTCCGTCTCAGCCGTGCCGGTCATGCCCGCCAACTTGTTGTAGAGGCGGAAATAGTTCTGAAGCGTGATGGTGGCCCAGGTCTGCGTGCTGGCCTCCACCTTCAGGTTCTCCTTGGCCTCGATGGCCTGATGCAGACCGTCCGAATACCTACGGCCCTCCATGACGCGGCCCGTCTGCTCATCCACAATCTTCACCTTGTTGTCCATCACCACATACTCCACATCCTTCTCAAAAAGGGTGTATGCTTTGAACAGCTGGTTCATGCTGTGCACGCGCTGGCTCTTGATGGCGAAATCGCGCATCACGGCATCTTTCTTCTTGGTCTTCTCCTCGGCCGAAAGACCGCTGTTCTCTATGATGGCCATCTCCGAACCCACATCGGTGAGTACGAAGAACTGATCATCCTCCATGTTGCGGGTGATGAGCTCCAGGCCCTTCTCGGTCAGTTCGATGGTGTTGTGCTTCTCATCGATCACGAAGAAGAGCTCGGCATCCACCTTGTGCATCTCCTTGTTCTGATCCTGCATGTAATAGTTCTCGGCCTTCTGCAGCACCTGCTTCACCCCGGGTTCGCTCAGGTATTTGATCAGCGGCTTGTTCTTGGGAAGACCGCGGTGGCAGCGCAGCAGGGCCATGCCTCCCTCTCCCTCGTTGTAGCCGTCCTTACCTTCAGAAATGAGCCTTCGGGCATCGGCCAATGCCTTGGTCATGTAGTCGCGCTGCACTTTCAGCAGCTGCTCCACCTTGGGTTTCAGGTCGTGGAATTCGTGCTGATCGCCTTGCGGCACGGGTCCGGAGATGATGAGCGGTGTTCGGGCATCATCGATGAAAACGCTGTCCACCTCGTCCACGATGGCGAAGTTGTGCTTGCGCTGCACGAGCTCTTCAGGGCTGTGCGCCATGTTGTCGCGCAGATAGTCGAAGCCGAACTCATTGTTGGTGCCGAAAGTGATGTCGGCACGGTAGGCGCGTCTGCGCTCCTCAGAATTGGGACGGTGCTTGTCGATGCAGTCCACATCCATACCGTGAAACTGATAGAGCGGGCCCATCCACTCGCTGTCGCGCTTGGCGAGGTAATCGTTCACGGTCACCACGTGCACTCCGCGTCCGGGCAAGGCGTTGAGATAGACCGGCAGGGTGGCCACGAGGGTCTTTCCTTCCCCTGTTGCCATCTCGGCAATGGTCCCTTTGTGGAGGAAGTAACCACCTATGAGCTGCACATCGTAGTGCACCATGTCCCAGTTGACCTCTGTTCCGCCCGCCTGCCACTTGGTGCGGTAGATGGCCTTGTCACCATCGATGCTGATGTGCTCCCACAATACGGCCAGCTCACGGTCCTTGTCGGTGGCCGTGACTTCCAGCGTATCGTTCTCGGTGAAGCGCCTTGCGGTCTCCTTCACCACCGCGTAGGCCTCTGGCAGCAATTCGAGCAGCACATCCTTCACCTTCTCTGTCACCGCCTTCTCAATGGCATCGATCTGCTCATAAAGACCTTCCTTCTCCTCGACAGATGTGCCTTCGGCCTCCGCCTTCTCCTTCAATTGGGAGATCTCATCATGCTCTGCCTTGAGTGCCAAAGCGATGCGCTGCCGGAAATCGACCGTCTTGGCCCGCAGCTGGTCGTTGGTCAGCGATTTGAGTTTCGGGTAATGTTCGTTGATGAGCTCCACAAAGGGCTGAGCCTCCTGTATGTCCTTATCGGCCTTGGAACCGAAGAACTTCCGCATGAGGCCATTGATGAAATCAATCATAATCAGGTCAAGTATGTTTGAAAAAGCCTTTGAAAGTGCGTCACACAGCCCTTGAACAGACTGCAACACCCTCCTTTCGGGCAAGGGCGCGAAAGTACGGGTTTTATGCCCCGTATGGCCGACCCTCAAAGCGAACAGACCTTGCTGGCCTCACATTCATGCATCTCAGAAACAGTGAATCGGGTCATGTTGGCAGGCCTTGGAACGCTTCCTTGAATGAACCTCCACCTTACCACCGCTCGTTTACCTTTGCCGCATGCGCACACTGGCTATTGCTTTGATCATCTCCGTTGCACTGAACGCTTCGGCACAAGTGACCGATACCCTCGGATGGCAACGTTTCCATGAAGGAACGGCCACTGTGTATGGCTCTCCGAACGGTGGCTTCGCCTTCGGCAACAACGGTTACGGGGACAAGGTGAAGGCCCAGAGCTATTCGCACTCGGAATCGCATGTGCTGCGCGGAGCGCTCATCCGGTTCGGCAGCGTCATTTACACATCTGCCAATCCGGAATCCAAGATACGCGTCACGGTCTATGCCAACAATGGTCGTGGGCTGGGCCTGTATGGTTTTGTGGACGACCTTGCCCCTGACAGTGTGCTGGCGGTGAAGGATGTGCCACTCTCGGCCCTTCCCTCGGATGACAGCCCGTTCTTTGTTGACCTTAGCGATTCAAACCTCGTCTTCTTCAACCGCTTCTCGATCGGATTGGATCTCACACTGCTGGCCGCAGGGGATACCGTTGGTCTGTTGAGCACAACTGATGGCGATGGTGGCGAACGTCAGGAGTCATGGGAGCAGGATGCCTCAGATGACTGGATGGTCGTTGTCAGCCCGTTCTCGTGGGGACTGGATGTCGATTTCGCCATCTTCCCTCTGGTGGATGTGAACGACCCTGCCGGAATCTCAGAACAGACGCTGGAGGCCGCAATCTGGCCCAACCCCACGCAGGGACCTGTGCAGATCACAGCACCCTATGCTGCACCGTGGATGTTAACGGTTCATAGTGCAAGCGGTCATCTAGTGGCTCAGGAACAATTCCAAGGCGATGTGCACGATTTGGACCTCAACCATCTCTCCTCAGGACTTCACATTGTCCGCATCCAGCATGGACCTTATGCGGTGTCGAAACGCCTGATTGTCCAATGAACCAAGCCCACTGGATTTGCTCGATCGACTGAATGACATAGACCGGTCGGCCTTTCTCGCAGTGAACGGTCTGGGACACGCGCTGCCTGCACTCGACCCTGTGATGCTCTTCATCAGCGGTAAGTGGTCGGCCATTCCGTTCTATCTGCTTCTTGCAGTGCTCATCTACAGATCCATGGGACTGAAAGGTCTCGCATGGATGGCCTTGGGAACGACTGCTCTGGTCGTGCTCACCGATCAAGGGTCCGTTCATCTGTTCAAGAACGTCTTCGAGCGTCTGCGCCCTTGCCATACGCCCGACCTGCTTGACCTTGTGCGTTTGGTGAAATCCAACTGCGGTGGGCTCTACGGATTCGTTTCATCACATGCGTCCAACACCTTCGGTGTGGCGGTCTTCATGACCGTACTGCTGCGCAAGCACTACCCGCTGCTACCACTCTTCCTGTTTCTTTGGGCGGCCACGGTCGGTTTCAGCAGGGTTTATCTGGGCATCCACTATCCGGGCGATGTCATCTGCGGAGCGGCCTTTGGTCTGGTGGTCGGGCTGCTTATGGCTCAAGTGGTCTCACGGAAAATCACCTCTCTATGATGTCCTACCTGCTGGTTTTCGTAGGTGGTGGGGCTGGCTGCTTGGCGCGTTTCCTGGTCGCGGCAGGAGTGGCCCGGCACTATTCAGGCAATTACCCCCTGGCCACATTCATCAGCAATGTGGCCAGCTGTCTGTTGCTCTTGGCCATTATCGTCTTTCTATCCGAGGGCCATACTTCCAGATGGGCCCGGCCTCTTTTGATCATCGGTTTCTGTGGCGGGTTCAGCACGTTCTCCACCTTCAGTTTCGAGACCGCCGCGCTTATCAAAAACGGCCACCCGTGGGTAGCCGCTGCCAATATCATTATCAGTCTATCGGTCTGCCTCGCCATCGCCTACAGAATGGCGAAGTGATATTTCAGGTGTGAAAAACCTCGATTTTCAGATTGGTCGGCACTCCGATCCCATCAGCGGACATTCTGCAGAGCACGGTCTGTCCGATAATGAGGTCGCCCTCCACGTAGTCCCTCCATTCACTGGTATCGGTCTTCACTTGGATGCGGATGTCCTTGGCATCTTGAATCTCTTTGAGCACGATGCTGCATGGATAAGAATCCACCGCGCGAAAAACCTCCGCCTCTGGCCCGAACGCCTGCCCGGGCACCACTGGCATTTCGAAGATGTCTGATGGACACATGACCTTCAAGGTTTCAGAGTAAGCTGTCTCAGGCCACTTTCTTGGAAGAGTAGTAGTACTCCATGCCCTCAAATGGACTCACCAGATGCTGAAGGCCGTAATCCGCAGCCAGACGCTCTCCGCGTTTTCCACCCATTTTCCGGCATTCGGCCTGCACCTCGGCATAGATATCGCTGATCAGCTCATCGACCACCTGACGGACCAACGACAGGTTGGCCGTTGCATCATTGTTCCCCACAGATTGGCTCTGCAACTTGGCGATGAACGGGCGGAGGTATCCGAGAAGTTCCGATGAGAACGCAAGCTCATCTTTTGGAGTGCTGAGGCCCTTGGCGTAGATGGCGCTCAGCACTTGCATTCTTTCCTGATCGTTCGAAGGGAGGCGAAGTGCTTTCATGGCTTTCGATTTTCGGGTTTGTTTGGGTGACCTGACCGATTTGATGACCCAAAAGTAGATGGGTCAAAACCGCCTCACAAGGAAATCGAAGCCAGATTGTGACAAACAAAAAAACGCCAATAAACAACCAAACAAGTGATTTACAACTTGTTCAGCCGTTATGGCGCAATCTGTAATGACTCGGCAAGACCAAATCATCGGGACTTTTCGCCCCTATTTCAATCCAACACCCGGAGATGTCAGAACAGCAATCAACCGCAACGGATTAGCCCCAACAAAGGACAGAATCCGCCCAGTCTCACATCAGAAATCGTCAGCCTCTTGCCCGAAGATGATGTACTCCTTCTCCAGATTATTCTTCTTGATGAGTTCCTGAGCCTGTGTCTGCGTAAGTGACGCAGCAACACGGCTATCAGCAGAAACAACTCCGAAAGCGATGAGGAAAGCGATCAACAATTCCATGACCTGAGATTTATGAGGTTGTTATTTGTATGTTCAAAGTTCCGTTATCATCGACCAAGCATTGTTTCTCATCGATGAACACCGCAAATATAAACAGAATACGGAAAACACAGCCAGATTCTCAATCATTATCCAATTTTAATAATTATATATTTGATATTCAATTAAATAAAATTTGATATTTTTTTCGATGCATGCCCATTTTTAACAAACTAATGCTTTTCATTGGCGCATGAAGAGTCGATATTTGTCGATGAACAAGGGGTACATTCGTAATGGAACGATTGAAGGGGATTGTGAAGATTCTCCGCAAAGGGGAGAAACGGCTCCTCCGCCATCTCTATTCAGCCACTACCAATGGGGAGGACCGCCTGAGGCTGGAACTGTTCAACCTCATCGATTCTGGCCGGGTGCACACCGATGAGGAGGCCATGAACGCTTTGGGCCGTTCCCATGGCAAGTCGGCCTACAGCCACTTGAAAACACGCCTTCGGGACGACCTGCTCAATGTTCTGCTTCTTCAGGAATCAGCGAAGCGTATACCTCAGGCGAATCGGGCTGCGGCCTTCGAGTGTAGAAAAAAACTCGCGCAGGCCTACGTACTGATTCCGCGCGGTGCGTTTCAAGAGGGTGTTGAAATCTTGAAGTCAGCTAAAGCGCAGGCCGAAAAATATGAGCTGGTGGCCGAACATATCCTTATCGATCAATTGGTCAGGGAGATGGTTCACCTTATAAAAGATGTCCGGCAGCTGCATGAGCTCAACGAGAACATCAACAAGAACATGAACGTCTGGTCGGACATTCTGCGCTCGGAGGAGATATCGCTGGTGATGACGCTGCCCCATCTCTACAAGGAAACGGAGGAACTCACGGACGGGATGCTGCGGGCGGAACGCATCGAGGAGCTGAAGCAGCTGTATGACAACAGTGGTTCGGCACGAGTAGGATTCTGGTATTATCTGGCGTACATTGAATATGCGAATCGCAACAGGCTATATGAGGAGTCCATCAGCGCTGGGACCACCTTCATCGAGCTGGTGCGCACAAGCCCGTCCATCTGGTCGAAGAACAACATGGCCGGTGCCAACCAGATGCTCGGCACAGCCTATCTGAACACCCGCGATTACCCTAAGGCGGTGATTCACTTCGGTGTGGCCGACAGGAATTTCCCCGTGGCGGGCAACAACCGTCTGGCCAATCTGGAGATGCTGTTCCGGTCGCAGTTCGCATTGGGAGACATTCGTGCTGCAAGCGAAACCGTGGAGGCCGCGCTGGCCCATCCGCGCATCAAGGCACGGCCGGTCACTCTTCCGCGATGGCTATACTTCAAATCCTGCGTGCTGCTTAGCGCAGGGAACGCCAGCGAGGCATTTCAGACCCTTAATCGCGATGGCTATCTGGCCAAGCAGCCGGACGAGTGGAACGTCTGGCACCGGATTCTGGAAATGATGTGCATGATCGAGCAGCGTGATGAGGAATGGATCGATTTCAAATTGCAGACCCTCCGCAAGTTGATAGCGCGATATCGCTACCTGGGCACCCCCCGGGTCAAAGCTGCCATGGACATTCTCAGTGCTGTGCTTAGAAAAGGGCTTGTCTTTAAAACTCTTGGCGAAAGACCAGAGCTGGCGCTTCAGAACAGTCTGCAAGAGATTCCGGAATTCGAATGGAACCCTGAGCAGGCCGAAGTACTCCGCTTGGACCAATGGCTGCTGTCGAAACGGAAGTGAACACTATTTAAACTGCTGCACCGACTGAATAGCGTGCAGGACCTGTTCCCTGCTCACGTCCAAGTGAGTCACGAATCGGATCATCCCTGGCCCCATGGCCATTGCAAGAACGCCTTGCTCCGCCAAATGGGCGAGGAATCGCTGGGTATCGGTCTTACATGCCAAAGTGAACGACACGATGTTCGTCTCCTGCGGGAGCACTTGCGAAACATAGTCTGCGCCACGCAGCGCATCTGCCAGCATCGCTGCATGCTGATGGTCCTCCGCGAGCCTGTCCACCTGATGCTGAAGCGCATAAAGGCCAGCTGCCGCGAGGTAGCCGGCCTGCCGCATTCCTCCGCCCATGAGTTTGCGCACCCTTCGCGCCCGATGAATGAAATCTGCACTGCCCAGAAGCAGGGAGCCGACCGGAGCACCAAGCCCTTTGCTCAGACAGATGCTGATGGAATCGAAAAGCCGGCCATGGTCAGAAGGCTTCGTCCCCTCCGCCAGCATGGCATTGAAGAGTCGGGCACCGTCCAAATGAAGTTTCAGTCCGTGGCTTGAACAGACCCCAGAAATCTCCCGGATGTTACCTATCGGGAAGAACCTGCCTCCTCCCCGGTTACAACTATTCTCGATGCAGACCAACCGTGAGACCGGGAAATGAACATTGTCAGGCCGGATCCGTGCCTCCACATCAGCAGCCGAGAAGACTCCCCGCTCGCCAGCAATAAGATTGACCGAGGCCCCGGAATTGGCAGCAATGCCGCCTCCTTCATAATAATGGACGTGCGCCCCCTCATCGCAGATCACTTCTTCCCCA
The DNA here is from genome assembly GCA_964488095.1 of uncultured Chryseobacterium sp. Lineage (GTDB taxonomy): Bacteria > Bacteroidota > Bacteroidia > UBA10329 > UBA10329 > UBA10329. The sequence goes on from CAZATP010000042.1 coordinate 23,328, forward strand.
GGCCGCACGTGCACCCGGATAGCGGTCTGATTGGCCATGGTGCCACTGGGGAAGAAGAGGCCTGCCTCCATTCCGAACAGATCGGCAGCATACTCCTGAAGCGCATTCACTGTAGGGTCTTCAGCGAAAACATCATCGCCCACCTTGGCCTTTGCCATGGCTGCCAACATGCCATCAGTCGGCAGTGTGAACGTGTCTGAACGCAGGTCAACAGTCATGATCCATGGGTTTTAGGAGGCAGCAAAGAAAAGGTCCATCCCGACAACCTTTGGACACGGGCGGCCAACATATAGAACCGAACAACCGCGCATTGCCAAGTTCCTCCGTAATTTGCACTCTGTTTCGCCCATTGGGATGAACCCCTTGGCGTGATTGTTGTTCCAAGGCGAGGCCGTGTACATTCCTATGAGGCTGTTCTTCTCCCTTCTGCTATTGCTTGTTGCACAAGTTGCACTTGCAACCCACAATCGCGCGGGAGAGATCACCTATGAGCATCTCGGTGGACTGACTTTCAGGGCCACCATCACCACCTACACCGTGCCTGACAGCCCGGCCGACCGACCTTGGCTACCGCTCTCGTGGGGCGATGGTACGCTTGACACCGTTTACAGGTCGAACGGTGGAGGCAACGGTGAACCCATCGCACCCGGTGTGAAGAAGAACGTTTACACCGCCATACATACCTATCCGAGTGCGAGCACCTACATCCTCTCCATGGAGGACCCCAACCGGAACGCGGGTATCGTTAACATCCCCAACTCCGTGAATGTGGTGTTCTACATTCAGACCACGCTCACCATTAGTCCATTCTTCGGGTCGAACAGCACGCCCGTGCTGTTGAATCCTCCGATTGACGATGCGTGTGTGAACCGCAGATATGAGCACAACCCGGGAGCCTACGACCCTGACGGTGACAGCCTAAGTTATGAGCTTGTCGTGTGTATGGGAATGACCGGAGAGGAGATTCCCGGCTACAGCTTCCCGAACGGAGTCACCATAAACGCGGTGACCGGTGATCTTGTGTGGGAATTCCCCACGCAGCAGGGCGAATACAACTACGCCATCCGCATCAATGAATGGCGCAGGCCCGAGGGTTCGAATGAGTATGCGTTGATGGGCTACGTGATACGCGACATGCAGGTGACGGTGCTTTCCTGTCAGAATCAGCCGCCCATCGTGCGTTCGGTGGATGAGATCTGTGTGGAGGTGGGCGATACACTTCGATTCCCTGTCTATGCCTGGGACCCTGACGGGCATGGTGTTCGCCTGACCGCGACCGGTGGACCGCTGGTGAATCCGATTTCCAGTGCGTTCTTCCCTCAACCCACGGTGGCCACCAACTTCGACACGGCCGTAAGTGTTTTCCGTTGGATTCCACAATGCGGCAATGTGCAGCTGCAGCCGCACACGATGTTGTTCCGCGCTGTGGACAACCCTCCCGCGAACGAGATTGCCCTGACCGATTACCACACCACCTTCATCACCGTGGTGGCGCCTTCGCCCAAGAACCCTTTGGCGGAGCCCGAGGGCAATTCCATCGTGCTGAACTGGGATGCGAGCATCTGCCAAGAGGTCATCGGATACAAAGTTTACAGACGTGTGGAACTGTATGGCTTCGTTCCGGACACCTGCGAGACAGGTGTGCCCGGATACACCGGCTACAGCTACATCGGCTCTACACAGGGGCTGAATGGAACCACTTACACAGACAACAACCTGAATGCAGGGATACAATACTGTTATATGGTGGTGGCCTGCTTTGCGGACGGTGCCGAGAGCTACGCGAGCGAGGAGTTCTGTGCCGTGCTGAACCGCGACCTGCCCATCATCACCAATGTGAGCGTTCGCGCCACAGACTATTTCAACGGTTCGATGGACGTGGTATGGAGCCGCCCCACCGAACTGGACACCACTATCATCAAAGGGCCGTATGAATACCGCGTTTACCGGTCGGATGTGACGGCCCCGCAGACGTTCGAGCTCGTGGACACGAAGTTCAGCCTCAACGACACCATTTTCCTCGACACGCTGATGGACACCCGTGCGCTGGAGTTCTATTACAAGATCGAACTCTTCAACGATGAACCGGGCAACACCTTTGTGGTGGGCGAGAGCGATGTGGCCTCATCGGTCTATCTGATGGCCATTGGTGTGGACAATGAGGTGATCCTCACTTGGGATGAGGACGTGCCTTGGGTGAACGACATGTATGAGGTGTATCTGGCGGATGCCAATGAGAACCTGACCCTGATCGATACGGTGTATGAGCGCATCTACCGCCATGGCCCGGTGGCCAATGGCGTGGAACTCTGTTTCCGTATCCGGAGCATAGGCCACTACTCGGTGGACGGCATCATTGACCCTATCTACAACTGGTCGCAGATTGCCTGCGCTACTCCCATAGATACATTTCCGCCCTGCGATCAGGTCATCGACATTCAGCGTGATTGTGAACTGGACCAGAATCTTCTTTCTTGGAGTCAGGAAGTCGACTGCCCCAACGACATTGTTGAATTCAGGGTCTATCACACGGCTGTTTTCGGGGGGGAACTGCAGCTCATCAGCGTCATCACCGACCCGAATGAACGGAGTTTCCTGCATACTGACCTTGAATCCGTGGCCGGGTGCTATGCCGTAGTGGCGGTAGACTCGTTCATGAATGTGAGCCTCACCGACACCTTCTGCATCGACAATTGCACAGACTACGCACTGCCCAATGTGTTCACCCCTGGCGGAGACCTTATCAATGACCTGTTCGGGCCGGGCACCTTCAAATACATAGAGAGTGTGGACGTGAAGATCTACAACCGCTGGGGACTCAAGATTTTCGAGACCACCGACCCTGCCGTGAATTGGGACGGCACGTACAGCGGAACAGGTGCTCAGGTGCCTGATGGTGTCTATTACTATGTGGCCACGGTCAATGAAATCCGATTACAGGGCATCGTTCCCCGGCATTTACACGGCTTCGTGCATCTGATCAGCAAGACGGTGACACCGAGCAACTGACCGCGCATGTTCACAGGCATCATTGAGGCCATGGGCCGTGTAGAGAAACTTGAACGCGAGGGCACCAACCTGCACCTCACGTTCTCCAGCCCCATCAGCAACGAATTGAAGATCGATCAGAGTGTGGCCCACAACGGGGTCTGCCTCACCGTGGTGGCTTTGGGCGAGGGAACCCACACCGTGACAGCCATTGACGAGACCCTGCAAAAGACCAACCTCGGCTCTCTGCAAGTGGG
>CAZATP010000043.1:0-25944 GCA_964488095.1 uncultured Chryseobacterium sp.
ATCACCAACCAGCCCAACCGCTACGAGATCGGGCTGTTCGATGTGCAGAATCCCGCCAACCACAAGGACATGGACCGCTTGGAGGAGTTGTACCTCAAGTACACCTTCCGCAAGTCGCACATCATCGTGGGCCGTCAGTTGCTCAACACGCCTTTCATCAACCTGCAGGACGGGCGGATGCGACCCACGGGCGTGGAGGGTGTGTATCTGGAGGTGAAGGAATGGAAGCGCTTCGGGTTCGAGGGCGGCTATCTGTGGTCCATCTCCCCGCGCAGCACCACCGAGTGGTTCGGCATCGGGGAGTCGTTCGGCATCTATCCCGTGGGGGTGGATGTGAACGGAACGAGGAGCAACTACCTCGGCAACATTCACAGCTACGGGGTGGCGCAGTTGGGCATCCATGCGCAGCCCACCGACTGGCTCAAACTGCAGGCGTGGGACGTATGGATCGGCAATGTGCTCAACACGGGCTTCTTTCAGGCCGATATGAACCTGAAAGTGGGGCAGAAGAACGATGCCATCCTGGCCGGATTCCAGTTCACACGGCAGGATGCGCTGGTGAACGGGGGCAATGACGACCCTTCTCTGACCTATACACAGAATGGAGGTGAGGCCATGGTTTTCGGTGGACGTCTGGGTTGGAAGAACAAGACCTTTGAGGTGACCGGTGCCTACAACCGCATCACGGATCACGGTCGGTTCCTTTTCCCTCGCGAGTGGGGCCGCGACCCGTTCTACACCTTCATGCCGCGTGAGCGCAACGAGGGTTTTGGCGATGTGCACGCAGTGGTGGGCAAGATCCAGGGCAAGTTCCCGAAGGCACACCTCAATGCCTACGTGGCGGCAGGGCACTTCTGGCTGCCCGATGCCAATGACTTCGAGCTCAACAAGTATGGCATGCCGTCCTACGCGCAGCTCAATTTCGACCTGCGCTACAACTTCACGGGATTCCTAAAGGGATTGGATCTGCACCTGCTGCTGGTGGGCAAATTCCGCACAGGCGATGATTTCGACAACCCGCGCTTCGTGTTCAACAAGGTGGACATGTTCCATGGAAACCTGGTGGTGAACTATCACTTCTGAGAAGCATCGCTTCTGGGCATCGCCATAGAAGGATCGCTCCCCGATAAGGTCACATCATTGAAGGAAGCAAAGAGCACCTTTTTCGCAGAGAATAGTAATAATCGGGCAGAAGAAGAAAAGTCGGAAGCAGATAGTTTCAGTATGACGGCAGCACAATTCAAACAAGGAAAATCATCTGCTACCACATTGTACATATCTGCTACCGGATGAAATGATACAACTACCAGTCGGAAGTAAACTACTACTTAGTGTAAGACATAAGCCCCTATCACGATTTGTATTGCTACACTCATGATTTTCTCTGCTACTCCTGCGAAATGACCGCTACAGATGGCGTAAGGACCGGTACAGCTTGCAAAGTGACCGTTACGGACTGCTTTGGGACCGCTACGGACTGCACATGGACCGATTCCTCCCGATAGTGCCTGAAACACAGGCGGGGGGCGGGTGTCAGACCAACGGAGAAGAGGGTAGGGGAGTACTCAGGGCTCGCGGTGACCGTCTGCCGCACCGAGCACCATCACGAATTCCCCTCTCACCCCGTGGGCGGTGAAATGGGCGAGCACTTCTGCGATGCTGCCGCGCACCGTCTCCTCATACATCTTGGAGATCTCGCGCGAGACGCTGATGGGCCTTTCGGGTCCGCAGACCTCTTGCAGTTGCTCCAGGGTCTTGAGCAGTTTGTGGGGCGATTCATAGAGAATGACCGTGCAGGGCATGGCCGCGATGGCCGCAATGCGCGTGGCGCGGCCCTTCTTCTGGGGCAGGAATCCCTCGAAGAAGAACTTGTCGCTGGGCAGGCCCGAATTGACCAGTGCGGGCACAAAGGCCGTGGCCCCCGGCAGCGTGATGATGTCGATTCCTGCCTTGATGGCCTCGCGCACCAACAGGAACCCCGGATCGGAGATGCCCGGAGTGCCGGCATCGGTCACCATGGCCATGTCCTCGCCCATGGCCATGCGTTCCACCAGCCGCTCCACCATGCGGTGCTCGTTGTTCTGATGCAGCGCGAACATCTTGGTAGGGATGTCGAAATGCCGTAGCAGATTGCCCGTGACGCGGGTGTCCTCGGCCAGAATGGTTTGAACACTTTTCAGCACCTCGATGGCGCGGAAGGTCATGTCCTGAAGGTTTCCCACGGGGGTGGGCACCATGTAGAGTGTGGCCATCAGAAGGTCTCTGTGAAATCTACCAATAATCGGAACACGCCCTTGAACCCCGCCAAGGACAATCCCTCGGGGCGGTCATTGGGGTCGTGGTAGGCAGTGGAGCCGCCCAGCGTGTAGATGTAGAAGCAGGGCACCCCGCGCTCGGTGAACGGATGGTGGTCGGAGTTGGAGGCCTTGCCGCGCGGCTCCACCTTGGGCAGGTGACCATGCTCGGCATTGAGGGCCACCAAGCGGTCGAAATGGTTCGGAAAGACCGTTCCGTTCACCACTTTGATGCCGTCATCGCCCGTTCCCAGAATGTCGAGGTTCACCAGAAAGACAATGTCCTCCAGCGGGAAAACAGGATTCTCCACGTAGTGCGAGCTGCCCAGCAGCCCCATCTCCTCGCCCGCAAAGGCCATGAAGGCCATGTTGTGGCGCGGGGCGTTCTCGGGCATGGAGAAATGCTGCGCGAGGGTGAGCAGCATGGTGACCCCGCTGGCGTTGTCGTTCGCCCCCCGGAAAATGGTCTTGCTGCCCATTTTGCCCAGATGGTCGTAATGGGCGGTGAACACGATGGTGCTGTCCGACCTTCCAGTGCCCGGCACATAGGCCAGCACGTTCTGTGTGCGGTGTTTCTTTATGAATCGGGCCTCCACGTTCACAGCGATGCTCTCCGGCCGATGGGTGAAGAAGGTGTCGCGCACCGTGAACTCAGGCAGCTCGGCCTGTTGGCTGCTCACATGCCAGGTCAGTTTGGTGTCGGTGCTGCGGATGAGCGCCTGCGCCCCGGCACGCCTCAGGCCTTTCAGCATCTCGCCTCGGATGGGACGCGGCAGGGAGCGGATCAGACTGTCGGGCATCACCACGGCCCCTTGCAGGCTGAGGGTCGAATCGATCACCCTGCCGGAGGGCGCTATGGAAGGCAATCGGTCCAGATACGTGAGCGGAAATTCGCCCTTGAACGAAGGGGCGTCCGGGGCCACAAGGAAGTCCTTGCCCGGAGCAAGGGCATGGCCGTTCACAGCGAGTTCCATTTTGCCGGGAAACGAATTGGCCGAGAGGAAGAACGACTGGTAATAGTTGTAATCCCAAGCTTTTAGTCCATGATGCTTGAACTGTTGCTCGATGTAGAAGGCGGCCTCGTTGTCCCCATCATCCACATAGCCGCGCCCGGCCATCAGGTCGCTACAGAGGGTGTGAAGCACCTCATGGGCATAGGCGGTGTCCTGCGCCTGCGCGGCTGCGCCCAAGAAGACGAGAAGTACCAGTGAGAACGACCAACGGAGCATGGGTCAAAAGTAGGGGAGAGCTGGGGAGGCTCAGATTCCCCGCTCCGCGAAAGGATTGATCACCTTCAGCTTGTCCAAGATCACCTGCCCGTGCTGCATATCCTCAGAATACAGGATGCCGCAGCCATGCTCAATGGCCGTTGCGACAATCAGACTGTCATAGTAACCGAAGCCGTACCGCTCCGAAATCTGAAAAGCCAAGGCAATGGTGCTGTCCGTGATGTAGGTCATACGGAAGGTGTCCATCAGAAACCGGCCATGGGCGAAAGCCTCCTGTTTCGTCATTCGCAATTTGCGCACGCAAACATTCACGTTCTCGGAAATCACCTGCGTACTCACCACATATCGTTCATCAAGGATGAAGGATGCCACAAGGTCGCGCCTCGCGGGGTCTTTCTCCAGCAGATAGACCGTGATGTTGGTGTCGAGGAAGATGTCAGTCCCTTCCATGAAGCTCGTCCCGGTCGTACTTCAGATTCCTGATGTCGAAACGGAGGCCCTCATATTGCTGGTGATAACGCGCCAGCAATGCCTGACGGTCAACTACGGGTGCAGACATGGCATCATCACTGAGCACGATGAGTTCGATGGTCTTGGCGCGGAAACGCTCGGGCAACACCAGATTGAGGACATTGTCCCTCAGCGTCACAATCTTCTTCAATGCTTCCATGATAACAGCCATTGGTCAGCACAAAGTTAAACCTTAGGGGTAGGGCGAAACCGAAAGCTCACCATCCACCTAAAATCCCGTTAGGGATGCCATGATTGTAGAATCGGACTGTGGTGATGAATGCCGTCCCAACCCCGTTAGGGGTGATATAGAATCAGAGGCCGATGCGCCTCTTAGAATCCATTCTGCTACGAGGACAATTTCCCAAAAATCTTCTGGGCAATGATGGCAGAATCCTTGTCGCTTCCCTGTGAAATCTTGACCATTATCTGAAACAAAGAGTCCTTACCCTCAAGCCGCTGGAATCTTGCTGTTTGCTCATTGTCCTTCTTCAGTTTATCTACCTCATTCTCTAAAACCCCAAGTCTTATTTGTAATCCATGAAAATCATTGTCATCAAAAAATGCCTCCACATACCTTATGTGCCAGACGATTTTCCAAACAGGGTCGTGATTAAATTCGTACTGACTCCTAAACGAGTTTCGATGTGCCAGACGAGCTTTTGCCTCGGCATTCTTCGCTAATAGTCGCAATTCCAGCAATTCCTGTTGAAACGACTCTACCTTCTCATCGTTTTCTCTCACCTTCCTAAAAAGGCGCTCAAAAAAAGTTTTCCATGTGAATAAGCCAACGAGTGCCAGTATGGCACTCACGATGAATACGAAAATTGCAGTTTGAATACTTAGAAGCACCCATTGATGTGAGAGAATATCTGAAAAGTACTCCCCGCGCACTGCGATTCTTTGAGCTTCCAAAACATCTTCAAGAGAAACACCTTGAAAACTGGTGTCTATTGACTTATGTGATGACGGGAATGTTGCAACCGAATCCTGCTTCATAGTTCACTTGTTATTGATACCTACTTCAACCCCACCTTATACCCCATCTGCTCCTGAATGCCGAAGATCAGTTCCTGGTCGGGTTTGACGGTGACGGAACGCGAGCGCAGGATGACGCGGTCGCCCTCCTGATCGGTGATGCGGAAAGACACCTTGCACGGGCCGGGGTGCGCACCGAACAGCGTTTCCAGCTCGGCCACTTGTTGTGGCAGTACGTCCGACAGCGGCAGGTCGATGGTGATGCCCTGCACCTTCTTGTCCATCAGCCCGGGCAGCAGCTCTATGCCCACGATCTTCAGTTCCTTCTCTGGCGGACGGGTATCCTCCTTCCCGCGCCAACGGTCCTTCCATGCGGCACGCACATAGAGGAAGAACCCATCGCTGAAGAATTCGCGCCACTTCGTGTAGTCCTCCCCGAAGAGCCGGATCTCGAAGGTGCCCTCGTGGTCCTCCAGCTCGAAGATGCCGAAGGGATTGCCGGTCTTGCTCATGCGGTGCTGCACGCCTGTGACGATACCCGCGAACTTCCATTCCGTGGCGAAATTCTGGGCCTCGGGGGTCTGCACATGAGTGAGGTTGCTGTTGCACCACGTTTTGATGGCCAGTCGGTGCTCATCGAGCGGATGGCCGCTGATGTACACGCCCACCACCTCACGCTCGGCCTTGAGGGCCTGGATGTTGCCCCACGGCTCACAGACGGGCGCGGTGGGCTCGGCCAGCTGCACCGATGATTCGTCACCGAAGAGCGACACCTGTGCCGAGTGGATGCTCTCCTGATGGCTCTGGCCGTATTTGATGGCCTTTTCGAGGAAAGTTGTGGTGCCATCGCTGTGGAAATACATGGCGCGGTGGCTGCCCGCGAACGAGTCGAACGCACCCGCCACCGCAAGGCTTTCCAACGCTTTCTTGTTGGCCGCCCGCAGGTCGATGCGCTTGCAGAGGTCGAAGATGGACATGTAGGGGCCGTTGGCCGCACGTTCGTTGACCATGGCCTCCACCGCGCCCTCACCCACGCCCTTCACCGCACCGAGACCGAAACGAATCTCGCCCTTGGCATTCACCGCAAACTTGTACTGGCTCTCGTTGATGTCTGGCCCGAGCACGGGAACACCCATCCTGCGGCATTCGTCCATGAAGAACGTCACCTTCTTCAGGTCGTTCATGTTGTGCGTGAGTACTGAGGCCATGTACTCCGCAGGGTAGTTGGCCTTGAGGTAGCCCGTGTGGTAGGCCACCACGCTGTAGCAGGTGCTATGGCTCTTGTTGAAGGCATACTGCGCGAATGCTTCCCAGTCGGTCCAGATCTTCTCCAGCCTGTCCTGCGGGTGGCCTTTCTCCATTGCGCCTTTTAAGAACTTCGGCTTCAGCTCGTCCAGATCCTTACGGATCTTCTTTCCCATGGCCTTACGCAGCTTGTCGGCCATGCCCTTGGTGAAGCCGGCCAGCGACTGCGACAGCAGCATCACCTGCTCCTGATAGACTGTGATGCCGTAAGTCTCGGCCAGGTATTCCTCCATTTCAGGAAGGTCATAGCTGATGGGCTCACGGCCCAGTTTCCGTGCGATGAAGTTGGGGATGTATTCCAGCGGTCCGGGGCGGTACAGCGCATTCATGGCGATGAGGTCACCGAACGTGTCGGGCATCAGGTTGCGCAGGTGCTTCTGCATCCCGGCCGACTCGAACTGGAACGTGCCGTTGGTCTGGCCTTTCTGATACAGCTCGTAGGTCTTGGCATCGTCCAACGGAATGGTGTCCGGGTCAAGGTCGATGCCGTGCCGCTGCTTGACGAGAACGATGGCGTCCTTGATGATGCTGAGGGTCTTTAGGCCGAGGAAGTCCATCTTGAGCAGGCCCGCGCTCTCCACCACGCTGTTGTCGAACTGCGTGAGGGCGAGGTCGGAGTCCTTGGCGGTGGTCACAGGCACGTGCTGTGTGATATCGCTGGGCGTGATGATGACCCCGCACGCATGGACGCCCGTGTTGCGCAGCGAGCCTTCGAGCACTCGCGCCTGCTGGATCACCTGCGCCATCGGATCGTTGCCCTCGGCCAGCTTCTTCAGCTCGTTCACCATCTGGAGTTTCTCCCCATCTCCGTTCAGTTTCTCCTTCAGCTTCTTCTCGTCCAAGGTGAAGATCTGCGCCAGAGAAATGAAATCGGGGATGAGCTTCGCGATGCGGTCGGCATCCGACAGGGGGAGGTTCATCACGCGGGCCGTGTCGCGGATGGCCGATTTGGCCGCCATGCTGCCATAGGTGATGATCTGCGCCACCTGATTCTTGCCATACTTGTTCACCACCCAGTCGATGACCTTGCCGCGGCCCTCATCGTCAAAGTCGATGTCGATATCAGGAAGCGACACGCGGTCGGGGTTCAGGAATCTCTCGAACAGCAGGTCGTACTTGATGGGGTCCACGTTCGTGATGCCGATGCAGTAGGCCACTGCCGACCCCGCTGCCGAACCACGGCCCGGCCCCACGCTGACGCCCATTTTTCGGGCCTCATCGCAGAAGTCCTGCACAATGAGGAAGTAGCCCGGATAGCCCGTGAAGTCGATGACTCCCAGCTCGAAATCGAGGCGCTCCTTGATTTTGTCCGTTATCTCCCCGTACCGCTTCTTCGCACCCTCATAGGTCAGATGCGTCAGGTAGGCCATCTCGCCCTGCTTGCTCCCTTTTTCCACCCCTGCGGCCTGAAGGAAATCATCGGGGATGTCAAACTTGGGCAGCAGAACGTCTTGTTTCAGAACGAAATTCTCCACTTTGCCCAGAATCTCGGTGATGGTGGTGAATGCTTCCGGCACATCGGAGAACAACGCCTTCATCTCCTTCATCTCCTTGAAATAGAACTCATCGTTGGGGAATACCCGTTCGATGTAGTCCAGCCCTCGCGAAGGCTCGTTGATGCGTACGGCCTCCTTCACGCACTGCAGGATTTTCTGCGCCTTGGCGTCCTCGCGGATCAGGTAATAGACGTTGTTTGCGGGGAAATACTTCACCCCGTATTTCTTCGCGAAGCCGATCAGGACCTGGTTCAGCTTCTTCTCCTCGGGCAGACCGTGGTCGATGAGTTCCACGTAGAAATCGTCCCCGAACTGCTCCTTCCACCAGAGGAACGCCTCCTCGGCCTGCTTCTCGCCCACATTCAGGATGAGGCTGGGCACCTCGCCACCAAGGCCACCCGTGGTGGCGATAAGCCCCTCCTTGTATTGCACCAGCACCTCGCGGTCGATGCGGGGCACATAGTAGAATCCTTCCGAAAAGGAGATGGAACTGAGCTTCGAGAGGTTGTGATACGCGGCCTTGTCCTTGGCCAGCAGCACGGTCTGGTAGCCGTTGTGCTGGCGGCTGCGGTCGTGTCGGTCGTCCGTCAGGTAGAATTCGCAGCCTACCACGCCCTTGAAATCTTCGCGCACCACCCCGATGGCCTCACCCGCCTCGATTTTCGCATTCTCCAGTTTGATGCGCGCGTTGACCGCGGCCACCGCATCCACGAAATGGTAGATGCCATACATGTTGGCATGGTCGGTGATGGCCACGCCCGGCATACCCAATTTGAAAGCCTGCTCCACCAGTGCCTTCACCTGAATGGTGCTCTGCAGCACGCTGAACTGCGTGTGGCAATGCAGGTGAGCGAAGGCGTTGAAAGTTTCGGGTTTATGGTTGGCGAGCTCTACACCTTTTTCTGTTTTCTGCTTTCCATTTTCCGCTTTCAGTTTGCTGTCCGCCACCTGCGTTCCCACCTCCACGTTCTCGGCTTTGAAGGGAGTTGTGTTCAATTGCTTGAAGCGTGCGAATGCTTCATCGGTCAGTCCTGCCTTGGCGTGCGGAATCACCCCGATGCGGATCATCTCCAGAAAGCAGCGCGATGTGGCCGCCACGTCAGCGGCCGCATTGTGCGCCTCGTCAAATTCCTCGTTGAAGAGCTTGACGTGCAGCTCGGTCAGCTTGGGCCATTTGAACTTGCCGCCCTTGCCCCCGGGGATGGCGCAGAAGGCCGTGCCGTCCTCCTTGGTGTCGAGCCATTTCTTGGCGGTCACGGGTTCGCTGCCGTGCACGCGCAGATACTCCGCCCCCATGATGTTGATGTCGAACTCAATATTGTGCCCCGCGATGAACCCGGCCTTGCGCATCACCTCGCTGAAGTCGTCCAGAACCTCCTGCAGCGGCCGTCCCTCGGCCAGTGCCTTGGCCGTGCTGATGCCATGGATCTTCTCGGAGTTGAACGGAATGTCGAACCCATCGGGCCGGACGATGACATTGCCCGCCTCCAACAGCCCGCCTTCCTCATCGTGGAGCTGCCATGCCAGCTGCACCAGCCTTGGCCAGTTGTCGGCATCGGTCAGCGGGGCGTTGTAGTTCTTGGGCAGACCGGTGGTCTCGGTGTCGAAGATGAGATACATGGTGGGAGAGGGATTCGAGGATGTTCGATGGATACTGAGCAGGTGAAGTTAAGGAAGCTGCCTGCTGTCAGCAAGCGGATTCATGAAATTGTGGCGGGCAGCTCAAGCATTCTGCTTTGTAGGTAGTCCTTCCAATATCGAATGCGGTCCCTGTCAAGGGAACAGAAATGCTGATTCACATAATCCTCGGAGAATCCATCCACCTGATTGCAGAGATGCTGGTACATGAATGAGCACAAACTCAGATCCATGGTCTTAACGTCATAATAAACATACTTCGGTGGACTGTGAATACTCTCTCTGTCATGAATCACGGGACTACTTTCCTCTAGTTCTTTCAGAATATCCCTAAACTCTTTAAGCACAGTAAAATGCTCACCCAATGACGCACTGTGGTAGGCGCAATCATCTACCTCATTGGTTGTAAGCAGGAAGTACTCAGTTCCTTCTTTTAGGACAGACCGGAAATAGAACCTGTGATAACCAACGAAATTACAGACATCATCAATCTTGGAAAGCACTAATAGAGGTTGCGCAGCCTTGAAAAGTTCGATCGCAATCCGCCTTATGTCTTCTGTTTGAAATTCCTTTTCCATGATAAGCATACTTACATTATTTGCAGAAAATCATGCTTTCGGAGGGCTTACAATGCTCAGCGTCCAAGTGCCCCGTTCGAGGTAACAGACATCAAGCCTCAGAATCCGTCTCAACCACCTCGCAAAGTTTCTCAAGCACCTTCACCATGGCCCAAGTGTCGCGCTCACAGTACTTGATGAGGGCTTTGCGTTTCAATTCGACATCACCATCAAAAGTCCCTTGCACCATCTGCATAAAGGTGCTGCTTGCCGTACCCCCCTCTTGTATCTCAAGGTCTTTGTAATCAATATCCGTCAATGCAGGTAGCACTTTCTTAATAGAGTAGCTTCCCATCATGTCGGGAGTGTAATACCACTTGCTTTGAAACGGGACAGCAAGGTCAACCATACGGTCAATAATGCTTTGCAAGGCACCCGCATGTTCGGGGAACATCCGCATCAACTCCTCAGTGCGTGGTTTTTCAAAGGATTTATTGAAAACCAGAACGTTTCCCGATGTGCCACAATCCTTGATGAGTTTCAGTACGAGTTCTCTCAAAAAGTGTGGGTCGCAGTGGTCGGCAAGCAGCTCAAAATGCGTGGGCTCCGCCCCTAGTGATTCCACTTTATGGATGGAATATTGAAACACCACCTGTTGGTTGGGCTTGGTTCCCTCGAACAACGGAACCCCTGGCATTATGGTCTCATAATCCAAAAAGTAAAGCGGATACCGAAAATCACGTAGAAACTCTTCAATTGAATCAACATCAATGAAGGTTCTTCCACTCCGCTCCGCATCTATCTGCAACTGCTGTGAGGCCGTCATGCTCACATCATCGGGCACATCTTCAATACGCACAATACCACGGTTGAAAAGCTCCCAGCCTTTCTTGCCTGCCCTTGTGAGGTTCAGTACAGAGTATTTCGGCACATGCTTAAAGCAGTGGCCTCGGAAATCGCAGGCATAAGGCGATGTACAATGTGATCCAATGGCCACATCGGGCACCTCGCTCTGCTGCAAGCAGGCTTTATTTGCTGCCACCTCGGCACTTACCCATGGCTGTAGTTCCTGCACCTGCTCGGTTACATCATCCCACGTAAAAAGCTGTTGCACATCCAATTCTTCGCCACGTATGTATTCACCATCAAAATGCAATACGTTCATGCTCTTCAGGGTCACCCCGCAGTGGTTTATCACCCAATACTGCAAGGCGGCATCCTGTATGTGTTGTGGCTTCACATCCTTGGTAGATTTCATCTCATAGGCGTGCCAACCGTCCTCACGCTTCACCAGAATATCCAAGGCGGCCAGTACACCTTCATAAATGAATGATGCCTCATAGATGACCGTCTGGCCCTCGGCCATTAGCTCTGCTGTGCGGGCTGCGCTGGGGCCGTAATCGTAATGGAACTCGGGGCTGCAATCCACACCACCCGGAAATAATTGCTGCGCCAGCAGACCAGCATCAGTTCCCGCAGCAAAAATGGCTTCCTGCTGCGCGGTAAGCGCATCGCGTTCTATTCCTAACCGCTTGCAGTTCTTGTGCAGGTACAGGCGCTTCTGGCACTGCACCCCTGTCATGAAGGTCGATTTGGAAAGGGCGTGGGAAGCCATGTGCTACTCTATGAAAGTCACTCCGCAAGTAATCGCAGCCGCACCTCGTTTACTTAAAGATTCAACACTTCGAATCTCGCCCAGATCCAGAATGCTCTTGACCTCCACGCCTCTTTGGCATATCGAACTTCACTCCAAGTGAATATCCTTGTCTCAGCATTTCGAATACAATCCCTCTCCAAAAGTCCGATTCGCTTCCACTTACAGTATGCAGGACTGTACCCGAACCAGGCTTCTTGAATCCGAACCTTTTCCAATCCAACACGGGTCTTTCGAACCCTTTTCCTTCGTGCTGTATTTTTAGAGGAACGAAGGAAAACGGTGTTGATAATTCAGGATTGAACAATGAACTTTGATTGAACATTTTTCCCTTATACAACATGTGCCAGTTTGAGAGACCACCGTTTAAGTTTAATGTTACATCTTGAAGTGCTTGCGGGTAATCAAGTGGATTATTTCTGTAGTCAAACATTGATGAATGCTCATCCACCACAAATACCGTATCAATCATGAAATCGGACTTGTCAAACTCGGAGCCGAATACGACAATCGAGCCCGCGGTTAATTGAAGCATTTTCTTCCCAGCACCCTTATTCTTCTGCTTACAGTTAGTGTAGTAGAAATGGCTCCCAAAAATGAATGGGTCTGTGTTATGCCTTCCCACCTTATTGAATTCGTAGAATGGCTTATGGATTGCGTGGGGCAAACAGTTACCTGTAGAATACCCATTCCCAGTCAGACTAAACTCTGATTGAGCTTCCCATTCTCCCCAGAACTGGGCCTCCGAACAAATCGGAGTAGTGTCAAAACAGTCTCCCATATTTTTTATAAAGCAAGAACGTGTGGACAAAAACTTTCGTTTATGACTTTCTTCATCATTCCAAAACCTGATGCCCGAACTCTCAGTATCGAACAGATAGGAGGATTCATTCTTTTTACTTCTGGGAGTTATGTTCATCTGCGAACCATTATGAGAGAATTGTATAATCATGGGTTAATTTCTGATTAAACACTTAACTGATTCAGTCGTTGCCCGAGCTCCCACAGACCCATAGAATCAAATCCTTTAGGGTTTCCGAGGTTCGTTGACACTGCTAAAACAGGTAATCCGCAATATGAGGCTACCCAAATAGTGCACTTTCCCCTTCCCTTAACCGCAAAAAATTGCTCGGTATACAGACTCTCGATTCCAGTATATCCAAGAAAATAATTATAATTTGTTCTTCCGAAAACAAGCATTCTCTGCGCTCGCAACAATGTTATCAATGACTTCAGCATATCAATCGCCCAAGAATCTGAAAATATATCCCTTTCTGCGACACTCTTAATTTTGACAAAATCTTCTATAGTTGCAAATGGGAATAAATCAACATGTATTGCTGTATAATCCGCAGATGAGTTGAAATAGGAAGCCCCCATCCCTTGTAAAACCCCCTCGACCCTATAAGAATAATGCTTTTCGCTTCCGAACCAGTTATATGGATTTGGTTTAGATGGATTCGCTGAGTCAGAAAAGTAGCGATTAAAACTATTGATAATACTCTCCCTCAGAGTCTCATTTGATAGTATTTCACTGTAAGTCTCTTGGTCATTCAATACTCTGAACCTCGGCCTTTCCAAGTACGCTTTTTCATATGTGTCTTTCCCTTCCGATAAGTCTAATCCTTTCTTTCTCTGCAAAAACTCCCACCTTGAGGGATTAGCCCCAACTGTGAGAATTCTGCTTTTACTCGCATTAGAATCACCAAACCATAGAATAGGCGGTGCCTTGCGCATCAATTGATTTTTCCAGTCTGGAAAATCATTCAGTTCGATTAACTTTTGTGTTGCGGCTATCAGTAGTTGATGTGATGTCTTCATGATTTTTTGGTTAATTATTGCTGTTGTTTATCAAGCAGCCGCACGTAAATACCATGCAGGGGCGAAAAATACAGAATCACCGCGATGCCACAGATCGCATGGTGTACATGGTCGCAGAAGCGTTCTGCATCGCTCAACGCCACTTCGTTCCATCCAAAATAGCTGTTGTAGATGAGCCAGAAGAGGCCCATACAGTAGATGGTGATCATCGCGATTCTTACTTGTTTCATTTCTTGAGGTGAGATGTGGAGCGTTGAATCTCGTGGTCAAAAGTAGTTTGGCATTGCGTCAACCCGTGACGCGTTAACCGGTTAATTTCGCCCTCATGTCTTACCAGAAGATCTTTGACCGTCACTCTGCCATCATGGAGTGCCTGCAGGCCAATGGCCGCGCCACCACACGGCAGTTGATCGACCATTTGGCCCAAATGGGAGATGATGTGGGTGTGCGCACCGTGCAGCGGGCCTTGCAGGACTTGGAGCTGGCGTATAACGTGCGTATCAACAAGCACGGCAAGCACCCGAACCACACCTACAGCATCGAGCATTTGAACGATGAGGAAATGCCGCTGGTGTACAGCTTTTTGGAACATGTGCGCATGGCCAACCTGCTCCAAAGTCAACTCTCGGAAGCCGACAGCTTGAATGAATACGTGTTTCCGGACATGCCCTACTCCAAGGGGTTGGAATGGCTGCCTATACTGGTCAAGGCCATCCGATCGAGACAAGCGGTTTCGTTCCAGTACACAAAATTCTTGGCCGACACCTCTGTGCGGCAGGTGCAACCCTATTTCCTCAAGCAGTTTCGTAAACGATGGTACCTCATGGCCAAGGACGGCAAGGACGACTGCCTCAAAAGCTTTGGGCTGGATAGGATGACCGAGGTGAGAGCGTTTTTTGCAAAGTTCTCGGACGATGTAGTTCCGAATGGTAACGATCTGTTCAGGAACGTGATCGGCCTGAACCACTCGGACTTGGAGCCGGTTGAGATCCGGCTTTGGTCAGAGTACCATAATGCACATTACCTGCGGACCCTTCGGTTGCACCCCTCGCAGCGCGAACTTGGCGATAAGGACAATGGCATACTCTTCGAGCTGAATGTTGTACCCAACTATGAGTTCTTTCAGGAAATACTGCGCATGTCATCACACGTTCGCATACTCTCCCCGGCTTCTGTTCGGATTCAAATGAAGGAAATGCTGCTCCAGATGCTGTCGGAATACAAATAACCCAACTCCCAGATGCTTTCTCCGACCGCCAAGGATTTTGACACAGACTCCACCGTGCACGGGTTGGAGCACACGCAGCGCGTCATGCATTTGGTGAAGCATTTAGGCAAAGTGGGCAAACTCAACGAAAACCTCATTCTACAGGCATACTGCGCGGCAATTATCCACGACATGGCCCGTCAGCACGATGGGGCTTGCCAAGTTCATGGGCAATGGGCCGTGGAGCGAAAGCTCCCTTTGTGGCAAGAACGGTTTTTGAACTTAGGTCTATCGAAGCGTCAATTGCCCGCTGTTGCATTTGCGGTGCATTGGCACTGTAAGGACTTTCAAACCATCCCTTCATCTGCACACATCCCTGTACTTCAATTGCTCCAAGATGCCGATGCGCTTGACCGGGTGCGTTTTGGTGGTGAAGCTGCCATCAACTTGAGCTACCTCCATTATCCATTCACCGAATTTGAAATAGGCTACGCAGAGCAGTTGTACTTCGAATGGCAGTGAGAATAAGTGAATGCAACGTGACCGTTCGAATAGGTCTGACCCTTCGTACACTACAGACTTTGAGCGAGTTGCACCAGCCTCGGCCAGTTGTCCGCGTCCGTCAGCGGGGCGTTGTAGTTCTTGGGCAGGCCCGTGGTCTCGGTGTCGAAAATGAGGTACATGGCGAATAGTGACGAGTTACGAGCGATGAGTAAAAGTCTTATCCTGAGCGTAATTGCTCATGGACACTTGCCCATTGCCCATTGAAAACAGGGACTGACGAAAATAGGCGAAGAGGCAGGGAATGGGATGGGTGTTGATAAAAGTTGCACGATGTTCGGGAACGCATGACCCCTACAGAAGGGGTTACAAAGTGCGGTATCGGTCGCGACAATTGTGGTCGCGGTGAGGAGCCTGTTACGGGTATTGATTCTTTGGAATGACTCAATCCTGCATGGCAATATCCATCGACAGGTAGAGCAGCATGCCGATAAAGAAGATGAGCGCGATGGTCATGACAGCGTGAAGTTAGGGCATGAACGGATTTTAGGCAGCGATATTTTGAAGCGTTGCTGACAAGGAATGAACACCCGAGGCCGTCAGTACCTGTTGAAGGGCCATGCATATCTCAGAGAATTAACCTTGAGCGCGGCATTGCCAGTCCGAAAAGAAATCGCACATTTGCGCCCCTTAAATTTTTCTAACCTAATCCACAGAAATGCCAACCAAAATCCGCTTGCAGAGACACGGAAGGAAAGGCTATGCGTTCTACCACATTGTGGTAGCCGACTCCCGTTCGCCCCGTGATGGTAAATTCATCGAGAAACTGGGCACCTACAACCCGATCACTCAACCCGCCACTATCGATATCAACTTTGACAGCGCTGTCAGTTGGATTGAGAAGGGCGCGCAGCCTACAGACACTTGCCGTGCTATCCTTTCCTACAAAGGTGTTCTTTACAAGAAGCACCTTCAGGGTGGTGTTGCAAAGGGCGCTTTCGATCAGGCCGAGGCCGATCGCAGATTTGCTGCATGGCTCGGTGACAAGGAAGGTCGTATCGTGAAAGGTGCGGACGCCATTGTGAAGGCCAAGGAGGATGCACGCAAGGCACGTCTGGAGGCTGAGGCCAAGAAGAAGGCCGATATTGCTGCCAAGGTGGCCGCCAAGAAATCCCCGCTGGCCGAGGAGGTTGCTGCTGTGACCGAAGAGGAGGCCCCAGCTGCCGAGTCATCGGAAGAAGAGGCCCCAGCTGCTGAATAAGGTGAACTCCGATAACCTGACGGTATTCGGATACGTTCTCAGGCCGCACGGACTCAAGGGTTCCCTGAAGGTTAAACTTATTGGTGGAGGAATTCCGCAGATTGAAAAAGACGAACCGGTCTTCATCCCTTTGCAGGGTGGGCCGGTTCCTTTTTTTGCGGAAGAACCCGTGGACACGGTGCGCGACACGGTGGTGATCAAACTGGAAGGGATAGACACCGTGGAGGCTGCCGAGCGATTCGTAGGCAAGGAGGTGCTCATCGAACCGGAAAGATTACAAGTGGAGGAACCGACCGGACTGGATGTCCTTGTGGGTTACACGGTCGTGGATGTGAATCTGGGTCATTTGGGTACGGTTTCAGGCATCATGGAACTGCCGATGCAGTCCATTCTGGAGATCGATCAGAACGGGAAGCAGATACTGGTGCCGGCTGTGGAGGATATCCTTCTGTCCATCGATACCGACACGAAGACCGTTACGCTGGATACACCGCCCGGTCTGGTGGACATCTATCTGAATGGCTGAACCCTACTTTCAGTTCCGAAGATTCCGGGTCTACCACCATCAGGATGTATTGAAGGTGGGTACGGACGGAGTGCTGCTCGGAGCGTGGGCAGAGGTGAAGGACGGGGAATCGGTGCTGGACATCGGTACGGGCACTGGCCTCATCGCCATGATGCTGGCACAGCGCGCAAGGGTCCACATGGATGCCATTGACATCAGCGAAAAGGCTGCGCAACAGGCCACGTGCAACTTTGAAAGAGCGTACTTGACGGATATGAGGGCCTTCTGTTGCGACCTCTCAGCCTGGCGCTTGGACCAGAAGGCGGTGTATGATCTGATTGTATGCAATCCGCCATTTTTCACCCATGCGCAGCCGCCTAAAAGCGATGCGCTGCATCTGGCCAAGCACACCGTGGGCCTCACCCCGGCAATTCTTTTCAGGGAAGTGGCCCGCTTGCTCCGCCCCTCCGGAAGGTTCTCCACCGTCTTCCCCGTGCAGGGTCAGGAGGAGTTCTACCGCGAGGCGGCAGCCAACGGTCTTCATGTTTCGCGCAGGACCATGGTGCATCCGTTGCCCGAAAGACTTGCGAAGAGAGTGCTTGTGACCTTCGTGCCCCGGTCTACCGAACCGTTTCCGGAAGATGAGCTTGTGCTGGAGAACGAGGCGGGAATTCGGGGTTATTCTGAAGCGTACAAACGACTCACAGAGCAGTTCTATCTACGCTTCTGAACCGAAGAAGCTGAAGTGCAGGCGGCCGTACCTGCGGGTCTGCTCATAGCCCTTCAAAGCGGATAGGTCAACACTGGCCGGATGTTCCACCACCAGCAGCCCGTCCTCGTTCAACAGGTTGCGATGTAGCACCAGTTCGACCAGAGTGACATGAATCTCATTGTCAAAGGGAGGGTCGGCAAAGATGATGTCCCACTTGCCGGTGGTTCGGGCCAGGAACTGGAGGGCATCGGCCCGGACCACATTGCTCTGTTTGCACCCGAATTTCTCCAATGTTTGCTTGACAAACTGCGCGCAACCGGCATTTTCGTCCACGCAGGTGATATCCTCCACGCCCCGACTCAACAGCTCCAGGCTAATGTTACCGGTCCCGCAGAAGAGATCCAGGGTTCTCAGCCCTTCGAAATCGAAGCGGTTGTTAAGGATGTTGAACAGCCCTTCTTTGGCCATGTCGGTGGTGGGCCGCACCGGGAGGTTGCGCGGAGGGTCTATCTTACGGCCTTTCAGGCGGCCACTTATGATGCGCATAACGGTGCGTTTAGGAGAGTGTGCAGCTGATGGTTCGGTAGTTCTTTGAACGAATAGCTGTAGCTGAGTTCAGCGGGCCGTTCAGCGAACGTGAGGTTCGAAATGTAGCGTTTGAGCAGCGTGTGGACCGCGTCTCCATCCTTCACCTCGCCATAAAGGGTGACGCGGACCTCCGTGTGCAGAATGGCCAATTGTTCCAGTGCGGCCATCAGGAAATACAATACATCCTCTGCGGATTGGCGTTCGTAGGCATTCATCAGCACACACTGTCTTCCCTTCAGCACGGCAATGCTCACGGAGCGTTCTGCAACATTCAGATGGGCATGCACAGGCACAGCAGAGCGCAGTAGTGAAGGGACCCAGCAGGCATTTTCCGGAAGGATGGTGCGGGCGGGAATCGCCTCCAACATCCCATCAGGAATCAGCGAGAAACATTGCGCATCCCAGGGGTGCAGTGGGGCGCTTACCACCCTGAGGCCGTTGAGATCACCGTGCTCCAGATTAAGCATCCTGTGCACGGACGCCCCGCCCACTGTAATCAGGTCGGAGGGGATGATGGAGCAGGCCACATCACCGATCACAGCAACTTGGAACATGTTGGTTCCCCAGCTGTCCACAATTTCGGAAACGGCCTGCGACCAACGGTGGTCGTCTTCACAGTAAGGGAAACTCACTGCCCTGAGCGAAAGCGTCTTCATGGTCTGCGTGTCCACACGCAGCAGAGCAACGGAAGAGCGGGAGATTCCGAGATAGTCGTTGCACGTGGACGAAGCCGATTCTTCGGGCCTGTCCGGTCTGAGATTCAGTGCTTCCCTGTAGGCCAGGACCACCGTGTCACTCCCAGTTGCCACTGGTAGAGGGATCGGTCATCGACCCCACTTTCACACCGTCCTCCGGCTTGTAGAACAAGGGTTCAATGTCTGGGAAGATGAACTCATTCTTTGCGAACACCTCGAAAACAGGGACCTTCACCTGACCTTTCTCTATGAGTCCGGCCTGCATGCTGAACTCCACTTTGTTGCTGTAGGGGATGAAACGGATCTCATTCATATCACCGCCTGATTTGAACAGCGAGTCGCGTGCAGAGACCAGCACGGTATCGCGCTTCACGATGCCAAGCTTCACTGCCTCGGCCTCTGTCAGCGTGTCTGGCACGGTGCCCAAGGCCTTCACTACTGGGAACTGGCCTGTGTTCACAAACAGGAACAGCGAATCGAAACTCGGGGCATATACCTTGTAAACAGACTTGTAGGCCACCTGCCAGTCACGGATGGTCTTGATGTTCTCAATGACCTTGGTGTAACGCTTCTCCTTCTCGATATTGAATTTGATAGGCTCGTCAATGGACTGGTAGGTGAAAAAGGCGGTGAGCAGCGCCAACGGGATGAAGGCGAAGAACAGCACCCGCTGAATCATGTTCGGCAGTTTGTCCAGGATCATCAGGATGGAGAACACACCTACAAGAGCAATCAGCAGACCGCCCATGAGCCAGTAGACATTCTGTCCGCCTACAACAGAGGAGTAGACGATTGCAAGACCTCCAAGTGTAAGCACACCTGGGAAAAGGAAGCGAGATGGATTTGGAACACCTTTGCTCATGGAATGGATAGGGATATGGGCCCGAAAAAATGAACGGAGGCAAAACTACACTCTTTTTGGCAACGTCTCTGAGCAAAAGAAGTGGCCTGAAATGCGGCTGTCAACGCTTCAAAGCCTCCTTCTGCAACAGTTCGGAAATGCTGTAGGACAGGTCTGTGAAAAGGATTTTCGGATGCGCGTTCCGTTCGATGTGATAGTGCGCCCGGTCGAATTCTTCCAGCAGCCCCTCCATGTTGTCAGCGCTGATGAAACGGGAGAACTTCTGCACGAACTCCATCTGCTGGCGCATCATGGCATGGTTGCCACTGGGGTTGAGCCGATAGAGCAGCACGTTGCGCAGCAGGGCGCAGGCCTGCGTGAGCAGTTCCTTCTGCCGTTCGCGGCCCATTTTCTGGAACTCGTCCATGAGCGATGCCAAGGCCTCCATGTTCAGGCCGTAGCAGGCGCGCATCCAGGTGATGAAGAACTGCACTGTGGAATGCACGGCCTCCGGGTCGCGAAGCAGTTGCAGCGCCAGACCGAAGTCCCCGTCAGCGAGATGCGCCACCAGAGAGGCCTGTGACTCATCGGCCCTATGGCTATTGACGAGGCCTGCGGTCATGTCCGATTCTGCGAGACGGTCCAGCCGATGCGTCTGCACGCGTGACAGGATGGTGGCCAACATGTTCTCTGTGCTCTCGCAGGTGAATAGGAAGACGGTGCGCTGCGGTGGTTCTTCGAGCACCTTCAGCAGTTTGTTGGCGGCATCCGTGTTCATTTTCTCGGCCAGCCATACTACGATGACGCGGTATTCCGCCTCATAGACCTTGTAACTGAGGTTGTGGAGGATCTCTGCGCTGTCCAACACATTGATGGAGCCCTGCTTGTTCTCAATTCCAAGGAAGGCCAGCCATTCCTGGAGGCTCAGATAAGGGTTGTCCAGAATGGCCTCGCGGAACCGGATGACGAAATCCTTGCTTGAAAAGCCCTTTCCCTCTCCCTCGCTGGTCAGGTTCTTGGGAAATATGAGATGAAGGTCGGGATGTTCGAGTTTCGTATAACGCCTGCAGGCATTGCACTCCCCACAGGATTCGGAGTCGGTGCGGTCCGTGCAGGCCATGTACTGCGCATAGGCCAATGCCAGCGGCAGCGCGCCTGCGCCCGATGGGCCGGAAATCATCTGGGCATGGGCCACCCGTCCGTTGAGCACCGATTCGCGCAGTTTGCGCTTCAGGCGTTCCTGACCAATGACATCGCGGAAGAACATGTGGCAAAACTAAGCGATGGATGCACCGTTGGCCCTGTCAAGGTGGCAATGTGCTTGGTACATGGGGCGCGACATGTGACCGATGAGCATTCATTTCAAGACCTACATTTGCCGCAAGTTCCCGATTCATGCGGCATCTGTTACTGACCGTGATCCTATTGTCTGTCATCGGGGTAAAGCATTCCGTTGGTCAGCAGCATCAGGTCTATCCGCTGAGCAATGTCACCTACAGTGAGTTCGAGGGGATGCTGCATCAGCCGGGCATAGAGCTCCATTCAGCTGTAAGGCCCTATCGCATCCATGAGCTGAACGAGTATGTGCCTTTCGATTCGTTGCGCCATGTGCGTTATCACAGTGGGAAGTTCGCCCGCAGGTGGGTGGGGCGGAAGATGGTGATGGAACATCTGGTGCAGGTCGATTCCTCCAAGTTCATGATCCACTTCGACCCGATATTCCATATGGATTATGGGTACGATCTGGCTGACAAAGTGGGTCATGCCGTCAACACCCGAGGGTTCGTGTGCACGGGCAGCATAGGCCGCAAGCTCTCGTTCATTACCACGTTCTACGAGACCCAGTCCACGTTCATGCCCTACATGAACGACTGGATAGACCGCAATGCTGTCATTCCCGGTCAGGGCTGGTTAAA
This sequence comes from uncultured Chryseobacterium sp., assembly GCA_964488095.1. Classification (GTDB taxonomy): domain Bacteria; phylum Bacteroidota; class Bacteroidia; order UBA10329; family UBA10329; genus UBA10329. The sequence continues at coordinate 21,709 of CAZATP010000043.1, forward strand.
GGATTTCACATTCGACAATTCCCTGTACCAGGCCATGGGCGTACAGGAGAAGGGCTACGATTATCTGATGGCATCGGGATCGGTGTCGTTCACCCCGGTGAAGAATTTCAATGTTCAGCTGGGGCACGATAAACACTTTTTCGGTGAGGGATATCGCTCTCTGCTGCTCTCGGATGTGGCGTTCAACTATCCGTTTCTTAAGCTCACCACCAAATGGCGGGGGCTACAGTACACGCATCTGCTCACACAGATGCAGGATGTAGCCTATCGTCAACAGTATGAGACGGGTTTCAAGAAGAAATGGGCCACTTTCCACTATCTGAGTGCCAACATTGGCAAGCGGGTGCAGTTGGGGCTTTTCGAGGGAATCATCTTCAAGACGGCCGACAGTCTGGGCAACGGTGGGTTCGATTGGAACTTCATCAATCCGCTCATGATGGTTAGGCCGGTGCAGTTCGCCATTCAAGAGTCGGATCAGAATGTGGTGGTGGGCCTCAATCTGAAGGTGATTCCGTTCAAAGGGGCCGCTTTCTACGGTCAGTTGGCCTTCAATGACCTGAATTTCAAGAAAATGAATGTGGCCAACCATATAGAGCAGCGATTGGGTTGGCAGATTGGGTTCAAGGCGTTCGACCTGTTCAAGGTGAAGCACCTCATCGCTCAGGTGGAATACAATGCGGTGCGTCCGTACACCTATGCCAGTGTGCAGCCCATTCTGAGTTACATGCATCATGCACAGCCGCTCGGTCATCCGCTCGGGGCCAATTTCCACGAGGTGATGGGCATGCTGGGCTACCGCTGGCGTGACCTCCGTTTCCAATGGAGGGCCACGTATGCCATCGTGGGCCGGGACACGACCGGGGCCAACTTCGGGAACGACATCTACCTCTCGGACAGCGAGGCGGTGCGTGGAACCGATTCTGGAGGCAATATCATCGGACAGGGCTTCAAGACCCACATCCTTTTCCAGAATGCCGAGCTCTCCTATACGGTGAACCGTGCCAGCAACTTCACCATCAGGCTGGGACTCACGCATCGCACCTCTACCAGCGATATCGGTGACGAGCGCAACCTCATGGTCTATTTCGGGGTGCGGACAGACATTCGAAACCTATACACCGATTTCTGAGATGCGGGCGGTGAGACATACATGGGTGCTCGGGATGCTGATGCTGTGCTACGGTTCACTTGTGGCCCAGCAGGTGGTTCAGCCCAAATCGCAGCTGCTGCAGACGTTCGTGGAAGAGGAGTTCAGCGGCAGCGGTCTGGGCTCTGTGCATCATAACATCCGTCCGTTCGTGATGCACGCCCAGTTTGAGCTGGCCAACCGGGATTTCCTGCAGTCGATGGTGCGCAGGAGCGAGAGTAGGCCCAACCGTTTCCGTGACGGCCATTTCTTGGATCACAGCAAGAAATGGTTCGGTGTGCGGCTCGACCCGATCTTTCACAGCGTGGTGGGCTATGGTTCGCGCAGCGGAATGATCGCTGACCTCTATGGCGGGCTTCGGGGCGATATTCTGCTTACCAAGAAGCTCACGGCCAATTTCTCGGTCAAGGGCGGGGCGTTCCGCGCTCCGGCCCATGTGGAGGATTACATCAACGAGTGGGGCGTGCGGCCCGGGTTCGGAGAGGTATGGAAGCAGGGCGACCTGCACACCTTCTTCATGCCCACGGGATCTTTGTCCTACTCGCCCTCCGAGCACTTCAATGTGCAGGCGGGTCACGACAAGCTGTTCATCGGCAACGGCTACCGTTCGCTGCTGCTCTCGGACAATGCACCGCCCTTCTCGTTCCTGAAACTGGACACCCGGTTCTGGAAGGTGCGCTATGTGAACATCTTCGCCAACTTCAAGGACATCAGGCCCGGATCGGACAGCCGGAACAAGCTCGGCACCTTCCATTACCTGTCGCTGAATGTGGGCAAGCGCTTCACCGTGGGCCTTTTCGAGTCCATCATCTGGCAGGCGCAGGATTCGAGCGGCACACGGGGGTTCGAGCCCAATTACATCAACCCGATCATCTTCTACCGTCCGGTGGAGATGTCGCTGCGCTCACCGGACAATGTGATCCTCGGGCTGGACGTGCGTTTCCGCATCGGGAAGAATCATCATCTCTATGCCCAGTTGCTATTGGACGAGCTGAAGTTCAGCGAGATGTTCAGCAGCCTGAGCGGTGACACCTCGAAACCAACGGGCTGGTGGGGCAACAAGCAGGCTTTTCAGGTGGGCATCAAGGGCTGGAGCCCGTTCGGCCTAAAAGGACTTTACTACCAGACGGAGTTCAACTGGATCAGGCCGTTCACCTACACGCATTATGCGGTGGAGCAGAACTATGGCCATCAGAATCAACCGTTGGCCCACCCGATGGGGGCCAACGTGATGGAATCGGTGAGCCTGTTGCGCTATCGCAGGGGAAGCTGGATGCTGGAGGCCAAGTTCATCTACTCGAATTTCGGACTGGACATGGACTCGCTGAGCTACGGCCAGAACATCTACCGCTCTTATGGCGACCGCGCCTCCGAATATGGGAACACCATGGTGCAGGGACTTGACACCAAGGTCTACCTTTTCCAGTTCAGGGCCGAGTATGTGGTCAACCCGTTCTGGGACATGCGCATCATGGGCGGCATCACCAGCAGGGCCGAGTTCTCGTCCATGCACCGAAAGGACGACCTCTATGTGTTCCTCGGCATCTCGACCGACCTCACACGGCCGTTCGATGATTTCTAAGGGATGATGCGCTCAAAGACCTTTTCCCCGGTCTTCGGGTCGATGCCGAACAGGTCCACATGCACCACCGTTGGGGTAAGTAGTCCTTCCTTGGCCTCGATGTAGATGCGTTTGAGGATGGCCTTGCGACCGTTGATGGTCATGAGCCCCTCATACTTGCCCAGCTTGTTCCTGGCCACGGTGACCGCCCGGTTCTTGAAAGCCTTGAGCCGCATGATGTAGCTGCCGTTTCCGTCCTTCGCCTCCTCTGCCTCGACCCCATAGACAGCGGTGCGCTCAAAGTAACTGAGGTCGGATTTCACGTTATCACCCACCTCATAGTCGAGCCAGTAGGCATTCACCGGGAGGTCGCGCACCAGCTGGCCGGTCTGGTCCACCTTGGCCTCATACATCACCGTGTTGGTGTTCTTGCTGCGCTGCAGGTAGAAAAGGGTGTTGTCCGATGTCTTGGGGGTGGGCAGTTGCTTTCCGTTCAGCGTGGTCTGCGCCACGGCAGGAATGGATATCAGAAGAAGGATGGCTATGCGCAACATGGGCCGCAAAGGTAATCGGGCGTCTGCAGAACAGGGAAGCCCTGCCATCCGAAGACGGCAGGGCTTCGCAGCGCGTGTTGCAGCTCAGTGCTGTATGAAGAGTTTTCTGCTGCTCAGGCTGTTGGATGTGCGCAGCTCCACCACATAGGTGCCGGCAGGAAGGCCGGAGACATTCACGGTCTGCCCGCTGTTGCGGAGCGCCTCTGTGTGCACAAGACTGCCCAGTATGGAATAGACACTGATGGTGGTTCCCTCGGTCACAGCAGCATCTGTGCGGATGGTGAACTGGTCGATGGTCGGGTTCGGGAACAGGTTGAACCCGTTGGCAGTTCCCCTCAGGTCCTCCACGGAGGTGATGGGAGAGTTGAAGCTCAGGTTATCGACCCAGAGCACGGAGTTCCCGTTGGGGCCATCGGTCTGACCGATGGGATAGAACGCGAAGAGCATGATGGTGGCACTGTCGGCATCACCGTAGTCATCCAGCTGTATCTCGAAAGGGGTCCATTCAGGGTAGCTCTGCGCCTCACTCACGTAACTCTCATCGGCCACAATCGTCCCTTGGTTGAACAGTACCAGTTTCACCCAGACCTGATCGCCATTGAGCGAGGTGAACTTGAAGTGACCATGCAGGCTGGTGGGGTTGCCAATGACGGGGAAGGCCGGTTGGAACGGATAGTTGAAGGCATCTGTCACCACCCCGCCATAGCCACCGGTGAACTGAGCAAGAGCCGTGTTGTTCTCCAGCCGCACCGAATACTGACCCACGTTGGCGGGGTAATGGTCTGTGGATTTGGTGCAGGAGTTGAACGATGTTCCCGAGAGGCCGTTCATCGTGGCCCAACCGTCCGGGTTCTCGTGGTTGCCCACGGTGGTCCAGTCCTCAAATCCCGAGTTGGGAATCTGCGCCTGAGAGGCGGACAGGCCGGTAAGGAACAGTGCTGAAAGAAGTAGAGGTTTTCTCATGGTTTTGTTGT
>CAZATP010000044.1:0-24693 GCA_964488095.1 uncultured Chryseobacterium sp.
GCCTCAGAACGGCACCTCAGCTCTTCAACCGAGGGTCCAGCGCATCGCGCAGGCCTTCACCCAGCAGATTGTAGACCGCCACGGTGATGAAGATGGGCATAGCTTACGAAGAGCTGTTCTGGAACCCGAACCTCTTCGAGGCATTCAGGACGGTGATGCCCACAACCTCCTTCTTCTCATATCGAACGATGATATCATCATCGGTCATCTCCGAACGGTCTGCATGTGCAGGACGCTTGAAGTGCAAGTAAAGCACATCCGCCTCCTTGTCATAGGAAGACCACATGTTCTCGTGCCTCAAAAGAAAAGGCATGATGTCCTGCACATCTGTCAAGGCTTGCGTTCCCATAACTTTACTCTGTTTATGAAGGGCTGTTTTCTGCCTGAAAGGTAGGCAGTAATCACGAAGCCATCATTGCTGTCCGTTTCCCTGTACACCACCACGATATGTTTCGGAGGGATATCGCGCAGAATGCTGACTGCTATTTTATCACCAAATCCGCCATCGAAAACGGCCAGAGGTTGCTCTACGGTTTCAAGTACCTCGAAGAAAAAAGAGGCCATTTCAGGATGACCATTGGTAATGTGCATCCAGCGCTCCCCCGTGAGCCGAATAGTAACTCCATTTACAGACAGAGCGGTGTCCATCTCAACTCTTCAATCGCGGGTCCAGCGCATCGCGCAGGCCGTCTCCCAGCAGATTGTAGACCGCCACCGTGATGAAGATGGCCATGCCGGGGAAGATGACCAACCACCATGCTGAGAACTGCTGCCGGCCGCTGTTGACCAACGATCCCCACGTGACAAGCTCAGGAGGAACACCTACTCCGAGGAAAGAGAGGCTAGACTCGGCCAGAATGGCCCCCGCAACCCCGAAGGCAATCACCACGAACGCGGGGCCGATGCCGTTTGGCAGGGCATGGCGGAAAATGATGCGCGCCTCCGTATAACCCAATGCCTGCCCTGCCTGAATGTACTCCAGACTCCGGATTTTGAGGAATTCAGCTCGGGTCAGTCGCGCAATGCCTGTCCAGCCCGTCATCCCGATGATGAGCATCAGATTGACCATGGACGGTTTGGCAATGGCCGCCAAAGACAGGATCAGGATGAGCGTGGGAATGGAAACAAGAATCTCGATGAGGCGCGACACGGTGCTGTCCACAGCGATGTTCACCTTGCTGTTGAGGAAGGGCAGCGCCCCCAACCCTTTCCCGATAAAAGAGAAAAGGGTTGCCACCCCAGCGAATACCAGCAGGCTGATGCCTAATTGGAGCAGCAGTTCCCCGCTGCTGGTGCCTATGGCGTCCGCAAGGATATCTGCCCTCACCTGAAAACCGTAGAAATAGGCCAGCAGCAGGCCGAACAGGAAGGTCCAGAACCGGCCACGCGTGGTTACCAGGCGGTTGTCACCGAAATAGCCCGCCAAAGCCCCAAGCGCAAGGCCGATGAGCGTGGCGATGCCCATGGACAGAATGCCGATGGAAAGCGAGATGCGTGCCGCATGTATCAGTCCGGAGAGTACATCCTCGCCTTTCTTGTTCGTTCCCAGAAAATGGCGGAAGCGCAGCGGCATCTCCACCAACTGCCCCTGTTCATTCTTGAACATCTGCTTGTCACCGGGCCCTTTGAAGTCCGAATTCAAGAAGTCCGACTTGCTCGGGGAGTAGGGCACGGGCGCCCAGATCACCCCATCGAGCTTCATCTGCTTCCATTTGGCGATGTCTGGCTGAATGCGCTCCACCTTACCGTTGGCATCGGTGATCTCATAGGCCTTCTTGAAAGAGAAGGCGGGGAACATGGTCTCGCCCTTGTACGTGGCATAAAGCGGCTGGTCATTGGCAAGAATCGGTGCCAGAAGGGCGATAACAGCTAGAAAACCAAGTACCCAAAGCGATACATAGGCGGGTCTGTTCTTCTTGAACTGCCCCCAGGCGTAGGCGCTGAAACTGAATTGTTTTCCCTGCTCTGCCATGCTTATTTCGAATAGCTGATACGCGGGTCTGCCAAGGCATAGAGCACATCGGAGACCAGATAGCCCACCAGCGTGAGTCCTCCTGAGATGGTCATTACCGCAATGATCATGGGATAGTTCTGATTGACGATGGCTGAGAACGCCTCGTTGCCCATGCCCGGAATAGTGAAGATCACCTCCAGGATCACAGAACCACCGATGGCTGCCGGAAAGATGTTGGCGAACACCGTGATAATGGGCAGCAAGGCATTGCGAAGCGCATGCTTATAGATGACGGTGCGTTCTGAAAGCCCTTTGGCCCGTGCGGTGCGGATGTAGTCCTGTCCCACGATCTCGAGCATCGAACTGCGCATGATGCGGGAAAGGAAGGCGAACGTGGCATAGGTGTAGGCAATGGCCGGGAGCACGAGATAAGGCAGGCGTGCAGACCATTTCTCAAGCAGACCTGCATCGGCAGCGAAACCCCTCAATGGTTCAACCCCGGAGGCAGGGAACCACGCCAGCATGTCCGGATTGGCTAAGTACATGAGCAGCAGGGTGGCCACGAAGAAATTGGGCATGGAATAGAGGATGAACAGCGCCACGGTGCTGATGCGGTCAAAGCGGGAATCCTTGTTAGCGGCCGCATGGATGCCCAGCGGAATGCTCACCAGATAGCCGAGCAGCACCGACACGAGCGTGAAGAAGAATGACCAGAAGACCTTCAGCGAGATCACGTCATGGATAGGCTCCTTCGTCACATACGATGTTCCGAAATCACCCCGAATGAGCCCTCTGGTGAATACGGCTCCTTCGCCAGTGATCCAATTTCCATCACCAAAGACCCAGCGATGATACTGGTTGTTAGGGTAGAAGTTGACCTTCGGAATGAAGGTCTTCCATGCCGTGGCTGTCGCCTGCATCTCCTCATAAAGTGCCCTGCTCTCTGCAAGACGTTCCCGCAGCCGGCCCATGTATGGGGCAGCATAGAGCTTCTCCAGCTTCTCGAACTTCGCATCGATCACCTCTTTTGAGAAGGTCGATTTGAGCGATGAGGTCTCAAAGAAACTCTCATTGATATGCTCTTTCATGCGGTCCAAGGGTTCGCCCATGGCCGATGCACTGTCAATTCTGATGAGCGAGTGCTCCTTGTTCCATCGGTCGAGCGAGTGGAAGTAGGTACTTATCTGTTCCCAATTGCCATACTGCCCCGTGAGCCTTTCCAAGGCGGTCTGCTCGTTACGGTCATACATCCGGTAGAGCGTGTCGCTGTGGGCCACGGTGCTCAGGCTCAGATAGAAGATGGGCTGGTCGAGGCCCAGCTTCTTGTTCCAATACATCTTCTGCTCCACCTGATTGGCGGTCTGACTGCCGATCTCACCACCGCTCTGCGCAGCCACAACCATGCGCTCCACAGGGTCGCCCGGGGCCGATACCATGATGGCGAACCCCAACAGCGTGATGGCCACCAGCGTGGGAATGAAGATCAGCGTTCTGCGCAGTACGTACTTTAACACAGCAGCGAGTTACAGTTACACATCGGGAATGACGGCACCCGACCATAGCGTGCAGCATGGCCGCAGCTCCGGTCGGGGAAGGTCATCAGGGCGCGGGCGAGGTGGTTGAGGCCGCTCCGGCAAGCAGTTTCCAATTGTTGATGAGAATGCCCGGACGCTCGAAATACATGTGCGCATTCCCGAAACGCTTGTGGATCACGTTCCTGCGGTTGGCCGCATACATGAACACGTAGGGCTGCTCATCATAGATCATGGCCTGAAGCTCCTTCACCATCGGATGACGGAGCGCAGGGTCGAGGGTGTACTTGATAGAGTCGATCAAAGCATCACTCTTCGCATTTCCGAAGCCCGAGAAGTTAGAGCCTTTGGATGCCCAGGAGGAGGAATGCCAGATCTGCGTGAAGTCCTCGGGCACGGATGAACCCGCCCATGACGCGAGCATCGCATCGAACTTGTGATTCCGCGCCCGGTCATAATGAATGGCGAAATCCAATGGGATGATGTTGCACTTGATGCCCGCCTCGTAAAGCGCCTCCGAGATCATCTGGGCCATGTCCTTCCAAGAAACCGTGGAGGTCATGTAGTGCAGATTGAACTCGAACTTGGTCTTCTGTCCGTCCACCACCTTGTCGAGGATGTTGTCGCCATCCGAATCTGCCCAACCCGCATCGGCCAGAAGCTTCCGCGCCCCTTCCAGGTCGTAATCGATCAGTGCCAGATCGGTGTTGTATTCCTCCTTCAGAGGCGACACTGGCCCTACCATTCTCGAATTCAGGCCGTTGTTGAGCACCATATTGATCTCGTCCAAGGGAACAAGCATCGCCACGGCTTTCCGCGCTCGCTTGTCATCAAAGATTTTCTTGTGTTCTACACCGTCCGGGCGGCAGTTGAAAGACATGTACGAATAGTTGTACGTGTTCGTGGAACGCGAGTGGTAGTTCTGGTTGAAGTTCGGGTCGTTCTGCAGCTCGATCAGCATTTTGGTGTCGAGCCAGGTGGAACCGTCCATGGCCTGGGCCTTGAACTCCAGCATCTGCGAATTGTTGTCGCTGTTGTTCTTGAAGATGATCTTGTCAGGATAGGCCGTCTGGAATGCATCCGGTTCAGCGATCTTGGACGTCCAATGGTTCTCTTTCTTGACCAACGTGTACGATTGTCCCGGTTTCCAATCTGCGAAGCGATAAGGGCCAAGTCCCACGAGGAATTCCGGGTTACGGCTGTATTTAGGGCTGTTGAACTCTGTGGCCCAAGCGTTGAGGTCTTTTTTGGATGCCGCATTGAACGCTGGGTCATCCATCTGGGCAAAGGTGTAGTTGCGCAGCACCTTGGCCTTGTCCCAATAGGATTCCTGAAGCAGCGGGTAGTCTGTGAGGAACACGATGTTCTGGATGTACTTGCGCTTCATGATCATGGTGAACTTCCTCGGATTCGAGGGGTCCTGCACAATGTCCTTCAGGTTCTCCACATAGGGCTTTGCATGCGGATTGTTGGTCAACGGGCATTTGATGGCCTTGAAAGTGAAGATGATGTCTTCCACGGTCAACTGCTCGCCATTGTCCCAAGTAGGCTCATCCCGCAGCTCATAGGTGAATTCTAGTTCATTGGCAGATACTTCGGGCATGGCTTTCACCACATCGGGCCGGCCTCCTTTCAGCTCGACCACATCACTTCCGATGATGTAGTTCTGCGTGTACATGTGAATCATGGAACGTGTGGCAGAGTTGCCGTTCGCAGGGTGCATGTCGTCCGGGTCACCTATCATGTGGTAGACCACAGTGTTCTCCTTCGACCATGTGGGAAGGAATTCCTCAGCATCGGCAATGTGCACATAGGTCTCCTTGCCGGCAGATATGATCTCTGACCCGCTGGAATCTGTGGATTCCTGGCCACCACAGCCGGAAAGAATGAGCGCTCCCATTGCAAGGGAGCCGATCGGGAACCTTTGAAGTTTCATCAGCACGTGTTTCAGTTATTGAGGGTGACAAATATAGTATCGCCCCCGAACCAAGGTCGGAAAGCAGCGATTCCAGTAAATTGCGCCTAAAAATTTCCTGACGGTCTCCGTGAAGGAAGTATTCTTACTTTTGCCGCCCCTCAAAACAGCACAAGCGTTCTGCGGGAGTGTTCTTTGATCAGGGAGAGGTGGGTGAGTGGCTGAAACCAACAGTTTGCTAAACTGTCGTACTGGGAAACCGGTACCGGGGGTTCGAATCCCCCCCTCTCCGCAGTTTGTTGTCTGAATGCGTGCTCTGCATGCATTCAGGTGAATGCCGAAAGCATTCGGGGTGTAGCGTAGCCCGGTTATCGCGCCTGCTTTGGGAGCAGGAGGTCGCAGGTTCGAATCCTGCCACCCCGACAAGGCCGACATGGGGATTTCCCGTGTCGGCCTTTATTTTTGCCGTCAAACGGTCCCGTAGCTCAGCTGGATAGAGCAACTGCCTTCTAAGCAGTAGGTCATTGGTTCGAATCCAATCGGGATCACCACTTCACTTCTCTAGCTCTGTGAAACTGTTGATCCCTAAAGTTGGCACCGGCCTGTTGAAGCGTTTTCCTCTGTTCGCATGCGGAGTCGCGCTCGCTGGGATAGCGGGTTGCAGCGCATCGAAGAAAACTGTGACTGTTACAGAGGAGACCGATGGGGGCCGCGCTGAGCTAACTTATCTGGGGGAAGTGCAGGTCGACAAGCTTCAGCGCGAAGTGAGATTCTCCCCGACCGGTGACACACTGAGCATCACTTCTTTGCAGAAGGGTGTGCTGCATGGCGAGCTCGTCATGTTTCATCCCAATGGTCAGCGCAAGGAATCAGTCGTTTATCTCAACGGAGTTCAGGACGGACCTTACAAGGCCTTTGACACCGAAGGGGTGCTTGTTTTCGAAGGAACGCTGCGCGAAGGCCGGAAAGAAGGCATCTGGTCCACTTGGTACGATGCCACGCAGAAACGTCAGGAGTGCCTGTACGAGAATGATGTCCTGACGGGCAGATGCACCTATTGGTTCATAGACGGTAGCATTCAAAGAGAAGAGACCTACCGCGATGGCAAGCTTATTGCTTCGCAGGACCATTGAAAATCCGATAACATGAAAAATGCAGTTCTGACGCTGATACTTTCCTCTGCATTGTTTTCAGCGTTCGCGCAGCAGGAGGTCAAGGAATATTATCCTTCCGGGAGACTGATGAGCATAACCGTGCATCAGAACGGGGAGCCCAATGGCAAAAGCACCTCATGGCACGAGAACGGCCAGAAAATGGCCGAGGGTGAATTCGTGATGGGAGAGAAGAACGGGCGTTGGCGCGAGTGGTATGACAACGGCAAGATGTGGTCGCTCATGCATTTTGAGATGGGCGTTCCCAACGGCAGGTATGAGGATTATGACATGAACGGTGCCAAAGTGGAAGAGGGTGTGATGGAGAAGGGAGTGCCCAATGGTCCTATAAGTACCTGGTATAACGATGGAACAACGCGCTCCACAGGACAGATGAAGGATGGCCTGAAGTCCGGTTATTGGACCATGTACAACCCAGACGGCATGAGGAGTGCGGAAGGCGAGTATCGCATGGGAGCGAAAGTGGGCGAGTGGAAGGAGTACCATCCGAACGGTAAGCAAAGCTCGAAAGGCGTCTATTTCGGGGGAGAGCCTCATGGGAAATGGCAGGAGTGGTATAGGGATGGCCGCGTGGCCGTGGAGGGGGAATTCATCGGTGGGAAGCGTTCAGGCCAGTGGACAGACTATCACGACAATGGTCAGGTGAAGAGCAAAGGCACCTACAAGGACGGTGAGCAGATAGGCAAATGGCAGTTCTGGAATCCGGACGGTACGCTTCTTAGGGAAGAGGTCAAATAGCCACAGATCACTTAGGGTGTTTTTTCATTCCTTTAGCGTTCCAATCGTTAGGGGAACATGTTGAGAAAACTCGGAATTATCCTTTTCAGCTTAGCGTTTTTTTGCTCGGAGTCAAGGGCGACCCATATTGTAGGTGGCGAACTGAACTATGTGCATCTCGGAGGTGACCAATATGCGGTAACGCTGATTGTTTATCGCGATTGTCTCGGTGGTCAGGCGGCATTTGACAACCCTGCACGCATCGGTATCTACAATTCCAGCGGAACCCTGGTGCTCAATGTGGCGGCTACATTGGATTCTGTTGTGCCACTTCAGTCCACGATCAACTCTTCCTGCGTCACCGCGCCCACGAATGTCTGCACAGAGGTGGGCTACTACACCGAGATTGTCTCGCTGCCGCCTGTGGCCGGAGGTTACACCATCGCCTACCAGCGCTGCTGCCGGAATGCGGTCGTGCAGAACATTCAGACCCCAGGAGATGTGGGGGCGACTTTCGTGGCCACTGTTCCCGGAACGGAGACCTTCCCTGCCAACAGCAATCCGATCTGGAACCAACTGCCACCTCTTTTCATCTGTGCAGGGCTTCCGTTCACCTTTGACCAGTCTGCCACCGATCTGGATGGAGACCAACTGGTCTATTCGCTGTGTACCCCGAATGCTGGGGGAAGTGTGAACAATCCGGCCCCGAATCCGCCTGCCGCACCGCCCTACGCCACCGTGAACTGGGCTGCTCCTTACTCTTTGAATGATCTCCTTGGCGGCTCCTCACCGTTCTCCATAAACGCCTCCACAGGGCAGATCACCGCCACGCCCGGCACTCAGGGCACTTTCCTTGTGGGCATGTGTGTTCAGGAATTCAGGAATGGGGTCTATCTGGGGCAGACCACACGGGAGTTTCAGGTAACTGTTTCCAATTGCCTTGCCCCGGTCGCCTCTCCGGCCGACCTCAATGCGGTGTCGGCCTCCTTTCCATTCACCAACTGCAGTCCCTTTGTTCAGTTTCAGGCCACCAATTCTTCAGGCTTCAGTGTTTTCTGGGACTTTGGCGATCCGTCCAGCCTGCTTGATTTCTCCACACAGCCCAATCCCACCTACACCTATCCAGGGCCGGGGCAGTACAACCTGACGCTCATCGTATTCAACCCGGCCAACCCGAACGACCCTTTGTGCACTGACACCGTGACGCAGGTGGTGACCATTCAGCCACCCATCATTGTGAATGCCGGACCTGACCTCGGCACCTGCCCCAATGAACCGCAGCAGGTGGGAACACCGGCACAGTCAGGATTCAGCTACGCTTGGTCGCCTGCCTTAGGACTGGACAATCCGAACATTGCGCAGCCCACTGCCACCATTGGGCAGAACACGACTTTCACGTTGACCGTGACCGATGCCGTGGGCTGTTCGGGGACCGATCAGATGACCCTCTCCCTTTTCGGTAATCCAAATGCCGGTGCAGGTCCCGATGTCACCATCTGTCCGGGAGCCTCCACGCAGCTCGGTGCCACGGGTGGTGTGACCTATGCCTGGTCACCCGCAGCAACCTTGAATGACCCGAACATCGCCAACCCCATCGCCACACCTGTTTCCACCACGGTCTACACGGTCTCTGTGACCGATTCGGACGGCTGTGTGGGAACGGACAACGTCACAGTCACAGTTTCCGCCCCACTTGTGAATGCGGGTGCGGATGTCTCGGTCTGTGTTGGCGGAGGTATTCAGCTATCGGCCACCGGAGCGGCCACCTACACGTGGTCACCGGCATCAGGTCTCAGCGCTACCAATGTGGCCGACCCGGTGGCTTCTCCCGCGTCCACCTCGACCTACACCGTCAGCGGGGTGGATGCCAATGGCTGTTCCGGTAGTGATGATGTGGTCGTAACGGTCAATCCTCTGCCCGCCATCTCGGCAGGTTTCGGTCAGGGAGTGTGTGCAGGGAGCGATGCGCAGTTGAACGCCTCAGGAGGAGTGAGCTATGTCTGGACACCTTCAGCGGGGCTAAGCAGTAGCACTATTCCGAATCCTTTGGTCACTTTCCTGCAGGACACGATGACGTTCACGGTGGTGGGAACAGACCAGTTCGGCTGTCAGAACAGCTCAACTGTGACCGTTTGGCAACTAGACCCGCCCAATGTCATAGCTGGTCCTGACACCACCCTTTGTCTTGGACAGAGCGCTAATCTATTCGCCACAGGAGGAACCTCTTACACTTGGTCCCCCGCAGCCGGACTGAGCAGCATCACTATTGCTAATCCTGTGGCCACACCACTGGCAAGCACCACATACACCGTTACCGTGGGGCAACCCTCAGGCAATCTTGTGGCCAATGGTGATTTCACGCAGGGCAACATTGGTTTCACTAGCGACTACACCTTCTCGAACGACCTCGTTCCGGAGAGCAGGTATAGCGTGGTCACCAATGCAAATTCAGTTCATCCAGCCTTCCAAGGGACTGGACACACCGGCAATGCACCACAGGACAATTTCCTCGTGGTGAACGGAAGCAGCACCGCAGGTCTCAATGTGTGGTGCCAGACCATCTCCGTCACACCGGGCACGGAGTATTATTTCGGTGCGTGGGTGAGCTCTGTGGTGGCCAACAATCCGGCCATCCTTCAATTCTCCATTAACGGTCAGGTGCTGGGAAGTCCGTTCACAGCCCCGTTCAATCTGAACAACTGGGGTGAGTTCTTCCAGACCTGGAATTCTGGTACGGCAACCACCGCCAACATCTGCATCGTGAATCAGAACACGGTGACTGGAGGGAATGACTTCGGCATCGATGACATCTCGTTCAGCACGCTGTGCTACAGCACGGCCACGGTTCAGGTGGATGTCAACCCACAGCCGCAGGCCAATGCAGGAGCGGATGCTGCCATATGCTCCGGTGCGTCCTATGACATGCAGGGAAGTGGAGGTGTCACCTACCAGTGGGTGCCTCCCATCGGACTGGCAGATGCCAACTCGGCCACCACGGCTGCTTCGCCTCAGAACACGACCACGTACACGCTGATCGTGCAGGACGCCATCGGTTGCACTGCCAGCGATCAGATGACGTTGACCGTGAATCCCCTTCCGTTGGCAAGTGCAGGTGGTGACCGCTCTGTGTGTGAGGGAGAGAGCACGGTGCTTCAGGCCTCCGGAGGCGTGACCTATCAGTGGTCGCCTGCCACTTTTCTGGACGACCCGAACGCGCAGTTGCCCATTGCCACGCCAGCACAGGACATCACGTACACGGTTACCGTGACGAACAGCAACAACTGCACCGCTACAGATCAGATGAACGTCACGGTGAATGCGCTTCCGACCATTAGTGCCGGTCAGGACACGCTGATCTGCCAAAATGGTAGCGTTGTGCTGAATGCATCCGGTGGTGTTGCCTATGTGTGGAGTCCGCTCACGGGAATCAGCGATCCTCAGAGTGCCTCGCCTACGGTGAGTCCTCAAAGCCCGACCGTTTACACCGTGACCGGAACGGACGCGAACGGATGCGTGGCAACGGCCTCGGTGAGCATCACGCTGTTCAGCGCGACTGCCGGTCCGGACGGTGTGGTGTGTCAGGGAGAGGGTTTTCAGGCATCTGCGTTCAATGGCGCCACCTACAGTTGGAGTCCGACCGTTGGGGTTAGTGACCCGAGCTTGCCGAACCCTGTCCTTAGTCCGGCAGAGACCACGACCTACACTGTCAACATCACCAGCCAGTACGGTTGCGAGGATTCGGATGAGGTAATTGTTCAGGTGCTCAGCAACCCCACAGCTGCGTTCACTCCTTCATTCCTTCCAAGCTGTGATGGCATCTTTGCTCAGTTCATCAACGGGTCAGAGAACGCGGAGTCGTACTTCTGGACCCTCGGTGACGGCACAACGAGTCAGTTGCTGAATGTGACGCACACCTATCCGGCTGGTCCTGGCACTGTGGTCACCCTCATTGCCTACAACAATGATGGTTCCTGCTCGGACACGTTAGTCCTCGACTTCACAGGCCAGTGGTTCGGCAACGACACGATCGACATCACCTATGCCACATTTTTCTCTCCCAATGGCGATGGGGTGAATGACTGCTTCAGGCCTGGTTTCGATGGCAGATTCAGCGACTGCTACAGTCTTACGGTATACAATCGTTGGGGTGCGTTGATCTTCGAGTCAACAGGCGGTCAAGGCCATTGCTGGGAAGGCAGGACCAAGTCTGGCAACCTCGTGGATGACGGCACTTATTACTACATTTCCCGACTGAACGGAGTGGACCGCGCAGGCTATGTCACGTTGGTCCGCTGAACGGACTGTCGGACATGATGAAACTCTACTGGAATGCCGCCCATTGGGCGATGGCTGTCGTTGTGACCCTTGTTGCAGCGGTCAGCGTCAGTGCGGGTAATGGCCCTCGTTTCATGGAGAACAGAGGACAGTTCCCTGCCTCTGTTAAGTACCAGCTTCGGGTGGCGAATGCAGATGTGTTCTTCGAGAAGGACCGTCTGGTGTTCAACTTCACCGACCCGGAACTCATAGCCCACGACCATGAGGCCCATGTTGGACATGAGCATCACCGCAGCGCAAAGGATGTCAATGCGCACGCCTATCAGGTGGTTTTCGAGCGTTCCAGTGCAGCGGCTGAAGTGATCGGAGAGCATGCGTATGGCGATGTGACGAACTACTTCTCAGGTAACGACCCCTCCAATTGGGCCTCAGGGGTGAAGGCCTTCGAGCAGCTTTGGTACAGGGGCATTTATCCCGGCATCGACCTGCATTATTACGGGCATGAGGGCACGTTGAAATACGACCTGATTCTTGATCCAAACGCGGATGCATCTTCAATCGCCATGCGTTATGATGGTGTGAGTGGCATTTCGTTGAAAAGCGGACGGCTGTGCGTTTCCAACACCTTCAATGAGGTGGTGGAGATGCGCCCTGTGGCCTTTCAGATCATCAACGGCAAGAGGGTGGAGGTGCGCTGCGAGTTCACGCTGAATGGGCATACGGTGGGCTTCACGTTCCCGGATGGCTATGATCGTAGCGAGGAATTGGTAATCGATCCAGTGCTCATCTTCAGCAGCTACAGCGGCTCCGTGTCGAACAATTTCGGTTTTACGGCCACCTATGACACGGATGGGGCGCTTTATGGTGGCGGTATCACCTATGGGGCCAGCTATCCAACGGTGGTCGGTTCCTACAGCAATCCGTTCGGTGGTCAGGTGGACATGGCCATCACCAAGTTCGCGGCAGATGGCGCTTCTCTTGTCTGGTCAACCTTCATTGGAGGTAGCTCGGCAGAGGCCCCGAACAGCATGGTGGTGAATAGCCTTGGTCAGCTGGTGGTGCTTGGCAGCACTTCTTCCCCCAATTTCCCGACCACCGCCAATGCTTTCGACCAGACCTACAACGGGGGTGTACCTATCAACTATCCGAGCAACGGCACGGATTACACCAACGGGTCGGACATCGTGGTGTTCGTGTTCAATGCCAATGGTTCGGCCCTATTGGGGAGCACTTTTCTCGGGGGCAGTGGCAACGATGGTCTGAATCAGAGCGGTGCGCTGGCCTACAACTACGGGGACAATTTCCGTGGGGAGGTGATCGTGGATGGCAACAACGACATTTACATCACAAGCAGCACGCTCTCTGCCGACCTGCCCGTAACAGTGGGCGTGTTCGATGCTACATTGAGCGGAACGCAGGATGCCGTGGTGGCCAAGTTCAGCCCCGATGTATCCTCGCTCATTTGGTGTGGTTACATGGGCGGAAGTGCCGAGGACGCAGGCTATTCCTTGAAACTCTCAAGCTCGGGTTCACTGTACGTCACAGGAGGAACGGTGAGTCAGGACTTCTCCACGACCGGAGGCGCTCTGAATCCCAATGCTATCGGAGGCTCGGCAGACGGCTTTGTGGCGCGGATTTCCAATGACGCAAGCTCCATTGAGCGCGCCACCTACATCGGCACCAACGCCTACGATCAGACCTATTTCGTGGAGGTGGACGCGGATGACAACGTGTATCTCTACGGTCAGTCGTTGGGCACTATTCCTGTGACCTCGGGTGCCTATTCCAATAACAATGGCCGTCAGTTCATTCAACGGTTGAACAGTGACCTTAGTGCGTTGCAGCTTTCCACCCGGTTCGGGAGCGGAGGTTCGGCCGTGAACATCTCTCCTACTGCATTCCTTGTGGATGTGTGCAACCGCATCTACGTCTCCGGTTGGGGCGGTGGCACCAACAACTTCTGGAACGGGGCAACAGGCAACACCAGCAACATGCCCATCACTTCCAACGCCTTTCAGAGCACGACCAACGGTAGCGATTTCTACTTCATGGTACTGGAGGGTGATGCGACATCTCTGCTGTATGCCACGTATTTCGGAGGGAGCAACACCCAGGAGCACGTGGATGGCGGAACCAGCAGATTCAATAGCGCAGGGGTGATCCATCAGGCGGTATGTGCCGGCTGCGGTGGCAGCAGTGCGTTCCCTACAACCCCGGGGGCGTGGTCCACCACCAATAATGCACCGGGCGGGTGCAACCTTGGGGTCATCAAGCTCGATATGGAGATTACCGGGGTGGATGTGAATATCGATGGTTTCGATTTCGTTGCCAATCCGCTTGGCTGTGCCCCTGTGGATGTGCAGTTCCAGTCTACTGTATCCGACAACGCACAGTTTACCTGGTATTTCGGTGACGGTGCCACGTCCTTGCTACAGAATCCGACCCATACCTATGCCACACCGGGCACCTATCAGGTGTTGCTTATCGGGGTGGACACTCTCAGCTGTGCAGGGGTTCCTTTGGCTGATACAGCCATTGCGGTTATCACGGTTAATGGCATTCTCGACCCTGCCGATGCCGGGGCCGATGCGGAGGTCTGTGGCACTCAGCCTGTGGTCATCGGCACGCCAGCGATTTCCGGATATGCTTACAGTTGGTCGCCTGCCACAGGTCTGAACAATCCCAACAGCGCCCAGCCGACCGCAACCCCATCGCAGACGCAGAGCTACACCCTGACCGTGACCGATGCCGTAGGATGTCAGGATCAGGATGTGGTGCAGGTCGATGTGTTCAATGTCATTCTTTCCAATAGCGTGACCGTCTGTGGAGGTCAATCTGTTCAGTTGAATGCGGCCGCACCTGCCGGGGCCACTTTCTCATGGTCCCCATCGGCACCTCTTGACAATCCGAACATTTCGAATCCTACAGCAACGGTGACGGAGACGACCACCTTCACCGTAACGGTGGACAACGGCCAGTCCTGTATCGTATCTCGGCAGGTCACGGTGCAGTTGGCGCCTCAACCTCTTGCGAATGCCGGCCCCGATCAAGGGGTCTGTCCGGGAGGTTCTGTGACGCTCAGCGCAAGCGGTGGCGTGCAGTATCAGTGGACCCCGGCCACCTATCTCAGCAACCCCAACGTGGCCAATCCGACAGTGACCCCGTTGAGCGACATCACCTACTCGGTTACAGTGACGAATGCGAACGGATGTACGGCCACAGACGTGGTCAATGTGGCCTACAACCCCTTGCCAATCGTGACCGCCTCGCCAAATGTGCAGGTCTGTGCCGATGCACAGGTGCAGCTGCAGGCCAGTGGTGCGCTGACTTACGTGTGGTCGCCCACTGCGGGACTCGATGACCCGCTTTCGGTGAGCCCAGTCGCCACTGTACCGCAAACGGTGACCTACACGGTGACTGGAACAGATGCGAATGGCTGTGTGAATACCGCACAGGTGACCGTGGATGTGTTCAGCGTCAATCTTTCGGGGCAATCTGCCGTCTGTCCGGGCGGGACGGTTCAGCTGGGTGTGGACGGAGGAGTGAGCTGGGCCTGGTCGCCCGCCAATCTCGTAAGCAACCCAACAGCGCAGAATCCAACAGCCACTGTGAATGTGCCAACGGTATTCACAGTTGCCGTGAGCAATGGTCAAGGATGCATCGTGGTCGGTCAGCTCAACGTGGACGTATTCCCTCTTGCGCTCGCCAATGCGGGCAATGACCTTGTGGCCTGCGATGGTGCTCCTGTTATCCTCAACGGTTCCGGTGGGGTGATTTATCAGTGGAGCCCGGCCACATACCTCAGCAGTGCTACCGCGCCAGACCCTGTCGCCACTCCCGAACAGGATATTTCCTACACGCTCACCGTGACCGATGCCAATGGCTGCACGGCCACGGATGTGATGAACGTCTCGGTGCTTCCATCGCCCTCGGCCTCGGTGAGCCCCGATGTGGAGATCTGCATCGGTCAGTCTACCCAGTTGTCGGCCTCTGGGGGCGTGTCCTACAGTTGGAGTCCCATTCTGGCCATCGATGACCCCAACTCTGCCACTCCGACTGTTGCACCGTTCCAGCCGACAACCTACACCGTCACAGTGACCGATGCCAATGGCTGCTCGGACAGTGAGTCGGTCACGGTCTCCATTTTCACTGTGGCGGCATTCGCCAGTCCGGACGGTACGGTGTGTCTGGGCGACAGCCTGCTGCTGGCCGCCACCAATGGCACCACATTCAGTTGGGCGCCTCAGACTGGTCTGAGCAATCCTGGCGCTCAGAGCACATACGCGCTTCCATCAGAGAACATCACGTATGTGGTGACGGCTACTTCTGCTACCGGATGCGATGCAACGGCTTCGGTAGACATTTTTGTTAACCCGAACCCCATAGCCTCATTCACGGCCGAGTTCGTACCGACTTGCGAAGGGGTGCGCGGCAGGTTTACTAACGTCTCTAATGGAGCAGATTATTACCGATGGAACACCTCCATTGATGGCACCTCTGCCCTGTCCACCAACCTTGAAGTGTTTTTTCCTAATGGAAGTGGTCCAATTGTCAGCCTCACAGCCTTCGCAAATCTGACTCTCTGTTTCGATACCCTGACCATCGATTTTTCCGGTCAGAATTTCACCAACGACTCGGTGGACGTTTTCTGGCCCAACGTGATCACCCCGAACCAAGATGGTCTTAACGATTGCTTCCGGCCCGGATTCATTGGGGAGTTCAGCGATTGCTACGAGCTGATTGTTTACAACCGTTGGGGCGCGCTCATATTCGAGTCCATTGGAACTGGCAATTGCTGGGATGGTCGCACCAAGGCGGGAACGCTGATGCCCGAGGGCACCTACTACTTCATCTCCCGGGTTCTGAATCAGGAGAAGGCGGGTTGGGTGCAGTTGATCAGGGACTGATTCAGTAGCGAATCACAAAATCCTGCTTGGCCTGCCCTTCGCGCAGGAAAACGATGCCCACCTGAAACAGGTCAAGTGTAACGCTGACCCGCGGATGGGCCTTGATCGTGTCCCAGGCCGCGGCCATGTCGGGCGACCAATGGATGTCATCGAAAATGAGCACCGTTCCCGAATGCGACTTCTCCAGACACTGACGGAAGTAGTGGAGTGTAGGTGCGCTGCGATGATTGCCGTCAATGAACGCCCAATCCAGCCGGTCCAGCCGATCAAGATGGGGTTGGAGCCGGTCATCGAAATTCCCCTCCATAAGTTGGATGTTGGTCGCACCGGCCTTCGCGAAATTTTCCTTGGCAATGGCGGCTGTCTGCGGACAGCCCTCGAACGTGGTCAGTCGGCCCGTTGGGTTGGCAAGTGCCTGATAAAGCGCACTCACTCCGAGCGATGTGCCAAGTTCGATCATCTCCTTCGGACGGAACTCCTGTGCCAAGCGATAGAGTAACCTTCCGTAGCGGGGCTGTTTTGCCGAATTACGGGCGATGGACGCCACCGTCCGCACCTTGTCGAAGCTGATGTTAGAGCCTGCACCCAGATCGGTGATGGCGATGCTGCGACCGTCCTTCATCAGTTCCTTCCGCAACTGCTCAGTAAACGCATAGCCTGATTTCGGAGCGTGGTCATAGATGACCTCATCCAAGAGCCGATAGACGAACGGAGAGTGTGTGCCATGACGGTTCTGGGCCGTCAACAGATAACGCAGGTAGCTTTTTGCACGCCAGAGCAGCATGGCCGCGAAGGTAGACACAGGTTGAGCCTGCATTGCGTTGTTTTGCATGGTGATGAACATCCGGAATGTGATGCCATGGGCCTTCAGTGCACTGCTGCTTTTGGCGCTGCTTCTGTTGCTGGAGGCCGGTGTGCGATGGTGGGGTTATTCACCGGGCGATGTGAGTCCGAACTGGGCCAACTTCCAGCAGGTGGACTCGCTCATCGTCTACGAGGATTTCATCGTGGACACCCACGGCATTCTTGTGGCCAATGCCGACCGCCATGTGATCTATGGCAAGCAGGTCAACAGCGAGGGATTCCACTCCCCCGAATTCTCTGACACGGACAGCACGAAACGCACCGTTGTTCTCATCGGAGACAGCTTCACGTGGGGCATGAGCGCCACGCACGATGACAGTTCTTTCGCAGGACTGGTGCGCAGGGAATCAGGTTGGAACGTCCACAACTTGGGCATTCCGGCAGCAGACCCGGTGCAATACGCACTTGTTGCAGAGCGGTTCATCCCGCGCCTGAGGCCCGATGTGGTCTGTCTGTTTTTCTTCATGGGGAATGATGTGATGCTGCATGACCGCGTGCCCGAACCCTTCCGGGAATTCTACTATTTCACCAACGCTGGGGCGCTCTGGGTGGAATGGGATGGTCGCACATTTTCCGATCCGAAATCGGCCTATGATTATTTCATAAAGGAGAAGTATTTCCTTTCTGGGACACGCAATGCGCTGGAGTGGGTCGTTTCCAAGAGCGCCATTCTGTCCCGGCTCTACTCGGTGCGATTCCGTTGGGAGGAGAAACTACAGTGGGAGCGGCAGCTCGAAGACCTGTCGTTGACCAACAGCTATCTGCTCCGAGTGCGGCAGGCAACACTGGACCATGGCGCACAGTTCAGGATTATCGTGATTCCTGAGCGCAAGGAGGCCGACATGTCCCGCGACCGTTATGAGCAGCGTTTCGGAGAGCTGTTTCATCATCCCATTCTCGGACAGCATGTGGAATGGCCCGAAGTGGCTAAGGACCATTTCGTCCACTATCCCGATGCCCATCTCAACGACCGCGGCCATGTCGTCTATGCCGAATATCTTCTGCAGCTTCTGGACGCTTTCCCGTCCGAGCGCAAGGATGACCTCAGATAGGGCAGGATCAGCGGCCAAGCCCCGGTAAGTACTTTTGCGGCCCATTTCAGAACGGTATGAGAGTATTCAAATTCGGAGGAGCGTCTGTCAAGGATGCCGATGGGGTCAGGAACGTGACGAGCATTCTGCGGATGTTCTCGGACGATAGACTGATGGTGGTGGTCTCTGCCATGGGAAAGACCACCAACAAGCTGGAGGCGCTCTGGAGGGCCTTCATGAAGAGAGAGGACGCCAAGTCGCATCTCGAAGGCATCCGCGATTGCCATCAGGTTATCGTGAGAGAGCTGTTCGGTGAACTCGCACAACCCGTGCTCGATGAGGTGGACAACACCTTGGTGGAGATCGAGTGGATTCTTGAAGAGGCGCCTCAGCATCATCCCGATTTCTACTACGATCAGATCGTCTCCATCGGTGAGATGCTTGCAACGCGGATAGTGAGTGCGTTCCTCAATGCCGAAGGTGTTTCCAACACGTGGCTGGACGCCCGTGATCTTGTTCGCACGGACAACACCTACCGCGATGGTCGCATCGATTGGGAGACTACATCCAGCATGACGCGTTCTGTCTCGGCCAAGGCCTTTGACAAGGCCGAGGTGTGCGTCACGCAGGGTTTCATCGGTGGAACGGATGAGAATTTCACCACCACGCTCGGACGCGAAGGTTCCGACTTCACGGCCGCTATTCTGGCATATTGCCTTGATGCCGAGGAGGTCGTTATCTGGAAGGATGTGCCCGGTGTGCTCAATGCCGACCCCAAATGGTTCGATGACACCGTGCTGCTTCCTCGCATCAGCTACAAGGATGCGGTGGAGTTGGCCTATTTCGGCACAAGTGTCATCCACCCGAAGACCATCAAGCCGCTACAGAACAAGAATATTCCGCTTCGGGTCAAGTCATTTGTGAGTCCAGCGGCCGAGGGTACCATTGTTGGGGGCGAGGATGTGCCGATGCCAGTGCCATCGTTCATCTTCCGCATGAATCAGGTGCTCATCTCCATCATGCCGCTCGATTACTCCTTCATTGTGGAGAACAACCTGCGCGACATTTTCACCCGTTTTGCTCAGCACGGTGTGCGCATCAACGTGATGCTCAACTCGGCTGTGAGCTTCTCTGTGGCGGTGGACAACGACCCTGACCGTCTCCATCCTTTGGTGGCCGACCTTGAGCACGACTTCAGAGTGGTGCTGCAAGATGGTCTGGAGCTCATCACCATTCGCTACTTTGACGATGCCACCATTGCCCGCGTACTGGTGGACAAGGAGGTGCTGATGGAACTGCGCAGCGGCTCGAACATTCAGATGGTCGTGAGACCGGTGAAAGGGTAGATATCAGGCCTGCTCCAGTTTGCTCACCACAAGCGCATTGGCCACTTTCGGGTCGGCCTTGCCCTTCGAGAGTTTCATAACCTCGCCCATGAACAGGCCCGTGAGGCCCTTCTTGCCCGCACGGTACTCGGCCACTTTCTCCGGGTACTTGGCAATGGCCTCGTCCACCCATTTTTCCAGTTCACCTGCATCACTCGATTGGATAAGGTCCAACCGCGTGGCAATCTCCAATGGAGTCTGATCAGGACTTTCGCAGAGCGAAGGGAAAATCTTCTGGGAGGCCATCGAATGGCTCACTTTTCCTTCGTCAATCAGCGAAATGAGCTGGGCGATACCGTCAGGCGAAACAGGGAACTGCTCCATGTGCAGCGCTCGCTCGTTCAGGTAGCTCTTGATGTCTCCGGTCACCCAGTTGGCTGCGGCCTTGTAGTTGCTGGTCAGCGCTGCCAGACGGTCGAAATAAAGGGCCACGGGCTTATTGTCCGTGATCACAGCCGCATCGTATTCCGACAGGCCGTATTCCTTCACAAAACGCTTGAAAAGCTCATTGGGCAGTGCAGGCATCAATGCCCGGACCCTTTCAATCCACGGTTGGTCAATGATGACGGGCGGCAGGTCAGGCTCCGGGAAATAGCGGTAGTCGTTGGCCATTTCCTTGCTGCGCATCACGAATGTGGTGCCCGCAGTGGCGTCAAAGCTGCGCGTATCCTGACTGATTTCTCCTCCGGCCTCTATCTCAGCGATCTGTCTTTCAATCTCATACGCGATGGCGCGCTGCACATTGCGGATGGAGTTCATGTTCTTGACCTCGACCCTGCGTCCGAATTTCTCTGCGCCTCGCAAACGCACAGAGATGTTGGCATCGCAACGTAGGCTGCCTTCCTCCATGTTGCCATCGCAGATGTCGAGATAGCGGACAAGCTTGCGCACCTCGGTGAGGTAGGCATAGGCCTCCTCAGGCGTGCGGATGTCCGGTTCTGATACCATTTCCAGCAAGGCTACGCCCGCTCGGTTCAGGTCCACCAACGTGTCGAAGGGGTCGGTGTCGTGCATGCTCTTGCCTGCGTCCTCCTCCATGTGAATGCGGATGAGGCCGATGTTCTTCTCCTCACCGTCCACCTTGATGGTGATATGGCCTCCTGTGCAGATCGGTGTCGTGTCCTGAGTGATCTGGTAGCCCTTCGGTAGGTCGGCATAGAAGTAGTTCTTCCGTGCGAACTGGTTCTCTCTGCGGATCTCACATCCACAGGCGAGGCCAAGGCGGATGCCGTGGTCAATGACCTTGCGGTTCATTCTGGGAAGCGTGCCCGGATGCCCGAGCGTGATCACACTCACGTTCGTGTTGGGCATGCCCCCGAACTCGGCACTGTCACTGCTGTAGGCCTTGCTCTCGGTCAGGAGCTGCATATGCACCTCCAGCCCTATGACGGCCTCATATTTCCCTGCTACGCTCATTTTCCGCTTGCGGGTGCCGCTCAGGACAATTTGGCCAACGCGGCCAACGCCTTGTCGTAATCCGGCTCATAAGTGATGTCAGCCACCAGTTCCACATGCACAATGCGGTTCTCCTTGTTGAGCACGAAAACCGCGCGTGCCAGAAGACCCTTCAGCGGGCTGTTCACCATTTCGAGGTTGTATTCCTTTCCGAAATCGCCATAGCGGAAGTCGGAGGCCGGTTTCACGTTCTCGATGCCCTCGGCAGCGCAGAATCGCTTCATGGCGAAGGGCAGGTCCTTGCTCACCACCAGACACACCACGTTGTCCATCGTGGCAAGCTTCTCGTTGAATTTCTTGGTCTCCAACGCACAGATGCCCGTGTCGATGCTGGGCACAGAGAGGATCACCTTGTTCAGCCCTTCGAAGTCGTAGAGCGATTTCTCGCTCAGGTCTTGCATAACGAAGGTGAAATCGGGGGCCACTTCTTTCAACTCTGGGATAAAACCGCTCAGCAGCACTTCGCTGCCCTTCAGTTTGGTTGTCTCTTTACCTGACATCGATTTGTTTTTGTGAGGGTCGCAAAAGTAGCCCTTCGCATGGAACACTGATGAGTTCCCGAAGCAATGTCGCCTTGGGTCATTGGGTTTTGACGGATATTCGGGCCCTGATAGCGGGTCATCTATTCATTACTTCAGAACATAACCACTTCAACGGCCGAAGTGCGATGCCCGACTTTGAACCTTTAACACCGAACACGTGAACGCTTTAGTTCGTCCCTCCATCGCCAAACTCAAACCCTATTCCTCGGCTCGCGATGAGTTTCAGGGCGATTCGGCCATCTTTCTTGATGCCAACGAAAGTCCATTCGAGACGGGTGTGAACCGCTATCCTGACCCATTGCAACGCGCACTGAAACAGCGCATCGCAGCTATCAAGGGTGTGGATGCCGATAGCATCTTCCTCGGTAATGGCAGCGATGAGGTGCTGGACCTCATCTTCCGGGCCTATTGCGAGCCGGGCGTTGACAATGTCATCATTCTTCCGCCCACCTACGGGATGTACAAGGTCTTGGCCGACCTCAACGGGGTGGAATGCCGAGAAGTATTGCTTACCCCTGATTTTCAGCCGGACGTGGAGAAGATTCTCCGCATGGCCGATAGTCACAGCAAGGTGCTCTTTCTGTGCTCACCGAATAATCCGTCTGGAAACGCTTTTTCTTCCGAAAGAATGGAGCGACTGCTCCGTGAGTTTGCAGGGTTGGTGGTGGTGGACGAGGCGTATGCTGATTTCTGCATCGAGCGCACGCTGCTGCCACGACTTGCGGAGTTCCCCAACCTCATCGTCACGCAAACATTCAGTAAGGCGTACGGATTGGCGGGCATACGGTTGGGAATGGCCTTCGCATCCGGAGAGGTCATCGCGGTGCTCAATCGTATCAAGCCGCCCTACAACATCAACAACCTGACGCAGCGGTTCGCCCTAGAACAGTTGGCAGACACTTCTTTGGTGAAGCAACAGGTGCAGCAACTATTGGAAGAGCGGAAGAAACTGTCCACAGCACTGACAACCGTGCCGTGGGTAGATCAGGTGTTCCCCTCTGATGCCAATTTCATTCTCATCCGTGTGGACCATGCCGACCTGCGCTACGGGCAATTGGTGGAGCAGGGCATTGTGGTGCGCAATCGCAGCTCACAACCACTTTGCCAAGGCTGTCTGCGCATCACGGTGGGCACCGAGGAGGAGAACACCCGACTTTTGCAGGTGATGAAAGAACTTTCCGCATGAAAAAAGCCCTATTCATTGACCGTGATGGCACACTTGTCATCGAGCCGCCCACTGACTATCAATTGGACAGTCTGGAGAAGCTGGAGTTCTATCCGGGCGTGTTCCGCTATCTATCGCTCGTTGCCGAGCATCTGGACTACGAACTGGTGATGGTGACCAATCAGGACGGATTGGGCACCGCATCGTTCCCAGAAGAGACCTTCTGGCCTGCACACAACAAGATGATGCAAGCGTTAGAGAACGAGGGCATCCACTTCGCTGAGGTGCTCATCGACCGCAGTTTTCCGGCCGACAACAGCCCTAACCGCAAGCCTTGGACGGGCATGATGGGCAAGTATCTTTCTGGTGAATATGACCTGGCGAACAGCTTCGTGGTAGGCGACCGCCACACCGATATTGAATTGGCCAAGAACCTCGGTGTCAAAGGCATTTTCATCGCTACTCCTGACAAGGCTGCTTTCGACAACGAAACGCAGGTGCTACAGACCACAAGTTGGAAGGTGATCTATGAGTTCCTGCGCTTCGGGCTGCGCAAGGCAACTCTGGAGCGCAAGACCAACGAGACGGACATCTCTATCGCCCTTAATCTGGACGGCACCGGCAAGACGGACAACCACACGGGCATCGCCTTCTTCGACCATATGTTGGACCAACTGGGTCGTCACGGACTCATGGATCTTTCCATCCATGTGAAAGGCGACCTGCATGTGGACGAGCACCACACGATTGAGGACACCGCCATCGCGCTGGGCGAGGCGTTCCGCAAGGCCTTGGGCAATAAATTGGGCATCGAACGCTATGGTTTCTGCCTGCCGATGGACGACTGTCTGGCGCAGGTGGCCATCGACTTCGGTGGGCGCAATTGGTTGGAGTGGGACGCGGAATTCAAACGTGAGATGATTGGCCAGATGCCGACCGAGATGTTCTTCCATTTCTTCAAATCGTTCACAGACGGGGCGCAGTGCAATCTCAATATCAAGGCAGAGGGCACGAACGAGCACCATAAGATCGAGGCCATCTTCAAGGCCTTCGCTAAGGCCATTAAAATGGCCGTGAATCGCGACCACGAGCGCATGGTCCTTCCTTCCACAAAAGGAATGCTCTGATGGCGCGTATCGCAGTTATCGACTATGGTGCGGGCAACGTGCGCTCCGTGTGTTTCGCACTGGAACGGCTTGGCGTGACACCCGAAGTGACCAACGATGCCGAGCGATTGCGAACCGCCAGTCATGTGATTTTTCCGGGCGTAGGACATGCCGATGCGGCCATGAGGGAGCTGTACCGCCTTGGTCTCGACACCATCATTCCCACGTTGAAACAGCCCGTGCTTGGCATCTGCCTTGGCATGCAACTTCTTTGCCAACACTCGGAAGAAGGCGATGTGAACGGGCTTGGCGTGTTTCCGGTGAATGTTGTCCGTTTTCAGGATGTGCCCAAAGTGCCACACATGGGGTGGAACACGCTTTCAGACCTCAAAGGCCCGCTAATGACTGGTCTGAGTGCTGGTGATTTCGCCTACTATGTGCACAGCTATTACGTTCCTGGGTCGGAGTTCACCATTGCCACGACCGACTACGGAAGTCGGTTCTCTGGCGCATTGCAGAAGGATAATTTCTTCGCCTGTCAGTTCCACCCCGAGAAAAGCGGGGAGACTGGTGACCGCATCCTGCGGAATTTCCTCTCCTTCTAAGAGAAGTGGCCGGTGGAGCTGATAGACTACATCAAGGGCCACCGCGACTCGCTTTCGCCCTTGCATGA
>CAZATP010000045.1:0-23433 GCA_964488095.1 uncultured Chryseobacterium sp.
ATCCAACCGCGTGATGCCCACATCGATCACCACCGCGCCCTCCTTCACCATATCGACCTTGATGAACTCTGGACTTCCCAAGGCAACCACAAGAATGTCGGCCTCGCGGGTGAAAGAAGCAAGGTCTTTGGTGCGGCTGTGGCAAAGCGTCACGGTGCAGTTGCCGGGATCCGTGTTCCTGCTGAGCAGGATGGACATGGGCGTGCCCACAATGTTGCTTCTCCCAACCACCACGCAATGCTTGCCCGCGGTCTCAATGCCATAGCGCTTGAGAATCTCCAAGATGCCCGCAGGCGTGGCCGAAACGAAGGTGGGCATGCCCAGCACCAGTTTGCCCAGGTTCACGGGATGGAAACCGTCCACGTCCTTCTCTGGAATGACGGCATCGGTCACGCGCTGTTCGTTGATGTGCTTGGGCAGCGGCAGTTGAACGATGAGCCCGTCAATGGCATCATCGGCATTTATGCGGGCCACTTCGGCTAGCAGATGCTCCTCGGTCACATCTGCCGGAAGTCTGACAAGTGTGGATCCGAATCCGATCTCGTTACAGGATTTCACCTTGCTGGCCACGTAGGTTTCGCTGGCTCCGTCACTGCCAACGAGAATGGCGGCCAAGTGGGGAGCTCGCTCGCCACGGGCCACCATCTCCTGCACCGCTTGGGTCAGTTCGGCCTTCACTTCATCAGAAACACGCTTGCCATCGAGAATTGTCATCGTTCAGGGAAAAGAGGTTTAGAAAGGGAGGGAACGGAAGCCTATCAACGCCCACCGGGCATCTTGCGCATCATCTGGCTCATGGCGGTCTTGTTCGACATTAGCTTCATCATCTTCTTGCTATCCTCAAACTGCTTGAGCAGACGGTTCACCTCCTGAATATCGGTGCCGCTGCCCTTGGCGATACGCTTTCTGCGGCTGCCATCGATGATGTTCGGGTTGGCACGTTCCTTCGGGGTCATGGAACCGATGATGGCCTCCACACTCTTGAAGGCATCGTCCCCGATCTCCACATCCTTCAGCATCTTGCCCATGCCTGGGATCATGCCCATGAGGTCCTTCACGTTGCCCATCTTCTTGATCTGCTGAATCTGTGATAAGAAGTCGTTGAAGTCGAAGGTGTTCTTGGCGATCTTCCGCTGCATTTCGCGGGCCTCCTTCTCATCGAACTGCTGCTGGGCGCGCTCCACGAGCGAGACGATGTCTCCCATGCCCAGGATGCGGTCGGCCATACGGTCAGGATGGAACACGTCCAGCGCATCCAGTTTCTCACCGATGCCCACGAACTTGATGGGCTTGTTGACCACGGTGCGGATAGAAAGGGCCGCACCACCGCGGGTGTCACCGTCCAACTTGGTGAGCACCACGCCATCGAAGTCGAGGCGGTCGTTGAAGGCCTTGGCGGTGTTCACTGCGTCCTGACCCGTCATGGAATCGACCACGAAAAGGGTTTCCTGAGGGGTGATGGCCTTGTGAACGCGTGCGATCTCGTTCATCATCTCCTCGTCCACGGCCAGACGGCCAGCAGTATCCACGATGACCACGTTGAAGCCTTTGTCCTTCGCATAGCGGATGGCATTCTGCGCGATCTGCACCGGGTTCTTGTTGCCGTCCTCGGTGTAGACCTCGGCACCGACCTGTCCGCCCAGCACCTTGAGCTGGTCGATGGCCGCAGGACGGTACACGTCACAGGCCACGAGAAGCACCCGCTTACTTCGCTTCGATTTGAGATGCAGGGCCAGCTTGCCGCTGAAAGTGGTCTTACCCGAACCCTGAAGACCTGCAATGAGGAACACCGTGGGATTGCCAGAAAGGTTCACGTCCTGAGCCACTCCACCCATCAGTTTGGCCAGCTCATCCTTGGTGATCTTGACGAGCAGTTGGCCCGGCTTGATGCTCGTGAGCACGTCCTGCCCGAGAGCACTCTCCTTCACCCGGTCGGTGAAATCCTTGGCCACCTTGAAGTTGACGTCCGCATCGAGCAGCGCACGCCTCACCTCCTTCATGGTCTCGGCCACATTGATCTCGGTGATCTTGCCTTCGCCCTTCAGGGTCTGGAACGCTTTCTCAAACTTGTCGGTAAGATTCTCAAACATGCGCTACGTTGGTTTTTTCTAAGGGTCGCAAAGTTAGGGCCGTATGGCAGTCGGGGCAAGGCGAATGACCATGGTCGGGAAACGCATGTTAACAGAGGTGGCCCAATCTTTTCAGCGTACCGACCATGAATCATCAAGGGTCAACCGCATGGCGTCTCAAGAGGTTCAAATCTCTGTGACCACCATGAAGATCATCAGGATAATCAAGATAGTCATAAATGCGCCATCCCGCACTATTCAGTCGCTCCGTGCGTAAGGTTGGTCAGTCAGCACGAAAAAACGCCCGCCTCCATTCATCCTTGAACTGGACGTATGAAAGCGGGACTTAAGAAACTTAGACAACAGAGGCCGAACGGCCTTTTGCACGCTGACCCGAAAAGCAGCGGCACCGGACCACGGCCCATAGACTCACTCCGCCACAAGTATGCCGTAGAGCTCGTCCTTGAGATGCACTCGCTTGAGGCGAAGCTGGTTGAGCACTTCATCTGTGGTAACCACCGCACCGGTCTCAATGGCATGCACATCCTTGTTCACCCCGTGATACTCATCAAAGAGGCGCTTGAAGTGATGGTCGGAGATTTTGAGAGCGTGAATCTTCTCGTCAAACTGGGGGAATTCGTGATGCAGGTCGTGCTTTTCCATGGGGTTTGTTTTTTCTTCGCTGCAAGGTTAGACGCTTCCAGAAAGTGCTTTTCTGACAAGAGTCGGCTTAGAGCAGGACTTTCGTCAGTTGCCACATCAACGGGAATCAACGCCCCGAACGCCCGTAAATATCGTCCAGCAGCAGGGTATCGCCATTGGACCCTATGACCTTCAGTTCATAGTTGTAGGCCACGGATGTACCTAAGGGAGCGTAGTAATAGACCACCCACATGTCGCCCTCGGCCACCCCTACGCAGCCGTTGGAAACGGACTTACCAAGCGTGGAGCGATTGGTGGTGGGATGAATGAGGGCACCCTTGCGCTCGCCCGCGATGGTGGGTTCTATCCACGGGATGCGGGGCAGCTTGGTGTAGCGGCCGTCATCGCGTCTGGTGGCGTGATAGCGATGACCGTCCACAGGGTTGATATACCACGGGTCCTTCTCGATACGTACCACTTCGCCCCTGCCCACAGGCGTTTCTAGGCTCACCTCGCGTCTGGCCAGGCTCAGGAACTTACGCTCCTTGCGGCCCACCCGCACATCGAAAACATAGAGCAGGCTGTCGCCCTCGTAGATGCGCAACTTGAACTCCGGGATGTTCACCGTGACACGGGTGCGCCACAGGCGCCTCTGTATCTTCATGGCCAAGGATGAATCGGGTACGGTTAGCAGCTGTCCGCGGTGAAGCACGATGAGGGCATTGGGGTCCTCAACGAACGTGTCGCGGTAGGTCATCAGGTAGTAGTAGTCTGTCACCCGCAGCGAATCGATGATCCACGGGTTGGCGTGTACCAGCACATGCTCGGAGAGTGGGTTGCCCGCCACGGGACCGATACACTCCAAAAGGCTGTCCATGAAAACGAAATAATGGCGCAACGGCACATCGTACAGCACTTCGATTGAAGGCAGAGCAGACGGAATAGGCGTCTCGGGCTCGGAGATACTGTCCGCAGCAGGGGCTTGCACCATAATGGGATGGGGCGGGGGCACTTCTTGCTGACAGCCCACAAGCATCATGGCAACGATGCCCAAAAGCGCACTATGCCATCTCTGGGGCCTCATTAGGCCGTCTCCTCCACCTTCTCGCCCTTGAGTTTGCGGTAGGGGAAGGAATGCAGAATGCTACGTTTGGCGGTGCGCATCTGCTTGTCGCTGCTATGGAACTTCATGAAGATGTTGTGCGTCACCCCGAAATACTCGTAGGTGGTGCCATCGGTGAAGGTGATCTCCATCACCAGTCCCTTGTGCTTGTAGTCAGCAATGCCCGACCCTGCGATGGTGGCATTGTACTCATCCAGTCCGGCAGCGATGGTCTCTGGGGCCATGCTCACAAGAAAATGGTACCCATCTATCACCTTGCGGCTCATCACCTCCACTTCTGCCGCACGCGGATCGCCCTCCTGAAACTTGTCTGGATGCCACTCCTTCACCAGATTACGATAGGTGGTCTTGAGGTCCTTGAGAGTGGTAGTGTCCGTTACATTGAACAGCTTGCGGTATTCGTTGATACGCTTCATGAGGTAATGGGCCGAGCTGGTAAAACTTTCGCTTCGCGGCACAAAGGTCGCTTAATCCGTCCAACGGACACGAGCACAAAATGCGCCATCGACCTTCAATGATCGACTGCCGACCTAAGGACAGCCGCCAACGCCCGCACCTCTGCTTCGGTGTTGAAAGCATGCAGACAGATGCGGATGCGCTCCGCCCCTCTCGCTACTGTAGGCGAAACGATAGGTCGGACATCGAAACCGGCCTCCCATGCCCGATGGGCCACCGCCCTGCAACGGGCCGCAACGGGAACCACCAGACCTTGAATGGGGCTGTCGCTTGGCAGGAGGTGCACAACTGCCATTCCGCTCAATTCTTGTTTAAGTAATCGAATCAATTGACTGGTATTATGACGTTTATCATCAAGACCTGACAGCATGTCATATGCACACTTGATACTGATGAGGGCATGGGGAGAGGTGAATGTGGAGTAGATGAGTGGTCGGGCATAGTTCACCAGATATTGCCGCAGAGCATCGCTGCCCAGCACCGCAGCCCCATGACTGCCCAGCGCCTTCCCGAAGGTGACCAACCGCGCGAACACCCGGTGCTGCAGCCCCGCGGCATGCACCAACCCCCTGCCCTGTTCACCATACAATCCCACAGCATGGGCCTCGTCCACGATGAGCGCTGCCCCATGAAGCTCGCACACCTCTACCATCTCTGAAAGGCAGCATGCATCTCCATCCATGCTGTAGATGCTCTCCACGGCTACGATGGCCGTTCCACTGAGTCCCGAAAGCACCTCAGCGAGATGGCCGGGATCGTTGTGGCGGAAGGGCACACACTCTGCCTTGGAAAGACGCATGCCATCATGCACAGATGCATGAATAAGCTCATCATAAACAACAGTTTGAGATAAACGTCCTAAAGCAGAGAATAGACCAAGGTTAGCATCATACCCCGAGTTGAAAAGCAGAGCGGTCGGGCTGTCGTGGTACAGTGCGATGAAGGTCTCTACGTCTTCCGACAACTTGGAATGTCCAGAGAGCAGGCGCGAACCGGTACTGCCGGTGCGCCCCCCCTCCTGCTCCACTGCATCATGGACACGCTGCTTCAATTCGGCACTGCGGGCCAGGCCGAGATAATCATTGGAACAGAAATCGATCTTTCCATCGGCCACGCGCAATTGGCGCAGAAGGCCAGACTCTCTGCGCTGCTCAAGCTTTTTGGTCAGCAGTTCGTTGAGCGTAGGTCTCGGCATTTCAGAGGTTGGGGAAACCAATAACGCTACTGCACTTTGCAAATCGCTCCGGATCCAGATGCGTCCGCGTACACCTCAGACCTTGGACTTCTTGAGGGATTTCTCCTCGTTACGGGGAATGACGTGACCAGGACGGGCCCATTTCACTGGCTCTGTGGCCTCTGGACGCTCCTTGTAGGTGTCGTCCACCTGAGGGCGGTCACCTTTCTTGTAGGGCTTCTTCGGCACCAGTCCCAAATGGCCGAACAGCATCATGTCACTGTTGAAATCGGGGTTCGGAGTGGTAAGCAGTTTGTCGCCTGCGAAGATGGAACCCGCACCGGCCAAGAAACACAGCGCCTGCCCCTCCTCGGTCATCTGCGTGCGACCAGCGGAAAGACGCACAGTGGTGGTGGGGAGCACGATGCGTGTGGTCGCTATCATACGAACCATTTCCCAGATGGGCGTGGGACGCTGATCCTCAAGAGGAGTTCCTTCCACGGCCACAAGGGCATTGATGGGTACCGATTCAGGATGTGGAGTCAGATTGGCCAGTGCCACGAGCATGCCGCAACGGTCCTCGGGCTGCTCGCCCATACCGATGATGCCGCCCGAACACACAGTGAGCTTGGCCTTGCGTGCGTTCTCCAACGTGGCAAGACGGTCCTCATAGGCCCGGGTGGAGATGATCTCCTTGTAATGCTCCTCGCTCGTGTCGAGATTGTGGTTGTAGGCATAAAGACCGGCTGCGGCCAAACGCTTGGCCTGTTGCTCCGTGACCATGCCCAATGTGCAGCACACCTCCATATCGAGTTCATAGACGGTGCGCACCATGTCGAGCACCTGATCGAACTCCTCATTGTCCTTGACATTGCGCCAAGCAGCCCCCATGCACAGACGGGACGAACCTGCGGCCTTGGCCTTGGTTGCCGCGTCCTTCACCTGCTCCACGGTCATCAGGTCGTTCTTCTCTATCTTGGTGTGATAGCGGGCCGCCTGTGGGCAATAGGCACAATCCTCAGGGCAGCCGCCTGTCTTGATGCTGAGCAGGGTGCTCACCTGCACCTCGTGAGGGTCATGGTACTCACGGTGAACGGTTGCGGCCTCATGAATGAGGTCGATAAGAGGCCGGTTGTAAATCTCCAAGACCTCTTCGCGGGTCCAATCGTGGCGTATGGGCTGCATGAACTCGATTTGCCGCGAAAATACGGGCTTCGGACCACCCATGACCAGCTGCACGCATCGCTTTGGATACTTTGTACTTTCGGGCACGATAATGAGCAATCATGATTTTCGCGGTAGCCCCCACTGAACACACTCCAGAACTGCGCATGGATTCTGGGAATGGCGATTTCAGCATCGTAGGAAAATCGTACGCGGAAGATGCCAACGCCTTCTTCGGTCCGGTATTCAACTGGTTGGAGAAGATCTATCTTCCCTCCCCTGCCCCGAAGACCACGGTAGAGATACGTCTTGAGTACTATAACACTTCCAACATACTCACCATCTTCAAGATGCTGCGCAAACTTGAGGAACTCGTGAGTAAGGGTCTGCCCGTAACCGTCAACTGGTACTTCAACGAACTGGACACGGACGTGGAAGAGACAGGCATGGACCTGCAACAGATGTCCTCGCTCCATGTGGAGCTGATATCTTACAAGGAATGATGCGTTTCGACATCATCACCATTCACCCTCAGCTGCTTGAGGGCCCTTTCAGCCACAGCATCCTCAAACGGGCGCAGGACAAAGGACTGGTAGAGATCCATGTCCACGACCTTAGAACATGGAGTGATGACAAGCATGGCCGGGTGGACGACTATCAGTTCGGAGGCGGTGCCGGGATGGTGATGCGCATCGAGCCGATCGACAACTGCATCTCCAGCCTGAAGGCCGAGCGTGCGTATGACGAGATCATCTACATGACACCCGATGGACCGCTGTTCGATCAGCCCACTGCCAACAGACTCAGCTCATTGGGCAATATCATGATTCTCTGCGGGCACTACAAGGGTGTGGACGAACGTGTTCGCCAGCACTTCATCACAAGGGAAATCTCGATTGGCGACTATGTGCTCACCGGTGGGGAACTGCCTGCAGCTGTTGTGTGCGATGCTGTGGTGAGGCTCATACCGGGCGTCATCTCAGACGAGACCTCGGCCCTGTTCGACAGTCATCAGGACGGTCTGCTGGCCCCTCCGGTCTATACCCGCCCGGCAGAATACAAGGGTTGGAAAGTACCTGACATACTGTTGTCGGGCAACGACCGCCTCATTGAGGATTGGCGTATGTCACAGGCCGAACTGCGAACGGAGGAGCGCAGACCTTCAAAAGACTGACCGTCAACGTTAACTGCCGCGTTTCGCAGGTTCTTCCGTGGACTTCTCGGGCTTCAACTCAGGCTCCACACTGCGCGGAGCAATGGACCCATCGCCTGTGCTCCCGATCACGATGCCATGGTTCACAACATATGACACCACCTCTGGACCACTGCCTGCCGGCATGTTCTTCTTGTCCTCTCGCTTCTCGCGCTTGGCAGTGGCCTTCTTCTTCTTGTCGATTTCGCGCTGCCGCTTCATGAATGAGTGCTGTGACTTGGCCATGGGAATGGTTTTTAAGGGATGAAAAACAGCTCAGTGCAGTCACTGGAAGGAAAAGTCAGGCGAACAGAAAGGCCCGGATGACGGTGAGGCCACACGATGAACGCATGCAAGGCCCCAACTGCTGATGAGGGTACAAAGGTCGGCATTTATGACTTCACGGCCAAGGGCATATTTCGATGAACGGCACGAACTATTGTCAACCTACATCGTATTGTGAAGTAAAAACATCATCGCAGTCCGACAAGTTAGAGGCAATGACCCAACACGAAGCAGTCAAGGAGAAATTGCATACGGCCGAAAGGCACATTGCGGTGCTGAGATTGCTTTTCAGTGTGTTCAGTGCAGTGGTGTACTGCCTGTTCATGGAACCCGACCCTGAATTTGCCACGCTGGCCAATTTCATCATGGTGGGCGGCATAGCATACAGTGTATTCGTTCTCTTTGCCGAACCTTACAGGACCATTGCCCTGTTTCGCACGAACTACTTCACCACGCTAGCCGATGGTATCACCACTGCCCTGTGGATCATTGCCACTGGTTCCATGGACTCCCCGTTCTATGTGATCTGGTACATCTCCATCATCTCTGTGGCCGCCCGTTTCTCAGCCGTGGAGACCGGCATCTCCGCCATCATCTTCCTCCTGCTCTATGCAGTAATTTTCTTGTACGACCCGAACAGTGATTTGGAAGCGGCTGAACTGATCACACGCATGGGATTCATTCCGCTTGCGGGAATCCTGGGGATGTATTTCAGCAATGAGATCATGGACCAGATCCGCGATAAGCAGCGTCTATCCAAGGCAGAGTCCGACCTGCAGATTGTCAATGAGCAACTGGAACTCCGCGTGAAGGAGCGAACAGCCGAACTTCAGGTGATGCATGACGACATAACAGACAGCATCAACTACGCCAACCGCATCCAGCATGCCATTCTGCCCGACCAAAAGGAATTGGAGGAGTGCTTCACCGCATCCACGGTACTCTATCTGCCAAAAGACATCATTAGCGGTGATTTCTACTGGTCGCACCGCTACTATCACCTCACCTATGTTGCCGTGGTGGACTGCACAG
Source organism: uncultured Chryseobacterium sp. (assembly GCA_964488095.1). GTDB lineage: Bacteria > Bacteroidota > Bacteroidia > UBA10329 > UBA10329 > UBA10329. Next base: position 9,138 of record CAZATP010000045.1, read on the forward strand.
GGCACGGAGTTCCGGGGGCACTCATGAGCATGATAGGCAACAATCTGCTCAACCAGGTCATCATTGAACACCGTGAAACAGATGCTGGGCGCATCCTCACCGAAATGGACAAGGGGCTGGAACGTCTTCTGAAACGAGACCGGTCCATCAACTCCATCAATGACGGCATGGACATGTCGCTCTGCATCATCGACCGGAAGAAGAACACGGTCTCCTTCGCTGGGGCACAACAGTCTGGGCTTTTCATAACGCAGAACGGACTACAGGAGCTCGAATCCACAAAACTGACCATCGGAGGCCTGAGCACGGGCGGAACAAAAAAATTTCCGGTGAGCACCATCCCCTACTCCAAGGGCGACAGGCTTTATCTGCTGAGCGATGGATTCCAGGACCAGTTCGGAGGCCCGAAGGGAAAGAAATTCTACCGAAAGAATCTTGTTCGACTCATCGGCAGTATACAGTCCAGGCCGCTCGGGGACCATGGTGCATTGCTGCACAAGGCCTTCCACGAATGGAAAGGGCACGAGATGCAGATGGACGATGTTACCATCGTGGGCATGGAGCTCTGATGCGTTCAGCGTGTGCGTCTCAGCACGCGGTTCTCTATAAGGAGCGTCAGATTGAAGGCCTCACTTCGATAGCGCAGATGGGTCCGAGGTGACTCTGCCAGCCATTGAACCACATCGCCTTCAAAGGCTGTGAGCATACCGGCTATGAAGTAATAGAAATGGCGGTCACCCGCCACCTCATCCGAACACTCCACTTGGCTGGAAAAGGGAACGGATGATTTCAACAAAACATTCTCCAACAGGAGTTTATCTATGCCCAGCGGAAGTTCCGTGTGCCATTGCAGAAGCTCAGCGGTCACCTGTGGACGGATATCAGCGAATTCCTTAGGCAGCATCGGCAGCAATCTGCCAAGATGGTAGAGAATGAGGGGCGTTGTGGAGTACTGCGGGGCCACACGATAAGGCATGGCGATGTGCTGCCGCTTGCGCACCACCTCGCAGATGAAATGCAATGAGTCGCGGTCGTATGCATTCAGGTCATCGGGAAAATGGCGAAGGATGAGGCGCATGAGATTGCTGAGCACACAGACATCGAAATCGATATACATATGCTTTCCGATAAAACTGGAATACACTTTCAGATCGCGGTATTCTGGCAGGGTGTTCCTCGCCCTCCTGTAGGCCAGGTTGGCATGTCCCTTCAGTTTCTCGCGCAGTGCGGCCACCCGTTCGCGTGATGCCTGCTCGGTAAGCATCACGAGGGCCGTGTCATCCACATCGTCCGGAATGCGGAAATGCTCGAGACGGTGCATCAGGTTCCCATTCGGGAAATGGCCACTGGGCCTGGTTCGCCAGTAGTTGTAGGTGTCCAGTCCGTCCTTGTTGCGATAGAGCGGATAGGCAGAGAGGGCGGAATCGCTGATGCGCTGCACTATGGCCAACTCCTCCTCCGTCAGCATTGCACTGATGCCCTGAAGGACATGGACGATGCAAGCGGTGAAGAAAACGTTGTCATCCTCGCGCACAATGCCAAGATGCGGCTGATAACGCTGGGAAGGGAAAATGCCTTTCGGGTAAACGGACGTGCCTTTACTCTGTGCCTTTTCAAGCACATCGAGCAATCGCTTCACATCATTTCCGGGCTTGCCGACCACCATCACGCGTCAGCAAAGATGCTCCAACTACTTGATGTAGCTGAAATCATGACCGTCCTTCAGGCTCAACAGGGTCTCATAGATGAGCTTGATCACGTTGTCCACGTCCTCCTTGTGAACAGACTCAACCGTGGTGTGCATGTATTTGAGCGGAAGGGAGATAAGCGCAGAAGCAGCGCCCTCACCTGCATAGGCGAACGCATCGGTATCGGTTCCCGTGGCCCGCGAGGCAGCTGCGCGCTGGAACGGTATCTTCTTCGACTCGGCCACTTCGATCAAGGCATTCAGCACATTGTTGTGCACCGCTGGACCGTAGGTGAGCACCGGACCCTTGCCGGCCGTCAGGTCGCCCTGCGATTTCTTGTCATACATCGGGGTCTGTGTGTCGTGACACACATCTGTGATAATGGCCAGATCGGGCTTGATGCGATGCGCGATCATCTCCGCACCGCGCAGGCCCACCTCCTCCTGCACCGCATTCACGATATACAGCCCGAACAGGAGCTTCTTCTTCTTCTCCTTGAGCAGACGTGCCACCTCCGCGATCATGAAGCCACCGATACGGTTGTCCAATGCGCGGCCCACTATGTAGCGGTCGTTGAGCATCATCATCTCATCATCGAACGTGACCACACAGCCCACGTGCACACCCAGCTTCTCCACCTCCTCGGCACTGTTGCAGCCCAGATCGAGAAAAATGTTCTTCAGGCTCGGGGCCTCTTCGGTCTTGTCGTTACGCACGTGGATGGCGGGCCAACCGAAAATACCTTTCACAATACCCTTCTTGGTATGGATGTTCACCCGCTTGGAGGGTGCAATCTGATGATCAGAACCACCGTTGCGCTTCAGGTAGATGAGCCCTTCTTTGGTGATGTAGTTCACAAACCACGAGATCTCATCGGCATGTGCCTCGATCACCACCTTGTACTTGGCCTTGGGATTGATGACTCCGACCACCGTGCCATATGTGTCTGCAAAATAGTCATCCACATACGGGCGGATGTAATCGAGCCACAGACGCTGACCACTGGACTCAAAACCGGTGGGAGAGGCGTTGTTCAGATAACGTTCCAGGAAATCAAGGCTTTCTCTACGCATAATAGGGAGGATGGGGTTGTGAATCGCGCAAATGTAAGGTTTACAGAATGCGGCCTCAATGTTAAACAGAGGTCAATCAGCACAATACGTTGAAGCACGCAGTAATCGTAACGCCTGCAAACGCGGCTCACACCGCTTCTGCATCATGTGTTTCTCAAGGCCGACCGGTGACGCCATGCCCCAACTGCCCAACGAATGTCTGCGGGAACGCCTCATCACCATCGAATCCCAGCTCGATGTCGCGGCCTTCGGATGGAATCACTGCAGTGCCGAACAGGTAGTCCCACAGACTCAGCGTAATCCCGAAATTGATCCCGTTCGCATATCCTTCAGGCATCTGCTTCGCATGGTGCCAGATGTGCATCTTCGGATTGTTGAGCACATAGCGCAGCGGGCCATAGTCCAAGTTGAGATTGGCGTGATTCAGGTGCCCGATGAGTACCGTGAACATGTGCAGGATGAAGAAATCCTGCAGTCCGAAACCGATCATCGCCAAAGGGATGTACTGAATGGACTTGTATACGATGGTCTCCATCCAATGGAATCGGAGATGAGCGGCAAATCCCATCTCCTTCACGCTGTGGTGCACCTTGTGGAACTCCCATAGCCAAGGCACTGCATGCAGCAGGCGATGCACGTTCCACTGAATGAAATCGGCCACGATGAACATGAGGGCAAACTGCGCCCACACAGGCCACGAGCCCACTTCAATCGCTACCAGATTACTGATACCGAACAGACCGAGGAAGTCGTTGAAGAGCGCCACACCGATGTTAGATATCGCATTGTAGCCGATGAGCGAGAGCAGGAAGAAATTGAAGAACATGTAGAATGCATCGAGCCAGAAATCCCTGCGGATGGCCTTCTGACCTTTTCGCCAAGGCGAAATCAACTCCAAGCTCCAGACAACCACAGAAAGCAGGATGAGCCAATAGAAGTAATTCTCCCACCAGGGCTTATAGTCGTAGGTGAAGAGTATCTCGCTCTTCAGGTACCCCCAGTATTCTCCAAACGACCGGAGGAAAATGTCAAAATACTTTTCCATCACGAATGCTGCTCAATGACCTTGACCAATTGGTCAGCCCTCACCACACCCGACTGTCTCCAAAGCATCTTGCCATTCTTGAACAGCATGATGGTAGGCACACTCTGAATCTGATACTTGGCCGCCACCTGCGGGTTGCGGTCCACATCGATCTTGAGCACACGGGCCTTATCGCCCATTTTCCGGCTCACGTCCTCCAAAATAGGCCCCATCATCTTACACGGGCCGCACCATGTTGCGAAGAAGTCGATCAGAACAGGTTTCTCGCTTTTGATGATTTCATTGAAATTAGCCATGACTCAATTGTTTTTGAATGTTATGCTCCAGATGCCTCTCAGTTCATCAATGCTGTAGCCTTTCGCCTGGTCGTTGGGGTAGAGTTCAGCCAATCGCTCCCGCAGGTCGGTGTCCATGTTCGCCTCATTACCGTGGCAGACCAGACAGGGGCCTGCGGTGAATATTGGTGCAAAAAAGACCTTCCGGCCCATTTCGTCTAAAACCAACTTTGGTCCGAGTGCTAGACCTTTTGACTTTTCCGCGTGGTAGGAGTCTATGACTCTCTTTTCAAGATCTGAAGGCGCGTTCGTAGGATTTCGAATGCGATTGGTGGTGCGCTTCACCTCCAATCCAAAGGTGTCCGACAAGGTGGCCGTCAGCGGAGTCGCATTCACATTACAGAATTCCACCGCACTCGCGGGGCCTCCCTCTCCCATTGCCCGCATAAGGTTCCCCTTGAGCACCGACCCGACCGAATCGGCCACCATCTTGCCACGCTGCATGAAAATCGCAGCAGAATCTCCTTGCATCAATTGCAGACCGCTATCCTCGACAGTGCTCACCGGACCAGAGCATGCAACAGCGAAAAACATGCCTGCAAACAGCAGATGAAAGGGAAGCAATCCTTTTCTCAACAGCATGGCAATTGCAGATCAGGGTTTAACGGTCGGCATGCCCTTGGATGACCAAGCACCCATGCCCCCTTTGAGGTCATAGACCTTGAAACCTTTGCTTTTCATGAGTTCTGATGCAGTCCCACTTCTGCCGCCTACTGCACAATACACGTAGACCGGCTTCTTCTTGTCCAAGGCATCAACCTTCTTCTCAAAATCGGCAGCAGAGATGTCATAGAGTAAAGCCCCTTTGATGATTCCACCACTCCACTCTCCCGGAGTCCTTACATCCACCAACTGCGCACCCTCGGGTCGCTTGGCGAACTCCTCCGCTGGGATAACATGATGCTCACCGACATCAGCCGTTTTAACCTGACCGTTGGAACAGGAGATCAGCCCTAAGGCAAACATTGCTGCAAGAATAAGATGTCTCATTTCACGTATGTTGAGTGGGTTAACACTTGATTCGAGTGCAAAGGTACCGCTGCACATATGCACAGGGTGTGACAGATGTCACGATGTCTCATTTCACGTACGGTACGTTTCGGATGAATACTGAATGAGATTCGGGCGCATGCACAGCAGCAAAAAGGCCTGCCGCCCTATTCCGGACAGCAGACCTTCTTTTCATGACCTCTATTTTTAAGTGAACGAGATGGAGTGAATGCGATGTACGGGGATGCTTCTGCCTCCTTTCAGCAGAATGTTCTTCTCTGTCACGCCCCAAATGGTGGTGTGAACGGTCTTCTTGCCTTCAGAATCCTCAAAAAGGATGCGGACCTTGTACTTTTCCAGATTTCCGAGAGTGGAGGCTTGGTCCAATTGCTTTCTCAGTGAATTGCGATCTTCTGCACCGAGGTGAAGTTCATCTTTGGGGAAAGTGAGACCTTCTATGGCTTCTTTTTCAATGTCCTGTATCATGACCTTTGCTTCTTAGTTGAGCGTTGAACGGGAGCCTCTCATGAAAGTTCGCACTTCGGAACTATTTAATCGAAACCTCATTCCATCGGAAACAATCGGTGGTGTGGTCGTTCACCATGCCCGTGGCCTGCATGTGGGCATAGATCACTGTTGACCCCACGAATCTGAACCCTCTCAGCTTCAGGTCACGGCTCAATGCATCCGATATCTCGGTCGATGCAGGAATTTCGCTGATACTCGAACGGGCATTCAACACCGGTTTGTGGTTAACGAATTCCCAGATGTAGCGGTCGAACGAACCGAATTCATGCTGGACACGGATGAAGGCCCGGGCATTGGTGACAGCCGCGCGGATCTTTGCCCTGTTTCGGATAATGCCTGCATCAGACATCAACCTATCCACCTGTTCCTCATCAAATTCCGCCACTTTGACCACATCAAAACCTGCGAACGCCTTTCGGAAATTCTCACGTTTGCGCAGCACAGTGAGCCAACTCAATCCCGCCTGGAAAGTCTCGAGGGTGAGGTATTCGAACAGCTTGCGGTCGTCATGCACCGGCACCCCCCACTCCGTATCGTGGTAGGCTATATAAAGCGGGTCTGAGGTGACCCAGCCGCAACGTTTCTTTTCCATGGTCAGAATCCTTCACGAAGTTAACAGGCTTTGTGACTGACACGCCCCTTGAGCCCTGCTACCTTTGCGAACCTTCTTGCCGCACAGTGGTTCTCAGTGCCACTTCCCTCCTATGATACGTATTGCGATTGCTGCCATTTTCCTCATGCTTGTCGACCTGTATTTCTATCAGGCCGTGCGGCAGTTCGTTCCCGCAGCAGAACTCCGGTCAATCAAGTGGCTACCGGTGGCTTATTGGTCCACCACGGTGCTGAGCCTTTCCGTGCTCTGTATCGGACTGCTGGTGCCCAGCCTGCTGCCCTATCAGCGCTTCTATCTGGCGAGCATCATGATGGTGCTCACCATTCCGAAGCTGCTTGGGATTGTCATTCTTTTCGGAGAGGACATCTTCCGGTTGGCAGAAGGCCTGTTCCGAACCGTGGGCGGAAGTAACGAGCCCTTCTTGGCCGACCGCAGAAGGTTTGTGGCCAACGCCAGTCTGGTCGCGGCAGCGCTTCCTTTCACGGCCATGATCTATGGCATGGTGCGCACCGCCTTCAATTTCACCATACGCAGGGAGACCATCAGCTCAAGCAGGTTGCCACTGTCGTTCGATGGGCTGCGCATCGTGCAGATATCAGACATGCACACAGGAAGCTTCGCCTCGACCGATGCCATCCGCAAGGCATTCGACCTCATTATGGACCAGAAGCCCGACCTCATCTTTTTCACCGGTGACATGGTGAACAATATTGCCGATGAGGCTGAGCCGTTTCTCGAGCAACTCTCGCGCCTCTCGGCACCCTTGGGCGTGTTCTCTGTTCTGGGCAACCATGACTATGGCGATTATGTGCAATGGCCCGACCCCGTGGCCAAGGCCAACAACCTGAACCGTCTGAAAGCGCTGCAGCGGGACGCAGGGTGGAAGCTGCTCATGAATGAATCGCACGTTCTGGAAAGGAACGGAGAGCGACTGGCCATCATTGGCATTGAGAATTGGGGCGCTGCGATGCATTTCCCTAAATACGGTGACCTGAACAAAGCTGTCCGTGGCCTGCAGGACGTTCCGTTCAAGATTCTGCTCTCCCATGACCCGAGCCATTGGGAAGCGCAAGTGGTTCCGGAACATCCAGCTATAGACCTGACCCTGAGCGGTCACACGCATGGTTTCCAGTTCGGCATAGAGATTCCCGGTTTCAAGTGGAGCCCGGTACAGTATGTCTATCGCCAATGGGCCGGTCTCTACCGTAAAGGGGAGCAGTTCCTCTATGTGAACAGAGGCCTAGGGTTTCTTGGTTTCATGGGCCGAGTGGGCATCCCGCCAGAAATCACTGTGCTGGAACTGAAGCGCTCTGCGGCCTGACGGAGCGTCATCATCGGTATCTGTCGTGCAGCCCCTCCGACCTTCGGATGAGGGCGATGCATTTCTCGGCCCTACGCTTGCGGGTCTCCTCCCTCTTGGCCTCGGCCACGTGGTCAGCATACTCCCTGCGATGAGAGAGCGGCATGGCCATGAACGCTTGCTTTGCATCGGGGTGCTGCTCCAAAGCTTCAGTCAATTCAACGGGAATTACCAGATCGACATTCCTGACAGGTGCGGTCCTCACTCCTTTCCGGTCGTTCTCCATCGCCTCCAGCACATAGGAACGTATCAATTCAGCATCAATGGCGGAGTTCTCTTGGAACTCCCATTTTCTAAGTGCCTTGGTCCGCTCTGCGGACGCCACCAACACATTGGCGGAATCGGTGAGATGCACGCCTTCGAAGAACCACATGCTCACATGATTTTTGAACGCTGCCATCGACAGCACATTTGACCTGCCCACGTAGACCGGGGCTCCCCACTTCTTGGTCTCCGTGAGTCCGCAATCGAGAAAGACATCCCGCAGTTGCTCCATCAAACGGAGCTTCCACGCATCTTCGATCGCGGCAAAAAAAGCGTTCAGTTGGGGGTTCCTCATGTTTGCAAGTATAGGAAGGGCAGCACAGGTGAAGCATCTAACTTTGGGCGCTGTTAAAAACATACGTAAATGAGACCTTCAATACCCGTTCTTGCCCTGTGTGCCCTTTCAGTCATTGGATGCGATAATGGCAGTTACGTGAAAGGCACCGTTACCAATGCCGTTGGAGAGACCGCTGTGCTGGAAAAACTCACTTCGAGCGCTGTGGTACCGTTGGACTCTACCACCATCAACTCCAAAGGGGAATTCAAGATTGCCACAGAGATCACCGAACCAGGCTTCTACCGCGTACGGCTTGGTGGGAACAACTTCGTGGTGCTTCAGATTGCACCGGATGAGCAGGTAACAGTCAGTGGAAATGCGCTCGATTTCTATAAAAGTTACGAGGTCACAGGATCTAAAGGTTCGGAGAGCCTGAGGGAACTGGACCGTTACCTGCGGAAGAATTTTGAGGAAAGCGACAGCCTGCGTCAGGTTTTCGCACAATACCGCTCGGAGGCCAACAGCGATTCGCTCACGGCCATCCTGGAGCCTCTTTTCAATGCCAAGCAGGCCGAAAAGACCAAGTTCGTCTATGACTTCATCGACCGCAATCTGGGCAGCCTTGTCAGCCTCTCTGCTGTGCAGGCGCTGAACCCACAGGAGCATCCTGACAAATTCCAAGAAGTGGCCGATGCGCTCATGGCCAGCATGCCCAAATCAGAATACGTGACCACTTTCAATGCCCGCGTGACGGACATCCGAGCACAGCAGCAGGCGGCTCAGCGCACCTCGGTCGGGGGTATGGCGCCAGAAATCGCCATCTCAGACCCGGATGGGAATCCCATCAAACTATCTGATTTCCGAGGCAAAGTGGTGCTCATCGATTTCTGGGCTGCGTGGTGTCGTCCCTGTCGCATGGAGAATCCGAATGTGGTGCGTCTCTACAACCGATTCCGCAACAAGGGCTTCGAGATTTTCGGGGTCAGCCTTGACAAGGACAAGGATGCCTGGCTACAGGCCATCAAGGATGATCAACTGACGTGGAAACATGGGTCAGAGCTCCGTTTCTGGCAGTCGAGCTTTGTTCCCACCTACAATCTGGAAGGCATACCGATGACTTTTCTGGTGGATGCGGAGGGCAAGATTCTTGCGAAAGGCCTGCGCGGTGCAGAACTGGAGCGGAAATTGGAAGAGCTTTTCAAGTAGGCATCCAACACTTGCGTTTCAACCCAAAAAAACGTCACCATGAAATTTCTCACTCTTCTCATCCCGATGGCCATTTTCATTGGCTGCAAGAACAATGGTCAGCAGACCGAACCGATGGCCAAAGAGACCAAGCAACCGCCCAAAACAAAACAGGAATTGAGGTCTATCGTCACTGATGCATCGGTGCAGCACAGCGAGAAGGACGTGGATTTCACTGTCACTTCATGGGACATCTCGGGCGATACGCTCATTGTGGGGGTGCAGCACGGGGGCGGATGCCGCGAACACGGTTGGAAGATGTACTCCAATGGGTCTGTGCTCAAAAGCCTTCCTCCTCAGTCCATTCTGCATCTGAAACATGAGGTGAAGGATGGTCCAGACCCTTGTCGCGCCCTGATCCGCGAAACGCTGAAGTTCAACCTCGCCACCTTGAAGCCACTGGCCACAGGCAAATTGGTGGTGAAGTGGTCTGGCGATGCCAAGCGATCTGCCACCTACGCCTTTTAGAAGAAGGCTTTCACATGCTCCGTCAGTTTCTGGCGAAGCGCATCGGAAACAGGCACCAGCGGCAATCGCATATGTTCCTCGCATATGCCCAGTTCTTTCAGCGCGCATTTGACGCCTCCGGGATTGCCTTCGGCAAACAGCATGTTGATGATGTCGAAGAGCCGATACTGCAACGATCTGGCCGCGACATAGTCACCGCCCAGCGCTGACCTCACCAGATCAGAAAAGTGTTTGGGGAAGGCGTTGCCCACGACAGATATTACGCCATCCGCCCCAAAGGCGATGAGCGCAAGAGTCAGGTTGTCATCTCCGCTGATGACAAGAAAATCGGAAGGCCTACGCTTGAGAATATCAATGCACTGCTCCACATTGCCAGAGGCCTCCTTGATGCCGATGATATTGCTGAAATCGCGGGCAAGGCGCAGGGTGGTGGCGGCAGTCATGTTCGACCCCGTGCGACCGGGAACGTTGTACAGAATAATCGGCAATGGACTACTCTCTGAAACCGCCTTGTAGTGGGCGTAGATACCTTCCTGAGTGGGTTTATTGTAGGCCGGGGAGACAGAGAGTATGGCGGAAATGCCCGATGTGTCCAGATGACCAAGTTCATCGCAGAGTTCGGCCGTGTTGTTGCCCCCTACTCCGAGCACCACTGGAATCCGGCCCGCATTCGTGGCCAGCACCGTCTGCAGCACTTCTTTCTTCTCGCTCTTTGAGAGAGTGACGCTCTCACCCGTGGTTCCCATCACCACGAGATAGTCCACACCGCCATCCACCAGAAACGAGGTAAGCCTTTTCAGTGCCTCGTGGTCAACCTTCCCATTCCCATCGAAAGGCGTGACCATGGCCACACCTGTACCTTTCAGATTCAACTCCTTAGCCATTTTACGATTGAATTATCTCTTGACATCACTTCTCGGCCCTACCATTTCCAGATAATGCCGCAACTGTCCAATGAACTCGGGGAGACTGATACTCTCATCGGACCGGATCATTAGGTCATGCACCACTTTCTCATCCTCATGATGACATCCCACCTTGAATTTCGCTCTTGAAAGCGCGACCATGAACGGCAACGGCATGGTGCGCTGAAGACGCAGGTCGATGAGCAGATCGAACGGTTCCTCAAGAAAACTTAAAGTATGCCTGCTCTCGGGCCTGAAAAACCAGTTGAGATCGGCCTGTGTGAAGAACTCCAGGCTCCAAGCGGTGCGAAGTGTCTCAGCCGCCTTCTCTCTCTGCACATAGCCCATGCAGCGCACGCTCTTGCCAGATTTACGCAGCTCTTCCACAAAATCCGTGACGGATTTCAGCGTGTCATCATCCTCACCACTGAAAAGGATGCCGATGCGCTTGGCCTCCCGGAGAGGTATCCCTGCACTTTCCCGCTTGAGCCCTTCCAATTGTTTTTCAAGAAAGTACCTTCCCACGCTCTTGCGGAAGCGCATGACCATCGGAAGGTTGAGCAGGTACTCTTTCATCCGAGCAAATTTAGACGTTCTCTCGGCCTTGAGTCCAAAATGATGTCCAAGTACGGAAAGCCTTGACCACGACCGCATCATTCAGGTCGCAGTGCTACATTTAGCCCAATGGAAGTGAACTACATAGCCTTGGCCATTCCGGCCTTTTTCATTCTCATCGGGATTGAACTGCTCTACTCCCTTTGGAAGGGTGTGAGACTCTACCGTCTCAATGATTCCATCGCGAACATCGGTCTTGGTATCGGACAGCAGGTCACCGGCATATTTCTCAAGACCGCGCTCTTCTATGGATATCTTTTCCTTTATGAGCATTATCGGTTATTCACTTTGCAGAACAACCTTCTGAACTGGATCATTCTTTTCCTCGGGGTCGATTTCTTCTACTACTGGTTCCACCGACTTAGCCATGAGATCAATGCTCTCTGGGCCGCACATGTGGTACATCATCAGAGCGAGGAGTACAATCTTAGTGTGGCACTCCGTCAGTCGTGGCTGCAGAACAGCTTTTCGTGGGTATTCTACCTCCCGTTGGCACTGGTAGGTTTTCAGCCTGTCATGTTCATTACCGTCAGCGCATTCAACACGCTTTACCAATTCTGGATCCATACCCGTGCGATAGGTAAAATGGGGCCATTGGAGTGGATACTGAACACCCCGTCCCACCACAGGGTGCATCATGGAAGCAATCCGAAGTACATAGACAAGAACCACGCTGGCTCGCTCATCATCTGGGACCGCCTGTTCGGCACGTTTCAGGAAGAGGAGGAGGAAGTGGTATACGGCATCACCACGCCATTGGCGAGTTGGAACCCGCTCTGGGCCAATGTGCACTATTGGAAGGATCTGTGGGAGCTTTCCTCAAAGGCCTCCAACCTGAAAGACAGGGTCCTGGTCTTCCTGAAACCTCCGGGATGGCAACCTGATTATCTGGGCGGACAACAGTATCCGAAAGATGTGGACCCGAAGCGATTCATCAAGTACGACCCCGATGCCGTACAACGGAATCATCTCTATGTTGTGGTGATCTTCACGGTGCTTTTAGGTATCGCGACAGCCCTGCTGTTCTTCGAATCCAAGCTCTCGTGGCCAGAGATGGCTGCAACAGGATGCTATGTTCTCGTGGGTCTCGTCACTCTCGGTGGGCTCTTTGAGAATCGGCCATGGGTCATTCCGGTAGAGTATGGCCGCATCATGTCCACATTGCTGGTGGCCCTGCTCTTCTGGGAATCATCGCACTTCACCGAGATCATGCGCTATTCGGGTATCTTCGCGCTGCTGAACTTCTTCTGGTTCGCACGTGTCTCCCGGCAACTGAGAACCAGCCCGACCCCAAAATCAGAACCACGCCTTTCATGACCCCTGCCCTGCGTCCATTCGCCATCTTTTATGGCCTGCTGACCCTCTGCCATCTGGCCATCCTTTATTTTGAATTGAGCACGCTTCACCTCATAGTGAAGCCGATGTTCATGCCCGTGCTCATGTTCATGCTGCACAGGTCTGTTAAAAGCAGTGCAAGCGGTTTTTACCGGCTGATGCAGTTCGGTCTTCTGCTTTCATGGTTCGGTGATATTGCCCTTATGTTGGACCGTGACAACCCGCTGTTCTTCATTGCAGGTCTGTCGTTCTTTCTCATTGCCCACCTTGGCTACACAGCCGCCTTCGTAGGCAGCATCCGAAGATCAGCTGCACCCTTCTCGTGGGCGAAAGCCGTAGGCATCACTGCATTGTTCGGGATTTTCACTGGAGTATTCTTCTTTCAGATGGAAAGCGGACTTGGGGAGATGTACGTGCCTGTGCTGGCCTACACCATGGTCATCACGGCCATGGGAATCGCATCGGCCCTTCGTCACGGGCATGTGCCTGCAGAAGATTTCAAGCTGATTGTGGTGGGCGCTGTGCTGTTCATCCTATCCGATTGTGTCATCGCTTGGAACAAGTTCGTGGTCGATTTCGCGCACGATCAGGTGCTGAACATGAGCCTCTACCTCTCCGGTCAGTTTCTACTTGCGTACGGAACTGTGCGTCATCTGAACGCTGCCGACCGAACTTGAGGCCGACCACTTGAACATTTTCTATAAGGTGATGGCCCATTCGGAAAATCATCTACTTTTGCGCTCCCGTTTTTCGGGCACTTCATAAGAGATACACAGTCACATGGACGCGATTATCAGCCAAGTAAGGGACGGTTTCAACAAAAGGATTGAGCACCCTGAATTCAAGGGCGGTGATACCATCACCGTTGAATACCTTATCACAGAGGGTGCCAAAACCCGCCCTCAGAAATTCCAAGGCGTTGTGCTTCAGCGCAGTGGAACAGGTGCCACTGAGACTTTCACAGTGAGGAAAATCAGTGGTGGAGTTGGTGTTGAGCGTATCTTCTCTTTCAGCAACCCGAGCATCACCAGCATCGAGGTGAACAAGCGCGGTGTTGTGCGCAGGGCCAGAATCTTCTATCTCCGCGACCTCACAGGTAAGAAAGCCCGTATCAAGGAGAAGCGTATGAAATAATCCCGGTCGCAAGACTTGGCAAATCCCCTTCGGACAAGGTTCTGAAGGGGATTTTTTTTGCCGTTGCCCCAAGACCTCCGCTGACCGATTCACTGTGATGCCACCAATGCCCAAAGCCTATCTTTGGCGACCCTAAAAAGAAGACTGACTGTGAAAGTGGACATTGATTTCAACCGCAACGAGGACGTTATGAAGCAGCTGATCTCCAGGATGGAGTCGCGCTTGCAGAAAATCTATCTGGGCGGTGGACCGAAACGTATTGAGAAAGAGCACGAAAAGGGCAAAATGACCGCCCGCGAGCGTGTGAAGGCCCTCGTTGATGAGGGAACGGAAACCATCGAAATAGGCGCCTTTGCAGGTTACGACATGTATGAGGAGCATGGCGGTTGTCCGGGCGGTGGCGTGGTGGTGGTCATCGGTC